>NZ_JBEBOY010000001.1:0-267417 GCF_040396155.1 Tissierella praeacuta
TGTTGATTTGTGAAGTTTAATGTCGCAGCCGACTTTTACTATCATACTCTCTTTTTCAAGAGTTGTCAACTGTTTTTTTGAACTTTTTTCAAGTCTTTACTTGACTTGTTTAATTCAGTGTCACAACCGACCTTTATTATGATACACGGTTTTAATAATAAAGTCAACACCTTTTTCAAAAAAATATTCAACTTTTCCTAAAGAAGTAAATAATTGGATGTTTAAAGTACATTCTTGCAATGCTATATGCTTTGTAATCACTAATCTAGGTATCTCAATTATAATACATAAATCTCTATTATCTATTTATTATAAGCAGCTACTAAACTACCTAATGCAATTGAATATAGTTTTGCTTCATGATCATCTGCACGAGATACTAATACTATAGGAGCCTTAGCACCCATTACTACACCTGCAGATTTTCCGCCTGCGAAATAAGTAATACTCTTTCCTATTCCATTTCCCATTTCAATATTTGGGACTAATAAAATATCCGCATCACCTGCCACTTCAGATTTATATCCCTTTATCTCTGCGGAAGATGAAGATACTGCTAAATCTAATGCCATAGGTCCATCCACTACTGTTCCATCTGAAAATCTACCTTCTTTGTATCTATTCTTTAACTCATTAGCATCTACTGTTGCTATCATCTTAGGGTCTAACTTTTCTTTAGCAGCTAAGCAAGCTACTTTAACTTTATCTTTTCCCAATGCTTTTGCTACTGTTACTGCATTTTCTATAATCTTTACTTTATCTTCTAATGTTGGTTGTAAATTCATTCCACCATCAGTTAAATAAATTAGCTTTGAATAACTAGGTATATCATATAACATTACATGAGAGAGCAAGGAATCTGTCCTAAGTCCCCATTCTTTATTTAAAACTGCCTTTAATAATATGGAAGTATCGACTAAACCTTTCATTATAAAATTAGCTTTCCCACTTGATACCATTTTAACCCCTATTTCTGCTGCCATAGTTAAATCTTTTTCATCTATTATTGTATAGTTATCTATATCAAATCCTTTTCCTTTAGCAATTTCAATCGTTCTTTCTTTATTACCAATTAATATCGGTTCAGCTATTCCAAGATTTTTACTTTCAAAAACAGCTTCTAGAACTTCTTCATCATGACAAGCTACTACTGCAAGTTTCATAGGTTCTTGGTGTTTTAATTTTAATAATTCTTCTAGCCTTTTAATTTTCATCATTATCCCTCCATATTAATATTATTTACCCATAAGCTTTTCTAAAGCTTCTTTATGTGCATTCATATTTATATCATTAGGGTTTAATATTACTGCATTTTGCATATCATTATAGGCATCTTCTAATTGTCCTATTTGTAAATAACATAACCCTCTATTAAATACAATCTTATAGTCATCTGGTATGTTTTCGATGCCTTCTGTAAATACATTTATTGCACTACTCATATCCCCTATAGTAAACAAACATATTCCTAATTCATTGTAAAGATCAGAATCTGATTTATAAAGTTCTAATGCTTCCTCAAAATAATTAATTGCATTTTCAAAATCTGAAAGTCCCTTATAACATGCACCTATTAAATACTTAAGCTCCCACCAACTATCAAGCTTAGATAACAACTTTAGAAATACATCAAGTGCTTTATCAAAATATTCACGTGATAAATATGTTAATCCTGTTTCCAAAGCTACATCATTTTCAATAAGCTCTATCTCCCCTCTTATCTCTTGAAGTCTTGTCTGATCTCTATCTAATGTTAAATGCTTTGTCCAAGTAATCTTTGCTTTTAAATACTGCTCAGAAAACTTATAATGATATCCTAATTTATAATATGCCAATGGATATTTATCATCTATATCTAAAATAGTTTCTAGTTCCTCTGTAGATCTATCGAAAAACTCCATTCCCTTTTCATTTTGTTCTTTCTTAAAATATTCCTTCGCTATTTCTTCTAAGGCAATAGCATAGTTAAATATACCATTAACATTTTTAGGATTAATATATTTTAATGCTCTAAAATAAATGGCTCCATTATCATAGTCATTCTTATCCATACTCCTAATTCCTTTATAAAAAACATAGTCATCGGCTTTTTTATTATAGGACATTAATATATTCTTATAATCATCCATATGAACAAACAAAGGGTCTATGCCCATTAAATAAATAATTCCATCTATTACATTTGATAATTTCATTTCTTCTTCCATATTGCCATCTACAATCTCATTAACTAAAACATCTGTTAATATAGGAAGAGGAATTTCCTTATCTGTTGGATACCCCTTAATATTAGTCCTTGCTCCTTCTTTCAATTCAATAAATGTTACTTTACTGGTTTTCTTCTTAAAATACTCATTGATAAAGTCCATAATTCACCTTCTATTCTTAAAACTTATTCATAAACATTCTTTTTCTTCTAGTGCTAGTACTTAACAGTTTAAACAAATATCCTCTATAAATCATTATAAACGAAAACAATCCTTGTCCTAACAAGTATTTTATAATACTAGATATATCTAATCCGAAACTTAAGGATATATGAGTTGCAAATAAATTTGTGACAATACTGCCTGTAAGATAATAAATAACCCCATAAAATATTATATTTGGCAATAACCAATTTAGCCAATTTTCTTTAATAAAATCAATAGAATACATAATACTATCCATAGGTTCTAAAACTTTTAAATATAAGGTTTCAGGCAAGGCATTAAGGATAAAAAATACAGATACTGTTATTATCATATTTAAAAGATAAGCATCTAGGCCTAACATCCCACGAATAGCAGATAATAAATAGCCACCTATCCAAGCAAAAAAGAATATGGTATAAACCTTTCTAAGAAAGTATTTAAACCCATCTTTAAAGTCTTGAAATGTCATCCTATTATAATTGATTATATTATATAACAAATACAAATAGTTTGAAATCAAACTAGCACTAACTATGGCCAAAATAATCCCTGCAAAAATAGATAATATACCTGTAAACAATTTGAGAACTACAGTAAATATAAGAGTGTTTAAAACTATATATACTATACCTGTAAAAATTATAGCCCAATTATCCTTTAGACTCCTTAATGTTTTTTTCAAAGTTTCCTTGTTTATCATCAAAAAATCCTTTATTATATCCAAATTAAACCAACTCCTTTGTTATATGGCTTATATTATAGGCATTACACCTATTTATAACTCCGTTTTGATATACAAATAATATGTCTATTTTATATTTATTATCTATTAGACTATAACCATTTTCTATAACTTTAAAAACATCAATTCCAAAACTTTCAATAACAATATCTTGAATTATTCTTTTCGTTGGTAATCCTTTATATTCACCTAGATAATTTTCAATTACCTTCTCATCCTTTAATATTTCGTGAATATCTCGTTGTTGAATATTTCCTTCAAAGTTTAAAATACCCTTTGGAGCTTTAGAACCTTTATTATTCTTTATAAAATCGAATTTCAATAGTTCATTAAAAATCAAACCATCTCCGAACTCCTTATATTTATAAAATTCCATAAATATCTCATATAATTTATTTCTACTATTAGATACCCTATGATAGTCTTTCAACTCCCAATAATATGAAAATTCTTCATAAAAATCAAATGGATTAGTATAATAGTTGTTAATTATATATTCTAATGAATGTTCAAAATATCCTTCATTATAATACCTTTCTACTAAATCCTCTATTGTCTTTAATTTTATTATCTCACTATATTTTATAAAGTCATTTTCTAATACTTCATAAGGCGGCATATCTAAATATTTAAATCCATATTTAACCTCATCTATTCTCAGTTCTGAACCCTTAAGTAATTTTAAAAATCCTAGTTGTATTTTTTCAGGTTTTATTTCATATACATCATTGAAGGATTTTTTAAAAGAATCATAACCTTCATATGGAAGTCCTGCAATTAGATCTAAATGTTGGTGAATATTTTCATATGATTTTATTTTTTTAGTGATATCCCTTAATTTTTCAAAATCAGTAGTCCTTCCAATTGCTTCTATTGTGTCTAAATTCGTTGATTGCACCCCTATTTCAAATTGAAATAGTCCTTCTTTAACTCCAGATAGAAAATCTAACATCTCTTTATCCAGCAGATGAGCTGTAACTTCAAAGTGAAAATTTATATCCTTTGGATTCTTATCTATAATAAAATTCATGATTTCCATAGCATATTTTTTATTAGCATTAAAGGTTCTATCTACAAATTTTACCTGCCTTACTTGTCCATCAATTAAGTTTCCTAATTCTTCTTTGACTCTATCTATACCAAAATATCTTACTCCTTTAATCGTTGATGATAGACAAAACTTACATCCAAATGGGCATCCCCTTGAGGATTCAAAATACACTATTTTATTTTTAAACTCATCTCCTACATTTTTATAAGGAGATGGAATAATATTTAAGTCCTCAATCAATGGTCTAGGTGGATTTTTAATTACTATATTTCCTTGGGAATAAATTAATCCTTGTATATTAGTATAATCTTCATTATCTATTATGCTCTTTATAAACTCTCTAAAAGTTTCTTCTCCCTCTCCATAAATAATAAAATCAATAAATTTATTTTCAGCTAAAACCTTTTCTCCATCGAAAGAAACCTCTGGTCCTCCTAAAATTATCTTTAATTTTGGATTAACCATTTTTAAAATTTTACATATATTCAATGTTTCTTTTAAATTCCAAATATAAGTTGAGAATCCAATAATATCAGGCTCCAATTTATATAAATCTGAAGCTATAAAATCTATATTTTGATTTATTGTATATTCCTTTATATCAACATCAATTAAATCCTTAACGCATCCCTGCAGATACCTAACAGCTAAACAAGAATGAATGAATTTGGAATTCAATGTACTTAATATTATTTTCATTATTCTACCTTCCTTGCAAATATATTAAATACATTATATCATTAGTTTTTAGTCTTATACAGAGAATTTACTAAAAGATAAGAATAGTAATTGAATTTATGACAAATTTCTTATAGAATATATTGTATAATATGACAAGAAAGGAGATAATCCATGAGAGAGTTTGATAAGATTTCTATTCAAGAAATGTCTAAAGATGATATGCTCTTAATTATCGAAGCCCTAGAATATACAGGCAGTAACACCAAAATAAATGATTTTCTAAGTCTAAAGGATAGTATTCTCGAAGAATTAAGTTCTTTGGCAGAAGTTGACGAAAAAGATTTTTTAGAATATCTAAAAAAATAGACCCCTTAGGGTCTTCTAAATAAATACATACCAGTTTTAGTTTGAATTAAAGAAGTTAAGGTGTTATCCTTTACTTCTTTTTTTATTACTTTAGCTTCTCTAAGTAAGGAATGAAAGAATACTTCTCCCTCATTGAAACTAAAAACATCTGGTAAAATATATTCTTTTATCTTTAACTTATCAGGATCTATTCTAGATTTTCTTAATTCTACAATATATTTGCCAAGATTAGTACAGAATTTAGGAATATTGTATTCCTTATTTGTATCATATAAAAAATTATATAATATTTTTCCTATAAAGGTCTCTGGTTCTTCTTTATCTAAAACTTTTATAATATCCTCTAAATTTGGATATCTACCATCTTGTGCATCATTTAAAGCATTTAATAGGTGAATTTTTTCCCTTTCAAAGTCAACTTTAAAATTACCATCATATTTTTCAACTTCTACTCTATAATATTTTCTATATTTGTTGATATAATTAACCTGAGAGAATCCAATAATATTTTCTTTTAACCTTTCTATTATATTCCCTTTAAATGAATTTGAAACTATTTCATATAATAAATAAGCTATAGATACTGTTTCAAATAAAGATTTCAAATTCCCAGTTGTAAATAATATATTTTTTATTACTTCTTCCTCTATTACCTCATATCTTTGATTTGCCAAAATTAAAGGTATTATTCTGCCTATTATAGAATCATCTTTTTCTTCCCAATATATACTTGAGTTTACCCTTCCTTGCGAATTTAGCAAGGAAGAGTTATCTCCAACTTTATAGCATAACCATAATTTAAATTCCTCTAAAAACCTAATATAATCAACTCTCACTGCTTCTTCGTTTAGCATTGGAATTAAAGACTTTATATTTATTATGGCTAATTGAGATATATAGCTATAGCTTTTATTTCTATTAAAATCCTCTTCAAATAAATCTAATATTAATCTTTCAATACCTATTTCACCCATGGATATCTACATTCTTTCTGGTGCTTCCATGCCCAATAAGCCTAATCCTGTTTTTAATACAGTTCCAACTGTAAATGATAACATTAGCCTTGCTTTTTTAACTTCTATATCATCTACTATTATAGGGCAAGAATTATAGAATTTATTATATGCTTTTGCTATTTCAACTATATGTCTAGTGATGAAATACGGTTCATTCTTTTCCATAGCATCTACTACTACTTTAGGGAAATCGTATATAAGTCTTACTATATTTATTTCCTCTTCCTTATTGAGAATACTATAGTCTGCCTTATCTTCTATATTAAACTCTCCTCTTTCAAGTAAGGAATTTATTCTTGCATGAGTATATTGAACATAAGGACCTGTTTCACCTTCAAAGCTCAATGTTCTATCCCAAGAGAAAACATAATCTTTAATTCTTTGATTAAATAATTCTTGGAATATTACAGCCCCTATTCCAACTTGTTTTGCTACTTCTTCTTTGTTTTCTAGTTTTGGATTTCTTTCATTTATTATATTTAAAGTATTCCTAACTGCAGTATTTAATACGTCTTCTAAAAATACAACTCTGCCTTTTCTAGTAGATAAAGTACCATCTTCTAGACTAACCATACCAAATGGTATATGAACACAATCCTTTGCCCAATCATATCCCATAAGCTCTATTACTTTAAACCAAGCTTTAAAGTGTAGGTTTTGCTGTGAAGCCACTACATAGATATTTTTATAGAAATCATAAGTTTCCTTTCTATAAAAAGCTGCTGCAATATCTCTTGTAGTATATAAGGTTGAGCCATCACTCTTCATAATAAGCGCAGGAGGCATTCCATATTCCTCTAAATCTACTAAATATGCTCCTTCTGATTCTTTCATCAGCCCTTTTTCCTTTAATTCTTCAATTACTGCTGGCATTTTATCGGAATAGAATGATTCTCCTGCATAGGAATCAAACTTAATATTTAGCATATCATATACTTTATTAAATTCCTTTAAGGATATTTCCCTAATCCATTCCCATAATTTATAAGCTTCTTCATTTCCATTTTCTAATTCTTTAAACCAATATCTAGCTTCATCTCTTAACTCTTCATGTTCTTCTGCCTCGGCATTAAACCTAACATATAATTTTAATAATTCATTTATAGGGTCAGCTTCTATTACTTCTTTATCTCCCCATTTCTTATATGCAGAAATAAGCATACCAAATTGTGTTCCATAGTCACCTAAGTGATTGATAGCAACTGTATCAAATCCTAAGAAAGTATATATTTTATATAAAGCATTTCCTATAACTGTTGTTCTAATATGTCCAATATGAAAAGGTTTTGCAATATTAGGTGATGAGAACTCTACTATAACTGTTTTCCCATTCCCCATATCAGAAGAACCATATTTAGGTCCTTTTTCTTTTACTTCATTTAAAGTAACTTCTGTAAGTTTATTTTTATTTATAAAGAAATTTATATATGGACCTTTATTCTCTATTTTTTCAAAATAATCATTTTGTCCAAACTTGCTCACTAATTCTTCTGCTATTACAGGTGGTGCCTTTCTAAAAGTTTTAGCTAATCTAAATACCGGAAAAGCATAATCACCCATATCATATGATGGCGGTACTTCTATTAAAGAAGATATTTCTTCTTCTGTAAATGAGTCTACCTCCGATTTAATCAACTTAATAACTTCTTCTCTAAAGTTAAACATTGTTTCATCCTCCTTAAATAATTCTCGCAGTCTCGAAACTCAATCTATTTACTCGCTTTGCTCGTATAGATTTGGTTCTCGTTGCGTTTGACCTACATCAACTCACAACCTCTATCTACTCCGTAGGGTATAATTCAGTGGTGTCCGTTAGGACCTGTCGTTCGCTGTGTTAGGTCATTTCCCGCAGTTTCGCAACTCAAATTTGTTCACTCCCTAACGGTCGTGCAAATTTGGTGCTCATTGCGTTTGACCTACATCAGCTCACTGTCGTTCGCTGTGTTAGGTCATAAAAAAGCTCTCATCTCTAATATAAGAGACGAGAGCTATCCCGTGATACCACTCTTGTTGGCAAATGCCCACTCGAAATTTTAACGCTACTAGCGTAATATCCTACTAAGTTCAGATATATTCTCCTAAGTTCTCTTCAAATATTTCCTATATACTGGCTCCCACCGTCCCAGCTCGCTTTAACATGGTTAAATATTCTACTCTCTTAATCTACGAATTATATATAATTATTACTTTATAATATACAATATTATCTATATAAATACAAGGATTATTATTTCCACCCATTATTAATATATGGTTTTAATATTAGTTTTCTCCACTTATCTCCAAAAATACTACCTTTTTCTTATTTAAAATTAGTATATTGCTTAAAAATAAAAGTGTGCCTCCTATTGTTGTTATAAAATAAGCTGGTATTCTATTTAATAAAAATCCAGATAACATTAATCCTAATGGTAATATAATTTTAGCAGCACTCATAACTATACTTAAAACACGACCCCTATATTCATCAGGTATTAATCTTTGTAATATATACATAATTGGTATATCTATAAAGGAAATAGTAACTCCAAAGATTATCATTATTCCACAATAATATAAAGTATATATAGTATTAGTAAATAATAAATTTTTAAACAATATTGGAACTCCTAATAAATTTATACATATACCTAATCCTAAGCTGGCAAATGTTAAAATTTTTTTATAAGGAGTTTTTTGCATAATTCTTTTAATCAGCAATGCACCAATTATCATTCCCACTGGAAATGCACTCTGAATTATTCCTAAACTCTTAGAATCTAACACCAATACATTATTAATTATATATGGTAAAGGTATTGTGATTGATAAGCCCATAAAAAAATTCAAACTAATAAACACACTTAAAATCCCTATTATATCTTTTCTCTCTATAATATATTTCAATCCGTTTTTCATATCTTCTGCAAAACTAATGCTATTTTCTTGCTTATTATTCCCATTATAATTATATTTAAAATCTATAAACATTTCAGATATTCCTGAAAATATATAGGATATTCCATTGAATAAAATAAAATATCTAATATCTATGAAAGCAAATATTATTCCTCCAACCATCGGTCCTAGTATGGATGACATTGAATCTATAATCTTACTAGCAGAATTAATATTCATCAACATATTTTCTGATACAATATTAGGAATAGCTGATTCCATAGATATACCAAATATAGTGGTGAAGATCGAAGTAATAAATGTACTTATATATATCATTTGTACTCCTAGACCATATATGCCGCTAACTATATATAATAATATAAGAAATATTCCATTTACTATATCCATAGCAACGACTATCTTCTTTTTATCAAATTTATCAGCTATAACCCCTGCAAAAGGATTTATAATTACTATTGGTATTATACTAACTATAATGCTCAAAGCAAAGTTCATCCCTGATCCTGTAATCTTTAATACATGAAGTCCTGTGGCAAATGAATAAATAGATGCACCAAAAATAGATACGAATTTTCCCAATGAAAATAATATAAAATTTAATCTCTGTCTTTTATCTTTCATATTGATTCCTCCTATCTTAACTACATTCTAAATAGTAGTCCTTAGCCGATGTCAATATAATTTCTAAGTCTTTTTGTTTGCACAAATAACTAAAGATAGGGTTAACCCTATCTTTTTCCATAATATAAATAAGAATATACCTCTTCTCCTTTTACAAAATAATCTTCATATTTTCCACCCTTATTAATAGGCTGTGATATATTATCATAAATAATTTTATAATTTAATTTTTCTATTTCTTTCTTTACATAGTTTATATTAAAGTTCTTTCTATATTTACTATCTATTCTACTATTTGCATTGAAGTTTTTAAACATTATATATGTCCCTATTAGCCAAGCAGATTCTTTAATATAATTATCAATTTTATTTAACAAAAACTGTTCATTTTCAAACCCATAATTACTACTTCCTGAAAAATCTACGAGAACATCAATAGATTTATTTTCTATGGGAACTTCAGTAAAATCAGAACATATAAATATTATATTCTTATTACAATTTATAAAATCTAGTATTCCCTTCAAAAATTTATGTCTTCCTAAATCATTATCAACAGCTATATAAGTGGAACCCTCTGGTAATTCATCATAGATATGCCTTAAAAAGAAACCCATTCCAGAACCTAATTCCAATATTGTTTTATTTTTAAAATTATTATAATCTATTTTTTTATGTATTAATTCTAAACCTTTGTATACATTATCTAAATATTGTATATCCGTTGAACTTATATATTCTCCTATATAATTATTATCAAAAATCAACCTATGTTCTATATGTTTACTGTTACTTATTAATATTCCATCATCAATTTTATATTCTACTCCACAATTACATATTAACTCTCCATTAATTATTTGGTTATTATCTATATCCCCTTTGGAAATCATCAAATCCCTGTTACATCTTGGACATTTAAATATACTTAAATTTTTAAGATTTATACCTATTTTATTTTTTATTTCTTTATTATAGCTCTGTAATTTATCTATTTTTTTCCTGAGATTATTTCTCATTTCTTTGAGATTTTCTATTTCTTTTCCTATAATCTCATATTTACTTTCAAAAAATGTTTTGTAATACTGATTTTGTTCATATGGAGTAAGATTTCCTAATCTTCTAAACATAAATATAGATTTAATTTCATTTAATGTGAATCCCATATTCTTTAAATCTAAAATATCTTGTAAGTCTATTTCACATCTATTGTCAAAATCGTATTGACCACCATGCATCTCAGGTATAATCAATCCCAAATCCATATAATGTCTAACAGTATCAATAGTAAGATTGCTATTCTCAGCAAATTTCCCTATTCTCATCAAATCACCACCTAATATTATTAATATCATAAGATAAATATTTACACCCTTCAATTTTTATTATAGAAAAGATACTTGTTTTACTATAAACAAGTATCTTTTCTATAATCTTAAATACATCATTTATTTAATTTCTACTACTGTAACACCATCTCCGCCTTCTCCATAAACACCTAATCTCGATGATTTCACATGCCTATGACTTCTTAAATATCCTTTTATGCCATCTCTGAGCACTCCAGTACCTTTACCATGAATTATATTAATTTGCTTTAGTCCTGCAATATATGCATCATCTAAATATTTGTCTAATTCTAAAAATGCCTCGTCTAAATTTTTTCCTCTTAAATCAATCTCACTCTTTATATCCTTAGACTTAGAACCCATGATTTTCTTAGTACTAACATGAATTTTCTCCTCTTCATCTGAGGTAGTTCGTTTTAGTGTAGATATATGAGAAGTTATTTTCATTATACCTACTTGAATCTTTACATTACCGTTGTCATCAGGTTCTTCTAATACAGTTCCCTTTTGATTAAATGTAAGTACTTCTACAGTTTCTCCAACCTTTAGATTCTTTGGAGGTTTATTAGACTTTACATTTAATATACTTCGAGATACTTCTCCCTCTGCCTTATTTAATTTATCTTTTAATCTATCTTGTGCCTCTTGAAGTTTTTTATTTCTATCCTTCTCTATTTCACTAGAAATTTCTCTTATTTCTCCTACTAGAGAATCTGCATCTTCCTTAGCTAACCTTAATATATTTCTTGCATCTTCCTTAGCTTTATTTATTATTTTATCTCGCATTTCCTTGGTTTTGTCTTTTTCTGTTTCTAAATCTTCTTTTAACTTTTCTACTTCTAATCTATATCTTTCTGCTTCTTGCCTATTTGCCTCTGTAGCTAATCTATCTTTTTCCATAGCCTGTAATACATCTTCAAACTCTACATTTTCCTTAGAAATAAGATTTCTTGCATAGCCAATGATATAATCTTCTAATCCAAGTCTTTTAGATATTTCAAATGCATTGGATTTTCCAGGAACTCCAATTAATAGCCTATATGTAGGACTTAATGTCTCTACATCAAACTCTACTGAGGCATTCTTTACTCCTTCTGTAGTCAATGCATATAGTTTCAATTGACTGTAATGGGTTGTAGCAATAGTTCTAACGTTTAACTTTAATAAATGGTCAAGGATTGACATAGCAAGTGCTGCTCCCTCTGTTGGGTCTGTTCCCGCCCCAAGCTCATCAAATAAAATTAAACTATTATATTCCACATTAGATAATATATCTACTATATTTACCATATGAGATGAGAAAGTAGAAAGAGACTGTTCTATACTTTGCTCATCACCTATGTCTGAAAAAACTTGATTAAATACAGCTATTTCAGAATTGAAATCTGCTGGTATATGAAGTCCTGATTGAGCCATTAAAGTAAGTAATCCTACAGTCTTTAATGTAACAGTTTTACCACCAGTATTTGGTCCTGTTATTATTAAAGAATTAAAATCCTTACCTAAATATACATCTATTGGTACTATTTTATCTACCTTGAGCAATGGATGACGGCCTTTTTTAATATTGATATAACCTCTCCCATTTAATATAGGTCTTGTTCCCTTCATACTAAGAGCGAGTTTCCCTTTAGCAAAAATAAAGTCCAATTCTTGAAGTATATTTTGATTATTGGCAATACCCTCGGCTTCCTCTGCAACTAAATTGGAAAGTTCCCTCAAAATTCTTTCTATCTCTTCTCTTTCTTTTAATTCTAACTCTCTTAACTCATTATTTAACTGTACTACTGCCATAGGCTCTATAAACAATGTTGCCCCACTTCCACTCATATCATGGACTAATCCAGGCACATTTCCTCTATTCTCTGATTTAACCGGTATTACATATCTTCCTTCTCTAATAGTTACAATACTATCTTGAAGATATTTTTTATTGTTTTGGGAATTTATTATGGAATTTAACTTATCCTTCACACTTTCATTTTTGCTTATTATCTGTCTTCTAATACTTCTAAGCGTAGAACTGGCATTATCTGAGATTTCATTTTCTGATATTATGGCATTATTTATTTCATCTTCAATAGATTTAAAAGCCCTAAGTCCTTCAACTAAACCTTCAATTATAGGATAATCCGATACTTTATCTTCTTTTGTTTCTTTTATATAGTTTTTTAATCCCCTGGATACTCTTAAAGAATCTGATATTTTAAGGAGTCCAGAAGGACTAAGAACTCCTCCTATTTCTGCTCTTTTAACTTCTGGTGTAATACTGTGTATTCCATATAAAGGCGGTGCTCCTCTTTTGATTAATAATGTAGTCGATTCCTCTGTTTCCCTTTGGAGATACTCTATATCTTCTATATTTGTCAGTGGTTTTATATCTTTTACTTTCTCTTTTCCTAAGCTAGATTCAGCTTTTTCGAGAAGTAAGTCTATTATTTTATCGTATTCTAATGTTTTTAAGGTCTTTAAATTCATTTCAATAATCATTCCTTCTCATAAATTACCTTATAGTAATGCAATTATAACATATTTATATATAATAAAAAAGGATACTATTTATGTAAAATTTTATTGTATAATATATAATATATTTTTAGTTATATAATTATAATATGATTAATTAACTAAATTAAGAATTTTCATATTTAATCATTCAAATAACTATCTCAATATACCAAAGTAATAACTTGTTAGTTATTCATAATAAAAAAGAGAATGGTGATTATCAAATTTCCATTCTCCACTAATGTATTCTTTCTAATTGTTTATGTTTTTAAACTATAACCTATTATTCTATTACTACATAATACCTCTGAAATAATGACCATTTGTTATGTTTTTATCTTCTTTAAATTTATTTAAAAATTCTTTTACTTCCATTTCGTCTATTTTATTATTGATATAGTCATAGTGAATTCTTTGAATTTCTCTAATTCCCTTTGTCTCAATTGTAAAATCTAATCTCATCATTGAAATTCCACTATTTCTTATTTGATTTAAGCTATCTATTACCATTAATGGTACTGAATTGTAAATATTTGAAAATCCTCTTCTTCTATCCATATAGAAAACAGCATTCATTCTATCCTTTATGCCATATCCTTTGGAAAAATTGCAACTGCTACAATTCTTATCATCTTTACATCCCTTTACTAAAGACATAGGACAATGCTTAGTCACCATAAGAGGTAGATATCCGTATACAATGGCCTCTGTAAAGGCATGAGATGATTCTTCAATTTTTTTAATTTGATTTAAGTTTAATTCAGGTGATAATGTGATACTTTCTAAACCTGTATTATCTAGATAATCTAAGGTAAAACTATTAAATACATTTAAGCCTATATCTCCATGAATCTTTACATTAAATCTATCTTTCATATATTTTAAACTGCCTAAGTTAGATACAGAAATACCATCTAAATTTTCCTTTATAGGCTCTATAATCTCTCCTAAAGTTTCCAAGTCTTTTTGATATAAAATCTTGTCAGTCCAAATATATATCTCTTTATTATGTTTTTTGACTTTAGAAATTACCTCTTCTAAACCATTATAAAATCCTACATAAACTCTATCAAGTTTCTCTAAGTCCAATTTATTAAATTGTTCTATAGTGTTGACTCTTATACTTAGCTTATTGTTTATTTCTTTTTTAATATTCTTATGTCCAAAAAATCTCTGCTTTTTCTCATTATATATTTTTTCATCTATAGGCTTTCTTTTGTTTATATTCTTTACTTCCATATCTATTTTCTGTATTGCTTCTCGCCTAAGATGATTTAGTACTGATACTGGTAAATAAGAATTATCATCTAAATTTATATTTACATTGTTTAAAGTATAAGTAGTATCACCAAGTTTAGATAACTGCTCCACTACCTTTTCCTTTGTCAAAGAAACTTTTTCAGATTTTTCTACTTGTACATCAGATACTGCTATAACCATATTACCTTTAAACATAACCATTAGCTGTGGACCTTTTCCTATGTTTATATTTATTTCCATATCTATAGGTTTCTTTATATTTTCTTCTTGATAACTTGCTTTAGCACTATTTAATAGATTAACACTAGAAGTCTTATATACTAAAGAATCATTCAATATATATCCTGGCTTTTCCAGTTTCATAGTTGTCCCCTTTTTACCATGGAATGGAGCTTTTATACCTTTATACTCACCTCTTCCAGTAACAAACTCTAGTCCGTCACCTTCATTTACATCTTCTTCAAGTGATATAAAAACATTATATTTATCTGCTCTTGCTACTTTTCCTACTAGAACTCCTCTATTATCAGGTCTTTCTATGGTGATAAAATCTCTGCCAAAATCTCCAAATATTAAACCTTTGGTGAATCCTCTATTAAATATTTGTTCCACATCTTTTTTATCCTCTGGATTTAGATTTTTACTACCTTCATCTAATGCCTTCCTATAGTTCTTCACTACAGTGGCCACATATTCTGGTCTTTTCATTCTTCCTTCTATCTTTAAGGATATAATTCCACTATCAATTACTTCTTCAATTTCATTAATTGTATTTAAGTCTCTGGGACTAAGTAAATGTTTTTTCTCCCAGCCACTAATTGTATTTCCTTCTTTATCTACTAAAGAAGAAGGCATCCTACAAGGCTGTGCGCATTTACCCCTATTCCCGCTTCTACCTCCAATAAGACTGCTCATTAGGCATTGTCCCGAATAGCAAACACAAAGAGCCCCATGAATAAATGCTTCTAACTCAATGGGGGTATTTTTATGAATATATCTTATTTCATCAATAGGTGTTTCTCGAGCAAGTACAATTCTAGTAAATCCCATATTATAGACAAATTCTGCTCCTGGTAAATTATTTATTGTCATTTGTGTACTTCCATGAACATGAAAATCAGGAAAAAATTCTCTTATAAGATTAGCTAAACCTAAATCCTGTACAATAATAGCATCTACATCTATTTCATAAAGAAATTTTATATAATCTATTACATCTTCCATCTCAGAATTGTCTACTAAAATATTAACGGTTACATATACTTTAACTCCTCTTAAATGAGCATAAGTAATAGCATCTCTTAATTCCTCAGAATCAAAATTAGATGCATATTGTCTTGCATTAAAAAGCTTTCCACCTAAGTAAACTGCATTTGCCCCATTTTGTACAGCAGCATAAAGTGATTCCATACTACCTACTGGAGCCAGTAATTCAATATTATTATTCACAAGTATTAAACTTCCTCCTTGACAAATATATTTTTTTCCCTGTCTAATTTTCTTATTACTTCTCCCAATTCTTTTTTAGTTTCTATTAACTCAATTTGATTGTCAAATATCTTGTCCTGTAAAGATTTAATCATCTTTTGACTTTCTACAAGCTCTTTCTCCTTTAACTCCAAAGCTTGACTATTCTTTTTCATTTCCTTCATTATATTTTCATTTTCAATCTTGGTTTTAAGTAAATCATCTTTATACTCAGAACATTGTAGTTCCAAACTCTGTATAGTAGCCTTTGCTTTATCAAGCTCAGATATTAGATTCCCGTATTTCTCCATAGGGTCCTTAGCTTGGTTTTGTAATTTTTCTAATTTTGATTTAGTATTATAAAGCTCATCTGCAATATTTAAAGCTGCTAATGTAGCTGAACTTGTCTGACACAGTCTATCATTTTTACTTGATAATTCCTTAATTTTTTTATCAACATAGCTAGCTAGAAATCTAACATAATCTTCATTATCTGATCCCACAACTGTAAAGTTACGACCATCTATTAATATATTTATTTTGTTTTTTTCCGTCATAACTATACCACTCCTTTATAGTTTATATTAATATATTCGACGCAACTCTTAAATCTCCTTCTTTTTTTAGAAAAAAGAGTAGATGAATCTACTCTTTTTATGATCTGAGTTTTGCATCAAAGGTATCTTCTAAATCTTTGATAATAGATTTCTGAATATTATTTACTTCATCATCTCGAAGGGTTCTTTCATAGGATCTATAAGTAATAGAATATGCTACACTCTTCATGCCTTCTGGAATTTGATTTCCTGTATATATATCAAACAACTCTATTTTTTCTATCAATCCTTCACCATGTCTAGATATTATCTTTTGGATTTCTCCCACTAACACTTCTTCTTTAACTACTAAAGCTAAATCCCTAAGCATTGAAGGATACTTTGGCAATGGCTTATATTTGATTTCCAAATTTGTCAATTCCACTATTTTATCAAAATCTAATTGTGCAACATATATCCTGTCTTTTATATCATAATTTTCAGCTACATCAACATGGATTTCACCTAATATTCCTAGTTCTTCACCATTTAATATAAGCTTAGCTGTTCTACCTGGGTGGAAAGTTGAGTTATTCTCTTCTCTAATATATTCTACATCCTTAATTCCAAGTCTATATAATGTCTTATCTACAACCTCTTTTAGATAATAAAAATCTTTGTCTCCATATACTCCTAATGATAAAATTTTCTTTTCTTGCGGCAATTCTACTATAGGAAACTCCTTAGCTATAAATGTGTTTCCTATTTCATATAAGGCACACTGGGACACACCACGATTATAGTTTCTGCTAAGTAATTCTAACATATTAGGTATAAGAGTGGTTCTCATTACACTATAGTCTTCGCCCAGTGGATTCATAAGTTTTATATATTTCCTTAAATTATTATTTTCTGGAAGATTTATTTTATCATATGCTTTAGGACTAATAAATGAATAAGTCATTACTTCATTTAATCCTAATCCCTGTAGTATCTTTTTAGTTCTTTCTTCTATTCTTCTTGCTTTTGGTTTCTCTCCCCTAGTTAATACCCCTATTAAAGGCTTGCTCTCTATATTGTGGAAACCATAAAGCCTTCCAATTTCTTCGATTAAATCAACTTCTCTTTCAATATCTAATCTAAAAGTTGGTATTTTCACTTTAATTAATTCTTCTTCATTTTTAACTTCAAATCCCAATCCATTTAAATACTTAATCATATCTTCAAGAGAAATATCTATTCCTAAAAGTTCATTTACTCTAGTTGGTCTTACAGTTATTATATCTTCTTCTTTAACCTTTTTATATATATCTATATTTCCTTTAATAACAACACCAGCATTAATTTCCTCAATTAATTGACATACTCTCTCTACAGCAACTTGACTTAAATTTAGGCCAATTCCCTTTTCAAATCTAGTAGAAGCCTCTGTTCTTAGTCCAAATCTTTTTGATGTCAGTCTTACATTTTTACTATTAAAATTTGCACCTTCTAAAAGTACATATTTAGTATTCTTTGTAATTTCTGTATCAAATCCTCCCATAACTCCAGCTATTCCAATAGGTTTTTTAGCATCTGCTATAATTAAATCTGATGATTTAAGATTTCTTTCTACTTCATCTAGTGTTAATAGTTTTTCTCCATCTTCTGCTTGTCTTACAATTATTTTTCTACCATCAACCTTTTCCAAATCAAAAGCATGTAATGGCTCTCCATATTCAAGCATTACAAAATTTGTTATATCTACAATATTGTTTATAGGTCTTACTCCTGCCTCCATAAGCCTTGTTTGCATCCAAAGTGGTGATGGTTCTATTTTTACATCTTTTATTACTCTGGCATAATATCTATTGCAATTATCTGATGGTGCTTCAATAGAATCTAAATAATCCTTTATATCTTCAACTTCATTTTTTATACTGATTTCAGGCTCATTAAGGTCTATATTAAAAGTAGCCGCAGTTTCTCTTGCCATTCCTATAATACTTAAACAATCCGGTCTATTTGGAGTTATTTCAAATTCTATAACTTCACTATCTAACCCCATTATACTCACTATAGGAGTTCCCAATGTATATTCTTTATCTAATACAAAGATTCCATCCTTCATTTCTTTTGGGATAACATTGTCACTATATCCCAATTCCTTTAAAGAACATAACATTCCATAGGAGTCCACTCCTCTAAAATTAGTTTTATCTATAGTTATATTACCTGGCAATTTAGATCCTATTACAGCTACAGGTATATAATCATCTAATTTTAAATTAGCAGCACCAGTTACAATTTGTAAAGTCTCACTCCCTATATCTACTTTACATATTAAAAGTTTATCTGCATCTGGATGTTTTTCTATATTAATGATTTTTCCTACAACAACATTTTCTATGCCTTTATTTAAGGATATAATTGACTCCACATGAGAGCCAGACAGAGTAAGTTTATCTGCCAAGATCCTAGTCTCTTCCTTCGTTTCAATATAATCTTTTAACCATTTTACAGGTAATAGCATCTTTCCACTCCCTTTTCTATCTAGAATTGTTCCAAAAATCTATTGTCATTTTCAAATAATAATCTAATATTATCTATTCCATATTTAACCATAGTGATCCTGTCTATTCCCATACCAAAGGCAAATCCACTATATTTTTCCGAATCAATTCCACAATGCTCTAATACCTTTGGATGAACCATACCACATCCTAAAAGTTCCATACTCCATCCAGTATAGTTGCAATCTGGGCATCCTTTTCCTCTACATTTTAGACAAGATACATCTACTTCAGCAGATGGTTCAGTAAATGGAAAATAATGTGGCCTATATCTAGTTTTCATATCACTGCCAAACAATTCCTTTATAAATATATCTAAGGTATGAATAAGATTAGCCATAGTAATATTTTCCCCTACAACTAAACCTTCAAGTTGATGGAACATTGGCGAATGAGTATCGTCTACATCATCAAATCTAAAGGTTCTACCTGCAGATACGATTCTAAGAGGTGCACCCATTTCCTTCATTGCCCTAATTTGTACTGGAGAAGTATGAGTCCTTAAAAGTATATCATCAGTTATGTAGAATGTGTCTGATAAATCTCTGGAAGGATGATTCTCTGGAGAATTTAATGCATCAAAATTATTTTCAACTGTTTCTATCTCCGGTCCAGTAACTACTGAAAATCCCATGGATATAAATAGATCCTCTAATTCTTCAATTGTAGCCAAAAGCGGATGTCTATGACCTAGTTTTTCCTTATTTGTAGACATGGTTATATCTATCTTTTCCTTACTGATCTTAGCTGCTTTCATTTCTTCAGTTAATCTTTCTTTCATTGAAGAAATAGCATCTTCTAATTCATCTCTTACTTCATTGGCGATTTGTCCTACTATAGGTCTTTCTTCTGCTATTAATTTTCCCATATCTCTTAATACAGAAGTCAACTCGCCTTTCTTCCCTAAAAATTTTACCCTTAATTGTTCTATCTCTTCTAAAGCTGTCACTTCATTAATATTATTCAATGCAATTTCTTTAATTTCTAGTAGTTTTTCTCTCATATTTTCCTTCATATCTCTACTCCTTTGCCATAGTATAAAAACAAGACCTTTCAAAATAACAAAGGTCAAAATTTCAAAGTATTTACTCAATTATAGCACCTAGAATTTTAAAACTCAAGAAGTATTAGGTTCTCTGCTTCATTACTTCATACATTATAATGGAGGCTGCTACACCGGCATTTAAAGATTCTGCTCCTCCTAACATAGGTATATTTATTAGTTTATCAGATAAACTAAATACTTCCTCACTTACACCATTTGACTCATTGCCTATGGTTAAAACAAATCCTTCCTTAAAATTAGTTTTATATATAGGAATACTACCATTTAAAGATGTTGAATATATCTTTATATTTATACCCTTTAAACTTTTCAATTCATCAATACCATTAGAAACATAGTATAACGGGACTCTAAAAATAGAACCCATTGTAGCTCTAACTACCTTAGGATTATATGGATCCACGCACCCATTTGTAATTATTATACCATCTGCATTAAAAGCATCTGCTGTTCTAATTATGGTTCCCATATTTCCCGGATCTTGCACTCCATCTAGGAATAATAAGAAAGGTCTTTCTTTATCTTCAATTTCTTTAATATAATTATTTTCAATTCTAGCAACTCCCAATATTCCTTGGGGATTTTCAGTGTCTGATATTTCTTTGAAAATATTATTAGGTACATATATTGTCCTATCTAAATCTTTTATTTTATTAAAGAAATCTTCTCCATCCTTAATTTTAAAAATTTGATCTGTATATATAATATTTTTAATAGAATATCCATTATCTATTGCTTCCTCAATTACTTTTATACCTTCAATAATAAAAGAGTTGTTTTTTATTCTTCCTTTTTTTCTATATAGAGATTTTATTTCCTTTATCAATGGATTTTTAGTACTAGTGATTTCTAACATATTATTCACCAGCTTTTTGCTCTACTCTTTTTATATCCTTTGTACTTCCTATAATGACTAAAACATCACCTTGTTCAATAGTAACTTCTCCATTTGGTGAAACACTAATGCCATTTCCCCTTTTAATAGCCATTATATTAATTCCGTACTTAGTGGGCAACTTTAATTGGGCCAAAGATCTTTCTTCCCACTCTTTTAAGGCAGCAATTTCTAAAATACTATAATCTGGTGATAATTCAATAAAATCTAATATATTTGTAGATGCTAAATTATGAGCTACTCTAACACCCATATCTCTTTCAGGGAATATTATCTTATCAGCTCCTATTTTATTAAGAACTTTTCCATGAAGCTCTGATTGTGCCTTTGCAATTACTTTTTTAATACCTAGTTCCTTTACAACTAATGTTGCCATTATAGATGCTTCAATATCGGAACCAATCGCTACAACTGCCACATCAAAATTTCGCAATCCTAAATCCATCAATACCATTTCATCCATTACATCTGCTTGGACAGCATGGGTTACTTCATCAGATAACTCTTTAATGACTTCCTCAGAAATATCAATTGCTAAAACTTCATTACCTAAACTATATAAAGTTCGAGCAACAGCTGCACCAAATCTTCCACAGCCAATAACTACAAATGATTTCATACTAAACAACCCCCCTCTATCCTACCATAATATTTCCTTCTGAATATCTAAAGTTACTATGTCTGCTTTTTCTAGCAAATACATACGCCATAGTTAATGGTCCCACTCTACCTATATACATAGTTAAAATTATCATTATCTTACCAAAATGTGTAAGATTTGGTGTAAGTCCTCTCGTTAATCCAACAGTTGCAAAAGCTGATGTAGTTTCAAATAATACATCTAAAAAGTTAGCTGGTTCTGTTACTGTTAAAACAAAGGATACACCTAGTATTAAAATCATTCCCACAGTAGCTATAGCTAAAGATCTATTTATAACATCATAAGATATTCTTTTCCTAAATGCTACAATATCCTTATCTCCCCTTATTACTCCTATGGTAGTTAATATAAGAGTACCAAAAGTTGTAGTCTTTATTCCACCTCCTGTTGAACCAGGAGATCCTCCTATAAACATCAATATTATCATGAGAAATACAGTTGTATCATAAAGTCCTGCTAAGTTAACAGAGTAATATCCTGCCGTCCTAGGAATTACAGATTGAAAAAATGATGCAAGAAGTTTTTCAAAAACATTTAAGGGTTTTAGTGTAAGAGGATTATTATACTCTATCAAAAAAATCATTATCATCCCTACTAATATTAAAATTCCTGTAATTGATAACACCAATTTTGAATGTAGGCTAAGTTTTTTTAAACTTTTGTTTCTTGAAACATCTATATAAACAGAGAATCCAAGTCCTCCTAAGATTATTAAAGATGCTATAGTCATATTTATAATAAAATCTCCTACAAATGGGGCTATACTATCTCCAGTAAGGTCAAATCCTGCATTACAAAAAGCAGATATGGCATGAAATACTGAAAACCAAATTCCCTTTACCCTTCCATATATTGGTATGAACCTAGTTGATAATAGTAATGCTCCTATACCTTCTATGACAAAGGTGGAGAGTATAACGTATTTAGTCAATTTAACTAATCCCGACATGGTTTCCTGATTCAATTGTTCCTTTATTATAAGTCTTTCCTTTAATGTAATTTTCTTTCCGATAATCAATGCCCCGATGGTAGCCATAGTCATAAAGCCTAATCCACCCATTTGTATAAGTAAAATTATTATAATCTGCCCAAACAACGACCAGAACTCACCAGTATTTACAACTACTAACCCTGTAACACATACTGCCGAGGCAGAAGTAAATAAAGCATTGATAAAACCAATACTTTCACCATTTTGTGTGGCTATAGGCAAATTTAACAATATAGCTCCAATAAGTATTAGACTACCAAATCCTAAGGCTAAGACTCTTGGAGGATTTAATTTTACTCTTTTAAGTCTTTCTTTTATAAAACTCATAAAAATCCCCCCACCTTCTATAATACATATATTATCCCATAATCACAATAATATATAAAATAAAAGAAAAATAAAAGTCCCTTTATGGAACTTTTACTCTAATCTACAAATCTTATTAAATTGCAGCCTTTGCAATCTCTACTAATTTAGAGAAACCTGCTGCATCATGTATAGCCATTTCTGATAACATCTTTCTATTTACTTCAATATTTGCTTTTTTAAGACCATTAATAAATCTACTATAGCTCATTCCGTTTAATCTTGTTGCAGCATTAATTCTTGCAATCCAAAGTTTTCTAAAATCTCTTTTTCTTTGTTTACGTCCTATATATGCATAATTAAGTGATTTCATAACAGCTTGGTTAGCAGTTCTGAATAACTTAGATTTCGCTCCGTAATAACCTTTGGCTTGTTTTAATACTTTTTTATGTCTTTTCTTGGCATTTACTGCTCTTTTTACTCTTGCCATCTCTAGTACCTCCCGTATTCCTAATATAGTTTTATAACGAATAGAAAAGTTCTAATCTTTCCTCTTTTATTTCAAGAACTTTTCATAAATAAGTTTCAAGAAAAGCTAATTCTAATAATCTTTTCTTATTATGGTATCATTGAATCTATTCTTCTTTGGTCACCTTTACTTACTAAAGTACCTTGTCTTAGATTTCTCACTCTCTTTGGTGATTTTTTACCAGTCTTATGGCTCTTATAAGCCTTAAATCTCTTTAATAATCCTGAACCAGTTCTTTTAAATCTTTTTGCTGATGCTCTATGAGTTTTCATTTTTGCCATGATGTTACCTCCCTTATTACTCAGTTTTTGGCGTTAAATACATTACCATACTTCTTCCTTCTAATTTTGCTGACTTTTCTATTGTTCCAACTTCTTCAGTTAATTTAGCAAAATCATTTAATACTTCCTTACCAATTTCTGTATGTCCCATTTCTCTACCCCTAAATCTAACAGATACCTTAACTTTATCTCCTGATTGTAAAAATTTACTAGCCGTTCTAGCCTTTACATTTAGGTCATGGGATTCAATATTAGGTGTTAGTCGAATTTCCTTAATATTAATCACCTTTTGATTTTTTCTAGCCTCTTTTTCCTTTTTAGCTAACTCATACTTGTATTTTCCATAATCCATTATCCTACATACTGGTGGATTAGCGGTTGGAGCTATCTTTACCAAATCTAGCTTTTTATCTTCTGAAATCTCCATTGCCTTTCTTATAGGCAAAATTCCAAGTTGTGTTCCATCTACATCAATTAGCCTTACTTCTTTATCTCTGATCTCTTCATTAATTTGAAGCTCTTTGATAGTACAGCACCTCCTAAGTTTTTCAAAAAAAATTAAAAACGGGTATAGAATACCCGCTTAAATTCACAAAAACATGAGCCTTATATAATAAAGACTATTTTTTTCATCTAAAACCTTATGAGCAAAGCTATAAGGTGAGAAGCGGACACTTCTACTTATACCCAATATTTAGTTTACCCTATGATTATACATTAGGTACAGTTGTTTGTCAATTATTTTTTATATTTTAGTCGTGATTTTCCAAAATAAACAAAATACTAAAAATACTTCTTCTATATTTTATTTTAGAATCAATCTTTCAAAAGAAATAATATATAAAAGCTTCCTTTACATAATTCTATTTATAATAAGGGAAACTCCTATTCCAATTAATGTATCAATTACCCTATTTAAAGCAAAGTACATAGGGGCTATATCTCCTCCATGGGAAATAGTTATGCTAAAGAAAACAACACAGCTAATATAAGCAGAGCTACTGGATTTCAAAAATACATTTGTATATATAATTGGAATTAGAAACAAACTTAAAATCAAATAATGAATATAGTTAAATAATTCAACATTTAAAAAATTTATTAATACTATTGCTAAAAATCCATATGTTCCTCCTATTAATGTACCTATCAACCTGTTTTTACCCGTTTTAAAACCGTTAATATGATCATTTTGCATGCAAAGAATCGCAGCTATTGCTGAATAGAAAGGTATTCCTTTTCTCATGAAATTTATTAAGAAACATATATATACAGCTATAACTGTTTTAATAACTCTCATTCCTGGAAGTTTTATATTTTTATGATTTTTAACCATGATTTCATCACCATTATACCTCTCAAGGATTATTTAAAATTAACTCTATCTATAGTATATGATAACAAATAATAATAACTTTGAATAGATAGTATATAGGCTAAATTATGGCATTTTTATATAAGTTTTTATATGCATTTTCATATTCATCTGTCCAAAGATTATTGTCTTTTAATGCTCTAATTAAGGTATTAGCTATATTAGTAGGAATCTCAGAAATATATATCCCACATTCTTTCATTATTCTTATTTTTTCATCTGCTGTACCTTTACCTGATGAAATAATTGCTCCAGCATGCCCCATTCTTTTTCCTGAAGGTGCAGTTTTACCACTGATAAATCCTACTACTGGTTTTTTCATATTTTCTTTAATCCAATATGCAGCTTTCTCCTCTGCATTTCCACCTATTTCCCCTATCATAATTACAGCATCAGTATTTTCATCCTCATTAAATGCATTTAGTACATCAATGAAATCCGTTCCATTTATAGGGTCTCCACCAATTCCTATGGCTGTAGATTGTCCTATTCCTCTTTGTGATAATTGATAAACTGCTTCGTATGTTAAAGTACCAGAACGAGATACAACACCTATCTTTCCTTTTTTGTGTATATATCCTGGCATAATACCAATTTTACACTCATCAGGAACTACAATTCCCGGACAATTTGGTCCTATTAATCTGGTCTTTTTACCTTCCATATATTTTTTAACTACTATCATATCCTTTATAGGAATATGTTCTGTAATACAAATTACCATATCTAATTCAGCATCTACAGCTTCTAAAATAGCATCTGCTGCAAACTTTGCGGGAACATATATTATAGATACATTTGCTCCAGTCTTATCCACAGCCTCTTTTACAGTATTAAATACAGGCACTCCCTCAATTTCCATATCTCCCTTACCCGGAGTTACTCCAGCCACTATATTTGTCCCATATTCTAGCATTTGTTTTGTATGATAAATAGCCGTGCTACCTGTTATTCCTTGCACCATTAATTTAGTAGATCTATCAACCCATATACTCATTACCTATCCCTCCTACTTAATTAACTCTAATATTTTCTGAGCACCTTCACCCATATCTTTCACTGCAAATACATTTAAATTGGCTTTTTTTATTATATCTGTACCTAAATCTACATTAGTTCCTTCTAGTCTAATTACTACTGGAACCTTTAATTCTAATTCTTTAGCAGCATTTACAATCCCTTTAGCTATTACATCACATTTCATTATTCCACCAAATATATTTACGAATATGCCCTTAACTTTTTCATCAGATAATATTATTTCAAAAGCTTTCTTAACATTTTCTTCAGTTGCACTTCCGCCAACATCTAAAAAATTTGCTGGCTCACCACCATAAAACTTTATTATATCCATAGTTGCCATGGCTAAACCTGCTCCATTTACCATACACCCTATATTTCCATCTAAAGATATATAAGATAATCCATATTTTGATGCTTCTGTTTCCTTTTCATCTTCCTCTGTTAGGTCCCTATAATCAAGTATAGTCTTATTTCTAAATATACTATTTTCATCAAAGTTCATCTTTGCATCTAATGCAATTAATTTATTCTCCTCAGTGACCACTAAGGGATTTATCTCCACTAATACACAATCATTCTCAACAAAAAGTTTATATAAATTCATCATAAGTTTTACTGCTTCATTTATTATTTCCGAGGGAATATTAATATTAAAACATACTCTCCTAGCTTGGAATTCAGTTAATCCTACTATACAGTCTATAGGCTCTTTATAAACCGTATCTGGACTTTTCGATGCTATCTTTTCGATTTCAGTTCCACCTTCTTCAGAAGCAATAAGAGTTATCCCTGATGTATCTCTATCTAATACAAATCCCAGATAATATTCCTTGTTGATATTACATCCTTCTTCAATTAAAACAGCATTAACCTCTTTTCCTTCTTTCCCAGTCTGATGGGTCACCAGTTTTTTACCCAAGAGTTCTTTAGCATATTTTTTTACTTCGTCTATTGATTCAGCTATTTTAACTCCACCTGCTTTTCCTCTTCCTCCTGCATGGATCTGAGCCTTTACAACTGCTATATCAGTGCCTATTGTCCAACATGTAGGTTCTGCATCTTTGACATCATATATAACCTTTCCATTAGGCACTGGAATTCTATAATTTCTCAATAGTTCCTTTGCTTGATACTCATGAATATTCATTTTATACCTCCAATTCTATTTTTATAAAAAAATAACTCAACAATTTTTGCTGAGTTATTACAATTATTTTTACAGAATAAAAAAACCTTTCTGCAATAGAAAGGATATTATCAATATAGTAGAATAAATATTTAATCTACTTTATAAATAACACCTCCTCATCCGCGTGAGTAATAAACAGCGTTTTTCCATTGGCAGGTCTCCTGACTTAAGAATAACAAATCTTACACCTTCCCATATACTAATACAGTGGTATCCGTAAGATTCTATCCATCACAGTGGCGGGACCGTGTCGGAATTTAACCGAACTTCCCTTTTAAATAATCCTATTATAAGATTATACCAATGGTCAAAGTATTAAATTTTAAGTAAAATATATCATAGCAAATTTGAATTGTCAAATTTAAGATTTTATTTGTCGTTATATTAATAAAAAACTTTCTCCATTAATTCATAATAGAGAAAGTCTATCTAATTATATTTACTTTGCTAATTCATATAGTGCATGAGCATATATTTTAGTTATCTTTATTAAATGCTCTATAGATATATATTCATCTTTCTGATGTGCAACATCTGGTTGACCTGGAAACATTGGTCCAAATGCTACTGCATTATCCATTACTCTAGCATAAGTTCCTCCGCCAATTGTAATCGGCTCTCTTTCTAAATCTTCAGTTTGTTCTTTATATACCTCCATTAATTTTTCAACTAAAAAATTATTTTTAGGTACATATAAAGGTTTCGTATCCCCTTTACCTTCTACTAATTCAACTTTTGTTCCTTCAATATTTTTTCTTATTCCATCATATACTTCTTTTGCACTGCTTTTTATAGGATATCTTACATTTATAGTTAATTTTATTTTATCTTCTTCTAATTTTATAATTCCGGGATTAAAATTCAACTTACCTGATACATCATCTTCAAGACCGCACCCAATGCCTTCTCCATAATGTTTAAATCCTATTCCCTCATTATAAAAATTGATAAATTCACAAAGCTCACATTTTCCTTCCATAAAATATGATAATGCATCCATTAAATAAGATATTGCATTATATCCTTTTTCAGGAGTACTTCCATGGGCTGATATTCCCTTAGCCATTACTTTAACAATATTGTCATTTATATCAATATCCACTGGATTATTTTTTTCTTTTTTATATTTTTTAAATTTATCTTCAAGTTTAGCTATATCTTTAACTTCTAAAACAGCCTCTGCATAATCTGGTACCATATTAGGTGCATTTCCACCTTTTAAATCTACAAGTTTAATCCCGCAGCATCCATTTGAATTTAATTTCTGTACTAAATCAAATACTATTATTCCTTTTTCTCCATAAATCACAGGAAAATCTGCATCAGGAGAGAATGCCATTGTTGGTGGCTTTTCATGTTTGAAATAATAGTCCATACAACCCCATCCACTTTCTTCATTTGTACCAAATATTATTCTAATTTTTCTATTAAGATTTACGCCAGATTCTTTTAATGCTTTCATGGCATAAAGAGTAGATATAGCGGGACCCTTATCATCTATAGTTCCTCTGCCAAATATTTTATCATCATGGATTTCTCCTCCATATGGAGGATAAGTCCAGCCTGTACCTTCTGGTACAACATCTAGATGAACCAAAACACCTACACTTTCTTCTCCTTCTCCAAATTCTGCATATCCAGCATAACCTTCTAAATTTTTAGTTTCAAATCCCAAACTTTTAGATAATTCCAAGGCATACTCCAAAGCTTTATATGGTCCTTCACCAAAGGGCATATTTGGTTTAGTTTCTTCTTCTACACTTTTAATTTTAATGATTTCTTGAGTTGATTTAACAATTTCTTCCTTGTAATCATCAATTAAATTAATGTAATTCATTTGGTCATCTCTCCTTTCATATCTATCACTATTATACCTTTCTTGTTATTTTCTCACAACTTTTATATTTTCTTTTATAGAAATTGAATTAAATGGTTACACTATTTTTAGAACAATATATGAGGTGGGGATAAATTGAAAAAGAAAAGGATAATATTTTTATTTCTAGTATTAGGGTTGATTGCATCCTCTATACTTATTTACGATGGCTTTTTCCCAACTGCCAGTTTCTCATCCTTTAGAATTAGAGATAGATTAGCAGTATGGGGAATCACTCTAGTCCTATTTATTCTTTATATAAAAACAGATACAAACCCGCAACTGGTCCCCTCTGTTTTATCTATTGAAAAAGATTCAGGAAGAGAAAAAGACAAGTCAGATGTATCCTTCAAAGACGTGGCAGGATTAGAAGAAATAAAAGAGGAACTACAAGAGACCATAGACTTTATCAACAATTCTATGAAGTACAAAAAAATGGGGGCCAAAATACCTAAAGGTATTTTATTTCATGGTCCACCTGGTACTGGTAAAACTCTGTTGGCTAAAGCAGTAGCTGGGGAAACTAATTCAACATTTCTCTATGCATCTGGTTCAGAATTCGTAGAAAAATATGTAGGAGTAGGTGCTAAAAGGGTTAGAACTCTATTTGAAAGAGCAAAAAAGGAAGCACCAAGCATTATCTTTATAGATGAAATAGACGCCATAGGTGCAAGGAGAAATCTAGAATCCAATAATGAAAAGGATCAAACTTTAAACCAACTTTTAGTAGAAATGGATGGATTTAATACTGATGAAACTATTATAGTAATAGGTGCAACAAATAGAATAGATTTATTGGATGAAGCCTTACTTAGGCCTGGAAGATTTGACAGACATATATTTGTAGGTAACCCTAATATACGAGCTAGAGAACAAATCTTAGAAGTTCATACAAAGAATAAACCATTAGATAAGTCTATTGATATTAAAATGATTGCCAAAAAAACCACTGGACTATCTGGAGCACAACTAGCTAATATTGCCAATGAAGCAGCTATTATTGCAGTTAGGAAAAATAAAAACATTATATCTTTAAATGAATTTGATGCAGCTATTGAACGAGTCTTAGCAGGACTTGAAGTCAAAAATCCTTCTGTGCTTAAAAAAGAAAAAGAAACTGTAGCAATACATGAAGCTGGGCATGCTTTAGTTGGTAAAATTCTAGAAACTGATATAGTTCAAAAGATATCAATAATCCCAAGAGGTCAAGCTTTAGGATATGTACTTAAATTCCCAGATGAAGAAAGATATTTACTAACCCAATCAGAATTAAAAAATAAAATCACTTGCTTACTGGCTGGTAGAGCTGCTGAAGAATTAATATTTAAGGAAATCACCACAGGTGCTAAAAATGATTTAAATCAAGCCACAGATATAGCTAGGGAAATGGTATGCAGTTATGGTATGAGCAGCTTAGGCACTATGGCCTTAGATGAGAACTTCATGAAGTATAATTCTGATATAATCAGAATTGAAATTAAGAAAATTACAGACGAAAGATATAGTGAAGCACTTAGAATTATAGATGAAAACAAATATTTACTTCACTATATTTCTAATACTTTGCTAGAGAAAGAAACTATCGATAGTGATGAATTAGATAATATATTTAAATTGTATAAAAAGCCATTACCTTATGCAAGTGAATCCAATTAAAAAGGAAGAGTCATGACTCTTCCTTTTTTGATATTATTTCCTTTTTTCTTTTACTTCTTCATTTACTTGAGCAATAAAGTCTTCAACTTTAATTTGTCCCTTATCTCCTTCGTCTCTCTTCCTTACAGAAACTAATTTTTCCTCTACTTCTTTTTCCCCTACTACTAACATATAAGGTATTTGCTGTAACTGAGCTTCTCTAATCTTGTAACCTATTTTCTCAGCTCTAGTATCTAGTTCAACTCTAATACCTTTACCAGACATTTCTTTCTTGATTTCATAAGCATAATCATTAAATTTATCTGATATTGGAAGAATAATTGCCTGTACAGGGGCCAACCATACTGGGAACTTACCTGCAAAATGTTCTATTAATATTCCCATAAATCTTTCCATACTACCAAATATAGTTCTATGAATCATTACTGGTCTTTTCTTTTCATTGTCTTTATCTACATAAGTTATATCAAATCTTTCTGGCATTTGAAAATCTAATTGAATTGTACCACATTGCCAAGTTCTACCTATAGCATCCTCTAGTTGGAAATCAATCTTTGGTCCATAGAATGCACCATCGCCTTCATTTACGATATAATTTATGCCTTTTTCCTCTAAGGCTTCTATAAGACCATTTGTAGCTATTTCCCATTGTTCATCAGATCCCATTGAATTTTCTGGCCTAGTAGATAATTCAATATAATATTTAAATCCAAATACATTATATATATAATCAGCTAAGTTTATTATATTAACCAATTCTTCTTTTATCTGAGATGGTAATACAAATAAATGGGCATCATCTTGAGTAAATGACCTAACCCTCATTAGTCCATGTAATGCTCCTGAAAGCTCATGTCTATGAACTAATCCAAGTTCTCCCCATCTTAGAGGTAAATCTCTATAACTATACATTTTTGATTTATATACTAAAATAGACCCAGGACAGTTCATTGGTTTAATTGCATAGTCACCTTCATCAATCTTAGTAAAATACATGTTTTCTTTATAATGATCCCAGTGTCCTGATTGATGCCATAATCTCTCATTTAATATTAGAGGTGTCTTTATCTCATCATAACCAGCTTTAGTGTGCTCCTCCCTCCAGAAATTTTCTAATATATTTCTTAAAACCATTCCCTTTGGATGGAAGAATGGGAATCCTGGACCCTCTTCATGAATACTAAATAAATCCAATTCCTTACCTAATTTTCTATGGTCTCTTTTTTTCGCCTCTTCTAGCATATGAAGATATTCTTCTAGATCCTTTTTCTTTTCATAAGTTGTTCCGTAAATTCTTTGAAGCATTTTATTCTTCTCATCTCCACGCCAGTAAGCCCCTGCAATACTTAAAAGTTTAACAGCTTTAACTTTCTTAGTATCATATAAATGAGGACCTGCACAAAGGTCAGTAAACTCCCCTAATTTATAGAAAGATATTTCTTCATTTTCTGGAAAATGCTCAATTAAATCAACTTTATATACTTCTTCTTTTTCCTTGAAATATTCAAGTGCTTCATTTCTATCCATTACATATCTCTCAAGAACATAACCTTCTTTTGCTATTTTAGCCATTTCTTTTTCAATTTTCTCTAAATCCTCTGGAGTAAATCTGTGGTCTGTATCAAAATCATAATAAAATCCATTTTCTATTGCAGGTCCTATGGCAAATTTAACTCCAGGGAAGAGCTTTTGTACTGCAAGAGCCATTATATGGGCTGATGTATGCCAAAATATAGCCTTTCCTTCTTTATCTTCAAATTTAACTACTCTAAATGAAGAATCTTCATCAATAGTTTCCTGCATTCCTTTTGTTTCACCATTTACAACTGCACCAAGAGCAACTCTTGCTAATCCTTCTGATATATCCTTAGTGACATCATATACAGATACACCTTTATCGTATTCTCTAACAGCACCATCTGGTAGTGTAATCTTAATCCTTTCCATATCCTATTCCTCCTATTTATTTAATTAATAGCCATTTCCATTCACAATTAAAACATTATTGACCTACATCAACTCGCTACGCTCGTTGTGTTAGGTCATTTCCCACAGTTTCGAACACCAATTTATTTGCTCGCTACGCTCACATAAATTGGGTTCTCATTGCGTTTGACCTACATCAACTCGCTACGCTCGTTGTGTTAGGTCATAAAAAAACCTTTCGTTCCTACATATTTCTATGTAGGGACGAAAGGCTAAATTTTCCGTGGTTCCACCCTAATTACTTCTCAATATAAATAACGCTAATAAGCGGAAATCCTTCAATTGGATTCGGTTCAGGGGTAGTTTTCATATATCTTTCTCATAAGAAGACTTCCAGCCACGATCTTCTCTCTCTACATGGAAATAATATATTACTCTTCCCATCAACACCTATAATATTAAAGTAGAATATATTTTAACATTATCATATCTATCTGTCAAGATAACTATTCATACTTATACCATAATTTTTATTATTTTAAACATTTAATTATCTCTTCTATGGAAAGACTTTCTTGTTCCCCTGTTTTCATATTTCTAAGGGAATAAGCTTTATTCTCAACTTCTTCTTGTCCTATTACTATTACATAAGGAATATTTAATTTATCTGCATAATTAAAGATTTTTCCTATCTTCCCTGACTCTAAGTATATTTGAGTATATATACCTTCTTTTCTTAATTCATTAGCTATTTCAACACCATTCTCCATACAACCTTTCATAGGAATAACTAATGCTGTAGTCAGGGACTTATCAGTAGATTTAATAATATTAGCCTCCATTAACTGATAGAAAAGTCTAGTAAGACCAATACAAATGCCTACTCCTGGCAATCTTTGTTTTGTATAGTGAGTAGCTAAATCATCATATCTGCCGCCAGAACAAACTGAACCTATTGATAAATAATTATCTAAAAAAGTTTCATATACAGTACCAGTATAGTAATCAAGACCTCTAGCAATAGTTAAATCTATTGCATAATTATCCTCTGGTACACCAAATAGTCCTACATATTTAATTACTGTAGCCAACTCTTCTAAACCTTCTATAAATACCTCATTATCAATTTCTAATTCTCTAAGTCTTGATAATATTTCTTGATTACTTCCCTTTATACTAATAAAGTCTTTAATCTTATCTACTATATCCGTACTAATTCCTAACTCTCCAAGTTCCTTTTCTACACCCTCTATTCCTATTTTATCTAATTTATCTACGGCTCTAAGTACTGAGGCTGGATCTTCTATATCGATATTTTGGAAAAATCCATTTAATATTTTTCTATTATTTATCTTTATAGTAAACTCTTCAAATCCTAACTCTTTAAAAGTAGAATAAATAACAGAAGGTATCTCTGCATCATTGATAATATCTATTGTTCCATTCCCTATTATATCTATATCACATTGATAAAACTCTCTAAATCTGCCTTTTTGGTTTCTCTCTCCCCTATATACTTTTCCAATTTGATATCTTCTAAATGGAAAGCTTAATTCTGAATAATGCTGAGCTACATACCTTGCTAAAGGCACAGTCAAATCAAATCTCAACGACATATCCGTACTGCCCTTTTCAAATCTATAAATTTGTTTTTCAGTTTCTCCTCCACCTTTGGCTAAAAGCACCTCTGTTTTTTCTATAACAGGCGTATCTACGGGAAGAAATCCAAACTTCTCATAATTCTTTCTAATGGTATCTAACATTTTATTAAATAAAATCTGATCTGTTGGTGTTAACTCCATAAAGCCCGGTAAAATCGATGGCTTAACTATATTTTTACTCATATTATACCTCCATATGTATCCTTTTATAATATAATAACAGATAAAATCATTATTTCCAATCTATTATTTATTAAAAAAGAAGCTGATTTAATCAACTTCTCTTCATTTCCCCTTTTTCAATTTACTCTGCAATTTGCAAACTTCACATCCATCACAAAATTGTACTTTATCTCTAAAAACTTGGGAAATAACATTAACTAACTCTTTTTCTTTCCCTTCCTCTACATGCAATATTAATTTCACAGGTGAAAGAACTATTAAAGAACTGACCAGAAGGTCGGCTTTACTTATATCTTCATACCATTTATCATCTGGTGCATACTCTAACAAACCATTTTCAATTATATTATTGCCATCATCTAATAGAAAGTAATCATCATCTTTGATTATGACATTAACTAATTCATATCTAGGTTCTTGTATATCTACAAAATATTGAAGCATATTTAAAAACTCTAGATACTCCCTTTCTATCTCAAACTCACCTATAGCTTTTTCTATAGAAATATCTAATATATACATAAATCTTCTTAATCTAAAATTCATAAAACCATCTATAAATATGGAGTTATTTTCAATTAAATAATTGAGGATTTCTTCATTAACCATATTTTTTTCCTTTATATAATAATTTTCACTTATTACTGTAGAATGAGTTGATTTAACTATTACTTCTCTCTCATCTAATGAATAATCCCCACATATTTTTATTACTCTTTCCTTTATTACTGATTTAATATATATTTCCAAAATAATATCCTGAACTAAATTTGCTATAGCTCTATAAAATGCAATATCTTCTAAACTTTTCTTAATTCCTAAAGAAAGTGAAAATTCATATCTTCCTTCATAATCTTCCTCTTGAATAGTTACTTTAGAATTGGAGAAATACCTATTTATTAAATTTATTACTTCATCTTTATTGGAATTTCCACCAATTTTTATAGCTTGCATTGTATCACTCCCTTCTTTTACTAGTATGTACTTAGAGAGTAGACATATACAATATAAAGACTTACTCTAATGGCAATATAGAGTAATTATAGTACCAATATCTAGTATATTTTTTTGCGATAAAAATTTAAAATCTACATTATTTTCAACAAAAAAGTTTAAAATCTCATCTCTATTAGGATGCTCATCTATTTTCCCTGATATAATAGACTTTCCATTACACAAATTTCCATTTGTACCACCTATAAATCCATAGTTTTGTCCCTTTAATACTATATAACCTGGTTCGATTAATAAAATTTTATATCCAAGGAAACTTAATTTCTTATACATAGGATAGTCAGCAGTTATAGCTGCATCTTCTCCTATTACAGCTAGAGAACATTTTGTATAGCCTTGTTTTACATTTATAAAGTCAAGATTTTCCTTTTTTAAATAAAATTTTAAAACTTCATCAGTATATTTGAAATTATGAATGGCGCTTCCTGTAAGTCTCCCTACATTATATGCAATGTCTTCTGGATATTTACTACTTAAATATTTCTCTCCTCTAATTAATCTTATACCCATATTGCCTAATATCTCCTTATAATAATCAAAAACATTAGGTGCAATGACCAATGTATCATAGTTTACTGGATGAATTACTATATCAGGATGATACGAAATACTATCATGCACCTCACTACATCTTATGGTCTTAATTATTTTTAAGTTCATTCTTTTTAAATTATTTTCTATTTCATTATCTATCCTGCCATCTACTATGGCTATATTAGCTTCTTTAGCTGGAATAAAAGGATTCATTAAATCACCTCAATTGAAATATAAAAAAACCTTAGAATTTTTGATTCTAAAGTGTCCTATCAAGTAATAATCCGTCTAAAATACAGTAAAAACCTTATTTTATATTTTTACACTTAATTATTATATATCATTTTTAACTATTATCAAATATAATAAGGCAAACATAGGATAGAAAAAGTTCAAGTCTGCTTGGTTAATATTTTTGCTTTTTTCCAATACGTTAAAGTAAATCTTCAAAAACAACTTAACCCAATTTATTAGCATATTGGGTTAAGTTATTTTAAATATCTTTTCTATTATTTACTCTTCGCTTTTTTAGAAAAAGTAAAAATTAGTACTATCGTAAGCTAAATAAATTTATAATATGGTTTACCCTCTCCAAATAACCAATATCTTAAATAATCATAAAGAATTATAGTTGGTAATGAAAGAAAAAACCATAATATAGTATATTCTAAACATATCTGACCCATAAAATTAAACTTAAAATTACTATAGTCCCAGATATCTAATCCTAACATTATATTTAAAATCAGCCCGAATATTAATTCTATTACAGTTATAATTAAACAAGATATAAACTGCTGTATTAATAAAGACTTTTTAAATGTAAAATAATATTCATTTATTAAACCTACTGATATAAAACATAATCCACCTACAATAACCATCGCCATATGAGAATATCCTCTCCATAAAATTTCGATAAAAAAATAAGATATTCCACCAATTATAAATAAGATTAAATACTTAATCAATTGCTTCATTTTCTTCATCCTTTACACTATTGAGAATAATACCTTTTACCTTATATAGTGTAAAGAATTTTCCTTTAAATATTCATAAGGCTTGTATGATAATGATATTATACAATATATTAAAGATATTTAAAAATCAAGCACTCTATTAAAGAGTGCTCTTATCTCTATCGTTTAATATATCATTAATTTTCTGCCTTAGAATCCTCCATTAACGATTTATTGTATTCATTTATTTTTTCCAACTTAGCATAACCTACAAAACTTAAAACTAATGGTGGAATTACAAAAATAATATACAAAATAAAAAGAAGTCCTCCTATAGAATATAAAATTCCTCCTGTAAGAGCCAATCCTCTTTTATTAGTAAAATATGCTACCCAATTAAATATTGTAGCTAACCCTACTAATAGTATATGTGGAATAACTAATGCTGTAGCAATGGCAGCTCCAACTATTTCAGTAGATTCTGCACTATTAAGTATCCCTCCTCCAAAGTATGAAATTAGATAGATTGTGTACAGTAATCCTAAAATTGCAGCTATTAATAATAGTTTTGAATGTTTTTTTCTCAATTTTCTTTCCTCCTTATTTTATATAATTTTATTAATTAACTTTCCAAGAAAGAGCTATCCATAAATAACATTTATTTTTGAATAAATCTTTAGTTTTACTCATGAATACAAAAGTCACTATTACCCACAGCTAGCTTTCTCTATTTCTTATTGATTAAAGTATCATCTTATTTCCTAACTTAGCAAAACCTATGAATTTAATACTACAGATCCAAAAGGAAAATCTCCAACTGGAATTGTATCTATTACCGTATTAGTAGCTCCATCTATTACTGATACTGTGTTATCAGCAGCATTGGTAACATAAATTAAATTTTTAACTGTATCTATTCCTGCATATAAAGGCTGATTACCTACAGGAATTGTAGCAATTACAGTATTAGTATTTCCATCTATCACTGATACTGTATTATCAAACTCATTTGGCGCATAAATTAAGTTAGTATTTGGATTTACAGATACTGTTTCCGGTGAATTCCCTACAGGTGCTGTAGCAATAACTGAATTAGTATTTCCGTCTATAACGGATACTGTACTATCACCAAAGTTTGGAACATAGATTCTATTGGTGTTCGGATTCACTCTCGGTATAAGTGGTGTATCTCCCACAGGAATTGTACTAGTTACAGAATTTGTTGCTCCATCAATAACCAATAAACTATTATCAAACTGACTAGTAACATAGATTAAGTTGTTATTTGGATTTACAGTCACTCCAGTAGGACCATTTCCAGCAGGAATTGTAGCAATCACAGAATTTGTATTTCCATTGATAACCGATACTGTATCACTACCAAAATTCGGTATATAAATTAAGTTAGTGTTAGGATTTACACCTACATCCACAGGGAAATCTCCGACTGGTATAGTTGCAATGACAGTATTTGTACTACCATCTATAACAGATACTGTATCTTCATCTCTATTAGCAACATAAATTAAATTAGTATTCGGATTTGCTCCTATATAAGCAGGAAAATTTCCAACTGGTATAGTTGCTATTACTGTCCCTGTATTCCCATCGATTACTGATACTGTATTATCATTAGTGTTCACAACATAAACGTTAGATACTGTTGTAGGAGGTGGTCCTGTTGGTCCCGTCGGCCCTGTCGGTCCTGTTGGGCATTTTATGGTACATTCGCGTTTGCAGTGTCCATATTTTTTTCTACAAGGGTCATATCTTGCAGCATTCCAATTATTATACATATACGACATATTAAATCTCCTCTCTATATTTAAAAACTAAAATGATTTTTACACTTCATATCTAAAGTACATATAGTCCCATAGAAATAGAAAGTTTATTATTTACTTCTCATTACAAAAGTTAATCATATAATTTGCCACTATAATATATTATGAAAAACAATATAAAAGGTTTATCATTTCGTCATAATTACAAATTATTGAGAAAATATAGGATAAGATTTAACATGCTATCTTAATGAACATCCATCTCTTTTTAATAAATATACTCTAAAAGACAGAACTTCACTTCTCTAATAAGCACAGAAATGATCCGTATTTAAAAACTAAATAGTACTAAAGAAAAATTAAAAGGTGTTGTTTCATAACCGATAAATCAGTTATGAAACAACACCTAGCCTTAATTAATCTTAGATTAATATAATTTCTCTATTCCATATATACATACTTATACAATCTTTCCAGATCATATGACCTACAACTATCTACAAACGTGATTTTGTCCTGGACGTATTCTCTCTCCACAAATCGGACAACCCACATATGCTGCTTTTGCAGATTTATGAGTATGATTCTCGCCTTTCCCAACTCTCTCTCCACAAATTGGGCAGACTATAGCTGCCTCAACAACTGTACTTGGTATTATTCCTGTACCAAGAAGGGTTATTGCTGTTACAGAACTAATTAGTAATTTTTTTAAACTCATTTTATGTCCTCCTTTAAAATAATATTGAAATTTCTCAATACTATTTTATATGCCTCCATTAGTAAATATATTCCTTAATTATTTCTTTTATATTAAAGATTCTTTTATACTTTTCATCTTGTTTTCTTTTTGTGTGCATACTTCTTCCTTATGTATACACACATTTCTATTTCACTTATATCTTCATTTTGAATTCTTAACTGTATTCAAAGACATATTATATTTCCTAGCAATATCTTTATACTTCATTCCATCCATATAGTCTTTTGAACAAATTCATAACCTGAATCTCTTATATTTTCCATATCTACCTATTCACCATCTGCCTTAAATTTATGTATGAAAAAAGAGCCTAATGGCTCTTAATATACTCAATTAATTTCTCTAATCTTTATACTGCACTTTTTAAATTCTTAGTCTTCTTCATCTAATAATTTTGTTATTATTTCTAAAATAATAGTGTAATATACTATTGTTTTAGATTTAGCTTTTATTCTGTAGTCTAGAAGAAACATAGATATAAGTAATGCTATAATAGAACTAAATATCATAAAGTAATTCTACGTAAGATTATGCTCATTATCATATAGTAATTTTTCATACAGACTTATGGCAGGTATATTTAATCCTCGTTACCTTTCACAATTTCTTTATGATGAATATAAGCATTAGTAAGACTTAAAACACCTGTAATTCCACTTATAATAGTATAAAAAGTTAACCCTTCATCTATTAACTTTGCTAAAAAAATAAATGACCATATACATCCACTAAACAGCCATCCATTTCTACCCTGTTTAAATTTCTTTTTCATAGAATCTCTCCACTTAGTTTTTATATAATATATTTATGCTTTTATAAATTATTATGTAGTTGGAGCCAATGTCAAAAAATATCTAAAAGATTAAGACATTCAAGAGTATCTGCTGCAGATGATATTTATTCAGTTACTGAATAAATAAAAAAATCTACCACTCAATTATTTGATTAAGCAATAGATTCTAATGAATATTTTTTATGTTGGACTGTTTTGGGACGTTTTTTAACTTTCGTCCTTTTCTCCAAGTCCTATAAACGTGTATTTCCTGGAGGCGCCACCCAGATTTGAACTGGGGAGTAAAGGTTTTGCAGACCTCTGCCTTACCACTTGGCTATGGCGCCAAATATATAGTTCTAAAAACTTAGGACTTCTTTAAAAATAACTCTTCAGATACTAATATCCTATGAGTAAATAATTGGAGCGGAAAACGAGATTCGAACTCGCGACCCTCGCCTTGGCAAGGCGATGCTCTACCACTGAGCCATTTCCGCACAATTTTCACTGCCTTATTATAATAACATAAATTCACAGAAATTGTCAATACTTAATTTTCTAATTCTTAACTGTTATTATAAACTGGTGCCCGGAGCCGGAATCGAACCAGCGACACGTAGATTTTCAGTCTACTGCTCTACCGACTGAGCTATCCGGGCATAATACTGCCATATTGGCAGATATAACTTGTGTCTTAAACTAAATAGCTGATCATGATATAAACAATGAGTACAAAAATGAAAACTACAATTTTAGTACTCTACTTATATCAAATAAGCTATCTACTCGAAACACAACAATATTTAGTTTACACTAATTCCCTCTATTTGTCAACCATCAATTTTTCTAATTCTTCTTTTGAAAAATTATATTTAGTATTACAGAAATGACATACTACTTCTGCCTTACCATCTTCCTCTATCATATCCTTTATTTCTTCTTTTCCTATACTACGTAATACAGTCTCTATCTTTTCTCTGGAACAATCACATTTATAATTAATATCTACTTTACCTAAAATTTCCATCTCAAATTCTTTTAATAACTCATGCATAATATCTTCTGGTGATAATCCCTTATCTATTAAAGAAGAAACTGGTGGTATCTTTCCTATGGATTCTTCAATTTTAGTTATATCGTCATCTGATATATCAGGTAATAACTGAATTATATATCCTCCAGCTGCTTTAACTGATATATCCTTATCAACAAGTACTCCTAATCCTACAGCAGATGGCTGCTGCTCAGATAGCGCATAATAAGTTGCTAAATCCTCAGCTATTTCTCCTGTTACTAGATTGGCTTGTCCTACATGAGGGTCTTTAAGCCCTAGATCCATAATAGTAGTAAGAGTACCATTTGAACCTACAACCCTTCCTACATCTAATTTACCATCTTCTCTGCTAGGTACATCTGCATAAGGATTGTCTACATATCCTTTAACTACTCCTTTATTGTTTGCTACCATCATAATAGTTCCTATAGGTCCATCTCCAGATATTTTTAATGTAAGTCTATCTTCATCATTTTTCATCATTACTCCCATCATAGCTGCAGCTGTTAATGCTCTGCCTAATGCTGCTGTAGCTGTTGGTGAAGTATTATGAGTATTCCTTGCTTTCTCCACCATATTTGTTGTAGTAGCTACAAATATTCGTATATTTCCCTTTTTATCCATACCTCTTATTAGATAATCTTTCATTCTAATCACTCCCAAATATAATTTATCATTTTATTGCAACGAAATTTATTCTCTCAGTCTTTTCCATTGGTTTCTCAAATCCAAATGCTTGAAAATAGTCTATATATTTGAATCCTGCTTTTTCAAGTAATTTTACTATATCCTTTAACTTATATGCTCTTTCTTTATGCTCCTCATCAAATCTCTCATATGTTTCTCCATCTTCACTATAAAAAAATGTCAGATAAAATTCACAAATGTTTTTATTTGCATCATAATAATTTTGCCATGTATAAAATACTTCTTCTCTATCTTCTACAAAAGTATTATTCCCTATAATGTATTTTAATTTATAAAAAGAATTTATATCAAATATAAATATACCATTATCCTCTAAATGATTCCAGACATTTTTAAATGTTTTAAACAACTCTTCTTCCTCTGTTATATAATTTATACTATCACATATGGAAATAACTGAATCATATAATCCATTTAAATTAAAATCAATCATATTTTGCCTTATTATCTTTACATTTTTAAACCTTCTGAGCTTTTCATAAGCTTGAGATAACATATTATCTGATAAATCAAAACAAGTTAAATTATATCCTTTCTTAGCAAGATAACAAGAAAGGTTTCCTGTTCCACAAGCCATCTCAATGACCTTTTTAGGTTCTTTATTGTATTTTTTAAATATCTCTTCTATATAATTAAACCAATCTTCATAGTTAAAATCCATCATTAATTCATCATAAATACTAGCAAATTTATCGTACATACTAAGTCCCCCTTTAAAAATCTACTTAGTTTTTTTATTTATTTCTCTTTTTCTTACAGTAATTAATCCGCCTATTCTACCGGATTCTTTAGCTGTTAGTCCAGCCCAACCTACTTCTTTAATTTTCTCCATTAGACCAAGTTCTTCAGCTATCTCATATTTTAATTTATCTTCTAAGGTTTCTATTTTTTCCTTTTTCATAGTGGCTCCCTCCTAATTATATTATGAGAAAGAACCCCTTCAATTATTCTTAAAGAAATAAATATTTAATGTTTATTATAATAAATAAAACAATGATACCTATTATTGGAATATAATGAAAAAACTTAGTTTCCTCATATTGTATATCTTCTTCCACGATACTTTCCCCTTCTGGTAATTTTTTTATCAATTTTTGAAGGATAATTAATGATGCTATGGCTAATACACCAATTATTGATAATAAAATTAACATTTGAGTTATATAAGGGACTTCATAAACTGGAACTTCGGCTACTTTATTTTGAGCCTTCATACCAAAGTATCCAATGGTCATTGCTATACTATTATTCAATAGGTGTCCAAGCATAGAAGAATAAATTGAATTAGTCTTATATACAATAATCCCAAATATTATTCCAAGAAACATAGGCCCTAAAAAGTTTTGAAGATTTAGATGAAAAAGCCCAAAGAGAAAAGCTGAATAAATTATTGCTTTTTTCTTTCCTATTTTATTATATGCATTCATTATTGTACCTCTAAACATTACTTCTTCACATATACATGGCGCAAATGCAATAATAAAAATACTTAAAAAATATAATCTCATATTTTCAGGCAAAGGAACTGAACTAGGTAATAATTCTCCAAAGAAACTTAATATAGTTATTACTAAAGTGTTCAAAAATATTGCTATAGGATAAGAAAAAATCGTAATTAAAATAACATATAATGCTTGCTTTAAACTAATTCTATTTAATCTTAATGATTTTTTCAGAGATTCTCCTTTTGATTTTAAATAAATTAAATTAGGTAAAAGTATTATTATATACTCTGTAATAAGTATTCCCGAATAAATTTCTCTATCTTGAACTATTGAACCAACAAAACATAATAAAAGCCCAAGTATTAAATATAAAAAGTTGACTTCTAAAATAGAGTTTCTTTTTAATGGTTTCATTTTTTCATCTCCTTCAAATGATATTCTATAACAATAAATTCACCTACAGAATAACTCCTGTAGGTGAATTTTTAGTCAAATGTGAAAATATAAGGTATATTTCTATAATGATCTCCATAATTAAGCCCATATCCCACAATAAAAACATCTGGTATGCTAAATCCTACGAAATCTGGATCTATATCTATCTTTCTTCTACTAGGCTTATCCAACATTACACATATCTTAACAGAGTTTGGATTTTTTGAACTTAAAATTTCTTTCACCTTATTTAAAGTATACCCAGAATCAATAATATCATCTACAATTAAAATATCTTTTCCTTCTACTTCTGTCCTAATATCATGTACAATTTCCACTTTACCTGATGATACTTCATCATGTCCATAACTAGCAGTTGTCATAAAATCAATCTCAACTGGTATAGATAATTCCCTCACTAGATCTGAAGCAAAGATAAAACTGCCTCTAAGTAATGATATTATTAATAAATCTTTATCCTTATATTCTTTAGATATGATTTCTCCTAATTCCTTAACTCTAGTGCTTATATCTTCCCTACTATAAAGGGTTCTTTCTCTTTTGCTACCATCCAAACTTATTCTCTCCCCTCAAATTAATATTATCAATATTATAGCACTAAATATGATTTTTGTATCTATAAATTATCTTACCCCTCTTGTTCGCATACTTCCAATCTATTATTATCATTTTCTACATATTCCAATTTTGATATTGATACTTCAAAAGCAATTTTTTTCTGTACTTCTCCATCATCAAGTTTCTTTTGATACTCTCTGCTTTGTACTCTTCCCCAAAGTTTAATATGATCTCCAACTAACATCTTTTCACAAAAACGTGCATTTCTTCCCCATGAAATACATGGTATATAATCAGATTTATTATAGGATCTATTGACAGCTATTAAAATATCTGTTATTTCTCTACCAAAAGGTGTAGTCCTATAAATTGGTTTCTTACATATATATCCATCCAAATAGATTTCATTAGGCTTTCTCAAGACTTCCGTTAATTCATCTTCATTTGGAATATATATATCCTTTGCAAAAATGGTTAAAACCAATCTATTACCGCTATCAATATATCTGTTATAGGATCTAAGCTGTCCTTCTACTATAATATGTTGACCAATGGATAAATCCACATCTACCATGAGTCTTTCTGAAACTGTAATAGGTAATACATCTACAGAATCACTTAATCTAGGTACTTCTAAATCCACATTATAAAATCCTTCTCCATACATTTCGTGGCTAAAAACTCTTTCACTTGCCACTTTTCCTACTAACTTTACGCTATTAGTGTCCATAATCTTATCAAACATTGCTATTGTCCCCCTCTATTCCTATGTTTTTTAATCTATATCTAATATATTCTTCTTAGAAAATTAATATGATTAAAAACAAAAAAATAATAGATATAATCAATTTTTATCTTTCGTATATATCTATTATTAGACAAAAGTTTCAAAAATCCTTCTTTTCCTGAAAAATTTGTTAATTTTTTTTCAATTTTTTATTGTTCTTTTTCGCCTTTTACTATATTAATATTGGAAACAATAAGATTATCCATAGAAATTTTATCTATTCCCAATAGTAAAATACAAGTAATAGCAGATATAACCGGGTAAATATCTAGCTTTTCTCCCGAATGAATTTTTATAGGTAATTCAAAAGGTTCTATCATAGTTCCATTTATTCTTTTTATTTCCCTTTGAAAACATATATTAAGTTCTATTAGGTCGTCAATATTATAACTAGATGGATTTATAGTTGCCTTGTTATTAAATCCATAAGTTATAACTATAGGCTTAATATTATCGTTAAAAAGATAATTCCATTTCTCCTCATCTGAATTTATTATTGCGTATTCTGATTTACTAAATAATCTTTGTAAATTTTGATTCTTATAATCATTATCATCTAAAAAAGTATGAATCAATATATTAAAATCAATGCTGATTTCCGTTATGGGAGATATTAAATTAGATTTTATGTCAATTACAAAAATAATATTATTTTCCTTATTTAATACTGCAATGCTTCCTGTTTCGTTTTCATAACATAATTTATAATTGAATATAGAGAAAATCTCTTTCAAAAATTTAAAAGTTATTCTTTCCGTAGAATTTTCTACTATTCCAATTGTTATCATATGTTGCGCTTGCACTATATCCCCTCACAAATCATCAGTTATTTTGTTAAAATCTGTCTTCCCGTATTATCCATTGTAAAGTTTTCTTTGTATATTAATTCAGATATCGGTACAATTTCATATCCACTTTCTTGCAATCTTTCTATAACCAATGGTAAATATTCGCTAATATATTTTGCGTTATTATGAAATAGTACAATAGAACCATTTCTTACATTTCTCGTTACTCTATCAACTACTGGCTGTACTCCCAATTCCTTCCAGTCAAGAGAATCAACATCCCACTGAATTGCATAATAACCGTTTTCTCTACATATACGAATTAGATTGTCATTATAATCTCCAAATGGTGGTCTAAATAAGATTGATTTTTTTCCAGTTAGTTCTTCAATTTTAGCTCCTGTTGTATTGATTTCTTCTAATATCTTTTCTGGACTTAATTCTGTCATATTAGGATGAGTAGTTGAATGGTTGCCTATATCATGACCTCTCTTTGCAATTTCTTTGACATCGTCTGGATATTTATCTGCCCAAAATCCTACTAAGAAAAATGTGCTTTTTATATTATATTTATCTAGTGTATCCAATATACTATTTGTGTATTCATTGCCCCAAGCTGCATCAAAGCTTATAGCTATTTTTTTCTCTGGTATTTCAACACTATATATAGGCAATTCTCTAGTAGGGGCAAATACAGATGCTATATTTCCAGTAGTCTGAACTGTAATATAAACTAAAAAAACTAACGCTACACATAGGATAATTAACAATCTAACAGTAATGTTGACATCATTCTTATAATATCTATTTCTCATTATTACACCTCCAAATACTTGTATAATATAATTTATTCTATATTTTAATTTATATTACTAAAGATCATTACATAATAAAATAATCATAAAACTAATTTAAATTATGATTATTGACTAAATTGACTATATTTATACAAATTATAATTTTTTACCAGGATATTTTTTTACATAAAGGTTATATTAATATTACAACGACAGAATTATGTTGTTGAAAAAGGAGGTTTATAAAATGGCTAATAATAGTAACAGAATAGTTGTTCCAGAAGCTAGAGCAGCCTTAAACCAAATGAAATTAGAAATAGCAAACGAACTAGGTATGACAAATTACAACTCTGTGGATAAAGGCAATTTGACTTCAAGACAAAATGGATACGTAGGCGGATACATGGTAAAGAAATTAGTTGAGTCTGCTCAGAATCAATTAGCTGGAAAATAACATTATATGATAATAAATAGAGAAGTGGAATTCCACTTCTCTATTTATTATGATATAATATATTGATACAATCAATAAAAGAGGTGTTAAATAATGTTTATTGAAAATACCGAAGAATTAGCACAAAACAAATTACTACTTCTATACATAATAAAATCGTCACCTAATCCATTTACTAATGGTGAAATAATTGAATTTGTATTAGAAAAAAATTATATGAATTTCTTTTTAGTTCAACAATATCTAATTGAATTAGTTGACTCCAAATTTGTAGAATTAATAAGTGATGATGAAAAGGAAGTATATAATATTTTAGAGAAAGGTGAGGTCGCCCTATCTTATTTTGAGGATAGAATCTCCAATAAAGTCAAAGAAGAATTAAATAAAGAATTTAATCAAATCGAGAAGGAAAATAAAATTAAAACTCAAGTTCTCACGGATTATTATGAAAAAGCAAATAATCAATATGTTGTAAATCTAAAATTAATAGAAAATGAAGATACCTTATTTAGTCTGTATTTAGATGTGTCAACAAAAAAGCATGTTGAATTAATCTGCAACAAATGGAAGGAAAATCCGGGTTTCATATATCAGAACATAATTAATATACTCATAGATGAGAATATAACTCCATTAGAGTAGGAGAATACCATTAGGTTCTTTTCCTACTCTTATATTATCTACTATTTCATTGTTTGACTTATCTATTATAGTTAAATTGTTATCCAATATATTGGCAATATAAAGCTTAGTTTTTCCATCCCATTTAATATTATTTGGCATACCTCCTAAGTGGATCTTAGAAACATTTACTTCTTTATCTATGAAGACCCTATAAATATATCCATCCTCCATATTTGAAAGATAAAATATTTCTTCTCCTCTTATTTTAATAAAATTACCAAAAATCCCTTTTAAATCTATGCTCATTATGGTTTTATAATCTTCTGCTTTCAATTCTGATAAATTACTATAATTAGTAACTCCATTATTTACATATGACAAAACAAATAACCTTTTATCTTCTATAACCATTTTTACTGGCTGTTTACTTAAAATTATAGAAGATATCTTTTCGGTATTTAAATTTAATACATTTATTGTGTAACAATTGCCATTGGCTATAAAAACCTTTAAGCCATCTTCATCTATTTGTATATCAGTAGGTCTTTCTCCTACTGATATATCCTCTATTAGTGAAAATGTCTTTTCATCAATAATTGATATGGAATTAGAATCACTATTAGCAACATAAATTTTATCTTTAAATCTCTTTATACAGGTAGGATTTCTTCCTACTTTGATAAATTCCAATAATTTAATATTTTCTATATCTATTTTCATAATAGAATTATCATAAGCATTTGCAATATATATATAACCTTCTTCTCCTATATCAATATCATATGGACCTAATATATTACTTTCCTGAATCCAATTATCTCCTTTTTCTTCTATAAGTTTAGATAGAAAAATTGTTTTACAAATGGAACCATCTTTTAATGTCAAACTATCTTCCCTGGTATTAGCTATTAGAATTTTATGACACAATATATCACCCCCTGTATATAAGTAATTTATGCAGTAGATGATATATTGGTGAAGTATAAAAAAACTACTGAGTTTTAAACTACAGTAGTTTTATTATACTTCTTACTTCTCCTATCAAATAAAGCGAGCCGCCAAATACTATCATATCGTCTTTTTCTGCTAATTCCAAAGTCTTTTCTATGGCCTTTTTTATATCCTTTTCTATCAAAATATCTTTATTATATTTTGATATTTCATCTACCAACTCCTCTGCATCTAATTTCCTAGGCATATTAACTTCAGTAACTACGATTTTATCTGCCATAGGAGCTAATAATTCAACCATATGTGAAGAATCCTTATCCTTTAATATTCCCAGACCTAATATAAGATGATTATATTTAAATAAGCTAATTGCTTTCTTCAATTGGGCAACACCTTGTACATTGTGAGCTCCATCTATTAAAAATATTGGATTATTTCTCATAATTTCAAGTCTGCCAGGCCATTTAGTATTTATTAATCCCTCCCTTATTTGCTCCTCAGAAATATCTACTAAACCTTTTTCTTTTAAAATCAATAATGTTGTCAAAGCCAATGTAGCATTATATATCTGATACTCCCCTAACATGGATATATTAATATTTTCCATATTTATCTTTTCATAATGATAATCAAATATAGCTCCAGTATTGGATATTTCTCTTATTTTAATATTCTCCATGGGACAAAGATGAAATTCTGCATTCATTTCTTTTGATACTTCCTCTATTACTTCCAATGCTTCTTCTTTTTGAGGATAAGAAATCACTATGCCATTTTTCTTTATTATACCTGCTTTTTGATATGCAATTTTATCTAAAGTATCACCTAAAACATCTATATGATCATAATCTATAGTTGTAATAACTGAAACTAATGGTGAAGAAATAATATTAGTGGAATCATATCTTCCTCCTAATCCTACTTCTAATACTACATAATCTGTGTTTTCCTCTTTAAAATATATAAAGCTTATGGCAGTAACTATTTCAAAAGTAGTAGGATGCTCAAGGCCTTCTTCTACCATGATATCTGCCTTTTCCTTAACTAGACTAGTTATCCTTCCAAGGGCTTCATCAGGAATATCTTGACCATTTATTTGTATCCGTTCGTTAAATCTTTCTATATAAGGTGAAGTAAAGAGTCCTACCTTATATCCTCCTGCCTCTAGCATATGAGCTAAATAAGAGGAGGTGGAACCTTTACCGTTCGTTCCACCTATATGAATATATTTTAATCCCTCTTGAGGATTTCCTAAGAGACTCAAAAGTTTACCTATTGAATCAAGTCCAAGTCTTGAACCATATTTATTTTTATCATTAATATATTCTAAAGCCTCTTGATAATTCATATTAACCTCCGCCTTATCTATTAGATTTTATGCTTTGAAGTCTTTCTATTACTTTTTCAAGCATTTCTTCATATTTCTTTTGTTTTTCTTTCTCTCCAGCTACTACTTTTTCAGGAGCTTTTTTCACAAATCCCTCATTAGATAGTTTTCCTACTACTCTCTTTATTTCACCTTCAAGTTTTTCCTTTTCTTTTTCTAATCTTTCAATTTCTTTCTCAAAATCAATTAAATCTTTTAAAGGTAAGAATACTTCACATCTATCTAATACTACTGAAATATTATCTTCTCCTATATTATCCTTATTAGATCTTATCTCTATTTCTTCTGCAGATGCAAGATTTAAGAAATATCTTTGACCATAGTCTATAATATTTTTTATATTTTCATCTGTAGTTATAAATATTTGTTTAGATTTTCTAGAAGGTATAATGTTCATTTCAGCTCTAGCATTTCTTATACCCTTTATACCTGATTTAATAAATTCAATAGCTTCTTCAGATTCTTTAAAATTAAGTTCATCTTTATATGTTGGCCAAGAACTTAAAATCAATGGATTATCATTATCTGGTAGATGCTGCCAAATTTCTTCAGTGATAAATGGCATAAATGGATGAAGTAATTTTAATATATCTTTTAGAACAAATAGTAGAACTTTTTCAGCTATTTGTTTACTAGATTCATCTTCGCCATATAATCTTGATTTAACCATTTCAATATACCAGTCACAATATTCATCCCAAATAAAATCATAGATTTTTTGAGCAGCCATACCTATTTCATATTTGTCTAGGTTTTCTGTGGCTTCTTTTATTACAGAGTTTAATCTGGATAAAATCCATTTATCTTCTTCCTCAAGATTATCTAAACTTAGTTCTTCCTTAGCTATATCTTCCTCAAGATTCATAAGCACAAATCTTGTAGCATTCCACAACTTATTGGCAAAATTTCTATTTGCTTCTACTCTTTCAGTATAGAATCTCATATCATTTCCTGGAGAATTTCCAGTAACTAAAGTAAATCTTAAAGCATCTGCACCATATTCATCTATTATTTCCAATGGGTCTATACCATTACCTAGAGACTTACTCATCTTTCTTCCTTGGGAATCACGAACAAGTCCTGTTAGGAAGACATCCTTAAATGGAACTTCTCCCATTTGCTCAATACTTGAAAATACCATTCTAACTACCCAGAAGAATATAATATCATATCCTGTAATCAACACATCTGTAGGGAAGAAATATTCCAAATCCTCTGTCTTATCTGGCCATCCTAAAGTTGAAAAAGGCCATAATGCTGATGAGAACCAAGTATCTAAAGTATCAGTATCTTGATGTAAGTTTGTACTGCCACATTTACTGCATTTTTCAGGATCATTTCTAGATACTATAATCTCTCCGCAATCATCACAATAATATACTGGAAGTCTATGTCCCCACCATAATTGTCTAGAAATGCACCAATCCCTAATTCCTTCTAACCAATTCGTATAGATTTTACCAAATCTTTCAGGTATGAAGTTTAATTCTCCATTTTTATATGCTTCTAAAGCTGGTTTAGCCAATGGCTCCATCTTTACAAACCATTGTTTTGAAATTAGAGGCTCTACAATAGTATTACATCTTTCACAATGTCCTACTGCATTTTGATGTTCTTTAATTTCTACTAAATATCCTTGCGATTCCAAATCATCTACTATTTTCTTTCTAGCTTCATATCTTTCTAGTCCTTCATATACTCCACCATTAGAACTAATGGTGCCGTCTTCATTCATTATAATATATTGCCCTAAATTATGTCTCTCTCCTACTTCAAAGTCATTAGGGTCATGGGATGGAGTAATCTTAACTGCTCCTGTACCAAATTCCATCTCTACATATTCATCAGCAATTATTGGTATTTCCTTATTCATTAGAGGAAGAATAACCATCTTACCTACTAAATTAGTATACCTTGAATCCTCAGGATGAACTGCTATGGCTAAGTCTCCAAGCATAGTTTCAGGTCTTGTAGTAGCTATAACTATATATTCATCACTGTTTTTTATTGGATATCTAATATGCCAAATATGGCCTTGAGAATCCTCATGCTCTACCTCTGCATCTGATATTGCAGTTCTGCAGCTAGGACACCAGTTGATTATTCTATCTCCCCTGTATATTAATCCCTTTTCATATAGCTTAATAAATACTTCTTCTACTGCTTTACTAAGTCCTTCATCTAATGTAAATCTATCTCTGGACCAGTCACAAGAAACTCCTAACTTTTTAAGTTGATTTTTAATTGTACTTCCATATTTATGAGTCCAATCCCAAGCTTCCTCTAGAAATCCTTCACGACCTAATTCGTCTTTAGATTTTCCTTCTTTTTTTATCTTATCTACTACCTTGGCTTCAGTAGATATACTAGCATGGTCTGTACCTGGTAACCATAATGCTGAATATCCTTCCATTCTCTTCCATCTAGTCAAAATATCCTGAATAGTATTATTCAATGCATGACCCATATGAAGGCTTCCTGTTACATTTGGCGGTGGCATCATTATAGTATATGGTTTCTTAGTTTTATCAACATGAGCCACAAAATGACCATTATCATTCCAATATTTATAAAGTCTATCTTCAAAGTCTTTTGGATTATACGTCTTTGGCAAATTTTCTAACATTTTTATCTCCTCCCTAATTCAATTTATAATTTACAATTTAATTAAATAACTTACAACATCCATTTACAGTAGTGTCCGTTAGGACCTATCGTTCCCTAAGTTAGGTCATTTTACGCAGTCTCGAAACTCAAATCTATTTACTCGCTACGCTCGTATAGATTTGGTTCTCGTTGCGTTTGACCTACTAAAGCTCACTATCGTTCCCTAAGTTAGGTCATTTCCCGCAGTTTCGCAACTCAAATCTATTTACTCGCTATGCTCGTATAGATTTGGTGCTCATTGCGTTTGACCTACTAGAGCTCACTGTCGTTCGCTAAGTTAGGTCATTTCCCGCAGTTTCGCAACTCAAATCTATTTACTCGCTATGCTCGTATAGATTTGGTGCTCATTGCGTTTGACCTACTAGAGCTCACTGTCGTTCGCTAAGTTAGGTCATAAAAAAATCCCTTCATCCTTATAATTATAAGGACGAAGGGTAATTCGCGGTACCACCTTAGTTCCATAGTTCTATCTATGGCTCTTTAATAATATAAGGGTTAACACCCTTCAAGCTTACTTAAGTTCAGCTTGAACGCTCAAAAGCTACCTTCAGTAAATACTTAGCTTAGGATCTCTCAGCCTAGAATCCTCTCTCTGTATAGTGTTATTTACCTACTCCTCTTTATCAAAGCAAATCTAAAATTATTGATTTAATTATATATGTATAATTTTTATTTGTCAACTACATCACTATTTTCATTCTCCAAATAAATTTTTAATATATTTCCCTAGTTTTTCACTAACCTCTAAATAAAAAAGCTACGTAACCTTGTACTCTTAATTGATACAAGGCATATTTTTTGTCAAATTTAATACATTATATGGTTATCCGTTATAGTCCGTTATGGTATAATAATACAGGGCGGTAAAAAATGTATGTTAAGCAAATATTTGAAAAAAGAACTGGTAGAACATTCCTCACAATTGTCGAAGGATACAGAGAACCTGGTACAGGTAAAGTTAAACAAAGAACTGTTATGAGTATAGGATATTTAGACGAGTTAGAAAAAGAGCACGATGATCCCGTTACCTACTACAAAGGCGTCGCTAAAAAAATGACAGAAGAGGCTAAAGAAGCTTCTAAAATATTAACCTTCAATTTTATCGCTAATGAAACCATTGATGCTTCTACTGTGTTAAGAAAAAACCTTGGATTCGCTGTTTTAAGTTACTTTTATCATCAATTAGAGATTAATAAGTTTTTTATTAACAGGCAGAGAAACTTAAATATTGAGTATTCTCTCAATAATATTTTTCAAATGTTAGTGTATTCAAAAGTCTTACTCCCTTGTTCTAAAAAAGCATCATTTGAAAATATGGATAATTATTTCTTAGATTTTAATTTTCATATTAATCACATTTACAGAGCCTTGGATTATTTTAATACTTACAAGGATGATTTACTTCTTCATATTCATGAGATGGTCCGTTTGAATTATGGCAGGGATACCAGCAATGTCTATTATGATGTAACTAATTATTATTTCGAGATTAAAGAGCCAGATGACTTTAGAAAAAAAGGAGTTTCTAAAGAACATAGAACTACTCCTATTGTCCAGATGGGACTATTAATGGATAATTCAAGTCTTCCTATTACCTACAAATTATTTGAAGGTAATACTAATGATTCTACTACGTTAATGCCTGTTCTGGATGAATTAAAGGAGGACTATAACTTTGGTCGTGTTATTGTAGTAGCTGATAAAGGAATGAATACAGGTGAGAATATCGCCTACAATATTATTCATAAAAATGGATATATTTATTCCCTATCTGTTCGTGGAGCAGGTAGAGAATTAAAGGATTATGTTTTAGTAGATGAAGGATATGAAGTATCTTCTGATGGATTTAAAGTTAAATCCAGAATAGTTACCACAAAAATATGGGTACAAAATGCTAAGGCTAAAAACGTACAGGTAGAAATAGAACAAAAGCAAGTAGCATTCTACAGCCCTGATTATGATAAAAGATCTAAACACGAAAGAGAAAAGGCGGTTGAAAAAGCAAAGAAATTGATTGAAAAAAGCGGGAATGTGAAGTTTCCAGCGAAGGGTGCTCAAAAGTACATTGCCTCTACTCCTTGTGATAAAGAGACTGGAGAAATACATGATGAACTATCAGACTATCATTTTGTAGATAGAGATAAGATATCAGAAGAAGAAAAATATGATGGGTATTATGTAATTGTAACTAGTGAGCTAAAAATGCCAAACAATGAAATACTAGATGCCTACAGAAATCTGTGGAAGATAGAGAAAACCTTTAAAATTACTAAAAGCGAATTAAAAACTCGACCCGTATATTTGATTTTAAAGGAACATATTGAAGCACATTTTTTAACTTGCTTTGTATCTTTACTTTTGCTAAGACTATTAGAGAAACAAACTAAACATAAATATTCTACAAAAGAATTAGTTAATGAAATGAATAACATTTCTGGGACATACTTGGCAGAAAATTATTATATGTTTGACCGTAATAGTGCAATTGTACAGGATCTAGGAGATTTAGTGGGTGTAGATTTTACAAAGCATTTTATGACCATAGGTGAGATTAAAAATATTTTGGCAAAATGAAAAGATGATTTATTTCACAACAACTTTATGATTGATTTAGAAAGCTTGTAATCTTTGTTATACAACAGTTACAGGCTATTTTTTTGTCTTTTTAGTGAAAAAGTCAAGTTATAATATGTTATGCTGAATAATAGGTCAAGAATGAAGAAGTATTTCTTATCTAATGACTTCTATTAATATATATATTCGTATTTAGCTCATTTAAAATATAAAAAACTGAACCCAATCAAATATACTATTTATCACGTATACCTAATCAGGTTCAGTCAAGATTTTTATTTTTCAACTTTTTTCTCTTTTTGTTCTCTAGTTAGTATTTTTACTAAAATATCCATTAAATTCAATCCTATTAACATGTTATATATTATAACTATCCCCTTTTTTACTGCATATTTTGAGATTTTATCTAGAGAAATATTTATTCTTTAATACTGTTATTTATATTGTTTCTCATTTTTATATAAATTATAAAATAATTTATAAAAGCTATTATATTAAGAACTACTGTTATAAAAAACAAAGTTTGTGAAATAGTCCTAGGTAATTTAAATACTATGGACAATGTTGCAGTATAAAAAGACATTGTTGCTATTTTACCATATTTATTTGAAGGTAGAACTTGTTTTCCTTTAAATAAATATAATGCAACGCCTCCTAAAATCATCATTACTTCTTTTATTCCCAAAGCAATTAATATCCATATTGGTATAATGCCCTTTGTTGTAAAACTAATTAAAATAGTAAAGGTCATTAATTTATCTGCAATAGGATCTAATACTATACCAAGTTTAGTACTCATATCGTATTTTCTTGCAATATATCCATCTAGAACATCTGAAATCCCAGCTAAAATAAATATTAATCCTGCAAATAAAATATTGTTTTCAATATTAGAATAGAAAAAATACAGATACACTGGAATAAGCAATATCCTTAAAATCGTTAGCATATTTGGTATATTCATACTTTCCCACCTTTAAAAACTAATTTGGAACTTTTATTTTGTTTTAGAATATTATAACATTAAATAATGCTTTCGTATACACATATTATGCGAGGAGGGATAAGATGTCAAGTTTTTTTAAAAGAATTTCTTTCATTTTAATTTTAGCTATAATCATATTAGGATCAACAGGATGCAAAAAAGACACTGATTTAGAACCTATAAAATTAATTGAAGTTACCCACTCATTGTTCTATACCCCACAATATGTAGCTTTAACCCAAGGTTTTTTTGAAGAAGAAGGACTAAAAATTGATTTAATCAATGGTAAAGGAGCCGATAAATGCATGGCTGCTTTGTTAAGTAAAGAAGCTGATATAGGATTTATGGGACCTGAGGCATCGGTATATGTATATAATCAAGGAAGGGATGATTATGTAATTAATTTTGCTCAATTAACACAAAGGGATGGTTCTTTCCTAGTAGGCAGGGAGAAAGACGATAGCTTTACCTTTGATAAACTAAAAGGTAAAACTGTAATCGGTGGTAGAAAAGGCGGCATGCCTGAAATGACCTTAGAATATGTACTTAAAAACAATGGTTTAGAACTAGATAAAGATGTAATAGTTAGAACAGACATACAATTTGATGTAATGGCAGGGGCTTTTGTTGGTGGTGAAGGTGATTATGTAACATTATTTGAACCTGTGGCAGCCACATTAGAAAAAGAAGGCAAAGGCTATGTAGTAGCTTCCATAGGTAAAGAAGGAGGATATATTCCATATACATGCTACTCTGCAACCAAGGAATATATTGAACAAAATCCAGAAACAATTCAAAAATTTACAAATGCACTATATAAAGCTATGGTATGGGTTCAAGAACATAGTAGTGAAGAAATAGCAGATGCTGTAATGCCACAATTTCCTGATACAGATAAAGAAATACTTATTACTCTAGTAGAAAGATATAGAGATCAGGATTCTTGGAAACCAGATTTAATCATTACAGAGGATGGATTAAATCATATGATGAGTATAATGGAATTAGCAGGAGAATTAGATAAGAGAGCAGATTATACTAAAATAGTCACTACTGAATTTGCTAAGAAAGCTATGAAATAATATAACATAGTTAAGTGTTCCGATAATTTAATAAAGAAACAGTGTAGAGTGTTGAAATATAACAACTCTATACTGCTTTTTTATTATAATAAATTTTCAAACTTTAAAAGCAATCAACATTTTAATTAACGCATAGCCCAAGCAACTACTATTACAGTTAACAATATAATTTTATTGAAATAAGACATATTACTCGTCTCTTGTAATATAACCTTAATAATCATTAGGATTAAAATAACTCCTAATAAAAAGCTAACTCTATTAATTACCTTCTTGAAGATTTTCCATGCTCTGCTGTTAGAATTCTGCATTTTCTTACATATATAATCCCACATAAATATTAATCCTATGGCTAATAACAAAGATATTCCCATTGCTACTATAATATATACTAGGTTAAACTCCGTATGTATAGCTAAGAAAGTCTGCGTAACTATACTCAATATAAAAAATAAGCAAAATATCCTAATAGGTTTTCCCATGACTCCACTTCCTAGTTATGATTTCATTCCGCCATATTATACCATATTAGAAAATAAGTCTGCAACTTATGTTGCAGACTTTTAACAATTCTTCATATTATATATTTATTATAATCCTTCTAAAGTAGCAATGCTGCTATAGTTCCAAATATCAATAATGGAATATTATAATGAATAAACGTAGGGACACAAGTATCCCATATATGGTCATGCTGACCATCTATATTAAGTCCTGCCGTAGGTCCTAGTGTACTATCTGATGCTGGAGATCCAGCATCTCCTAAAGCACCTGCGGTACCTACTAAACAAATTGTAGCAGCAGGGCTAAAACCTAACTTTATACACAATGGAACAAATATTGCAGCTATTATTGGAACTGTACCAAAGGAAGTACCTATTCCCATAGTAATAATCAACCCAATTAACAACATTAGAAATCCTGCTATAATTTTACTTCCTCCCATCATACCTGCTGCCGCCTCTACTAAAGTTTCTACACCACCTGTTGCTCTAATAACTGCACCATATCCAGAAGCTACTAGCATTACAAAGGCAATAAATCCCATTAATCCAATTCCACCACTTAACATATCATCAAGCTCTTCCCATTTAAAAGCACCAAATACCAACATTACTATTAAACCTGCTATTGCTCCCAATGGAAGTGATTTCGTTATAATTTGAATAGCAAAGGCTGCTATTGCCCCTAATAAAGCTACTACATGCTTTTTCGTTATTCTTTCATTCTGATTATCCATATCAGATTTAACTAGTTCAATGTCTTCATACTCTCTTGGCTTTCTATAACTTATTAATACTGCTATAATTAGACCTATTATCATTCCTATGCCAGGATATAGCATTGACCTCCAAATCATACTAGTCTCCACTGGCATTCCATTATCTATTAATGCATCCCTAATTATATTATGAAAAATAAGCCCAAACCCTGCTGGAATCATTACATATGGTGCTTTAAGTCCAAATGTCAATGCTGCTGCCACTGACCTTCTATCAATTTTTAATTTATTCATAACTGGAATTAATGGTGGTATTAATATTGGAATAAAAGCTATATGAACTGGAATCAGATTCTGAGAAAAGCAAGCTATTATAGCTATTAAAAATACAAATATTGATTTTTTATTTCTAACCCCTCTACCAATTTTCCTAGCTAATATATCAGCAACTCCTGTTTTTCCAATTGCTATTGCCAATGCTCCAAGTAATATATAAGATAGTGCTGTTTCTGCATTACCGCCCATGCCACCAATGAGAATTCCTATGGTTTCCTTAAATGACATTCCTGCTAATAGTCCCCCTGTTAAAGCAGACAAAATAAGTGCAATTAATACATTCATCTTCAATAAACATAATACCGTCATAACTAATACTGATAACAAAACTGGATTCGTTAACATAATATTCCCTCCTTATTTTATTAAAATACTTAGGAACAAATTAATCTGGTATATGTTATTCAATCTTGATAAATTGTAGAACTAAAAATGCACTGGAAACCTAGTACTCATTTATATATGTTCGTTTCTCCATAATTTTTCATATCTAATGGCATTATGTCTTACTGTTTCTATTTCCTCCTCGTTTACTTCTCGCTTTACCTTTCCAGGAGAACCCATCACCAAAGAATTTGGAGGTATGACTGCATTTTGTGTAATTAATGCTCCAGCTGCAATTATACAATTATCTCCAATAACTGCACCATTTAAAATTACTGAACCCATTCCTATTAAACAATTATTACCTACTTCACATCCATGAACTACTGCATTATGTCCTACAGTAGTATAATCCCCTATCTTACATGGTAAATCTGTATCAACATGTACTGTTGCATTATCCTGTATATTAGTATATTTTCCAATAGTTATATAGCTCATATCTCCACGAGCCACTGCACCATACCAAAGACTACTGCCTTCACCTATGGTTACATCTCCCAAAACATTTGCTGTTTCGGCAATAAATGCTTTAGCATTGATCTTAGTTTTTTTATCCTTTAAATCTTTTATCATATGCTGTCTCTCCTTATTGTACACTCATACACATTATTTATTACCAAAAATTTATTATAATTCTCCTTTTAAGCCTATTTCTTCTGCCACTTTTCTCATTGCAAGAATAGTTTCCATAATTACTTCGTCTCTCTCCATGCCAAGCATATCTATTCCTTTTTGTATAATAGATCTATCTACACCTGCTGCAAATCCTTTATCTTTCCATTTTTTCTTTACAGATTTTGGTTCTAAATCTAATACAGATTTACTAGGACGAAGAAGTGCCACTGCAGTAATAAGTCCAGTTAACTCATCAATAGCATATAGTACTTTTTCCATCTTTTCTGTAGGTTCTATATCTGAACATATTTCATAACCATGGCTCGCGATTGCTTTTATATAATCTTCAGGATATCCCTCTTCCTTAAGAATTTCTTGTACCTTTATACAATGCTCATCTGGATACATTTCATAATCCAAATCATGAATAAGCCCTACTATTGTCCATTTTTCCACATCTGGCTCATCAAAAAATTCTGCAAAATGTTTCATTGTAGCTTCAACAGCTAATCCATGACGCAGTAGACTATCAGATTTATTGTATTTCTTAAATAATAATAACGCTTCCTCTCTAGTAGGTTTTTTACTTGTCATTTGATCCCCTTCTTTCTTTCCTTTATCACTTTATTATATATAATAGGCTAGTGTACTTATGGTGTCAAGTATTATTAATTCTAATATCTGAATTCTTTAAATTTTATCACAGCTTTATCTAAATGATGTTTTATCTAGGAAATTAGGTAAAATTTAATTATTGACGTAAGTTAAGATTAATATTACAATATTTTTTATATCAAATATACTATCGGCAAACTCATACAGGAGGAACTAAAGATGAAAAAGCTAAATAACGAATCAGTCCATGCAAATAAAAGACGTGAAACATTTTCATCTGGATTAGCAGTATTTTTTGCAACACTTGGCTCAGCAGTAGGCTTAGGTAATATCTGGAAATTTCCTTACCTTGTAGGCGAAAATGGTGGCGGGGCCTTTGTATTAATTTATTTTTTATCCATATTATTAGTTGGTATGCCAGTAATGGTATCTGAATTTTATATAGGACGAAAATCTAGAAGTAATGCAGTCTCTGCCTTTACTAAACTTAAAGCAAACTCAAAATGGAAAATTATTGGTTATTCTGGAGTAGCTGCTGCGTTTTTGATTATGTTCTATTATAGTGCTGTTGCTGGATGGGTATATTCTTATGTATTTAAAGCTATAAATGGTGCTTTTTCAAATCTTTCTAATTTATCTTTTGAGCAAGCAACGAGCATAGTAGAGAGTCAATTTTTAACTACTACTGAAAGTCTATATTCTCCTATCATATGGCAAGGAATTTCCATTTTAGTTGTTGCATTAATATTAATTGGTAGAGTTAAAAATGGAATTGAGAGAATAACAAAAACTCTTATGCCTGTATTATTTATTCTCTTAGTAATCTCTTGTATAAGAGCCCTAACATTACCAGGAGTTAAAGCAGGTTTTAACTTTCTATTTAAAATAGAGTTTTCAAAAATAAATCCATCTGTTATTCTTTCTGCACTAGGTCTGGCATTCTTTAAGCTCTCTCTTGGAATGGGAACCATGATCACTTATGGAAGTTACTTTACGGAAGATAATAATTTAATTCATACATCTGCTAAAGTTGCATTATCAGATACATTTGTCTCTCTATTAGCTGGAGTTGCCATATTTCCAGTAGTATTCACTTTTGGTATAAAGCCAAATTCAGGACCTAGCCTTTTATTTAATACTATACCTTTAGTATTTTCACATATTCCATTTGGCAATCTATTAATTGTTGCTTTTTTTATTCTTGCAGCCATTGCAGCTACTACTGCTTCTTTATCAATGGCAGAAGTTCCTATTGCCTTTATTACAGAAAAATGGAATATTAAAAGAAAATATTCAGTTATTATTGTATCATTATCTACGTTTATAGTAGGTGCCCTAACTGTACATCCCACTAGTATTTGGGGACATGTAACGATCTTTGGAAAGAATCTTTTTAGTTTGTTCGACTATATATCGTCTAATATTATTCTACCCGTTGGAGGACTTCTAATAGCAATTTTTGTTGGTTATTTTGCTGATAAAAATAGTATATTAGATGAATTATCAAATAATCATAAACTAAACAACTCAAAAACTATTACTATTTATTACTTTGTCTTAAAATATATTACGCCAATACTTCTATTAATTGTATTTTTAAACTCATTAGGAATTATATAAAATTTGGAGATAAGAATCGTTTGTAAGCTTCTTATCTCCTTTTATTTTTATCTTTATCCTATTGTAATTACTGAATATAGATGTGCGAGTGGATTATTGTTTATATCGTCTCCAAAGGCATAGAGTATACCATCTGCAATCTTTTTATATTTTTCTTCTTTAGTTAAATTGTATAATTTTAACAAACTCATTAAAGCAAAAGAGTTTCCGGATGGTATAGCTCCATCATAAAAATCCTTTGGTCTTAAAATTAGCTGTTCTGATACATTACTATAGAAATATAGCCCTCCTTCTTTATCATCCCAAAATAGATTTAACATATTTTCAGTTAACTTCATGCCAATATTTAAATATACTTCCTCCTTTGTAGATTCAAATAATTGTAGAAGTCCATATATAAAGAAGGCATAGTCTTCTAAGAAACCAATGTTATAAGATTTTCCATCTATATAAGTAGATAATAAATATCCTTCTTTGTCTATACAATTTGCTATAATAAAATCTGCTGATTCTTTTGCTATTTCACTGTAATATTCATTATTAAATACTCTAGAAGCATATGCTAAACTACCTATCATTAAACCATTCCATGAAGTTAATATTTTTTCATCCCTATGAGGTTTAACTCTTTTCTCTCTATATTCAAATAAGATTTCATTGTCTTTATCAAGTTTTAATTTATCTGATTCTGATATCTCTTTTAAATCATGTAAAATTAAATTAGGATTATTGTAACCTTCAAAATTTCCATCTTCTGTAATATCATAATATCTAGAATATAATTCTCCTAAATCTTTACCTAGAACATTTATTACCTCATCATAACTCAATATATAAAACTTTCCTTCTTCACCTTCTGATTCTGCATCTAATGCTGAGAAAAATCCTCCATCATTATGCATCATATCCCTTACCACAAATTTATATATCTTTTCAGCTACCTCTTTATAGAATACCTTTCCAGTTATTTCATATGCTCTTGTATAGACAATTCCTAATAGTGCATTGTCATATAACATTTTTTCAAAATGAGGTATTAACCATTTCTCATCTACAGAATATCTATAAAATCCATAGCCTATATGGTCAAATATACCTCCTTTATACATCTTTTCTAAAGTAATTTCTCCTATTTCTAATGCTTTTTTATCTCCATTTTTACTTCTATATTCTAAAAGAAACCAAAGATATTGTGGCATAGGAAACTTTGGATATAGTCCAAAACCACCATTCTTTTTATCAAATATACTTACCAATCCATCTTTTGCATCATCAGCTACTGTATCTTTAATATTTCCATTTTCGTTAACTAAATATCTTTTTTTAACTTCTTCCAATATATATTGGGATTCCTCTAAAACTTTATCTTTATCACTATTCCATAATTTATTTATTCTTTCTAGTAAATCAATTATTCCCGTCATCCTATTTGTAGTCCTCTTAGGGAAATAAGTCCCAACAAAAAAAGGTTTACCTTCTGGGGTTGCCAAAGTATTAAGCGGCCATCCTCCAGCTCCTGTCATAGCTTCAGAAAATGTCATATATACTTTATCAATATCTGGTCTTTCTTCCCTGTCTACTTTAATAGGTACAAAGTATTCATTTAGTACTTTAGCGACTTCTTCGTCTTGGAATGATTCACGGTTCATTACATGGCACCAATGGCATGTAGCTATCTATAACCAATTTCAGGAGTACCCAATAGATAAAAAAACAGGTTTGTTCTCCTCTTTAGCTTTGTTTAAAGCTTCTTCTCCCCATGGATACCAATTTACTGGATTATACGCATGTTGTAGTAAGTATGGAGATTTTTCATGAATCAATCTATTGGGTACTCTATTTGAGTTAGGCATGTTATCACGCTCCTTTATTAAGTATATTTTTAATATTATACCCAAAATAGCTAGATGGTATTAGGTAAAATAAAAAGATCATGAGCTGGTCTATTAAGCTTATAATCTTTTTGTTTAATATAAATATTCAATTACTATATAAACGACACGTTTATTAGATTACATCAAAAAAACTAATTTGATCACTCTCTGGAAGACCTTTTAGACAGTCAAACTTTTTAAGTGAATCTATGGCAGCATTTCCAATCTTAGCACGTTTCCTTAGATCTTCTATAGAGCTAAAAGGCTCTTCCTTAGCTGCATTATAGATACCTTCTGCAGCAACAGTTCCCATTCCTGATATACAGTTTATAGGTGGTCTTAAAGAATCCTCTTCAATTAGGAATTTAGTTGCATGGGATTTATATAAATCAATAGGTAAAAAACTAATTCCCCTTTCATACATTTCCAAAACCAATTCCAAATCATCGTACATATCCTTATCCTTAGGAGTAACATCATTTCCCAAGGCTTCAATTTCCCTCATCTTTTCTTTAACCTTTTCTTTACCAAATATCATAAATTCTGCATCAAATGCTTTTGCCCTAATTGAAAAATATACTGCATAATATGCCTTAGGTATATGAACCTTAAACCATGCTATTCTAAAAGCCATCATTACATAGGCTGCAGCATGGGCTTTAGGAAACATGTACTTTATCTTTTTACATGAATTAATATACCATTCTGGTACATCACACTCTCTCATTAATGTCTCATATTCTGGCCATTTTGGCTCCTTTAAAGCCTTTCCTTTACGAACTGTTTCCATTATCTTAAAAGCAGTATTTGGTGGTAAACCCTTTTTAATAAGATAAACCATAATATCATCTCTAGTACATACTGCATCACTTATACTATCTATTATTTTTGAATCAATTAAATCCTTTGCATTTCCAAGCCATACATCTGTACCATGGGAAAGTCCAGATATACATATTAATTCCATGAAGGTCTTTGGCAATGTATCTAAGAGCATTCCCCTTACAAATCTAGTACCGAATTCAGGAATGCCAAATGTTCCTATCTTAGAATTTATCTGTTCTGGCATTACTCCCAAAGCATCTGTAGATGAAAATATGGACATGGTCTTTTTATCATCCATAGGTATTTTTTGTGGATCTACTCCAGTAATGTCTTGGAGCATTCTTATAACTGTTGGGTCATCGTGACCTAATATATCTAATTTCAATAAGTTCTCATCAATAGAGTGATAGTCAAAATGGGTTGTTATAATATCAGAATTTGAATCATCAGCAGGATGCTGAACTGGACAAAATTCAAAGATTTCTCGTCCCTTTGGTACAACTATTATTCCCCCTGGATGCTGACCCGTGGTTCTTTTAATACCTGTACAACCTTTTGATATTCGGATAATTTCCGCCTTATTTGCTGTTATGTTTTTTTCCTCAAAATATTTTTTCACATAGCCAAATGCTGTTTTATCTGCAATTGTACCTATAGTTCCTGCCTTAAAGGTTGTGCCTTTACCGAATATAACTTCTGTATATCTATGGGCCTTTGCCTGATATTCTCCAGAGAAATTTAAGTCTATATCCGGCTCCTTGTCACCATTAAATCCTAAAAAGGTCTCAAAAGGTATATCTATACCATCTTTAGTTAAATCTTCTCCACAAACTGGACATATCTTATCAGGTAGGTCAAAGCCAAGTTTATAACCATAATCCGAGAAATCCGAATGCTTGCATTTTGAACATCTATAATGAGGTGGTAAAGCATTTACTTCTGTTATACCAGTCATATATGCTACAACAGAGGAACCAACAGAGCCTCTAGACCCTACAAGATAACCGTCCTCATTGGATTTCCATACCAGTTTTTGTGCGATAATATACATTACTGAGAATCCATTTTTTATAATAGAATCCAACTCTCTATCAAGTCTTTCCTGTACAATTTCAGGTAATGGATTTCCATAAAGTTCATGAGCCTTCCCATAAGTAATATCTCGAATTGTCTTCTCGCAACCCTCTATATGTGGTGTAGCTTTTTCTGGTGAAATAGGACTAATTTGCTCACACATATCAGAAATCTTATTAGTATTTGTAACTACAACCTCATAAGCCTTTTCCTCTCCTAAGTATGAAAATTCCTTAAGCATTTCCTCTGTAGTTCTTAAATACAAAGGAGCCTGATTGTCTGCATCTTTATATCCCTGTCCTGTTTCCAATATACGCCTATATATTTCATCCTCAGGATCTAAGAAATGAACATCTCCTGTAGCTACTACAGGTTTGTTTAATTTTTCTCCAAGACGTACAATCTTTCTATTGATTTCCTTTAAACCTTCTATATTCTCCACTTGCTCATTTCTGACTAAATAATCATTATTTCCTAAAGGCTGAACTTCTAAATAATCATATTCCTTTGCAATTGACTCAATTTCCTCCTCGGATTTTCCTAAAAGTATTGCCTGATAAAGCTCTCCTTCGCTGCAGGCAGTGCCAAGAATTAATCCCTCAGAATATTTTTTATATAGACTTTTTAAAATACGTGGTCTTTTATAAAAATAATCTAAATGAGAATAAGATACAAGCTTATATAGATTCTTTAATCCGATATAATTCTTTGCAAGAATTATAGCATGATAGGTCCTAAGCTTTTTGTACTCCTCCTTCTTAGCCTCCTCAGTAGAAGCATATATATCTATGTCTTCAAGGGTTTCGACACCCATTTCCTTTAGCTTCTCAAGCATAATATTAAATACCTTTACAGTAGTATCCACATCATCTAAGGCTCTGTGAGCAACTTCGACCTTTATGCCAAGATTTTTAGCTATTCTTCCTAATTTATAGCTTTTAAAATCAGGGAATATTTCATGAGCTAAGGACAAGGTATCTATATATGTGAAGTCAAAATCATACCCTAGTACCCTTGCATTCTGCTTTAAAAAGTTAATATCAAAATCAGCATTATGTGCAACTAAAACACTTCCATTAATAAAATCTAACATTTTAGGAAAAACCTTGTCTATAGTTTCTGCATGTTTAACCATATCGTCAGTTATATTAGTAATCTCCACAACCCTTTGCGGAATGGGTTTTTCAGGATTTACAAATGTGCTGAACTTATCTATTACCTCTCCGTCCTTAAGTTTCATAATTCCTATTTCAGTAATTTTTTCTGTTACTGCTGAAAATCCTGTTGTTTCCAAATCAAGCACACAATATGTAGTATCTATGCTCTGTCCCTGAGGTTTTGTTACAGAAGGCTTTTTATCTGGTGCTAAGTAAGCTTCTACTCCATATATAACCTTCATATCTGGATTATCTCTCCCTAAAAGCTTATGAGCTTCAGGAAAGGACTGTACCACCCCATGATCTGTTATTGCAATAGATTTCATTCCCCAGCTCATAGCTCTTTTAATTAAATCAGTAGCACTGGTCATTGCATCCATCTGACTCATTTGGGTATGCATATGAAGCTCTACTCTCTTCATCTCTGCATTATCTTCTCTTATAACCCTCTTTATTCCTTCTGTTTCTACTATAGTATTGGCAATAATCTCAACTTCTCCTGAAAACTTGCTATAGCCTGCATTTCCAGAAAGTCTAACACCTTTAGCTTTTTTAATCTTATTTAACACTTCAATGTCTTCATTCTTTATGAAAGACTTACAAGTAATTGAACTTGAGCCATCGTATAAATCAAAAGAAATTAATATCTTCCCACTTCTTAATTCCCTTGATTCTATATTGGATATTTCACCCTCTATGGCTACCTTCCCCTCATAAGGTGTAATATCAGTAATTTTTGTTATAGCTTCTTTAATTTTAGAACTTCTACCTAGTATTAATGATGGATCATTCTTTTTCCCATTAGTTTCTATCTTTATTTCTTGTTTTTTTACACTTTCCTTTGGTAATTTGAAATCATTGTTTCCTTGTGTAGTCCTAACTTCCTCTTGAATTGACTTAATTTCATTTGTATACATATTCTCTTGCAGCTTTTTTAACTCTTCATTGCATATTTTATCAACAAAATTTATTTCATATTCTCTGCCATAAATGTTTTTTACAGTTTTTCTGATCCTTTTATTATAGTCCATGGAATTTAAGACATTTGCTGCTGGAATCTTAAAATAAAAATTAATAGTATTTTCAAATACTTCAAATTCACATTTGTTTATGGTTGCCTTTAAGACTGGGTATTTATCTGACATGCGAAATATAATATCTCTTAGTTCGTCTTCTGTAGGAATCTTATTAACTTTCTCAGAATACTCTACAGTGATTTTAGAATCATTTAATGAAAATCTTTCCTTTATAAAATTATTAAGTCCTTCAATTTCTCTAATTTCAATATATTTATCAGCTCTAATCTTCATTTCTAGGGTTTTATCTTCTTTCCTCAAAACAACCCCTTCTACTATTGCATTATTTATATTACCTTTTATTTCATAATCATTGAAAATTTCATTTATTCTCTTCATTGCACTCCTAACCTTCTCATAAAATATTTCAATATATTAATATTATACAAGATAAACTTATTATTTTAAAGTCGGGATGATTAATAATCATTATCCCCTTTTAATATCATTTACTATCTATCTTTGACTATAGTCCTATCTTTCTATTCCTTATTAGTTAATTTTTTAAGAATCAATCTATTAAGTTATCTATTCTTATTCAAAGAATATTACCTCCCATTTTTTTGAATTTTAATTTACATATCCTCTTCCCCAATAATATAAAGTACATGCCCAACATTATTAAAAAAGATTCTGATATGGAAATAAAATAATATCTAAATAGATGACAAATCTTGATGATAAAGATACTACGAATAATCTAGTTATATTGTAACATTAAACATGACTTCCTTGCCCCATGAATATCAGCCTAACTTCTCTGCTACAACTTTAATCAACTCTTCTAAAGAAACCGTTCCATTAGAATAGGTTAAAAATATAACTTGCTTTCCTTTTCTATATAATAGAATTTTTTTATTTTCTTTCTCAACTCCATAACAGCTAAATTCATTTTCTTTTTCAATTACATTAAGTGATAAAGAATATCTCTCTTTTTCTCTTGCTAAAATATCCTTTTCCAAGCCCCTTGCAATAAAATCAAATCTTGTCAAATAATAATCCTCTCTTAACATAGGTTCTATTTCTGTCCTCTTCTGATCTTTATCAATTAATACTACTGATTCTACTAAAGTATTATCTTTTTGTATCAAAAGATTCCAGTCTTGATATATAACATTTCCATAGTCTATACCATCATCTTTATAAAAACTCCTACTCCTATCACGACGATAGTCCATTGGCTCAATATCAGCTATAGTAATCATTGGTAAACTTTCTAAATCATCAATTTCACTAAGATTTGTTTTTTTATTTTGAGATATTTTATGGGAAAGAATTCCTATCATAGCTACTATGAAAAAATAGAAAATAATTTTTCTAATTATAAATTTCGTTTTCATCAAAGAATAATCTCCTTGATGTTTTAAAAATTCTCCAGTATCTAATGTTTTCTCAATTTTTCCCAACCTTATTTTTTTCTCTTTAGATTTATAGATAGAAAAAAGTGGAATGATAAAAGCATAAAATTCATTTCCTTTTGCTAAAGCAAAATAAAGACCATCTCTTAATTTCATCATTACAGTAAGAATTATAATTATTATAGTACAAATTAGACTAAATATATTAAGAGCTTTTTCACCAAAAATTTCCTTCCTTGCAGTACTTAAAGCTAATTTTTGTGCTTCTGGAGTTTCATATAATTCCTTCAGTTGTGAACCTTCCTCCGAAGAAAATATTAAAAATGAATCTTTTTTCCCAGCAAAATTCCAACCTTCTTCTTTAAGTTTCTCAATTATTCTTTCTTGTTTATCATCACTAATAACATCAATTCTATAGTTTAATGATTTAGGCTGTCCTTCTTTAAAATAGGCAAAAATTCTACCTATTTTTTGTAAGTGAAGTCCTTTTCTAGACATTTCAGAGAAATATTCTTCATGTTCTTGAAGATAAAATAAATCTCCAACAAGAATTTTTCGAATCATTTTACTCATCTGCTCATACCCCTACTTTCTATGTATTTTTTCTTCAAATATTATAAATATTCAATACTAAATCAGTAGATTTATGACAATAAATTATGTCCTTATATAAAGCTTCCCCACTTAAATACTTCTATTTCAATTAGACTATATTTATCACTATCTTGTTTTGCTGTTTTTAACTAAAATACGGATTATGTAATTATTATTTTAAATTCATAGATAAAGATTTTTCACTTTCAAAATTTTAAGGCACCTACCACCTTGATTTTTTAGTAAATTCGACCTTATCCCTACTATACTTATATACTAACACAAAAGAACCTTTTAAAAAAGTTATGGATTTAAAGTATTGTACTAGTTCTATTCATAAACAACAAAGTTGAGAGTTTTTTACTCTCAACTTAAAATGCAAAATAATCTTCTAATTATCATTAATAATGAAGTTAATGCAAAATACCCAATGAGATTTCTCCCCAAATCTGCACAACAAAACTTGCCCCTGCTTAAAGCAAAGATAATAGTTGCACTTATTTAATTTATTATTTAGCAAGAAATGTAATAATCAATGCAGTCCCTTCATCCTATTGTTAGAATAAACAATATTAATACTCCATTGTCTAAAAATAAAACTATTAATGAAGTATTTTCATATACATTGGGTTTTCTAAATTAAATATTTGATTAATAAATTTGTTGTATTTATTATAGACCTAATATGAGTTCTTTCATAATGGTGTGATGCATCTACAGCTGGTCCTAAGGCAGCAAAAATTACATCTTTCCCCTGTAACATACATTGACTGGCATCGGAACTATAAAAATTATACAAGTCAACAACATAATCTATATTATTCTCCTCTGCTATGTCTACAAGTCTGTTTCTGAATTCATAATCATATGGACTCTTTTTGTCTTTCGCTGCGATACTTACACTGAACTCATTAGATTCTTGCCCTTCACCTACTATTCCCACATCTATCGCTATCATTTCCTTTGTCTTTTCTGGAATAAAAGAAACTCCATGACCTGCTTCTTCATAATTACTAATGTAAAAATATGTAGTATGCTTTGGTGTTAGAGAATTTTTTTTGAAGTATCTGCATATTTCTAATACTATAGCTACTGCTAACTTATTATCTAAATACCTCGATTTTACAAATCCAGATTCTGTTATTTCAGTTCTGGTATCCATGGCGATATAATCCCCTACCCTAATGCCCAAGTCCAATACATCTTTCTTTGATTTCACTATTTCATCTATTCTAACAAACATATTAGTTTGATCTCTAACTACGCTTGCCTTTTCTTGTCCATATATATGAGTAGAAGCCATCCTTGGAATTATAGATCCTCGAATCTTTTTACCTTTTCTTGTTATTACGTAACAATTTTCTCCTTCCACCGCCGACCAGCTGCCACCACCAACCCTAGTATACCTTAACTTAACATCATTAGTTATTTCCTTGACCATTCCTCCTAAGGTATCAATATGTGCCGATATCAACACATGTTCATCGTCATTCTGCCCCTTTAAAGTTGCGATTAAAGCCCCTGTGTTAGTTATTTGTGTATTTAGTCCCAATTCCTCGAAATCCTTTTGGATTTCTAATATAGCCTGTTTTGTATTTCCAGTTGGACTTGGTATATCTAAATATTTTTTCATACTACCTAAGATCCTTTGTACACCAATACTCAATTTAATTCCCCCTTTAATCATAAAACTAATGCTAATAATTTATGTTAAAAAGTTACCTATATTTAAGTATAGAATATTTACCTAATTTTTTCAAATTAGCAATATCCTTAACTTAATATATCTTTCTTAGTAGTTTCAACCCTTTTACCAATACCTTCCAATGGTTTAATTTTTTATGGAATTATCACTAGAACCAGCAAATTATCTTCCTATAAATTATTCTATAATATAAAATGATTTACTTTAATATCTTCTTTTTCCACTAATATCTTGCCAATAGGTAAATAATATGTAAAGAAGTAAAATATTTAATCTTAAACTTTAGGAGGAATGAAATTGTCTGTAAAAATAGTAAAAAGAGGATTTGATCCTAATGATTATAAATGGTTTTCAAAACAATCTTTAATAAAACTCAGTATTGCGCAAAAGAAATTGAATGGCTGCTAGATAGAAATTATAAATTATCTTCAATATCAGAATTTGTTGGAGGGCATCATCAGCTTGAAGTTCCTGAGGTGATTTTTTTCCTTGATTCGCCAGTTTCTAATTCCAGGATATTAAAAACTAAAATTACTAGTCTTGAAGATAAATGGAAAATACCATTAAAGGTAGAACTAGTACCAAATCCCGATAGCATACTTTCTAAAATGGAAAGAGTAGTAACCTCAGATTCTATAATACTTGATGAATGTAAAAGTTGGTTTAATTTATCTAGGAAAATTATTGAAGAAAATATAACTAATGCTTGGGTTGTAAGCTTTAATAATATGCTTTGATTTTCTACTCTAAGAAGTTATCATTAACAATAGCATGTCTATATGTGCATTAAATTTTTTTATATAGCATATAGATATTCTTTACTAGCCAATTAATTAGGTTCATTGTATATAAATAATAACCATAATACTTATTTACTATTATTAAATCTATAGTAGATTAAATTTCATGCAAAAGAAGAAGGTCTATATCATTTTAAGAATTGAATTAATATTTTATCTTAACAATAATATGTTGACAAATTGTGGAATTGCTATTATCATTGTACTTGCAATAATTATAGATTAGTAATGAGAGAATCAAAATTTTGGAATATTTATTAATAAATAGATATCATATCGCAGTTAAAATGATTTATAATGATCTTCATAATGAAATACCTGCCCTTTCAAAGACCATAATTTATAATGCTTTAAGTTATTTATTAAAATTCAGTAATTAGATTAATATTTATAGATGGTATTGAATCCAAGTATGATATTATATGAAAACCATAGTCATTTTAAATGTGAATCTTATAACGAAATCTTTGATTTTCCTATTGATTTAGATAATATTATTGACAATCAGCTTACTAATTTTAAGCTTAATGGAAGGAACATTTATTTTAAAGACTTATGTCCTAACTGCATCAAAAATAAAAATCACTAATATTAGGAGGTAAAAAATGAACAATTTAAAAGGAACAAAAACAGCAGAAAATTTAATGAAGGCATTTGCAGGAGAATCACAAGCTAGAAATCGTTATACATATTACGCTTCTGCAGCTGATAAAGAAGGATTTAAACAAATTAGAAATATATTTATTGAAACAGCTGATAATGAAAAAGAACATGCAAAAAGATTCTATAAATTTTTACTTGCAGGATTAAAAGACGAGCTTCCAGCTAATATAAGTATAGAGTCTTCTTTTCCAGTTGCCCAAGGCAATACATTAGATAATCTAAAAAGTGCAGCAAGTGGAGAAAATGAAGAATGGGCAGATTTATACCCAGCATTTGCAGATGTTGCTGAAAAAGAAGGTTTTGAAGAAATAGCAGCTGCATTTAGAGCTATAGCTAAGGCTGAAAAAGCACATGAAATTAGATTTAATAAACTTGCTGAAAATATAGCAAATGATAAAGTTTTTAAAAAAGAAGAAAAAGTATTATGGAAATGTGGAAATTGCGGATATGTACACGAAGGTCCAAATGCACCAGAAGTCTGTCCTGCTTGTATCCATCCACAAGCACATTTTGAACTTTTCGTAGAAACATATTAATATAATAATTAAAAATGCCATGGTGATATTGTCTTTTAGGTAATATGCCATGGCATTATTTATTTAAAAATACATAAATTAATTTCATTCTTATTACCTTTTTAAAATAATATTGATGATATGCTAAACGAATTAAATAAAATAATAGATATTTATATTACCTATCAATGAAAAAAGATTTAATTACTGCAAAAAATTCTCTTGTATAGGAATGTAAAGCAATTATTAAAGGGGTTTTAGCAGGTAATCCATATGGGGTTACCCCTAATCTCCTAGCCAATAGCTTCGATCTAAAAATATGGTACCTATTAGATGCTATTAAAACTTTTATATTCCCATTTTTGTCCCCTTCTTTTATTTTTTCTAAACTAAATTTTAAGTTTTCAAAAGTTGTTGTAGACTTATTTTCAACTATTATTCTTTCCTTTTCAATGCCATTATCTATTAAATACTTCTCCATAGCATATGCCTCAGCAACATCTTCATCTAGACCTTGTCCACCTGATACTACTACCTTTATATCTCTATTCTCCATTAAATATTCTTTAGCTACTTTAAGTCTTTCTACTAGAGAGGGAGAAGGTGTATCTCCATATAGTCTTGCTCCTAAAACTATGACATAGTCTATATCATCATCTACTGTTCTTCTACCCTCTATAATAATTAAACTCTCAATTAAAATAAATATTAGAAATGATATAAATAATATTCCTTTTACTATTTTATGTTTTAAAATCTTCACCCTATCTCTCCTTTTACTTTTATAAAATTAACAGAATATCAGAATAATTTCTTATCTTTGTTTAAGATGTCTGCAGATATTTAACTATTTTTAATTAATTATCTTCCTTATCTAATATATCTTTTTCATTTACATTAATGTATTTCATCATATCTTTTGCCACTGTCATTTCTTTTTCTCTATACTCTTTAGCCAATAAAAATGGTATATATACTAATGAATCATGGATATGCTAATCCCAATTTTTTAGATAATCATTTTTATATTCATCTTATATTCATAGGTATCTTATCTTTTGAATTTATACCCTAATTGATATTATATTATCACATAATGTGGTAAATTTATTTACTAGTGAAAAATTATAATTATATTTTAATAGTTTATAAGGAAAATTTGTTTAATTTATCTTCTCTCTAAATTAATAATTATTTTTCCATCTACAAACTGAAAAATTTTGGATTTACTAGTATCTAAATTATCATCCTTTTTATATAAGGCACCAGATTTATATACTGACAGCATAATGCCTATGAGAAACATATTTATTACTGTAGATATTCCACCATAGGAAATCAACGGCAGTGTTAATGGTACAATTAGTTGAAATCCTAAATTATATAAAACATATAATAAAACCTGCATTGTAAAATTAATTATAACAGACATAGACACCAGTCCACCTAATACACCTTTTTGATTTAAACTAAATCTAAGGGAACGTATAATAAAGGTTAAAATAATAGACATTATTACTATAAATGATATCCAGCCCATCTTGTCTATTAAATGAGTCAGTAAATATTCTGTATCCATATACGGGTATGGCAATATATCATTAGTATCAACGCCTTGTATATTATGTCCTATGAAATTAGCATTTTTAATTATTGTTCTCATTGAATATCCTTGATATCCTAATCCTAAAGGATCAAGAGACGGATTAAATGCCGTTTTTATTCTCCATAATTGATGTCCATTCATAGATAAAACTGTAACTATTAATACAATAATCATCGGTATGCAAACAAGTAATAAAGCATTAATTCTTTTTACCTTAAACCAGCATTTCATTATTGCAAATATAAGTAGTATAAAACAGGTTATCAAGTATAATGCTAAACTAGATAGACCAGCACCACTTAAACAAATAATTCCCGGGATAATACAGTATACTCCACTTAAAATTATCCCTATATATCTCTCATTTCTCATGGTATATAATATCCCTGCAAAAGCTGTTGGATATAGAAGCATTATGAATTTTAAATAGAAATTTTGCCCACAAATCATAGGACCTAAAATCACAGTTCCCATAGTTAATATAATTAAACCAAAATATATTATCTTAGGATATTTTCCTATAATACTAAAATCTATAAAATAGGCAGCAACCATAAAAGCCATTCCTATCACTGCATGTATTATAATATTATTTAATCTCCATGGCATCTCTACATCATGTGTAACGAAAGCTCTAATTAAAACACCTAAAATTAACATTATACCTGTCAATATAACTATTCCCCACTCTGGTTTTGGCCTGTAAACACTATCTAGTTCTGTGCCTACAATAACAGGATCCCCCATTTCCAATATGGCTCTATTGGTTGCCTCTTCATCACTTAATCCTTCTGCTAAAAATGTTTCCTTCTGATCTACAATATGGTCTTCTATTTCTTCTGAAATAATCTCATGAGCCTTTTTCCATCTTATTTGCTCGCAAACTGTTTTTAAATATTCCTTAATTTTATTAGATTGTTCCAAAACTAGCACCCCCTTGTAAAACTTGATTAATAGCAGAAGCATAGGTATTCCATTCTTCTTTCTTTTCTTTAAGCATCTTTTTACCCTTTTTGGTGATACTATAATATTTTCTTATTCTTCCGCTATCTGCTTTTTCATCATATGAATTTACCATTCCCTCTAACTCCAAATTGTGAAGTAAAGGATAAAGTGTCCCTGCCTTTAAGGAAAAAGTATTATCGGATTTTTTAGCTAATTCTTCAATCATTAAATAACCGTACATATCCTTATCTTCAAGGAGCTTTAGTATCAGCATTGTTGTACTTCCCGTAATCAAATTTTTATTAATAGTCATCTTTTCACTTCCCTTCCATATATAGATTATCTACATATAGTATATATAGATAGTCTATATATGTCAATAAAGGTATAAAAAATATAAAAATACCATCAACTTTCTACTGTTGATGGTATCTTCTTAATTTTAATCTATAATGCTCATTTATTTTTTCTATAGGTCATAACTGTAATAACTCCATCATCATCTCTTGAAAAAACAAGAATTTTCTCATCATCCATAAATCTGCTATCAGAAAAACCTACCTGACCTTCTTCAAAGAAACTATTAATATCTGCTTTAAGTTTATGTTCAGCAAAGTAGTAATCAATCATACCATCTTTGTCTGGAACCACTTTCTGTACAGATTCTGGTATTAATACTGCATCTTTTAATAGATCTTCTATCTCTGGTAATTCTTCATCTGATACTTCCTCATCATCCCTTAGTAGTGTCTGAATATACTTCTCCGCTTCCTCATAATTTCCTTTTGATGGATCTATAGGTAAGTCAAATAAGGCATTGATTCCTTTGTAATCTGTGTTCCGACTAATCTCCCCTGTCTCTTTATTAAACTTATAGGAATTAATAATATCAAACTTATCCATAACAGCGATATATAAGCCTCTATCTGCAAAAACTTCTATATCATCACATTCCATAGTTCTATACATTACCCCATCTTTTACAAACCAACTTGCTGCACCATTCATCGTAAAAATATTAAGGTCTTTCGGGTGCTGTCCCTTTATAAAAGGTGAAACAAGAAATGACATTTCATCATATGCAGGATCAAGCGGATCCGGCATTGGTGTTCCATCTACCTTAGAAATAGAAAGTACTGAATATGTTCTATTTAGAAATATATCTTCTGCAGAGTGTGTAAAATCGCTGATTTCCTTACCAGATACTATTCCCATTAAAGTTATCTTATAATCTCCAATAGTCTGAGTCTGATTTATAGATACAGCTCCTTCACTATCAAAAGCAAGAGCCAACCCTTTATCCCCTAAATTTTCTGCAATTTCCCTAGGTGTTAATAGCTTCCATGCTGCAAATGCTGAAATGGATGTTGCTACTATAAGTATAGCAACCATAACTGATACTGATAATCTCCCTTTATTTGTACCTCTCATCCTATTTCCCTCTCCCATCTTATTTATAATTTTTCGATTCAAACTGTCATCTGGTTCATTATCTGAAGAAAGGACTTGCCATAGCATTTTATCTAATTTTTCAAAATCCTTCATATCCATTGACCTCCATATATTCTTTAATCAATTTTCTAGCTTTATAAAGCCTGCTTTTTACAGTTCCAGCTGGAATTTTAAGTGAGGATGCAATATCTTCAATTGATAGTCCAGTATTGTAGTGCATATATAAAGGTATTTTTAATTTATCATTTAACGATGCTGAAGCTTTATCAATCATCGTATGAACTTCATTGCTTATGGCTACAAGTTCTGGAGTTGTAGTATCAATCATATATGACTCATTATCAAAATCATCTTTAAATTCCACTATGTTTGCAATCCTATGCCTCCAACCAAACTTTCTATTTTGATTCTTCCACAGATTTGCTGCAATAGCTATAAGAAAGCTCTTTGGATTTTTATCTTTATCTATTTTATGACATAACTCTATTGCCTTTAAAAAGGTTTCCTGATATAAATCATCTGCTTGATGTTTATCCCTTGTTAATTTATAACAAAATCCATAGACATCCTTACCATGGTTTTCAATTAAATGAGTTAACTCTGCAACATCCAATCCCTTATCCCCTCCTCTGCCTTAACCTTTCTTAAAAATATTATATATTGATCGGCCTCTCATCTATATATTGTAACAACTTCTAATCTGGTTCATATTTTTTATAATTATAACATTAAAATGGGTTATAATGATTTATACCTATTTTTTTGTTATAATATATATAATAAATGATAGGATGTGATGATATGTCTTTAATTGACGAGAATAAGACCTATACTTATGCTGATTATTTAACATGGCCTGAAGATGAGAGATGGGAAATAATGGAGGGAGTTCCTTATATGCAAGCTGCTCCTTCGTGGCAACATCAGTCAATATCTTTAGAATTATCAAGACAATTTGCTAATTATTTAGTAAATAAAACTTGTAAAGTATTCACAGCTCCCTTTGATTTAGTTTTACCTACAGAAAATAAGAATATTAATGATTCACGAAATGTTGTTCAACCAGATATTCTAATAATTTGTGATAGTAATGGACTTAAAGATACTGGATTTTATGGTGTACCTGAATTAATTGTAGAAATTACATCTCCATCTACTATTAGAAAGGATAAGGTTTTAAAATTTAATAAATATGAAAAAGCTGGCGTTAAAGAATATTGGATCGTTGAGCCAGAAGGAAAGTTTATTTCTGTATTTACTTTAGAAGATAGCGGTAGATATGGAAGACCCGAAATCTATACAGATGAAGATAGAGTTAAAATAAACCTTTTTGAAAATTTAGAAATTGATTTATGCACCGTATTTAATATCATATAATTTAAAAGTGAAGCAAATGCTTCACCTTTAATTATTTACCCCTCCTGAGCCTCCAACTTCGACACATAAACACCTCTTAAAAGTATAGCAACTATAACTACTATTCCACCTATTATGGCATAGGTCCCAGGCTTCTCTCCTGCAAAAATATATACCCATAATGGATTTAACAAAGGTTCAATAACAGTAATTAATATTGCCTCTAATGCACTAAGATATTTAATTGCATTTGCATAAAAGATATAGGGAATTCCAAGTTGAAATACTCCCATTATAAATATTACCCCTATACTTTTTATATCTGGCAATGGAGTAAGTATCAAAAAAGGTATGGCTATAATAAAAGTTAAAATGTTCCCAAAAAAAGTAGTATCAATACCAGAGCCATCTTTTTGTAATCTAAGAGATATCGTCATACATGCCATAGAAAATCCTGATAATATGGCTATAATATTACCTAGTGTATTTCCTATATTCACATTATCTATAAAAAATAATATCATTCCTAAAAATACAGCTATTATTGAAATAGTATCATACCACCTAATTTTCTCCTTCAAAATCCATACTCCTAAAATTGCCACAAAAATAGGAGCTGTATATTGTAATAATATTGCATTTGCTGATGTAGTAAGTTTATTTGCTATAATAAAAAATAACATAGTAGTACAAGTAGTTAATGAGCCTAGAATCTGTGGTTTTGATTTTGTAAATTTAGGTTTTTTTATATAAGTCAACATTACTAATGAAGCTATAAGACTTCTAAAACCTGATATTGATATGGGATTCCAATCTACTAATTTAATAAATATTCCACCTGTACTCCACATCATTGAGGCAATTGCCGCTAAAATTATTCCTTTATACCTATCTCTTTTTATATCCATTTACCCCCACACCCTTTAATAGAATTTTTCATTATATATTTTATTATATATTCTACATAATTTTCCTTAATCTTTCTATATCTTTTAGATAAATTTATTAAAGGGCTAAGCTAGTTATAAGCTTAACCCTTTACGTCTTTTATTCTAATCTCATTAATAGTTCCCCTGCTTCTACGTTTTGACCTTCCTTAACTACTATTGAGCCTATAGTACCAGCTATTGCCGCAGTTATTTGGGTTTCCATTTTCATAGCCTCTATTATTGCAACTATTTGTTTTTCTTTAACCTTATCACCTGATTTTACTAAAATCTTTGCTACAACTCCTGGAATACTTGCTCCAATCTCTAATTTATTTTCTAAATCCGCCATCTGTTTAAATGACGTTTCCTTCACTATATTACTTGCCTTATCAAAGACCTTTATTGCCCTTCTACTATCGTTGACTTCAAAATATAATGTCCTATATCCTTCATCATCTAATCTTCCTATCTCAAGAAGTTTAATCACTAATATTTTACCTTCTTCAATTTCTACTTCTCCCGTTTCCCCTTCTCTTAGACCATGGAAAAATATATCACTGCCCATTCTACTGAAATCTCCATGATCCTCTAAATACTTCAAATAATCTTCATATACTTTAGGATATAATGCATAGGATAATAAATCCTTTTTCTCTGTAGTTACATTATATTTTTCACTTAGATACTTTTCTATTTTTCCAAAATCCTCAGGTTCTAAAAGTTCTCCTGGTCTACAAGTAATAGGTTGTTTTCCCTTTAGTACTAATTTTTGAAGCCTTTCAGGAAATCCTCCCATTGGCTGACCCATCATTCCTTGAAAATATGATACTACTGAATCTGGAAATGCCATATCTTTTCCTTTATCATAGATATTCTCTGGAGTTAAATCATTTTGAACCATAAATATGGCCATATCTCCCACAACCTTAGAAGTAGGTGTTACCTTTACGATATTTCCTAGCATTTCATTTACGACTCTATACATTTCCTTTACGTCTTCAAATCTATGACCTAACCCAAAACTTTCAACCTGAGGTTTAAGATTTGAATACTGTCCTCCTGGGATTTCATATTTATATATCTCAGCTGTTCCTGATTTTAATCCAGATTCAAACTGATTATATATTGGTCTTATGGTACTCCAATAATCAGAAATAATCTGTAAATCATCTAAATTTAACCCTGTACTCCTATCTGTATATTCCAGAGCTGCAACTACTGAATTAAGTGCAGGCTGAGATGTTAATCCTGCCATACTATTAAATGCAGTATCTACTATATCTACACCAGCATGAGCTGCCATCAAAACTGTAGCTATTCCATTTCCACTAGTATCATGGGTATGGAGATGAATTGGAATTTTAATTTCAGATTTTAATGCTCCAATTAACTCATAGGCTGCCTGAGGTTTTAATAAAGAAGACATATCTTTGATCCCCAGTATATGAGCCCCAGTTTTTTCTATTTCCTTAGCTGTCCTTATATAATAATCTAAATCATATTTAGTCTTTGATTTATCTAAAATATCTCCTGTATAGCAGATACAAGCTTCAGCTACTTTCCCTACTTTAATGACTTCGTCTATGGCTACTTCCATTCCCTTTAGCCAGTTTAATGAGTCAAATATTCGAAATACATCTATACCTTTTTCAGCAGATTCTTTTACAAATTCTCTAATAAGATTATCAGGATAATTTCTATATCCTACGGCATTAGCACCTCTTAAAAGCATTTGGAATAATATATTAGGTATCTTCTTTCTTAAAATTTCTAGTCTTTCCCAAGGGGACTCATTTAAAAATCTATAAGCTACATCAAAAGTTGCCCCTCCCCACATTTCTAATGAGAATAAATCCTTTCCTAACACTGAAACCGCTTTAGATATTCTATACATATCAGCAGTTCTCATTCTAGTAGCCATAAGGGATTGATGCGCATCCCTTAATGTAGTATCTGTAATTAATAGAGATTCACTTTCTTTAATCCATTTAACTAATCCTTCTGGACCCTTTTCATCTAATATTTGTTTCGTTCCATATTGTTCTTTAGGTCTAGTTATCTTTGGAACCTTTGGAATATCAAAATCCGGCTTATTTCCCTTTGTCTCATTTACTACTTTTTCCCCGATAAAGTTTAAAACCTTAAGTTCAATATCTGTTTTTGCAGTAATCTCAAACAAACTTGGATTATAAGTAATAAATCCAGTATCACATTTACCAGCTAAAAAGTTCTCATGATTTAATACATTTATTAGAAATGGGATGTTAGTCTTTACTCCTCTAATCTTTACTTCTTTCAATGCCCTCTTTACTTTTCTAGCAGCATCTTCAAAGGTCCTAGACCAAGAAGTTACCTTTACTAACAAGCTGTCATAATAAGGGCTAATATTTGCACCAGTAAATCCACTTCCTCCGTCTAATCTAATGCCAAAACCAGAGCCAGTTCTATATATATCAATATTTCCTGTATCTGGAGCAAAATTATTTAATGGATCCTCTGTAGTGACCCTACATTGTATTGCATACCCTCTTGGTTCTATATTTTCCTGACCTTTAATTCCTATTTCATCAGAGTCAAGGGAATATCCTTCAGTTATTAAAATTTGAGATTGAACTATATCAATTCCAGTAACCATTTCAGATACTGTATGTTCTACCTGTATCCTAGGATTTACTTCAATAAAATAGTGATTTCCATGTTTATCTAATAAAAATTCAACAGTTCCCGCATTTACATAATCTACAGCTTTAGCTATTTTAACTGCATCATTACATATACTTTGTCTTTGCTCTTCAGTAATAGAAAAAGCAGGAGTATATTCAATGACCTTCTGATGTCTCCTTTGTATAGAACAGTCCCTCTCAAATAAATGAACTATGTTTCCATATTTATCTCCCAAAATTTGAACCTCTATATGTTTTGGTTTCTCTAGATACTTTTCAATAAATATATCGTCAATACCAAAGGCTTTTTTAGCTTCATTTTTTGCACTATAATACTCTTTTATTAAATCCTTCTCATCTTTTACTACTCTCATTCCTCTACCACCGCCGCCAGCAGCAGCTTTCAATATAATAGGATAACCTGAATACTTAGCAAATTCCATTGCCTCTTCTTCAGAATTCACTGCTTTTTCAATTCCAGGAATAGTAGGTACTCCTACACTATTTGCTACTTTCTTCGACTTTATCTTATCTCCTAAACTGTTCATCATCTCATAGGTTGGTCCTATAAATTCAATACCTACTTCTTTACATTTCCGTGCAAATTCTGGATTTTCAGATAAGAATCCATATCCTGGATGTATAGCATCTACTCCTTTTTTCAATGCTAAATTAATAATCTCATCTATGTTCAAATAAGCTTCTATAGGTCCTTTATTCCTTCCTATTAAATAGGATTCATCTGCTTTGGTTCTAAATAAAGAATTCTTATCTTCATTAGAATAAACAGCAACTGTCCTTATTCCAAGTTCATTGCAAGCTCTGAATATTCTTATTGAAATTTCGCCTCTATTGGCAACTAAAACCTTTTTAAACTTCTTCTTCACTAATAACACCTCCATAATTAAATCGGATAGACCTAAAAGTTCCTTACTCTAGGATATTCTCCTATATAGATGTCTCCATCCTATTTATAATTTCCTCTGTGAATTCTTTTGTTCCTAAGCTTCCCCCTAAATCTATTGTTCTACAATTTTCATCCTTTAATGTATCTATTAAAGCTTTTTCTATTTTATTTGCAGTTTCCAATTCACCAATATGTTTTATCATCATTATCCCCGATAATATTGCAGAAGTAGGATTTGCAATGTTTTTCCCTGCAATATCTGGTGCTGAACCGTGAACTGGTTCAAATACTGCAATTTCTTCTCCTATATTTGCACCCGGTGCTAATCCCAAACCTCCAATGAGTCCTGCTGATAAATCTGATAATATATCACCATATAAATTAGGTGCAACGATTATATCATAGTCCTGAGGAAATTGTACAAGTTTCATGCACATAGCATCTATTATAATATCTTCAAATTCAATATCTTTATATTCCTCCGAAATCTTTCTGCCACATTCTAAAAACAGACCATCAGATAATTTCATAATATTGGCTTTATGAGCTAATGTGACTTTTTTTCTACCTTCTTTCTTTGCCAACTCAAAAGCATATCTACAAATTCTTTCACTTGCTTTTCTAGTTATAATCTTTATACTCTCTGCTGCATCTTCACCTATCCTATGTTCTATACCTGCGTATAAATCCTCTGTATTTTCCCTTACTATGATGAAATCCACATCTTTATGCAGGCTATCAACACCTTCATAAGATTTTATAGGTCGTATATTGGCAAAGAGATTTAATCCTTGTCTCAATCCTACATTAATGCTTCTAAATCCTTTTCCTACAGGAGTAGTTACAGGTCCTTTCAATGCTACTTTATTATTTTCTATACTATTTATAACATAATCAGGAAGTGGTATTCCATGGCTTTTAATGGCATTTTCTCCTGCTTCTACTATATCCCAATTAATGTCTATTCCCGTCGCTTCAATAACCTTTATCGCAGAAGATATAACCTCTGGCCCTATGCCATCTCCATGAATTAACGTTATATTATGTCCCATAATTATTCTCCTTTCATATTTAAAAGGCCGCCAGCCTTAAGCATATCTCTTTGCCTTTCAGTTATATCTAAAGATAGATTATATTCTTGATTTTTAGTTTTATTCTTTAGAATAATTTTATTCTCATTAATTTGATTAGGAATATTTTCAACAACTAACTCATCTAGCATATCTATATCATTAAAATCACCTATATTTTCAAATACTAAAGGAATTATCCCATTATTGATTAAATTTTGTTTATGAATTCTTGCAAAGGATTTAGCTATAACAATTCTAATACCTAAATATACTGGAACTAAAGCTGCATGCTCTCGACTTGAGCCTTGTCCATAATTAAATCCTCCAACTATAATACCTCCACCATTCTCCTTAGCTCTTTTAGGAAATTCTGAATCGCATGGTGTTAAGCAATAATCCGATAGATAAGGAATATTGGATCTATATGGTAAAAGTTTAGCATTAGAAGGCATTATATGGTCAGTAGTTATATCATCTCCAACTTTTATAAGAACCTTCCCACTAATTTCTTCACCTAATGGTTTAGATTTTGGGAATGGCTTAATATTTGGTCCCCGAACAATCTCTATACCTTCTCCATCTTTAGCTGGGCTAACTATTAGATTATCATTTATTAAAAATTTTTCAGGCATAGATACATTAATATCATTCATATATTCAATTGGATTAGTAATATATCCTGTTAAAGCTGATACTGCAGCTACTTCTGGACTCACTAAATACACATTAGCCGAAGGAGTTCCGCATCTTCCTTTAAAATTTCTGTTAAAAGTCCTCAAAGATACTCCATTAGTAATTGGAGCCTGTCCCATGCCTATGCAAGGACCACATCCAGACTCTAATATTCTAGCTCCAGCCGATATTAATTTAGCAAGACCTCCATTTGCCGCAAGCATATTTAATACCTGTTTTGATCCTGGAGAAATAACTAAAGACACATCTTCTGCTATGGTTTTTCCATCTAAAATATCAGCTACTTTCATTAAATCTATATAGGATGAATTAGTACAGCTGCCTATAGCTACTTGATTAACTTTAATATCTTTTAAAAGAGATACCTTAACTACATTATCAGGACTATGCGGGCAAGCTGCCATTGGTTCCAATTCATCAAGATTAATTATTATTTCTTCATCATAAATAGCACCATTATCAGCAACTATATTCCTATATTCTTTTTCTCTTCCTTGAAGTTTTAAAAACTCATAAGTTACTTCATCAGAAGGGAATATGGAAGTTGTAGCACCTAACTCTGCCCCCATATTAGCAATAGTTGCTCTTTCAGGTATGGATAAAGCTTTTAACCCTTTACCTGTATATTCAAATATCTTATTTAATCCACCAGTAACTTTATATCTTTTCAAAACCTCAAGGATAATATCCTTAGCAGATACACCCGGATTTAATTTTCCTGTCAACTCAACTTTAACAATATATGGCATAGTTATAAAATACTCTCCACCTGCCATTGCTACAGCCACATCTAAACCTCCAGCACCTATAGCTATCATTCCTAACCCTCCACAAGTAGGTGTATGGCTATCTGATCCTAAAAGAGTTTCTCCTGGCACTCCAAATCTTTCTAAATGCACTTGATGACATATTCCATTTCCCGGTTTGGAAAAATATATTCCATATTTCTTCGCTACAGTTTGTATATATAGATGGTCATCTGCATTTTCAGATCCTGCTTGAAGCATATTATGATCAATATATGCTACTGATTTCTTTGTCCTTACCTTATCTACTCCAATGGCTTCAAATTGTAAATAAGCCATGGTTCCAGTGGAGTCTTGAGTAAGAGTTTGATCTATTTTTAATCCTATTTCAGTCCCTCTTGTTAACTCTCCTGTAACTAGATGGTCCTTTATTATTTTTTCTGCAACAGTTAAATTCATTTTTTTTGCCTCCAATCAAGATCTAAATTGCCTTTGTTTCTTTGTCCCCTAAGATATTTGGAATAAATCTAAAGATTAATTCCTTAAGTTCATCGTTACTAATATTTGAAGTCCTTCCATTAGTATATTCTTCATCTATCCATTTTTTAATTGGTAAAATCCTATGATCATTCTTATTAATTTTTTTCATATCAACTAATTTAAAATATCCATTAATCCAAGCTGCAATACCTGCTAATCCAGAATAAGAGTTTACTGCAACTATTGGTGGTCTGCCTAAAATCTTTTCCGTATCAAAACTATTATATATTTCCTTATTTTTTAACATACCATCTGCATGAATTCCAGCTCTAGTAACATTAAACTCACTACCTACAAAAGGTGTACGAGGTGGTATAGCATAGCCTAATTCTGTTTCAAAATAATCAGCTATATCAGAAATAATTTTAAGGTCCATATTTTTAGCAGTTCCCTTTATTTGTGCATATTCAAATACCATAGCCTCTAAAGGACAGTTCCCAGTTCTTTCACCAATCCCAAATAATGTAGAATTCACAGAAGAACCTCCAAATAACCAGGATGTAGTAGAATTTACAACTACAGAATTAAAGTCATTGTGTCCATGCCATTCAATAGATGATGAAGGTACTTTACAATAATATCTTAAACCGTGAATAAGAGCAGGTACTGATCTAGGTAATTCTACTCCAACATGGGGAATACCAACTCCTAAAGTATCACAAGCCCTTATCTTTACAGGCATTTTATACTTATCAGCTAATTCCATTAAATTCTTAGCTAATGGAGCAACAAATCCAAAGAAGTCTGCCCTAGTTATATCTTCAAAGTGACACCTAGGAGTAATTCCATTTTCCAAAGCAGATTCTGCTATAGAAAGATAAGTCTGCATAGCTTCTCTTCTACTCATATTCAATTTATGGAATATATGATAATCAGAACAAGACATAAGTATACCGGTTTCTTTAATTCCCATGTCTTTTACTAATTTAAAATCTTCTTTATTAGCCCTAATCCAAGAAGTAATCTGCGGAAACTTATATCCTCTTTTCATGCACTCTTCTACAGCCTTCCTATCTTTATCAGAGTATAAGAAAAACTCAGTTTGTCTTATGACTCCTGAGCCATTATCTAATTCATGAAGATAATCATAGATTCTAACCATTTGTTCCACTGTCATAGATGACATGGATTGTTGTCCGTCTCTAAATGTAGTATCAGTAATCCATATGTCTTCTGGAATATCCATTGGTAATTGGATATTGTTAAATTTTACCTTTGGAATTTCAGAATAAGGGAACTCCTCCTTGAAAAGATTTGGTCTTAAAGTATCAATACCACTATAATTCATTATTTTTCCTCCCTATTTAATATTTTTTCAATTCTGCAAGTTTTTTATTTTATATTTCTTTTGTAAGATTTGGTAATATATTTTGTTTTTTTACTTTTCACTGTATTATTAATTAATTAAATTTTTATGTAGCTTTTTATCATTTCGCTTTATAGTTCGCATATATACTATTTTTTACAGTAATAAATTTTTGTTTGTTTTTTATTTTTTGCTTTAATCATTAAACAATATTTTAAACAATTCTAGCATATTTATTTAATAATATCAAGCCTATTTTGCAAGTTTTTATTTTTTTCTTGCATTTTGTTAAATAATATACATCTATTGGAAGTATCTTGTACTAGGATTAAGTTTTTCTCAGCATAGTAACAATTGCTTATAATATAAAAGTTCTATATACTAAAAGTATGATCAATCATATAAGGGGTGGTAATTATGAACGTTAAATCTAAAGGAATATTAGCAGTTATGATTTCAGCAATTGTATTTGGAAGTATGCCTTTAATGGCAAAAATTGTTTTTAGAGAGGGAGGCAATCCAATAAGTTTAGCTTTTTATAGATTCTTATTGATAATTCCTTTTTTATATTTATTAATAAAAAAGGATAAAAAAGAGAGTTTAAAAATTACTAAAGAAGAATTTAAAAAAATAGCCTTAGTAGGCATAATGGGATATGGTGCAACAGCATTATTATTATATTTATCCTATAATTATATTCCTTCTGGTATGGCAACAACAATACATTTCATATATCCAGTATTTGTCATACTTGGATGTATATTATTTTTTAAAGAAAAGCCAAGTATTGTAAAAATAATTGCAGTTATACTTTGTATATTGGGAGTTTCAATGTTTTATGATGGTAATGGAGATATTAATCTTATGGGGATATTTCTTTCTTTTGCCTCAAGTATCACCTTTGCATTCTATACTATATATTTGGATAAAAGTGGATTAAAAGAAATAAGTACTATAAAATTAACATTTTACTTATGTTCAATAGCCGCAGTTATGATGTTTCTATTTAGCATAGGAACTAAAACATTTACTATACATATGAAACCATTAGGATGGTTAATGACATTATGTTTATCTTTATCAGTAGGGTTAGGTGTAAATCTTTTTCAAATTGGAATAAAAATAGTTGGTCCTGAGAGTACATCTATTCTTAGCACTTTTGAACCTATTACTAGTGTTATTATAGGAATATTAATATTAGATGAAAGTTTTGGAGTAAAAACCTTTATTGGAATCGGAGCAATACTTGCAGCAGTAATATTAATTTCAATTTTCGACAAATAATAAGAAATACAGGAAGATTTTTGCAAATTCTTCTTGCATCTTTTTATTATTTGTAATATAATAATTTTTAAAAATTACTATCATAAAATTACTATCGTAATGCACAAAGGAGGCCTTAATCTTGAAAAATCCAGACATTTACAAGAGCAATTGGAATTCTATTACAACGCAGCTTGGAAAGAATTCCGAAGACACCAGATATTCCTCAAAATTATAATCAAATAATATAATTTTGGGAGGAATAAAAATGTATAAAAAAATAATTATTGGTATTCTTATTTTAAGTATGATGATTGCAACAATAGGATGCACTAAGGCAACTAGCAAATCAGAAGCAAATGTTGATAGTACAAGTAGTTCCCTTGAGAAAATAAAAGAAAAAGGGAAAATAGTTTTAGGTACATCAGCAGACTATCCACCTTATGAATTCCATAAGCTAATAAATGGCAAGGATGAAATAGTAGGATTTGATATTGAAATTGCTAAAAAAATTGCAGATGATATTGGTGTAGAACTTGAAATCGTAGATATGAAATTTGATGGTTTACTAGCCGCATTGGTTACTAATGATGTTGATTTTATAGTTGCTGGTATGGCTCCAACACCTGAAAGAGCTGAAACAGTTGATTTCTCTATATCATATTATGCAGGTAAACAAAAATTAATTGTAAGAAAAGATGATGCCGCTAAATTGAAAGAACCAAAAGATTTTAAAGGTCTAAAAATAGGTGTGCAAAAATCAACAACTCAAGAAGATATTGCAGTAGAGAAATTTACAGAATCAGAAATAGTAGGTTTAAGTAAGATTACCGATTTAGTTTTAGAAATAAATAATAATAAAATAGATGGTATAATATTATCTGAACCTGTAGCGGAGGCTTATGTAGCCCAAAATAAAAATCTATATATGGCTGAAGTTACACTAGGTGAAGAACCAAATGTAGCAGTAGCACTAAATAAAGGTAATAAAGATTTACAAGACTCTATTAACGAAACACTGGACAAGCTAGTAAAAGAAGGTTCCATAGACAAATTAATTCAAGAAGCAACTATATTGGCGGAACAAGATTAATGTGAAGCATAGTTGGCAAAGGTTAGTAGTTTACTACTCTCTTTTGCCTCTTTTATATGGCTTAAATTTTTAGGAGGTGTATTCGTGAATTTAGATTTTTTTCTGAAATATTACAGTTATTTTTTTAAAGGCACTGCTACAACATTATTAATTTCCTTATTTGGAGTTATTTTTGGAACATTAGTAGGTGTATTGTTAGCATTGATGAAGCTTTCAAACAACAAAATTTTAAAAGGAATCTCAGCATCTTACATTGAAGTAGTTAGAGGAACTCCATTGATACTTCAAATATATTTAATTTATCACGGTCTTCCAATGATTTTACCTTTACCTGATTCTAGGATTTTTCTTGGAACCGTAGCTGTACTCTTAAATAGTTCAGCTTATGTAGCTGAGATAATAAGAGCCGGAATCCAATCCATAGATAAAGGGCAAATGGAAGCAGCTAGGTCTTTAGGTATGACTTCTGGAATGTCAATGATGTATATAATAATTCCTCAGGCTTTTAAAAATATATTGCCTGCATTAGGTAATGAATTTATAGTTTTAGTAAAAGAGTCTGCAATAATATCTGTTATCGGAGTTCAAGATCTTATGTATAATGCTGATACCCTAAGAGGCATTACTTATAAGCCTTTTGCACCTTTAATATATGCAGGAATTATTTACTTTATCATTACCTTCTCTCTTTCAAAACTAATAGGTATCTTAGAAAGGAGGTTAGGTTCTGATGTTAGAAGTAAGAAATCTATATAAGCAGTTTGGTAATTTAGAAGTATTAAAGGGAATTGATGAAGATATTAAAAAAGGTGATGTAGTTGTAGTAATAGGTCCTAGCGGATCTGGTAAATCTACTTTTTTAAGATGTTTGAACTTATTGGAAACTCCAAGTAATGGTGATATAATCTTTGAAGGAAAATCCATTATGGATAGTAATTCTAATATAAATAAAATAAGAGAACAAATGGGCATGGTTTTTCAACAATTCAACTTATTTCCACATCTTACAGTATTGGAAAATATAACTATAGCCCCTATAAAAATTAAAAATATGTCAAAAAAGAATGCTGAAAGTACTGCTATGAATTTACTTAAACGCATTGGATTGGAAGATAAAGCTTATAATTATCCTAATCAATTATCTGGGGGACAAAAGCAAAGAATAGCCATAGTAAGGGCACTGGCAATGTCACCAAAACTTATGTTATTTGATGAACCTACTTCTGCCCTAGACCCTGAAATGGTAGGAGAAGTACTAGATGTAATGAAGTCCTTAGCAAAAGATGGCATGACAATGGTAATAGTTACTCACGAAATGAGTTTTGCTAAGGAAGTTGGAAATAGAGTTATATTTATGGATGATGGTAAAATTATAGAAGCTGGAACACCAGATGAAATATTTAATAATCCTAAACATGCTAGAACTCAAGATTTTTTAAGAAAAGTTTTACGATAAATATAAAATCCTCCTTTCTATTTTAATCTTAATTGATTATTCTAGAAAGGAGGATTTATTCTTATTTAAATATCTTAACTCTATTTTCTAATGGTGAAAATTCCTTTTCTCCTGGCATAGATGTTGGTTTTCCAAATGGCATTTGAGCGATTAATTTCCAATTATTATCTATACCCCATTCTTTTTTAACTTCTTCTTCAATAAGTTCATTATAATGTTGTAATGATACTCCATATCCTTCTGTTTCCAATGATGTCCATATTACAAATTGATGCATTCCACTAGTTTGTTGAGACCAAATAGGGAAATTATCTTTATAAGTTGGGAATTGATTTTGTAAATTTTCCACTATACTATTATCTTCAAAGAATAAAATTGTACCATATCCAGCTTCAAATGAGTTGATCTTTTCTTCTGTAGTTGAAAATTTATCAGCTGGTACTATTTTTCTTAATGATTCTTTAACTATATTCCATAATTTTGTATGATGGTTTCCAAGTAATAAAATTACTCTTGAACTTTGTGAGTTAAATGCTGATGGTGTATGTTTTACTGCGTGTTCTATAATTTCTTGGATTCTCTCATCAGATACTACTTTATCCTTACCAATACCATAATATGTTCTTCTCTTTTCTACTGCGTCATAAAAATTCATTGTCATTTTAATTCCTCCTAATATTTTTTATTGTACTTTTCATCATATTAATTTATTTGCGAAATAATATTTTAATTCTTTTCTATTATTTACTAAAGATTAAACAATTCTCATATTGAATTTTAAATTTACTAATATCTACCTAATACATATCCAAATATGTTCTTGTGTAAACATAAAATCTTACAAACTCTATCTATAAAGTTTCAGCATGTAATACTAATGTCTGAATTTTTCATATTTATATTAAATCTTCTAATCTTCTTTTTTCATTTCTATGACTATTATATGAGATAGTTCCTTTGATTTTATCAATATATCTTCTTCAACTATTTCCAATGCATCTCTATTCATTAATTCAACATTATTTATTTCTGAGCTTCCTTCTATCTGTATTAAATATGCTTGCCTTCCATTTCCAACTTTAAAATCAATTTCTTTATCCTTTTCTAGTTCTAATACATATATATTTGCATCTTGATATATTTTTATTGGTGCATTCCCTTCATTACTTGATACTATATTAAGCCATTTATTTTTTCTGTCTTCCCATTGAAATCTGTAGTCTCCATAATTTGGTGTAAGTCCATTTTTATTAGGAAATATCCATATTTGTAAAAATCTTAAAGTCTCATCTCCTAAATTATGTTCACTATGATATACCCCTGTTCCAGCACTCATATATTGTACATGTCCTCTTGTTAGAGTATTTTTATTTCCCATACTATCTCCATGTGTAAGTTCTCCATCTACTATATAGGATATTATCTCCATATCTTTATGAGGATGCATTTCAAATCCAGTATTAGCTTTAACCAAATCATCATTTAATACTCTCAACACTCCAAAATTCATATTATCCTTATTGTAATAGTTTGAGAAAGAAAAATGAAAGATACTTTTTAGCCAACCTAAATCAGATCTACCCATGTTTTTATTATCTAACTTTCTTAACATAGTCTTCTCTCCTTTATTTTAATTACTTTTTTATATCCTATTCTCATTTATTATTTAGTTACTTTTGATTACTTGATTTAATTATATTATTGCACAAGATAATTTATATGTCAAGTATAATTCAAAAAATATTTTAAATAGAAAACGCCTCCATTGAACTATCAATAGGAAGCATTTTTCTAAACATATTCTATGGAAAGTTCGAATTAAAATGAAATAGAACTTTCCCGTAGGTTATAAAAAAATCCTCTAATTAAAATAGAGGATTTTTGATAGTTTATTTAATTATTAGCCCCACTTTTCAGCCCATTTCTGTATTTCATCCATAGCTGAACTAAGATCTTTACCTTTCTCTGTAAGCTCATATTCAATCCTTACAGGGGTTTCTGGATATACTTTTCGTATTACTATACCTTCTTGCTCTAATTCTTTAAATCTCTCTGTAAGCATTCTTGCACTCATATTAGGTATTGCAGCTGATATATCAGTAAAACGCTTTTGTCCATTTAATAATGTTCTTATAATTAGTCCCGTCCATCTTTTTCCTAGCAATTCAAATGCATCTTCAAATTTCGGACATAAATGATATTTTTCCATCTTCATTCACCACCTATTAATATTATACCATGGTTAGTATAATAAGATAAGTACATTATTATAGTATACCAAATTAATAGTGTATAATCTATTTTGTTAAATAAAATAAATTCAAATGATATAATATAAGTATTAGAAAATAAAAATGAAAACTTAGAAAGATTTTTAACTTTTGTGGAGGATAAAATTATGAATAAAAATATCTTTACAGATAATATTCCTATTACCGTAAAACATAATAGAATAAAAGACTGCGAAAATGCTTATGAGGATTTAATGGAAGAATTTAATGCTATTCTCGACGCCTCAAACGATGGAATACATATTACTGATGGAAAAGGAGTAACTTTAAGATTTAATAAATCCTGTGAAAGAATTGATGGTGTAAAGGCTAATTATGTAATAGGAAAACATATGGAAGAATTAGTAGCAGAAGGTATATATTCAGAGTCCGTTGCTTTAGCTGTAATTAAAGAAAAAAAACAAATTTCTATGCTCCAACAAGTAAATGGTAAAGAAGTTATAGGAACGGGAACTCCAATATTTAAAAATGGAGAATTATATAGAATTGTCATTAATTCTAGAGATATAACTGAATTAAGAGATTTGAAAATAGGTCTGGAAGAAGCTAAATTGATCAACAAAAAATATCAACAAGAATTGGATATTATCAGCTCTAAGGATAAAGCAAAGAATAGCAATATCATCTATAATAGTGACAAGATGGATAAAATAATAGATCTAGCCCTTAGGGTTGCTAAAGTTGATTCAACAGTTCTTATTGAAGGTGAGTCTGGTGTTGGTAAGGGAGTTTTAAGTTACTTCTTACACAACAATAGTCTTAGATATAATAAGCCTTTTATTAAAATTAATTGCGGTGCAATACCCGAGAATCTTTTAGAATCAGAATTATTTGGTTATGAAAAAGGCTCTTTCACTGGTGCAAATAAAGAGGGAAAGGTGGGACTAATTCAATTAGCGGATAAAGGGACTCTGTTTCTTGATGAAATAGGAGAATTACCACTTAATTTACAAGTAAAATTACTAAATGTAATACAAAATAGAGAATTAACTAAGGTAGGAGGTACTACTACAATACCTATTGATATTAGAATTATTGCGGCTACAAATAGGAATCTACAAGATATGGTAAAAAACAAAGTCTTTAGAAAAGATTTATATTATAGACTTAATGTGGTTCCCATAACAATTCCCCCACTAAGAGAGCGAAAAGAAGATATCCCTCCTCTTATTTTAAATTTCTTAAATAGATTTAATGAGAAATATAATTATAATAAAAAGATAAGCCCTGAAGCTATGAAAATATTATTGAGTTATAATTGGTCTGGAAATATTAGAGAAATTGAAAACCTTATTGAAAGACTAGTAGTTACAACTAATGATGATGTTATTAATAGGCAGGATATTATTGATTGCCAATTAGTTTCTATAGAAGATTATTCAAATTTTGATATAAATAAGATTAGCAGCTATAAAAATATTATTGCAGAATATGAAAGAAAATTACTCCTAGATGTAATGTCTCAATGCAAAAGTACCTATGAAATGGCTGAAATACTAAACTTAGATAGGAGTACCATAAGAAAAAAATTCAAAAGGCTAAATATCAAACTCAAATTTAAGGAGGAATGATTTCCCACGAGGAAATTATTCCTCCTTAAATTATTGATATTGACTAGCTTTTATTCCATAAGTATTTAAGCATTTTCAGGAGGAAATTATTCCTCCTATTTTCAGTTTTCCTGTTGTAAACCCTTGATTTATCAGGTTGTTTTTTTGGCATAAAACTTGCTATATAGTATATCGAAAAATAAAATTTATTTGGAGGTATAAAAATGGAAAATATTAATGCAAACCAACCAGCAAGTGCTTCATCCTCACCAAGATTTGTTAATATGGGCACATTTATGAGGATGCCAAGAATTGATAATTTAGAAGGTTTAGACTTTGCTATTGTGGGGATTCCTTTTGACACAGCAAGTTCCTTTAGAACAGGTGCAAGATTTGGCCCTAATGGAATCAGAAACATTTCTGTAATGATGAAGCCTAATAATGTAATAATGGAAATCAATATCTTAGATGAGCTAAAGGGCGGAGACTATGGGGACATAAATATAGTCCCAGGCTATATACTACCTAGCTATGAAAAAATCGAAGAGGAAATGACTAAAATCGTCAATGCAGATGTTACACCAATAGCTTTAGGAGGAGACCACTCAATAACCCTTGCTGAATTAAGAGCAATTGCCAAAAAACATGGTCCAGTATCATTGGTTCATTTTGATTCCCATGCGGATATTAATGAAGAGGTATTTGGTGAAAAATACAATCATGGAACTCCTTTTAGAAGAGCTATTGAAGAAGGCTTAATAGATCCTTCACATTCTATCCAAATTGGTATGAGAGGCTCATTATATGACCCTAATGAACATAAAATGGCTGCTGAACTAGGTCTAAGGCTAATTCCAGCTCACAAAATTAGAGAAATGGGCTTTGAAGAACTATTAAAACAAATTAAAGAAAGAGTAGGAGATAAAAAAGCTTTCCTTACCTTTGATATTGACTTTGTAGACCCAGCCTATGCTCCTGGTACAGGAACACCAGAAGTAGCAGGATTCACTTCCCTTGAAACTTTAAATTTAATTAGAGGAATTAAGGAATTAAACTTTGTAGGTTTTGATATTGTTGAAGTTGCACCACCATATGATTTTGGAGAGATTACATCATATATGGCTGCTAATATTGCTTTCGAGTTTTTATCAATCCTTGCTCTAAAGAAAAAAAATAGTAGATAATAAGATAAAAATAAACCAAAGACTGGAGGATTTATATATGTCCGATACTTTGATTAAGGGAGATAATTTAGAAGAACTAAAAAAATTAAATCTAGATTTAAATGATGTTACAGTTCTAGACTCTTTATCCTTAAACAAAAAAAGCAGCCAAATAGGTTTGATAAAATCTGTTTTTTTTACTGCAATTGCCATATTCGTATTCTTTATACCTTTAACCATAAAAGGAACAACAGATGTTCCTTTTGGTTTTATCTACAATTTCTTTATAAAGACTTTAGGAAATTTTGGACTATGGTTAATAACCTTAGTTATAGTATTGACTGGAGTTTTGAGCGTATATGGAAAATTCTTTGCTAAAAAAGATACTATGTTAGGTAACTATTTTGATGAAGATTCTGTGTTTCATCCCTTTATGTATTTACTAGGTGGTTTCTTTACCTTATTATATACTCTGGATGCAACAGTTCCTAGATTTACAGGTCCAGAATGGATAGTAGGAGCTAGTACTGGCGGAACTGTTGTCCCAGCAATAGTAATGGGTGTAGCTTGGATAATCCCAGTTGGCTGTTTCTTTATGCCTTTTCTATTAAATTATGGAGTAATAGATTTTGTTGGGTCATTGATGGAACCCCTGATGAGACCTATTTTTAAAGTTCCTGGAAGAGCAGCAGTAAATGCTATAGCATCTTTTGTTAGTTCCTCCTCAGTAGGAGTTTTGATTACAAATAAACTATATCATACAGGAGTCTATACAGAGAAAGAAGCTGTCCTCGTTGCCACAGGATTTAGTGCAGTAAGTGTAGGATTTGCTTATATGGTAATTAAAACGGCAGGTTTAGCCGATCATTTCTTAAAAGTGTATTTTATAGCATTATTCATCACTCTATTGATTAGTGCAATAATGGCAAGGATACCACCTTTATGTAGAAAAAAAGATATTTACTATAATGGTAAGGCTCAAACGAAAGACGATATTAAAACTCAAAAAAATAGGGGAAAAGGAATTATTAAAACAAGTTTGGATAGAGCTATAAAAAAATCTTATACTGCTAATAATATTTTTAGTGAAATAAAATCTAGTTTAATTGATGGCTATAGTGTATTTCCTAAGGTCTTGACTTTACTAGCTTCCATGGGAATTCTAGGATTAATTGTTGCTGAGTATACTCCTCTTTTTAATTGGCTTGGTGCTTTGTTTGTTCCACTGCTTAAATTATTTCAAATACCTAATGCCGTTGAAATAGCACCTTCTCTTCCAGTAGGAATTGCCGAAATGTTTTTACCAGTATTATTGATTGCTGATAAAGTAGAATTATTAGATATCGGCGCTAGATATGTAGTCACAACTATATCCATAGTCCAAATTATTTTCTTCTCTGAAACTATAGTTGTAATGATGGCAGCAAAATTGCCAGTAAAATTAAGTGAATTAATCATATGTTTCTTTGAAAGAACTATTATAGCTATACCTATAACTGCATTGTTTATGCATATATTGTTTTAAATATTAAAATAGATAAAGGTGGGGTTTATCAATAAACTCCACCTTATATTTTTATACCTTTTATTTAATTGTTATTTTTCTAAGACAAATTCAGTTTTCATAGTGGATGGGTTTGTCATAGTATCTCGGACGGGCAGGATCTAAATCTCCTTCCACCTCTATAGATAACTCTTGTAAATCTATACCTTAAAGCCTAATATTATAGAAACAGAAATTCTTTCTAATATGAAAATTATTGCCGCAGAAGATTCGTCCTCTTACATCCTTAAATATAATTCAACTTCTTTATATATTTATATCCTTCATCTATTGATATTATATTTATACTGCCATTATCTACTTTGAATCTAAAGAAATAATCTGGATTATTGAATATCCATGATAAAGCTAATCGAATAACACAATCATGGGTAACTAATAAAATATTTTCATCCTGTTTTGATATTTCTTCTAAAAATTCACTTACCCTATTATATACACCTAATACACTTTCACCTGTAGGTATAATATAATTTTGTGTATCATCTAGCCATAGTTTCGTTTCACCTGGATGAATCTTTGATATTTCTTCAAAGGTTTTTCCAGTAAAAATCCCAAAATTAATTTCCCTAATTCTTAATTCCTCTATTCCAGTTAACCCCAAGTTCTCTAGGGTTTCCACTGTTCGTTTTAATGGACTATAGTATACCTTATCATAACTAAATTTTTTTAGTAATCCCTTAGTATTTTTTATCTGCATTGTACCATTTTCTGTAAGACTGGTATCATCTCTACTGAATATTCTCTGTATATTATCTTCTGACTCACCATGTCTTATCATAATTATATCCATAACATCACACCCCAAAAACCAAGTAATGAAATAGTATCTCCTATTTCAATAACAGCACCATATACATCACCAGTAAATCCTTCTATTTTTTTATAAGCTACATAGGATATATATTCTCCGACTAAAAAGTTAATTAATAATGGAATTATATATCTTATATCTAATAACATTAATATAATTATATAAACAATCCCACTTATTATCATTAGATTTTTAGGATTACTCTGGTGAAACAAATCTCCTAATCCTCCAGGTCTTGCATTCTTCTTATATGATATTATCCAAGCAACTACTAGCCTACTGTTTGTAAATGATAATATCATAGCTAAAGGTAGGTTTTTAGTACTATAAATCAATATAAATTTAAATAGAATTAATAGAATTAAACTAAGTACCCCAAAAGCTCCTATTCTACTATCCTTCATTATCTCCAAGGTTTTTTCCTTATCCCTATTGGATAAAAAACCATCACAAGTATCTGAAAGACCGTCTAAATGCAGTCCACCTGTTGCTAATATTGTAGCTAGTAATCCTAAAAAGGAAGCAATAAGATTATTATAAGGATGAACTAAGTAATATACCACTCCTCCCAATGCTCCTATAATTGCCCCTACTAATGGAAGAAAGAATATACTATATTTAATGTTTTTCCCACCGAAATCCACATTTATATTAACAGGTATATGAGAAAAAAACTGTAAGGAAAGTATAAGTCCTTTTATCATTTGATTTTCACTGGTATGCCACAACATACCAAATAAACCTCATCCACTAAAGATGCAAGCCTTTGGTTTACCCTTCCTTGAATATCTCTAAAAACCCTTGATATATGATGTTCCGGCACTATGGAATCTCCCACTTCATTTGTTACCAGAATTAAATTGTAGTCTTTTAGTCTAATTTCTTTAATTAGATTTTCCATTTCTAATACAACTGTATTCTCTATTTCTCTTTGCATATCATAATTTATATACTCTATATCCTTTGATATATCAAACATTATATTAGAAGTAAGAACAGTTATACAATCAAGAAGATAGTTCCTTTCTTCCCCTATGGCATTTTTAATATTATAGTTTCCTTCATAGGTTCTCCATTCCATAGGTCTAGAGTTTTGATGAAGTTTTACCCTTTCCTTCATTTCATCATCTGCTATTTTAGATGTTGCTATATATACTACATCTTTTCTGTCTTTATATAAACTTTCTGCAAATCTACTTTTCCCTGAACGAGCTCCACCTGTGACTAAAGCTATCATCTTCTCACCTTCATTTATTCTTCTCTTATATCAACTAATGCTGATCCATTTAAAGATACTTCTTCAAAAGTCCCCATATTTTCCAATGTATACATTCCAGCCTCTATAATTTGAAAAGTTAATGGACAGCCTGTTCCTTCTCCTAATCTCATACCTAGATTTAACATTGGTTTTAACTGTAATTCCTCTGCTATATGTTTTGCTCCTGGTTCTCCTGATAGATGGGAAGGAATTATATAATCTCTAACTAATGGATTTAGTTTAACAGCACAAAGAGCTGCAGATGATGATATAAACCCATCTACCACTACAGGCTTTTTATTTTTAGCAGCTGATAAAAATAATCCACACATACCGCCTATATCAAATCCACCTACTTTTGCTATTGTATCTATTGGGTCTTCTTTATTTGGTTTATTTAATTCTATTCCTTTTCTTATTACGGCCTTCTTATTATCATGCTGTTCATCAGTAAGACCAGCACCTTTACCACAGGTTATATCTACATCTAAATCTGCTAAGACTGATAGAACTGCTGCTGCAGTAGTAGTATTTCCTATTCCCACTTCTCCAGTACCTAAAATATCATATCCTTCTTTATATAATTTATCTCCCATTTCAATACCTGCTTCTATAGCCTTAATTGCTTCATCATAGGTCATTGCAGGCCCTTTCACAAAATTCTTTGTTCCATCTGCTATTTTTCTATTTATTATCTTAGGATCATTTATTTCACCTATTACTCCTAAATTTACTGTAACAATGTGAGTATTTGCATATTTTCCTAAAGTAGCTACCCCTGTTAAACCTTTAGGCATACTTTCTGTTAATACCTTAGTAAAGATTTGAGGTGCTGAGCTTACTCCTTCTTCTACTACTCCGTTGTCACTACACATTACAACTATGGCTCTTTTCTCAATTTTATTGATTACTTTCCCTGTCATACCTGCTATTTTTATAGTAGCCTCCTCTAATGTACCTAAACTGCCTACTGGCTTAACTAAACCATCCCATTTTTCTCTGGCTAACCTTTTTGCCTCTTCATTTGAAGGCGTTATTGAGTTTATAGTTTCTTTTAATAGATTCATATGTATTCCACCCTTTTTATTATTTATTTCTTTTCATATTGTTTCTCTCAATTAATTTTTTGTTTATATAGTCATATCCATTTGGTCTATGTGGTATAAGGCAGTTGGAGCAATCCTTAACACCATAATTTTCTATATGATTTCCACCACATTCCTCCATAAGATATAATGGACAATAGCAAAACATACAGTTAAATTCTTCTTCATTTTCCACCCTATGACATGGAAAATAATCACAAGCTGTGTTCCTATAAAACCTATATGAATTCTCCATTTATTTTCCCCCTTTAGATTTCTCCCTAATAATTTTTTCTATTAAGTTCAAATCATTGATTCCTTTTTCATCTTCTCTGCCTATTACTATTGGGACTACACCTAATTCATTACAGGCTTGCAATTTCTCTAGGGTACCGCCTTTATCTCCACTATCCTTCATAACACAATATTTAGCCCCATACTCCTCAAACATAACTTTATTATATTCTTTAGAAAATGGACCTAATACTGCTATTATATCTTTCATTTGTACATTATACTTTTTACATTCCTCTATACTTTCCATGGCTGGAAGTATTCTATAGATAAATCTATTATTACCTCGTATTTTCTCAAAATCTCCAATATTTTTAGAACCAGTAGTAAAAAATACTGTTCCAAAAATTTTTAATAGGTAATCATAAACTTCCTCATAACTATTTACATAAACAATCTTTCCCTCTAAAGATGTCCTGCCCCTCATATATCTAATATAATATATTTCCAGATTCTTTGCTACTTTTTTCGCATTTTCTGATACTATCTTAGCATATGGATGGGTCAAATCCACTATTAAGGAAATTTTATTTTCCTTACAAAATAATATCATATCATCATAATCCATTCTACCAACTATTACCCTATTGGTATTTACAAACTCTTTTCCTCCATCTGTGGCTATGGTAAGGATATAATTATTTAAATCCTTTATTCTATCTACTATTTCCCTAGCCTCACTGGTGCCTCCTATTATCCAAATCATTTTATCTTATATCCCCTTGGTGTAATAATCTTATTATCCTTTATATATGAATTTGAATTTCCTATAATGACTACAGATAACATATCTACCTTTTCATAGTCTATATTATCTAAAGTGGTGATAGTTATTTCTCTGCCTTCTCTACCTGAATTTTTAACTATACCTACTGGAGTATTGCCTTTCCTATGATTTAAAATTATATTTACCGCTTTCTCTAAATGAGTTTTCCTCCCTTTTGACTTAGGATTGTATATGGCAATAACAAAATCTGCCTCTGCTGATTTTTCTAATCTATTTTCTATTACTTCCCAGGGAGTTAATAAATCAGATAGACTAATGGAGGAGTAATCATGCATAATAGGTGAACCTAGTTCTGATGCTGCAGAAAATGAAGCAGTTACTCCCGGTATTATTTCAACTTCTATATCTTCTGCCAACTCAAGAATTGGTCCAGCCATGCCATAAAGTCCTGCATCTCCTGTACTTACTATTGCAGTATCTTTTCCATTTCTAACCATATCTATGGCTGTTTTACACCTTTCTAGTTCCCCCTTCATCCCCGTAGAAAATAATTCTTTTCCCTCTACTAAATCTCCAAGATATTCAATATATGGTGTATATCCTACTATTATATCACTAGATTTAATTGCCTCTACTGCTTTATAGGTCATATGCTCTCTACCACCTGGACCTATTCCTATTACATATAATTTAGCCATTTTTTATCTCCTTTGATATTGATATTGTAATACCTTCGTGTTTAGATTTATTTACAATTAATTTTCCCCCAAGTAAATATGCAGAAGGTTCCGATACAGAATAAACTCCTATTTTCTCTTTGACAAATTGAGACCTACTAAACTTATCTTCCACTTGCCTTATTTCATCTATAGTAAATATTTTCATTGGACAATTAAAATGTCTTGCCGAATCTATAATTCCCTTTTCATCTTTTTTTACTTCAATTGTACCAATCGCCTTTATACTCTTATTAGATAAATTCTCCTTATGAAGAACTTCTTCTATGGCTTCTATAATTCGTATCTTTTCTACTCCCTTTCTACACCCTACTCCAATATTAATATTCCTTGGTCTTAAATATGTAACTGGTATATTTATATTTAGAGATTTGCTAATCTCTGAACTAACAATAATCATTCCTTCTATCTTAGGATTTATATAATCTAAATTTTCCAATACCATAAGATTAGAATAATCTATTGTTTTTTTATCCTCTGAATAAAATCCTATGTTTCTCCCATTTACCATCATAGCTGTTATCTTTTTTACTGATTCCATATCTTCTAAATAATAATCATTCCTCTTTGCAAATAAATCTATAGCTTCTATTTTTCTATTATCTGAAGCTGTTGTAATAACTGGAGTTGCATTTATCTTTTCTCCCAGCCATTGTGATAATTCATTCGCCCCTCCCAAATGACCTGATAATAAAGATATGGAAAATTTTCCGCAATCATCTATAACTACAACAGCTGGATCTGTTATTTTATCTTTAATATATGGATTTATCATTCTTACTGCTATTCCAGTTGATGATATAAACACTAAACCATCATATTCTTTCCAAATATAATCTAATAAGGATTTTATGCCTCCTTCTATCTCCTTATTAACATAATGAGTTATTATATACTCCTTATTCTCTTCATTTAGACTTTTTAGCCTATCACCTATTAATTTCCCTTTATCTGTAAATGATAGACAGGCTATTTTCATTTTGATGCACTCCTAAATTTATGGGTGAAACTAGGGTCATATAACTTTGACCTTTCATATTCTCCTTCTATAAAATCCCCTACTAAAATTTGTGCCATTTTATTAATTCCTTCTTCTTTTACCTTTTTTTCTATATCTTTAAGGGTCCCATATATTATCTTTTCATCTTCCCATGTGGCCTTATATACTATAGCCACTGGTACATCATCTCTTCCATAACCTTTTATCAATTTTTCTACTACTCTATTTATTTCTTGCACCGATAAAAATATTGCCATGGAGGCTTTATGCTTAGCCAAAGATTCTAGATCTTCTTCCTCTGGTACTGGAGTACGTCCCTCTATTCTAGTTAGAATTATGGTCTGACTTACATCTGGAAGTGTAAACTCCTTCTTTATAGATGAACACGCTGCAGTAAATGAGCTAACCCCAGGAACTACCTCATATGTAATACCTTTACTATCTAACAAATCCATCTGTTCCCTTATGGCTCCATATATTGTAGGATCCCCTGTATGTAATCTAACTACTTTTAAACTATCTTTTACTGCCATATCCATTACTTCAATAACTTCTTCCAATGTCATTGAAGCTGAATTATATATTTTAGCCTCTCCTTTGCAAAATTCCAAATGTTCCTTAGCCACCAATGAACCTGCATATATAACTACATCCGCCTCTTCCAAAAGTTTCCTGCCTTTAATTGTGATTAAATCCACATTTCCTGGTCCTGCTCCTACAAAGCTAATCAACGTCTTTCACTCCTTTTACTATAAATATTGGATTTTGTCCCTTTAAAAGTCCTATTTTATCCATAATAGATGTTTGGACCAATTGGACTTCAATATCACTATAACTATATTTATTTAATAATTCAATAAACTGATTCAAATTTTTCAATGTTATAAAATTCCCGCATAATATTCCCTTGTTTTCTAAATTCTCTTTGAGATATAAAAATATCTCTTCTAATTTTCCACCTGAACCACCTATGAAACATTTATTAAATTTTTCATTAGGAAGATTATCTGGAGCCTCTCCATTTATTATATTAATCTCTACATTAAATTTATTAGAATTATCTTTAATTAATTTTATGCCTTCCTTTTCCCTCTCAATCGCCCAAGTCTTAGCTCCATGGGAAGCTGCTTCTATGGATATGGAGCCTGTACCTGCTCCTATGTCTAGAAATCTATCTCCTTCTTCTATGGCCAAATATCCCATAGTTAATATCCTAATATTGAATTTAGTCATAGGAAGATTTCCTCTTATGAAATCTTCATCTTTAATCCATTTCATTTTCAACTACCACCACTCCAAGGGATGAAATATCTTCTATTTCTTCTCCAATATTTTTTATAATTATCTTCTCATCATCATAGGATAAATTAAATCCTGCATAAATCTTTCCTTTAATATTTAATCTATGTAATTCTCTTGATATTTTATTAGGTGAATTGTCCTTATCTATTAATAATATACTAAGTCTATTTAATTTAATACTCTCTAGACCTTCATCTCTTCCATGGAGAGATATGAAATTTGCATTTTGCCATGACTTTTGAAGCTTTCCCATCATATATTGAAAGGAAGATAATCCAGGTAATACTTCCTTTATTTCTAATCCCTTTTTCTTTAAATAATCTACTATACCAAAAAAATTTGGATCTCCCGAAGCAAGTAATAATAGTTCCTTTCCCATATCTATGTATTTCATTATTTCTTCTACTTTATTTACCTCTATAATATCATCTCTAATTGATTTAAGAGAATTTGCTACTCTACCAAAGGCTAATATATTCTTTGCACTTTCTATTCTCATCTTTACATCAAAAGTCAAATACCTTGGATTTCCAGGTCCTATCCCAGCTACAATCAGCATATATCCACACCTCTTTCCATAGAGTAAATAATTACCTTTACTTTATAGTTCTCATCCTTTAAATATTTTCGTATCCTATCTTCAGCTCCTTTTTCCATATGCCTTACAACTTCTCCATAACCAGCATCTATACAAATATTTAAACCTTCTTCAGCTGTAACAGCATTATTTACATTATTAAGTAATTCCATTGGTGCCCCCATAAAGGCCAAATAGTATATAAAAGCTTCCATTCTGCCATCACATACTTTGCTATGAGTATTGAATACACCTATGGATAGTTTGGAAAACTTACCTATATGACCTATTAAAGTTATGGATTTAAAGCCTTTATTATAAACATATAATAAACTATCACCTAAAAAATTCGACACCTTTACTTTTGGCTCTTTTCTCCCTAATTCTTCTGCTAATTTTTCCCCATAGTTTCCAGGCACTAAAACAATATTAGATTTTCCATGGTTTTCTTCTACCATATCTATCTCCATATATATAGTCTTTATAAGAGCCTCTTCTGACATTGGATATACTATACCTTTGGTACCTATAATGGATATCCCGCCTTCAATACCAATATTCTTATTAAAAGTTTTTTTCCCAATTTCCTCTCCTTGAGGTGCAAATATTAAAATATCATATCCATTATTTGAAACTTCTTTTATTTCCTTTTCTATCATTTGCCTTGGTACTGGATTTATGGCGGCTTCACCTACTTTACCAAACAATCCTTTTCTACTTATTCTTCCTATCCCCTGTCCACCTTCTATAAGAACTTGTCCATCATTTCTTTTGGAAACAGCAGCATATATTTCTATTCCATCTGTATTATCAGGGTCATCTCCTGCATCCTTTACAATGGAACATATAACTCTATCCTCTTCAATAGATGAATTATTTACTTCAAGTTTTAACCTTATATTTGCTGGTGTATCTATTTCAACATATTTTATTATCTTACCTGTTTCAAGCATAATAGCAGCTGCTTTAGCCGCTCCTGCTGCACAACTGCCTGTAGTATATCCGCATCTTAATCTTTTTCCTTCTTTTATTACATATAAATCTAGGCTCATCTACCTACCACCATCATATATAATAAGGCATTGATTATTGAAGCAGCTACATTACTGCCTCCCTTATTGCCTACTGTAGATACAGATGGTATATTAAACTCCCTTAAATATTCCTTAGACTCAGCAGCTCCAACAAATCCTACAGGAACTCCCACTATAAATCTTGGATTAACCTTACCTTCCTTAACTAATTCCAGTATCCTAAATAACGCTGTAGGAGCATTGCCTATTACAAATATATCAATACCTTCCTCTACAGCCAAATCCACTGCACAAGCTGATCTTGTGGTATCAAGCTTTTTAGATAGAGTAAATACTCTTTCATCATCTATAAAACATCTCAATTCACAACCAGCCTTTGCCAATGCAGGTTTGTTAATTCCAGTATATGCCATTTTAGTATCAGTAAATATAATCTTTTTTTCTGAAATAGCTTTTTTAGCTTCCTTCATAAAATCATTTTTAAATACAATTATATTTCTATAATCAAAGTCCCCAGTTGTATGAATCATTCTCTTTGCCACTACTTTTTCCTCTTCTGAAAAATTAGTATCTCCCATGACTTCATCTATAATATCCATACTCTTATTTTCTATTTCCATCGGATTTTTAATATACATTTCTATCCCTCCCTTTTTATACTTTCTACCCTATCTAACAAATAATTAAAACTTTCTATATTTCCAAGGAAATTAATATGTTGATAATATGCCAACACATTTTTATAAATATATCCACATTGCCATTTTTTATCATTATTCATTGGTTTAGTAATATTAAATGCCGGCTCATCCTCTATATCTATTATGGAACGATGATATTCATTCCCTGTAATTACACTACCTTGTTTTCCTAATATTGTATCTTTATTTAATAAAATGTTTACATATCCAAATCTTTGTAATCTTCCTGTCATCGAAGCATTACCTTTAAACATATCACACATTGAATAATTTTCTATGGAGGATACTAGATACATAAACCCCCCTGCTTCAGCTATAATATATTTTCCAGCCATGGCATTTTCTCTTATAGAATTAAGCATCTCTATATTTGACGATAATACCTCCTTATACAACTCTGGATAACCTCCACCAATATATATAATATCAGCCTGCGGAACTTCTTTATCTCTAAGTGGTGAGAAATATTTTACTTTACATATATTCTCCATTAATTTTATATTTTCATTATAATAAAAATTAAAGGCCTCATCATAGGCTATAGCAATATGAATATTCCTTTTTTCTGGATATTCATACGGAAAGACTTCTATTGAATTAGCTAATTCTAATATTTTATCTATGTTTATTGTCTTTTCTATAGCTTTAGCTACATTAGATATTAATTCCTCACAATCATTATTTTCACAGGCCTGCATCAATCCTAGATATCTAGATTCAACTTCTAGGGATATATCTTGGGGAAGATATCCTAATACCTTGATATCCACATATTCCTCAATTTTTTCTTTTAATAATAAAAATATTTCCTTGCTAACTTTATTTAATATAATGCCTTTTATCTTTGAGCCCGGAAATTCTACCATTCCTTTAATCTTAGGAATAGCAGAAAACATTTCCCCCTGAGGCCTATATACTAGTATCGCAGGAATATCTAGTTCTTTGGATATATGAAAACTTGAATTCTCATAAGTATTATATATTCCATCAAAATATCCCATAACACCTTCTATAATACCATATTCTCCATTATTCATAGACAGGGATTCTTTTATACCAATTTTACCCATTAAATGCATATCCAAATTCCCCGCTCTTTTTCCAGATGCTATTTCTAAATATTTAGTATCAATAAAGTCTGGTCCTGTTTTAAAGGCAGAAATATCTAATCCTCTATCTCTAATGGCTCTAATTATTCCAAGTGTAATGGTCGTCTTTCCCGTATTACTTGATGGAGCCGTTATCATTATGCTCTTCATCTATACGCTCTCCAGTTCTTTGAAAATTTTTATAAGCTTTATATTATTTTCCCTGCTCTTTATAGCCACTCGAATATGGTTTTCTTTTAGTCCTGCAAAACTAGAACATTTTCTTATGACTATCCCTCTCTTTAAAAAGAATTTAAATACAAATTCTTCATCCCATTTTAAAAGTTTAATCAATATATAATTGGTTTCTGTACGATATACCTTTATATTAGAAAGTTTTGATAATTCTTGGTGAATGTACTTTCTTTCATCCTCTATATATCCCTTACTCTCTTCTATATAATCTCTATCATCAAATATAAAATTACCTGCTGCTTCCGCAAATGAATTTACACTCCAAGGTAATTCTACATTATTTATCATATTTGCCAATACTTTAGATGTACATCCATATCCTAATCTAATACCAGGTAATGCAAAAAATTTTGTAGCAGCCCTTATAATTCCTAAATTCTCATAATTTGTTTGTCTAAATAGCTCTATACTATCATAGTCAATAGGACAAAACTCAAAAAAAGCTTCATCCAGTAATAAATGCGCCTCTGCTTTTTCAATCATATTATATATCATTATAAGCTCTATTTTATCTATTCTAAGACCTGTAGGATTATTGGGATTACCAAGTATTAGCAAATCACCTTTCTCTATTCTATTTCCTATTTCTAAAATATCTATAGTAAAATCATCATTATATGGAACTCTGATTACTTCTTTTCCATGTATGAGACCCCTTTTTTCATACTCCAAAAAAGAAGGTGTGCAAACTATTACCCTATTAGCTAAAATTATAAAATTATCTATTAATTCTACGGCACCATTACCAACTATTACATTATTTTCATCACAATTTAAATAATTGGATATGGAATTTTTTAGATTTCTATATTTAATATCCGGATATGCTTCCAGATTTTCAAAACTATCTATTAGTACCTTATTTAACCCATTCGGCGGCCCCAGTGGATTTATATTACTGCTATAATCTATTAATTCTCCCTTATAATAATCTTTATAAGATAATAAGTCTCCTCCATGTTCCATTTCTTCACCTTCTTTATATCATTTTATAATATTAATTTCAATATTTTATATAATTATATATTAATTTTTTCTAGCTATAATCAATGATATGTAGTCCCTATCATTTAATATCTTTTCTTTGTCTATCAATATTTCCTGTTCCTCAAATGTTGCCCTTTTAATATATTTATAACTAAAATCATTGTCCTTCAGAGTATCTAATATATTTTCCTTTTCTTTTATTGTCTTTAATATAGCCATAGAATCTACATTATCTAATAATTCCCCATTAAATTCATCACATAATATAAAATTTTCTCCCTTTAAAGTTAGGGGAGTTTTACTTTCTCCAGCTGCAGCCACAAATGATGGGATACCTGATATTATTTCTATATCTATGTCTTTTCCTTCTAATTCTTCCATAATATATATAAATGTACTATAAATCATAGGATCCCCTATAGTAAGAAAAGAACCTGACTTCCCTTCAGATATTTTTTCTAATATGATTTCTGCAGCCTTCTTATAATCTTCCCTTGTAACATTTCCCATTGGGAAATCAATAAAGACTATTGGTTTATCTTTAATAAAATCCTTTGCAGTATCTACAGCCATATTTTTTCCTCTATTATTTGGAGTAAATATAACCGATGAATTCTCCATTGCTTTAACAGCTTTAAGAGTTAAGAGTTCTTTATCTCCTGGTCCTGTACCAATTCCATATAATTTCTTCATTAGTTCTCTCCTATTGTTTTCTCAAGATGTTCTAAAAATATATCTTGGATAATTTTATACTCACCAAGGCCTTTAAGGCTTACTTCTACTTCATAGCCCTCTTTTTCAAGTATTGATTTCCAAGAATCCTCATCATCAGATGCCATATCATTTTTTGCATGGTCTCCTGCCACTAACATAAATGGTTGAAGCTTAACTTTTTTAATATCCTTTTCTTTTAAATTCGATATAATATCATTGATTGTTTTACTTCCTTCAACAGTTCCAATAAACACATTTTTTAAACCTTTATCGTGATAAATGTTTTCTAAAACCTCATAAACCTTATCTGCCTCATGATCTGAACCATGTCCCATAAATACAATTGCCTCATTATTACCTAATTCATTAATCCCCATTCCCTCTACAATTTTTACATTATCTTCTCGCAAGCTTAATAGAGGCAATCCTACTCTTAAATTATATTTTGTAAGTTTCTCATATTCATGTCCTGGAATTATATGAAGAGGCTGAATATATATTTCCTCTATACCTTGAGCTTTCATTTCTTCTATGGCTTCACTAGGATTGAAAACATGAATACTGTCTCTTTTTTTCAAAGTATTAATAACCATCTGTGAAGTAAATGCCCTAAAAACTAAATAATCCTTATATTTTTCCTTTATTATATTTTCGATATTTTCGATACAAAGTTTTCGAGTATCTTCATGGGTTGTCCCGAAACTTGCTACTATTATTCCTCTTTTCATAGGTTCTCCTTTCGATTATATGTTATAAATTCCTCTTCATTCTTGAACAAAGGTATATCAAATTTTTCATGTATTCTAATTAGCCAAGGTTTTGACAAATATGCTTCATCTATTAGACTATCTTCTAGAAAAACCTCCTGTGGTTTTCCCTCTCCAATAATACTTCCCTTTCTAAGTATATAGATATAATCGCATATATCATATATCAAATCCATATCATGACTTGATATTATAATATTTTTATCTTTGCTAATTTCATTGATTATGCCCTTCATCTGCTTCGTCATATAAGGGTCAAGACCAGCTGTAGGTTCGTCTAATAAAAGCACCTTAGAATCCATTACCAATACTCCAGCAATGGCAATTCTCTTTTTCTGACCATAACTTAAAAAATGTATTGGTTTATCTTCTAAATCAAGACCATTAACCTTTTTAAGTGCTCTATCCACTTTTTCCTTTATTATATCCTCAGACATACCAATATTTCTCAAGGAAAATGCTATATCATCAAATACATTGGAATAAAATATTTGATGCTCAGGATTTTGAAATACAATATTCACTTGTTTTCTATACTCTCTTAAATAAGATTTCTTATATTTTATAGGAATATCATTGTATTTTATAGAACCCTTGCTTGGTCTAAGAATCCCCATAATATTTAAAAATAATGTAGACTTACCAGAACCATTAGCTCCAATAATACCTATTATCTTTCCCTTTGACATATCCATATTTATATTATTTAATGCCTTCGTTCCATCTTCATATTCATAATATAGATTTTCTATTTTTATCATTTAATCACCTAATTTAAAATCCCCATTATATAATTTACACTCCAAGGATATATTCATTTCCCTATGCTTTAAAAACACTCTAAGAAAGAGATTTCTAATTAATAGGGATATTGATTTTAATGTATTCTTATTGTTTTCATACCCAAATTTCATTGTTTGTGCTAAATAGATATTATTTGCTTCCTCAATGAATATAAATATACTTCTATAAATTAGTACCATTAATTCTATAAATAAACTAGGAGTTTTTATTTTTTTTAAAACTTTGATAATAGCTATTATTGGAGTAGTTAATATTAAAAAATATACAGATGTCAAAGATGATAATACTGTAGTAAATAATTTTGCTGCAATGGCTAAAGAATCTTTAGTTATGCCAATATATATGTTTCCAAGTTTAAAATAGTGAAGATAACTATTGCTGTTAATTGAAACCATTATTGCAATTAAACTAAGTATTAGAAAAGAAATGGGCAGAAGAAGCATTTTGAAATAGTTTTTAAGTGGCACCTTCGCTATGGCCACAACCAATACTACCATAATTATAATAGTTAATAAATCAAAATAATAATTATTGATTAGTCTTGGTAATACTATTCCTCCACAGGCAAAGATAATTTTCGCCTGTGGAGAATAGTCCTTTAACTTATTGGTGTATGCATATTTATCTATTAGCAACAACTTTTCGTCTTTCCTTTAATACACCGAAAATATATCCAATAAGACCTGCACCTATGGCAACTTGAAGAGAGAAAAGCAAACTCTCTATCTCACCACTTGGTGGTTCCCATAATGATTCAAACCATGGTTCATAATCAGGACTTATCTCTTGTATTAATCCTTCCGCCTCTCCATCTGCACCTTCAAACTCAGAATCTCTTTTTATGATTAATGGAGTGATTACGATTGCAATTATTAAAATTAATAAAATAATATTCTGTTTAAATAGATTCTTCAATTTTAAGCACTCCTTCCTTTCTATATTCCTGAATAAGATTAAATACCATTAAAGTTACTATACCTTCAACAATAGCTAGTGGTATTTGTGTAAGGGCAAATATAGATATAAATTTAGTAAGAGATGCCGTAAATCCTCCTGTGGCATCTGGGAATGCAAAGGAAAGTTGAATTGATGTAATTACATAAGTAGCCAAATCTCCTAATGCTGCTGCTAAGAAAACAGCTAGTCCTTTGTTTTTGCCTTCCTTACCTAAAGCCTTATAAATACCATAGGAAACAAGTGGTCCCACTACAGCCATTGAAAATGAATTTGCTCCTAGTGTAGTAAGTCCTCCATGTGCTAATAATAATGCTTGGAATAATAGTACAATAATTCCTATAACAGTCATAGTTGTTGGTCCAAATAATATTGCACCTAAGCCTACTCCTGTTGGGTGAGAGCAAGATCCAGTAACAGATGGAATCTTAAGAGCTGATAAAACAAAGGCAAATCCTCCTGCTAATCCTAAAAGCATTTTTTGATCTTGTCCTTGTTTTAGATTTTTACCTAATCTCTTAAATCCAATAATTAAAAATGGTAAAGTTAATGCTGCCCATACTAATGCCCATTTAAGAGGAAGAAAGCCTTCCATAATATGCATTGCATGTGCCATCTGTGGGGTTATAATTAAAACGAATAATGCAGCCCACATGAACAATTTCTTTTTCATAAAATCACCTCACATTTATTTTATAAAGGATAATCCTTTATTTCCTATTGCAGATGACCTATGAGGAGAATAAAAATCCCTAACCTGAAACAGATTAGGGATGGAAATATACTGATTTAACTAATCAATAGTTGAAGCTTTTCCTTCCCTCCGAAGGTCACTCGATACTATTAGGCAGGTCTCCTGACTTGTGAATCATTTTACCATCAACGCCTTCCCAGATTTCTCTAGTGGCATAAGTTGATTTCATCATCACTTACAGTAGCGGGGGCTGTATGGGATTTTCACCCATTTCCCTATTATTCTTGTATAGAACCTAATGTATTTTAAATTAAATTTTCATTTTAAATGCTATCATAAGTTTATATTTAATACAAGATATTTTTATAAATAAAAGGTTAAATTACATGCAATATAGATAATCAGAAATAGTATTTCACTCCGATACATAATTTCTATAGTATTATTTATATCTACTTTATTAATATTCTTAATTCTATCCCCTATAGTTGGTTTTTCAAAAAGTTTACCATGGTAATAATTGTTTCCTCCCAGTTGAATACCTAGAAGTCCTGCCACAGCTCCTTCTGGATATGCACAATTTGGACTTTTATGATTTTTTCTATCTCTAATCATAACCTTATAACCATTCTTTATATTAAACTTAAATGTGGAACTAATACACATAAATAGACCTGTAATCCTAGCAGGTATATAATTAAATATATCATCTACATTTGCAGGGAAAAATCCAAGATCCATATATTTCTCATTCTTATATCCTAACATTGAATCCATAGTATTAATAAATTTATATGCTAGTCCTCCTGGAGCACCTAAAAGCATTATATAAAATAAAGGAGCAATAACACCATCAGATGTATTCTCTGCTACAGTTTCCACCGTAGCCCTTATAATCTCTTCTTCTGAAAGATTTTTAGTTTCCCTTCCTACAATATAAGAAAGTCTTGTCCTAGCTTCTTCTATGCCAATATCTAAAGCCTTGGATACTTTCATGGCTTCATCATGTAAGCATCTTGCTGCTATACATGTATATATTAAATAAGTATTTACTATTATATGAAGGATTTTATATTGTCTTATAAAACCCAATAATAAATAAGGTATAAAAAACCCAAGTAAAATATTTACTATAACAATAATAAATCCAGAAATCTTAAGTCCTTTTTTGGACTGAGTGATTTTTCTTACTATTCCTTCCTCAAGGGAAATTATTTTCCCCATTAATTTTACTGGATGTGGAAAACTATATGGATCTCCTATGATAAAATCTAATATAACTGCAAATATTACACTAATTAACATATTAATTTCTCCTTAATAGGCTAACTGCCCTATATCGTCAATTATCCTTTAATCATTAATATTTCTTAATTCCCATTACTTCATAAATATAATCTATATCCATATTTTCTCTTAATATGGCAGCTAATTTATTTAACTCCTCTTCCATTTGTTCTTCCGTTTGTGGCTTTGTATTACACTCTTTCTCATAATCCACTAGACTATCTTCATCTACTAACTCCAAATGTGCAAAGGGTATAGTGCCTACTACTGGTATATTTAATAATTTTTCAATCATGTCAATACCAGAATCTAAAAGAGATTTATCTCCTCTAAACTTATTTATTATAAGTCCCTTTATTCTCCTTCTTTCATGTTCCTCTAACAGCATTACAGTACCATAAAGAGAAGCAAAGACCCCTCCCCTATCTATATCTGCAACTAAAATCACTGGGGCATCTGCCATTTCAGCCATCCCCATATTTACTATATCATTTTCTTTTAGATTTATTTCTGCTGGGCTGCCTGCACCCTCTATAACTACAATATCATTCTCTTTTTCTATTTCATTATATATATTAAGAATCATTGGTCTAAGACTACTTTTGTATTTAAAATATTCTACAGCTTCCATATCCTCTTTATCTTCACCTTTAATAACTACCATAGACCCCTTATCAGATTTTGGTATAAGTAAGATTGGATTCATACTTGGATTCGGCTCAATTCCTGCAGCTATTGCCTGTAAAGTTTGAGCAGTACTTATCTTATAGCCTTCTTTAGTAGTATAATATTTTGATGACATATTTTGAGACTTAAATGGATATACCTTATATCCATCTTCTTTAAATATTCTACACAATCCTGTACACATAAGACTTTTACCTGCTGAAGATGTGGTTCCTTGTACCATAATATTTGCCATATAATCTCCTCCTACCTATATCTTTTTATTTCTTCTCTTAAATTATCTACCTTATACTCTAAAGACAATACCGGATTTAAATCATATTTATCTAATATATAATATAAATTCTCTATTTCATCTAAAGCTGGACTTTGGTGTTCATCATATAACCCATCATTAGAATGTATATGAATATATACTATATAGTCTTTAAGCTCTCTTATCCATTCTTCCAATGAAGCTTTACCTAGCTTAGCATGTCCTATGTCTAGATTAATCTTAATATTAGATAAGTTTATGGTTTCTATTAATTCCTTTAACATATCTGGAGTTTCTTCAAATATGTTTTCTAATAATATTGTTCCTTTATAATCTGGTACTTCCTTTAATATCTTTTCCCAAAATTCTTTACTTTGTATATTATTTAATTCTCTTAAAAATGGTTGGTTTAAATATGGGTTTATTTGGCTATGAAATATTAAATAATCCATAGCCAATTCCTTAGCTGCATTTATAGTATATAAATATCTATTATAACTTACTTCCCTAATTAATTTATCTGGACTTGAAGGTTTTAAATCTAAAAAAGGTCCATGTAAAGCTTTAATATTATTAAATTCTCGGAATCTTTCTTTATATTGAGCTACTATTTTATTAATCTCAGATACAGATAAATTAGGTTCTGTTAAATCCTGTATTTCAACGCCCATATTAAGATTATTTAATTCTTCCATATTTAAACTATCAATACTAGAGATAGTCTTTAATATTTTTTTTTCCATATATTCACCGTTTCTTTAAATTTTTTTCTTCTTTGAATGAATAAGCCATGTGACTTCTATTAACGAAGATGGAAGCAAAATGAAATCCTCATAAACTAAGTATCTTCCTTCCCATCTTGGGTCAAATTTGTTTTTATATTTTCTTAATCCATCAAAACTATAAAAATGTTTACCATATTTAAATACTAAATGAGCCATTCTTTCTTGTATATGGGCATTTTGGGCTATACCAACATTTGAAAGGGGTGCCATTCCTAAATTAAATAATTTATAATTATCTTCTTTAAACTTTAAGAGTAAATTTAATATTAAAAATGTCATAGTATTACTAGGTACATCTTTTTTAAATCTCATTAAATCAATTGAAACCGAACTATTATCATAACTAGGGCTTATTGATGCAAAGGCAATCGTTTCTCCAGTTTCTTCATTCTTTACAATTCCTACTTTAGACTTATTTAAATATTCCCTATTAAACCATCCAATGGAAAATCCCATTTCCTCTCTATCATGTAACCACTGGTCAGAAATCTCTCTTAAGGATATGAACAAATCCTCATCTAAAGAGTTCTCATTATACATCTCAAAAACAAAACCATCTTTTTCAAATCGTCTAAGGATATTCCTAAAGTCTCTACTCCTAGGACTATTTATATCAAAATTGTCCAACTCTACTAATCCTGTTTCACCTAATTTGAAAAAATAATATCCATGGTCATGATAAAATGGCAATAGTTTCTCACTAGACTGATAAAAAACTGATTTATATCCATATTCATCTATAAAATCCTGAAATTCTGTTAAAGCTTCATTAAAGTATTTTTGTTGCCCAATAGGATCTCCTAAAACTATTGCAAGATTATGGCTTATTTCATATTGAATCAATACTTTGTTATCTTTACCCCAGAACAAATGCTTATCCTTTAAAAATATTAGATGGGTTAAAAAATTACCCTCATATTCCTGTAGAAAATGATTTAACTTTTCTTCATCAGCACTTTCATATCTAGGATCTTTTGTTATTCTAGTTTTAGTTAATTCATAATAAACAATGAAAATAATTAAAAGTCCATAAGCACTAATACCACCAAGAACATTCCACCAGTTAAGTCTTGATATCAATGTCTTAAAATGTTGGGTTTTTATAAAACCCTTCCATATTATATGAGCCATTTTCATATATGCTAAAATTCCTATAAATGCTAATACCATAGTTATAGAAACCTTAAACCAATCAATCGGTAAGCTTTTTCTATAGAAACTTTCCTTAGACATTTTCAATATTATTAAAACTAAAAGCAAGAAAATGGTTTCTTCATAATCAAAACCCTTTATTAATGTAAATATGGAACCTAAAAATAATAACCACATAGTTATTCTATAGCTTCGTTTTACTTTCATTCTTATTTGTCGAGAAACTGCTATTAATAATATACCTACACATATAGATAATTGACGTGATAATTGTAAGATCGGAAAAGATAAAAGTCTTGTGGCTATTCTAACTCGCTCAATTACTCCTGGAACTAATGCAGATAACAATAAAATTACTCCACTTGCTAATATTAATATAGATAGCAATAAATTTGTGATAATAGAGGTTTTATTTATAAAATCTTTTATCCTTGATAATTTAATAAATTGAATTAATTTATTATCACTTTTAGATTGTACTACTAAAGTAAATATAATCCCTACTATTAAAGGTATTATATAATAGAACATCCTATAAAGTATTATAACTGCCAAAACATCCTCAGTTGCCATTCCATAATATTGAAAACCTAATAATATCATTAAATCAAAGGATCCAACTCCACTTGGTAATAAACTTAAAATCCCAGTTATTGATCCTAAAACAAATATAATAAATACAATAGAAAAGTTAATACTTTGGTTAAACTGTCTCACAATAGAAAGAAATAGAGTAAAAGCAATACTCCAATCTATAAAAGATAATAATAATAGCTTTGTCCTCAATACAATCCTAGTAGGATTCTTTCCATTTGGCAAACTTTTGTTTATTCTATAGAAGATTTTATCTATAAAAAAGTATATTATGAAATATATTATAAAAATAGTGATTGCTGCAATAATAAGTCTGTGTTTTTCTATAATCGGAATTATATATTGATATTTAAATAATGCAATAATCATCATAGAAGAAAGACCTATGCCTGTTGCTGGAATTAATAACAAATTATAATCTATTATATCTTCCTTAGTGTCTGTACTATTTTTGAATAATATAGACCTAATAGAAGCACCAGTTAGACCTCCTAGACCTGAAATATTATTTATTGTGTTAGCAACAAAAGTAATACTAAATATCGTTATGCCTTTAATATTGAGATTTAAATATTTAACTATTTGAAAATCATATAAGCTCATTGAAGATACTGCTATCATTCCTAGAACAGCAAATATCAATATACGATTTATAGGAAATCCTCTAATTATAGAGATTGTTTTAGCAAAATTTATGGATCTCAATTCCCTTGCTCCACTGGTAATTACAATCCATATTATAAAAAGCATAAAAATCAGCTTTAAAATCTTTGTTCCATTTTTCTTTAATAATAATCTAAACCTTCCCATATACCCCTCCGTATTCACTTGCTCACTTTTTAATATTCTCTATTATTAAATACTTATTCTGTTTTCACTATATCTTCTATTGCTCAAGTTTAAGTTAACGTATCTAAATTTATTATATTGAAACTATTCTCATATAAATAATATATTACATGTTTTTTTTAATATTATCAACAATAATAAAAGCTGACTTCTGTACACATCAGAAATCAGCTCCTAGCTTTATAAACCTTTTTAATATACTTAAGTTTCATTTTAAAACCTATTAAAACTTGTATTTCTTTTATTAAATCCAATATATTTACACGCCTTCCATTTCTAAACCTATTATAGTATCAGGATCGTCTTCTATCTTAGGTAGATTTAATCCTAGATATGCAAATATAATAACTATTATAGGAGTTAGATAATTAAAGAATGCATATTTACCATACTCCATTGCTGTAACTCCAAGAATACTATAAAGAAAAGCACCGCAGGTATTCCAAGGTATAAGAGCAGAAGTAAGTGTTCCAGCACTCTCTAAAGTATTAGACAATACCTTAGGATGTAAACCTTTCTCCCTATATGATTTAGCATACATCCTGCCTGGTACTACTATTGAAATATACTGTTCAGGCATTGTTGCATTACTAAATATACAGGTGAATATTGTCATAGCCACCAATGAACCTACACGTTTTACCCTCTTTAATACAGCCCCTACTATAACCTCAAGCTGTCCAGTCTTTTCCATTATGCCACCAAACATCATGGCTATAATCGTAAGGGAAATGGAATACATCATACCATTTAATCCTCCAGCAGATAATAACTCATCTATCATCTCAATACCTGTTTCTGATGTAAATCCTTCATATGCTGCAGTCAATAAATCCCCTAAATGTGCCCCTTGCATAACTACACCAAGGATTCCACCTAATACTATACCAATAGTAATGCCTGGAATAGCAGGTAATTTAAATGCTATGGATACTATTACAGCTATAGGAGGTATCAATAATAATGGAGATATATTAAATGAAGAAGCTATTCCCTCTCTAATAGCATTTATGCCTGATACATCAACACCTTCACCACCATATTTAAACCCCATAACTAAAAATATCACTAAAGTAATACCATATGAAACCAATGTAGTAGGAACCATATTTTTTACATGGGTAAATACATCAGTTCCAGAAACTGCAGGTGCTAAATTTGTCGTATCAGATAAAGGTGACATCTTATCTCCAAAATATGCCCCTGAAATAATAGCACCTGCTGCGACAGGAACAGGTATACCTAGTCCCTTGGCGATTCCTATTAATGCTATACCAATAGTTCCTGCAGTACCCCAGCTAGTGCCTGTAGCTAAGGATGTAATTGAACAAATAATGACAGTTGCCACTAAGAAAATTCCAGGTTTCAGAATTGCTAATCCATAATAAATCATACTGGGAACTACACCAGATAACAACCACAATCCAATAAGAACACCTATAATTGCCAAAATAATAACTGCTTGTAATGCTTGATAGATACCATCAAACATTGCCTTTTCAATTTCATTCCAAGTAAAACCAATTTTCATCGCTATCATTGATGCAAATAAAGTTCCTATAAGCATTGGAATATGTGGATTAGCTTCATAAAAATAGATACTAGTCCCCATGACAAGGATTAGGAAAGCAAATGATAGTGATGCTTCCCATAAGTATGGCTTACGAGCTGTCTTTTTCAATTTTATTATCCTCCTTAATTTAATATTTGAAATTTTCTAAATTATAATATAATTTAGAAACCATGTCAACGGTTTAGACAAAAGTTTAGGTTTTATGACAAATTTGAATAATACTATATCCCCCTTCTATTTTAGGAATATTCAGATTATTACTATTTTCTATACCAATCTAGCCACCTATACAAATATATAATTTAACATATATCCCAGAAAATGATATCTTGATATTGATTATAATAATGTAAATATTATAAAGTATAAATTTAAATTATAAAATATAAATTTAAATAGTTTTGAGGAATAATTTTATGGAAATTAAACTAGAAAATTTAAATATGAAATTTGGCTCTGTTATTGCAGTCAATAACTTGAATTTAGAAATAAATGATGGGGAACTAATATCTATATTAGGGCCTAGCGGATGTGGTAAAAGTACTACTTTATTTTTAATCGCAGGGTTATATAAACCTACCTCTGGTAATATTTTCTTTGGCAATCAGAATGTCAATAATATAGAACCAGAGAATCGAGGCATAGGAATGGTGTTTCAAAACTATGCTCTTTATCCTCATATGTCTGTACTAAAAAATATCTTGTTTCCTTTAAAAATGCAAAGAATAGATAAAAAAACTCGAGAAAAATCAGCTCTGCAAATGGCAGAGTTAACCAAAATAGGTGATTTACTAAATAGGAAACCATCAGAATTATCAGGTGGACAACAACAGCGAGTTGCTATTGCAAGAGCTTTAGTAAAAAAACCTAAGATTCTTTTATTAGATGAACCTTTATCCAATTTAGATGCTAGATTACGTATTGAAATGAGAGAGGAAATAAGAAGAATCCAAAAGGAAATAAATATAACAACCATTTTTGTTACCCACGATCAGGAAGAAGCCATGAGCATTTCCGATAAGATATTATTAATGAAAGATGGAGTATGTCAACAATATACTACACCTAGAGAAATGTATACTAATCCAACTAATAAATTTGTAGCTAAATTTTTAGGAAATCCTCCTATTAATTTTATTGAAGGAACTATTTATTCTGATGAAAATAATGTAACTCTAAATAATAGTGATATTATCATAGATTTATCCAATTATCTTAAGGATAAGAAAATAAATAATAATAAAATTACCCTTGGAATTCGGCCAGAAGATTTTATAATCACTACAGAAGATAAGGCTATATTTTCAGCCATAGTTACAAATACACAGATAATGGGAAAAGAAATTTATATTACTGCTAAATTAAATGAAGATATAAAAATAACTATGGTTGCTTCTTGGGATCTTAATGTCAATACTGGAGACAAGCTATGTTTAGATATTAAAAATATATATTTTTTCTAAAATATCCTTGGAGTTAGGTGAAATATTTGAAAAAAATAAAATCTTTGTTTAAAAATAACACAATAAAAGGACTATTATATATATTCCCTGCCATGCTGATTTTAACTTTATTTAAGATTTATCCTATTATAAAATCATTTAGCATGGCATTTTATACTGACTTCGATTATTTATCAGGAGAAGTATATGAAAGAGGATTTGATAATTTTCAATACGTGTTAACTGACCCTGATTTTTATCTTGCACTTAAAAATACATTCTTTTTCGTATTAGGTGTAGTTCCATTATCTATAATCATATCTTTAGGATTTGCTATTTTATTGAATTCAAAGATAAAATTAGGTAATTTTTTTAGGAGTGTCTATTTTTTACCATTTGTTACTTCCACTGTAGCTTTGTCTATAATTTGGAGATGGATTTTTAATAAGGACTATGGACTTGCAAACTATTTCATATTACTTCTTGGAGGAAAGAAAATAAATTGGCTAACTAATCCTAAATATACAATACCTATATTAGTCCTTTTTAGTATATGGAAGAGCATGGGATATAAGATAATAATATTTTTAGCTGGTCTACAAAATATCGATAAAAAATATTATCTTGCAGCTAAAATAGATGGTGCCAGCAGATTAAAGATATTTACTCATATAACATTGCCATTACTTACTCCTACATTATTTTTCGTATCTATTACATCTATAATTGGAGCTTTTAAAATATTTGATGAAGTTTTTGTACTATACAATACTAGTACAGGACCTCTTAAAAGTGGTTTAACCATTGTATATTATATATTTAATAAATTCTATAGACATTGGCAATTCTCTATTGCCTCAGCAGCAGCTGTAGTATTATTTATAATAATATTAATATTTACTTTAATCCAGTTAAAGATTAGTAAAATAAAATCCAATTATTGATAGGATGAGACTGATGAAAAGATTTATATCAAAATCAATTATATATTTATTACTTATTATTGGTGCTATTTTTATATTAGTACCATTTATATGGATGTTATCTACATCTTTAAAACAATCCAATGAAGTACTTATAATGCCTCCAAAGTTCATACCTTCAAAGTTAATGTGGGAAAATTACAAACTAGCTTTAGAAGCTGCACCTTTTAAGAGGTATTTTTTTAATAGTGTTATAGTTACTATATCTATAACTATTGGAGAATTAATAACTACAATATTGGCAGCCTATGCATTTTCTAAAATAGACTTTAAAGGAAGAGATATTATATTTACCATATTAGTGGCAACTATGATGGTACCTACTGAAGTCTTAACAATACCTAATTTTGTTACATTAAGTAAATTAAATTGGATAAATACATATAAGGCTCTTATAGTACCTTGGTGTGCTAGTATATATACGATTTATTTATTAAAACAACATTTCATGAGCATACCAAAGGAATTAAATCATGCTGCCAAAATTGACGGATGTACAGACTTTAAATTTTTATGGCTAGTAATGGTTCCACTTGCTACACCTGCCATAGTAACCCTTATAATACTTAAAGTTATTAGCAGCTGGAATTCCTTTATGTGGCCTCTTATTGTAACTAATTCAACAGAAATGCGAACTCTGCCTGTTGCTTTATCTGCATTTGTAGATGAAGTAGGAACTGATTATAATATATTGATGGCTGCTACTAATATTATAATACTTCCAATAATCATCCTATATATAAAGCTTCAAAAATATATAATTTCTGGAGTGTTTAAATCTGAAATAAAAGGTTAAGATTAAAAAATTTATCTACTCTATATAGATAAATTTAAAAATATTAATAATAAAATGGAGGTAGTATGAATGAATAAAAGGATATTATCATTAATTTTAACACTGGTTTTAGTAATAGGATTAGCTGGCTGTAGTAAAAAAGCAGCTGATGATTCAGTAGAAGCAAAGACTAATGATGTAAATGAGGAAAACATTCAAAGTAATACAATTGCAACTGAAATTACCGAACCAGTTGAAGTTGTATTTTGGCATTCCATGGCTGGTTCAAATGAAGAAACATTAGTTACTTTAGCTGAAAACTTTATGAATGAAAATCCAAATATTAAAATTAATTTACAATTCCAAGGTAATTATAGGGAGCTATTTGAAAAGCTAATGGCTGCAGCTAAGGCAAATCAACTTCCAACTATGACCCAAATCTATTGTAATAGATTATCATGGTATATTGAAAAAGGATTAGTTGAAAATTTAGATCCTTATATGGAAAATGAGAAAATTGGATTTAGTGATGAAGAAAAAGCAGACTATCCTCAGCTATTCTTAGATGATGGTATATGGAACGGTCATCAGTATGCTATGCCATTTAATAAAAGCCAAATGGTTCTATACTATAATGTAAATATGTTTAAAGAAGCCAATATAGAAATACCTAAGACTTGGGACCAATGGAAAACAGCAGCTGAAAAATTAACTAAAGATACTGATGGAGACGGGGAACCAGATATATATGGTATAGTATTTGCTAATAATATATCAACAGATATAGCTCCTTGGCTAAAACAAGCCGGAGGTATTACAATGAGTGAAGAAACAAATGAGTTATTCTTCGATACTCCAGAAACTAAAGAAGCAATAGAATTTTTAAATGGTTTAATTCAGTCAAAAGTTGCTAGATTAGCAGGAGAAGATAAATATGCAAATCTGCCTTTATCACAAGGAAAGGCTGCAATGTGTGTTGCTTCAACTTCAGCTCTATCAAGTCTAGAGAAAGATACTGTAGAAGGAGTTAATTGGTTCTTAGCTCCTCTTCCAGCACATAAAACTAATGACCAACTATACTATGGTACAAATATTGCCGTATATAATACAGGAACTCCAGAAGAAAAATTAGGCGCTTGGTTATTTACTAAATACCTATCTACTCCTGAGAATACAGTTTTTTTAGCACAAAATACTGGCTATTTACCTGTTAGATATTCTGCAAGAGAAATCCCAGAATATAAAAAATACTTAGAAGAAAATCCAACTAAAGCAGTTGGCCTAGAAAGCTTTAATATTGGTTTCCAAGGTGCAAGAAATATTGGAAGTATAAATGCTCTTGATGTTCTAGGTGAAGAACTGGATTTAGTATTTGCTGGTGAAAAATCCATAGATGAAGCTCTAAAGGATGCTCAAGAAAGAGGTACTAGAGCCTTAGAGGAAGCTAGAAAAAATTAAAATCCAATTTATCTTATACGATAAAAGGGAAAAGTTTCTAGAAACTTTTCCCTTTTATTTTTTCAGCATTTCATAAATATACTAATTTTCACTTATTAATGAATATAAAATCTGTATTATTAATATATTAATCCCGTTTATTAAAAATCGACATTATTATTTCATCATAATACTCTCCATCTTTAAATATTTCATCTTTTAAAATTCCTTCTACTTCAAATCCACATTTCTCATAACTCTTTTTAGCCCTTGTATTAAATGAAAAGGTATTTAACCTTACCTTGCGAATATTCATTTTGTTAAAGACAAAATCTATAAGTACTTTCATTGCATCAGTACCATATCCTTTTCCCCAGTATTCCTTATCTCCAATCATAATTCCAACTGTTGCAACACGAGTTAGCCAATTAACCTCTTGAATACCACAGCCGCCTATATATCTTTTCGTTTCTATATCTTCTATGGCAAAATTGTAGTTGCCTCTTTGGTTGCTTTTTTGAGACTTTATCCATTCTTCTTCTTCCCATAAGGTCATTGGAAAAGGAATATCTGTAACTAATAATTTTTTAAGTTCTTCATCATTAATATATGATGTTGCCATTGGTATATCATCTTCTTTATAGGCTCTCAAACAAACTTTTTCTCCATAATACATCTCAATTCCCCCTTATTCTAATATTATATAAAGTATTTTTACTAATATATACCATTAAAATACAGATGTCAAGCTTATTCATACTGAGATTTTTATTTAGAATAACAGGCTACTACTTTTTAATTATTGATTCTATAGCATATGTAACATTTTAAAGTTATAATCAAACAAATCTATGATTGAATTTACAATCTATATCATGTAAGTAAATATTTAAACTTATAAAGCATATTTTATTTACTACTATTAAAATTTGTTATATAATATATTTAGAACGTTCGTTTATAGGAGGTGTGTCAATGACTGATACTCAAAAAGCCTATATAGCTGGTATTATAGATGGAGAAGGTAGCATTATGCTTACAAGATTCCATAAAAACCAATATCATTCCCCATGTGTTTCAATTGCTTCCACTGATTTAGAATTATTACAATGGATTAAAAATACTGTAAAGTCTGGTAAAATTACTACTAAAAAAAATTATAATAAAGAAAAACATAAGAACTCTTATACATATACAATAATATATAATGAAGCCATACAACTTCTACAAGATATTGAACCATACTTGGTAATAGAAAAAAAGAAAGCTAGAGCACAACATATTATTTCTAAATATAAGGAGGTCACTATACGAAATGGCAGATATAATGAAGTTCAAAAATTAGCTAAAGAACAATTTTATAATGAATTTATTGCATTGTAAAAGCTCTAATGATTTTCCTCATTAGAGCTTGATTTATGTATGGTGGAGGCGGTGGGACATGATATCCAATAGTTTCCTAAAGGCACTGACTATATCTTGAGGTCTCTGACCCCTCTGGCGTATTATGAAAGTTAATTATAGTTTATTCCTTTCATCCTAGTACTGCTTATCAAATGACTTAGCAGCCTATAAGTCGATACAGGGCTGTTGAATTTCTCCACATACCCCTCGGTATTAGCATTTTAAAGCTTTCACCGATAAAGCCAGATTATCACCTATAGATCACTCTATAGGGCGACTCCATACGAATCGAACCCACGTCCGAAAACATTTCCACAAGAGTTTCTCCGAGTGCAGTCAGTAATTTATATTTCCCTCGACCTATCTCCTACTGACAAGATATAGGTTTTGGTAGCTTCATAAGTTCCGTCCATAGCTCAAAGCTTTGCTAAGTGCGGTGCCCCACTAGATTGACGTTCTATCCCAAGCCGTGGGTTACTTAGGTAGAACGAGCAGCTTAATTAAGCTGCAAATGCGTAATTATCGTTTGCGTTTAATTTAGTTTGCCACTTTTAACGTTGCTTGGCGACAACGACTCGCTGCTCCTGATTCCACATCCCCGTCGAAACCAAATTCGCCCCCATTTAATATATTTATTTAAAACTTTTCAATGCAATATATTATAACAAATTAATGATATTATGTCAATCTATCAGTAATTATGCCCTATATTTCTCAGAAGCATGCTGCTGCATTCTTCTTTCTGCATCTTTCTTGGCTATATCATCCCTTTTATCATATAGCTTTTTACCCTTTGCAGTGGCTAACTCTATTTTAACTAATCCATTTTTTATATATGCAGATAGAGCAACTAAAGTATAACCCTTTTGACTTATTGCCGCCATTAGCTTCCTTATTTCTCTCTTATGCAATAATAATTTTCTCTTTCTAAGAGGATCTACATTATATATATTTCCCTGTTCATAGGGACTAATATGAAGATTATTTATAAATACTTCTCCTTGTTCTATAGAGGCATAACTATCCTTAATATTTAATTTCCCCTGTCTAACAGACTTAACCTCCGTACCAGTTAATACTAGTCCTGCCTCTATGGTATCTTCTATAAAATATTCAAATCTTGCTTTTCTATTGGTTCCAACTACTTTAATTCCTGTCTTTTTCATATTATCACCATATTCTAATTTCTTTTAATTTAGTTTAACAAATATATATGATGATGTCAATCTTACAATAATTCAAAATCAATGTTTCTCCTTATTACATCAGCATCTATTACTCTTATTTTAACTATATCACCTAATCTATATATCTTATTTGTCCTTTCTCCGATTATATAGTATTTCTCTTCATCAAAATGATAATAATCATCTATCATATTATTAAAATGGACTAACCCTTCTATGGTATTTTCAAGCTGTACAAACATACCAAAGTTAGTTAGTGATGATATAATTCCTTCAAACTCTTCCCCAATATATCTAGTCATATATTGAGCTTTTTTCATATCTTCAACTTCTCTTTCAGCTTCTTCAGATCTTCTTTCAGTCATAGAAGTATGTTCCGCTATTTCAGGTAAAGTTACTTCTAGTTTCTCTAAGGATTTATGATTTAATCTTCCATTTAAATATGACTTTATTATTCTGTGTATCACTAAGTCTGGATATCTTCTAATAGGAGCTGTAAAATGAGAATAATACTTAGCTGCAAGACCAAAGTGTATGCCTGGTTCACTACTGTATTTTGCCTTTTTCAATGACCTTAACATCAAGGTACTAATAAGAGTTTCTTCCTTTTTACCTTTTATTTCCTTAGTCAATAACTGTAATTCCTTTGGATGAACTTCCTGCTGTCCTTTTAATGTATATCCAAAATTGTGTATTAACTTACTGAAAGTAGCTATTTTTTCAAGGGAAGGCTCCTCATGTATTCTATATAAAAATGGAGTTTGTGACCAGAAAAATCGTTCTGCAACTGTTTCATTACATACTAGCATAAACTCTTCTATCAATCTATTTGCTATTCGCCTATCTTCTTTTTTTATCTCTACAGGTACTCCCTTTTCATCTAGAATAATCTTTGCTTCAGGAAAATCAAAGTCTATACTTCCTCTTCTTTCTCTTTTCTCATATAATATATGACTTAATTCTTCCATTAATTTTAAATCATCTACCACTTTAGCTAATTTTTCCTTTGCCTCTTCATCATCATTTTCTAATAAATTAGATACATCATCATATACTAACCTTTGCTTACTATTGATTACACCCTCAACTATTTCATGGTCTACCACTTTACCTTTCTTATCTATCTCCATAAAAACAGATAATGAAAGTCTATCTACATTAGGATTCAATGAACATATTCCATTAGATAATTCCTTTGGCAACATAGGTATTACTCTATCTATTAAATATACAGAGTTTCCTCTTTGCAATGCCTCTTTATCTAATGTTGATTTCTCTCTAACATAATGAGCCACATCTGCTATATGGACTCCAAGATAATAATTTCCATTCTCCTTCAGTTCAATAGATACAGCATCATCTATATCCTTTGCATCAATTCCATCTATTGTAAAAGCATTTAAATATCTTAAATCAACTCTTCTTTTAACTTCCTCTAGGTCTACCTCTTGGTCTATTTTATTTGCTGCTTCCTGCACCTTATTTGGAAATTCCTCTGGTAAATTAAATTGTCTAATAATCGATAATATATCTGTACCCTTTTCGTCTAAATATCCAAGTATTTCTATTACTTTACCTTCTGGGTTTCTCCTAGGTTCTGGCCATGTGGTTATTTCCACAACTACCTTCTGATTACTTTTTGCATTTTTAGTTTTTGCTTTTGGTATGAATATATCATAACCAAATTTAAGATCATCTGGTACCACAAATCCAAAATTTCTATTATCCTCAAAGGTACCTACAATGATTTTATTACCTCTTTCTAAAATCCTAATTATTTCTCCTTCTTCTCTTCTATCTACTTCTTGTTTTCTTGTAATATTTACTATTACTCTATCTCCATGCATTGCTCCATTCATATTTTCAACTGGAATAAATATATCTGGTCTTTCTTTATCATTTGGAATAAGAAATCCAAATCCTCTTTCATGTCCTTCTAAAATACCTGCAACTAAATAATCATCATCTATTAATCCATATTTTTCATTTTTAGCCTTTATCAGTATTCCTTCTCTTTCCAAGCCGTCTAATATCTTATAAAAATTTTCTAAATCTTTACGCTCTATATTAAATTGTACTGCCAATTCCTCTTTTATCATTGGCTTATATTTCGTATCTTCCATAAATTCTATAATTTTCTCTCTAATACTCATCTTTATTCCTACCTCTCTGGGTTTTATTTTTATATTCTCTATTTATTCTTATTATTTACCCATTATTTATTAATAATCCACAAAATATAAATTTAGGGTAGGCTTTGCCTACCCTACTTAATTTTTGCACCATATTGTGTTCTATTAAATAAATTTGCCTCATAAGAGTATATATTTTCTTTCTTTTCATCATGTACTTTTACTGCGATAGATATTAATTCATCTACTAATTTTGTAAATGAATATCCTTTACCTTCCCACAGATAAAATGCAATTGAACCTGGTAAAGTATTTATTTCATTTATATATACTTTTTTGTTTTCATCTACTAAAAAATCTATTCTAGAAACTCCCCTGCCATCAATTGTTATAAATGCTTTTTTAGCTAATTCCTCTATCTCTTCTCTAATACTGTCCTTGAGTTCAGCTGGTATTATTCTTCTCTCACCGCTTACTTTTCCGCCTTTTTCATTAGATTTCACGTATTTATCTTCAAAACTTAAGATTTCTTCCCAACCGATTGGCTCTTCACATAAAGAAGTTATTACTTCATCATCAAATCCCATAACTGCACAATTGATTTCTCTAAGATTTTCTACTGCTTTTTCTATAATTATTTTTCTATCATATCTAATAGCTACTTCTATAGCATCAACAAGTCCTTCTCTATCCTTCGCCTTTGATATACCTATACTTGAACCTAAATTGGCTGGTTTTACAAATAATGGATAAGACAATTTCTCTTCTATATCTTTTATAATCACATCTTTATCTTTTAACCATTTAGATCTATAAAACCAAGTATAGTCTACTACGGGCAATCCATTTGCCTTATATACATCTTTCATCAGTATTTTATCCATACCTACACTTGAACCTAATACTCCACAACCTACATAAGGTATATCCATAAGCTCAAACAATCCTTGTACTGTTCCGTCTTCTCCATTCATACCATGAAATGCTGGAAATATTATATCTATTTCTCCAAGAATCTTTTTCCCGAACAATCCTATATTTTGTGGATGTGCATATATATTCTTATCTCCATAATTAGGAGATATTATTATCTCTTTAGCATCTTTAAAGTTTCCATCTTTATAATTTTTAAAATCCATCAAGCTATTTCCCGTTAACCATCTTCCATCTTTATCTACATAAATAGGCACTACTTCATATTTGCTTTTATCAATGTTTTCTATTATCTGCATTCCCGTAATTACAGATACCTCATGCTCTACGCTTTTTCCTCCAAATATTATTCCGACCTTTTTCACATTGAAGAACCCCTTTCATATCATTCACTATAATTATCTGGTAAATCGTTTTCAAATAACACTATATCCTTTGGTTTTGCTAATTTTTGAATTTTAGCTGTTGCTTCATCTAGAGTATTTACAATAAATATATTATCTTTGTTGTAGTTTACTTCCATCAATCCATCGTATATTGGTTTAGTTCTTTTCTCTCCAACAAGTATAACATAATCGCAAACTTTCCCTATATTTGTGCCAAACTTTCTATTTGCTTCATTTTCCATGGCACCTAGTTCTACCATTCCTGGTGTGACTATTATCTTTCTTCCATCTTTAAACTGTGATAATACTTCTAATGCTGCTCTGGCACCTATTGGGTTAGAGTTAAATGCATCATCTATTATAATAATACCTGTACCTGGATTTATTATATTTAATCTATGTGGTATTGGTTCTATTTTTTCTATTCCTTTTTTTATTTCATCAAAGGATAAGCCTAGAGCTTTTGCCACTGCAACACCTGCTAAAATATTATATATATTATGTTTACCAAGTAGTTTTGTTGTGCATCTTATGGAATTTCCTTCCTTATCTTTAACAGTAAAAGTAGAGCCAAATTCTGAAACTTCTACATCCTCTGCATATAAATCCAAGTTTTCTATATCTTCCACTCCATAAAGAATTTTCTCTTTAAATGTTTTATCTGCCAGTTTTTTTATATATTCATTATCATAATTAAATATGGCTATTCCATCTGTAGGCAATTCTTCTATAAGCTCATATTTAGTTTTCATTATATTATCTATATTTTTAAATGTCTCTATATGTGTCGGTCCAATGGAAGTAATAACTCCTATTTTAGGATTTACTAGTTCTGACACTTCTTTTATATCCCCAATATTTCTTGCACCCAGTTCTGCAATAAATACATCATGTCTATTATTCAATTGATTATTTATTACTTTCGATAACCCCATTGGAGTATTATAAGATTCCGGAGTATTAATCACTTTGAACCTTTCACCTAATATGGTTCCTACTATAAATTTTGTACTGGTCTTTCCAAAACTTCCAGTGATCCCTACTACGTTTAAATTTTGCATAGATTTTATTTTTTCCTGAGCCTGCTCATAAAATCCTTGGTTAATTCGATTTTCTATGGGAGTCATTATTATATTTGCCCATAATACTATTATAGGTTGAGCATAATATAATACCCAAAATAAAAATACTAATATTACCATGCTTAGAAATATATATGGAGTAGAATACTCTAAAAAATTGAAAGCCTTAAATAAAAGTATAATTATATATATCCCATTTAGTATCATACTGGTCATAAATAATCTTTTTGCTCTCTCTGTAAATACTAAGGGTTTTTTAACTTCTTGTTTATCTTTTCTAAATGATAGAATTTTACTTTTATTGTTTTTTATCCATTTTTTATATTGTTCCGAATTATATCCCTCTAATTGGACTATATGCAAAAATTCTTTAGTCTTATTTCCAATTAAAACCAATGCTATAATACCTATTATAATAACTATAATCAACAAAATAATCCCCCCAAATATATAGTGAATAACTAATAAACTAATAGTGGATAAATTATATATCTATTCACTTTTCAATATTCACTATCGTTACTCTTCATTATATTGCAAAAAATTTCTCAGTATTATTGTAAATCTTTGGTAATCATCTAGGTATGAAAAATGTCCCGTATTTTCTAATACTACTAGACCTGAATCTCTTATTTCTTTTTCCATTATTTTTCCCATATATAATGGTGTAGCTGTATCTTTATCTCCCCATATTAGCAGAGTAGGAGCTTCTATTTTGCTTAGCAAAGGCAATAAGTTTTCATTCACTACTATAACCAGTATTTTCCGCATAACACCTGATGAATCTTTATAATCTGTTGAACCAAATCTTTTATAGAACCTTTCCATCATTTCTTCATTTTTTAACCAGAAGAAAAAACTCTTATATAGAAATTTCATAAATTTAAAACTATAAACTTTTGTATAATATTTAATCCCCCTCTTTGGTATTAAACCAGCACTATTTACAAGGACAATTTTCTCTATCATCTCTGGATACCTATTCCCTAAAATAATTGATAGTTTACCACCAAAGGAATGTCCTATTAGTATAACATTCTTTAACTTCATATTATCCATATATTTTTTCACTATTTCCGCATATTTAAAAGAGTCAATAGGCTCATTTGGCTCCTGAGATTTACCAAACCCTGGCAAATCCAGGGCATGCACTCTAAATTTTTCCTTTAGTATATTAACTATTGGAAGTACTGTATCTATATTAGCTCCCCATCCATGGAGCACCAATACATCCTTCCCTTCACCTTCCACTATGTAGTTTAGATTTAAACCTTCAATATCCATTTTAATATACCTCAACCCTTTTATATATTATTATGCCCTTAACTATATGATTATATCATATTTAACCATATTATTACATCATTAAAAAATCCCTCATAAAGAGGGATTTTATTAGAATATTCCGTTTCCAAACATTTGCGCAAATACTAATGCTACTATTGTCATTAATTTTATTAATATATTTAATGAAGGTCCTGAAGTATCTTTGAATGGATCACCTACAGTATCTCCAGTAACAGCAGCCTTATGAGCTTCGCTGCCTTTTCCACCATGGTTTCCTTCTTCTATATACTTCTTAGCATTATCCCATGCTCCACCAGCATTTGACATAAATATAGCCATTAGTACACCTGTAACCAATGCACCTGCTAATAATCCACCTAGAGCTTCTGAACCTAATACTAACCCTATAACTACTGGCACAACTACTGCCAATAATCCTGGAATTATCATTTCTCTAAGTGCTGCCTTTGTACTAATATCTACACAAGTCGAATATTCCGGAGTTGTTTTTCCTTCCATAATGCCTGGTATTTCCCTAAATTGTCTTCTTACTTCCTCAATCATTGAGAAGGCTGCTTTACCTACTGCATCCATAGTCATTGCAGAGAATAAGAAAGGTAGCATACCACCTATAAATGCACCTGCAATAACAGTTGGTTTTGTTAAATCTATACTTGTAAGTCCTACTGCTTGAGTATAGGAAGCAAATAATGCAAGAGCTGTAAGTGCTGCTGAGCCTATTGCAAATCCTTTTCCTATAGCTGCTGTAGTATTACCTACTGAGTCAAGTTTATCAGTTATATCTCTAACTTTATCTGGTAATTCACACATTTCTGCAATACCACCAGCATTGTCAGCTATTGGACCATAAGCATCTACTGCTATAGTCATACCTGCAGTAGAAAGCATACCCACTGCTGCTAAAGCAATTCCATATAATCCTTGAGCTGGGTTAGTTGCACCACCAGATACAAAATAAGCTACTAAAATACCAATAGATATTACAATAATAGGTCCAGCTGTTGACATCATACCTACTGAAAGTCCGCCAATGATATTTGTTGAAGCTCCAGTTTCTGATTCAGCTGCTATTCTTTGTACTGGCTTATGATCTCCAGATGTATAATACTCTGTTATTCTAGCTATGATAAGCCCAACTGCAAGACCAGATAATATTGCTATAAATGGTTTATATGATTCTAATATATAATTGCTTAAAAAGAAACCTGCAACTACTGTGATTAGTGAACTAACCAATGTACCATTATTTAATGATTTTTGAGGGTCTTTATCTCCTTTAACAAAATAAACACCAATAATTGAAGCAATAATTCCTACTGCTGAAAGTGCAAGAGCAAAATGTACTCCTGTCTCTCCATATGATGCAAGACCTAAAGTAATAGCTGATATAATAGCTCCAACATAAGACTCAAATAAGTCTGCTCCCATTCCTGCTACGTCACCAACATTATCTCCTACGTTATCTGCAATAACTGCTGGGTTTCTTGGGTCATCTTCTGGGATTCCTGCTTCTACTTTACCTACTAAGTCTGCACCTACGTCTGCTGCCTTAGTGTAAATCCCTCCACCTACTCTAGCAAATAATGCTATAGATGAAGCTCCAAGTCCAAAACCTGTTATAATATTTACATCCCCATTAAATATTATATAAAGTTGTCCTACACCTAAAATTCCCAAACCTACAACACACATTCCCATTACCGCTCCACCTGAGAATGCTACGTTTAATGCTTTAGTCATACCTGATTCCATTGCAGCATTTGCAGTTCTTACATTTGCTTTTGTAGCTACTTTCATACCAAAATATCCCGCACATATTGAGAATAATGCTCCAAGTAAGAAACAAATAGCTGTCCTAAATCCAAGACCAGGTGCAAATGTTAAAATAATAAAAAGTACTGCCACAAAAATTGCTAAGGATCTGTACTGTCTTCTTAAGAAAGCCATGGATCCATCTTGAATATAGGTTGCTATTTCCTTCATTCTATCGTTGCCAGGACTAACTTTGTCAATACTGCTTGCCTTATAATAAGCAAAGAATAGCGCCAATATCCCAACTAATGGCGCAGCAATTAATGCCAAATTCATTTTAACTCCTCCTTTGTTAGTTAGCTGCTAATACTAAAGTAGATATTATAAAAACAACAGCTGATGCAACTGTTATTCTCCTAAGCATGTCTTCACGGCTCTTTCCTCTTGACTTACCCCATAATGAATCTGATGAGCCGCCTGATAAAGCACCTAGTCCTTCTTCACTTCCCTCTTGCATTATTACAGAAACGATTAAAGATAAACTTGATAAAAGAACTAATACTGAAACGAATGTTATCATCTTTACACCTCCTACAAATATAGTCGATAATATATCCTCTAAAACATTAATATTTTAACATAGCAGGAACATAAAATCAATAGCTATACCCGCCTACATATGAAATAATAAGGTATATATTCACTATTATTATCAAATATATTTATTATTAAACTAGTAAAAATTCATCTCAAACCACCCTATCTCAATAATCCATATTTAATTTTTATCCTATCTATTTTTTCAATCATAGGTTGTGAAATTAAATACAAGAAAAAAACTGTAGCAATAGCATGAACTACATTAAACCAAAATCCAGAAATATATGTTGCCAATAAAGCCTTCCACGAAAAATCCGAAGTAAATATTAGCAAACTTCCAATATCTATAATTCCTCCATATATAAAAAAAGTAGATAATCCACCATAAATACATAAAGATGTTCTAGTCTTTTTTAATATACCTTTTTGAAAAAGTATCCCAGCTAAAAATCCTATTATACCGAAACAAAACATCTGCCACGGTGTCCATGGACCTTGACCAAAGAAAAAATTAGATACAAATCCAGTTAAAGCTCCTACTAAAAATCCTGATTCTGCTCCTAAGGTAACCCCTGTAACAATTACAATTGCTGTAACTGGCTTAAATTGTGGTATCATGTAGAATGCTCCTCTGCCAGCAACTGCTATTGCTGTTAGTACTGCAATAACAACTAATTCTCTAGCCTGAGGCTCTCGTTTTTCAAATATCATAATAAATGGAAACATAGTATATATAATAATTAAAAGACTTATAAAATAATATTTTCTATCATTTAAAAAATATATTCCAAAAAAAATAGTAACTGGAATAACTATTAAAATAATTATTGCTGAAACTATAGTTCTTCTATTTAAAGATTTTTTCTCTAAAGGCTTTCCTGACATAATCTAATCACATCCTCTATAGTTACAGCATCCTTACATACATGTCTAACCATACGATTTGCTGCAGTAGTATAAAAACTATTACCAGAAAAAAACTTCTTGGGAGTATTAGAACTTATAATATTTCCATTAAAAAACATGGCACATTTATCAGCATACCTTGCACAGAACTCAATATCATGGGATACCATAACAATAGTTACACCTTTGCTGGTCAAAGATTTAATAATTCTAGCAAATTTTTCTTTAAAAAAACTATCTAATCCTTTAGTTGGTTCATCTAATAACAATATCTTAGGTTCCAATAAAAGTACCTTAGCAAGAGCTGCTCTTTGTTGCTCCCCTCCACTTAAATCGTATGGGTGCATGGACAACAATTCTCCTATTTCTGTAATCTCTACTGCCTTTTTTATCCTCATCTTTTTCTCTTCATCTGTTAATTTAATATCTGATAGTATTTCATACAAATCTAATTCTACTGTCTTTTTTACAAATAGACTTTGTGGATTCTGAGGCAAAATTCCAAGATTATTCTCAAATCTTTCCTTGGTACTCATTTTTACTAGATTTTTCCCCTTTATAAAAACCTTCCCTCTATAAGGAACTTTTATACCGCCTATAATAGCTAATGCAGTTGTCTTTCCAGTTCCATTGCCTCCTACTATACAATAAAATTCTCCTGTCCTTACTTCTAGGGATAAATCCTTTATAACATCTGGAAGATTTTTATCATATTTAAACCAAATATCTTTAAGTCTTATGGCTATTTCTTTTTCAACCTTAGTATCTTCTTCCAATATAGTATCTTCTCTAACTTCTTTATCTTCCATAAAATTATTAATCCACCTTCTGCCTTCGTTTACAGTAATTGGGCAATTTAAATTATTATCTATTTCCGTGGAAATTTGCATAGCAGAAGTCATTGCATAAAACATAGGATGCTTTGTTTTGTTTAATTCCTTACCAACTTCCCTTGGAGAACCTTCAACTATAATCCTTCCTTCATCCATTACAATAATACGATCTGACATTGGGATTACTTCCTCTAGACGATGTTCAGTCATAATAATAGTAGTCCCCAATTCTCTATTTATCTTTTTTATTGTTTCTATAAAATCTGAAGCTGCAATTGGATCTAATTGAGATGTAGGTTCATCAAGTATTAATACAGTAGGCTGCATAGCCATAATACTAGCCAAATTTAAAATTTGCTTTTGTCCTCCTGAAAGCTCCATTATTTTTTTATCAAACCATGTTTGAATACCAAAAAAACTTGCCATTTCTGCAACTCGTAACCGAATAGTATTGTTATCATATCCTAGACTTTCAAGCCCAAAGGCAAGTTCATGCCAAACTTTATCTGTAACTATTTGATTATCTGGACTTTGGAGTACATAGCCAATTTGTGAAACCTGTCTAAAATGGGGAACTTTTTCCAAGTTTTTTCCTAAAAAATAAATTTCCCCTTCTTTTTTGCCATAAGGGGTCAATAAAGTTTTTAATTGCTTTATTAATGTACTTTTTCCAGAACCAGATTCACCGCATATGGTAATGAATTCTCCATCATTTATAGTAAGATTTACATTTGACAAAGCCTTTTTTGTTCTTTCAGGATATGTAAAACTTAAATCCTTGATTCGATATATTTCCATTTCATTGCCTCCTGAATATTTATAATGACAGGCATCATACATAAAATAAAATAAGCCATATAGATTATAATACTAAAGCTTGTAATTTCAATAATTTTAATAGAAGGAAAGAAACGAATTGTATTCTCTCCCTTAAAAGCCCCTATTAATACAATTGCTAATAGACAGGATATAATCAAAAATACTATTTTATCCCTATTATCAAAGCGAAATATTGAAAAGCTGCTGCGATTTGGTAACCCATATCCTCTAGACCTCATGGAATCTGAAGTTTCAATAGCATTCTCCAATGCCCATGTGGTCATAATAGACAATATTTTAATACCATTTCTAGCCCTTTTAAATATATTTCCTTGAGACATATCCCTGCCTATACATTTTTGGGCATCTGAAATCACCTTTATTTGCTCCAAATATCTAGGAACAAAACGTAGAGCCATGGAAAATATTAAAGATAATTTAGGTATAATCCTTCCAAATAAATAAATAAACTTGTCCGATGTCATTACAGTGTTGTAGCAAGAAAACCATAATATTGTAGTTATAAACATACATGATGCTGCAACTCCATATATTATAGATTCTAAAGTAATTGGATTTCCGTTTTTAAGATAAAATAAAATAGTAATACCTCCATGATTAAAAGCAGGATTGAGAACTGCCATAAATAACATCATAGGTAAGAGATATAAAATATTAAATTTTATACGACTTCTACCTTTTAACATTATTGAATATATAAATGAACTAAATAATCCTATTGCTTGAAATATTGGATGCATAAAAAACATACTAAATACTAACATAGAGGTAAAATAAACAAAATTTATTATAGGGTGAAGTGTTGAGAAGCTATCATACATTATTCCTCACCTCCTGTAATACTAAAGCCACCACCTATATCTCTACCTAAGTCACAGGTATATACCCATTCAACTATATCTCCATCCTGAAGCAGATATCTACTTGCCCCATAATTAGGGAACCAATCATTTACTTTATACATCCACCCACTAAGCTCTCCACAATCAAATTCATATATATTGTTTATCCCTTCAATATAATGACTGTTATATATAGGTGTCATGACAAATTCCATATGGATGTTATTTTCCTGCATCTCTCTTAGAAGAAGGTCAAAGACGGATTCACCTTCATAAAACACAACAATTTTAGTTTCATAGATTACTCCGTCCTCTGGTAATACTTCAAGCTTATCCATATTAAATAGATGCATATTATTTAATATGGACTTGCAAGTTACTGATAAGGTAGCTTTCAATTCTTTATCTTCATTTTTTATAATATTTTGCCATTCTACTGGCTCTGGCTTTCCTTCTGGAATTGGATCTGTTAGATATTTATCTTTTTTGTCCTTATTTTCCTTATCTCTAGCTATAATTCTTTCCTTTTCATCTTTGCTGTTTTGTATGACATTTGACATATTTGTTTCATCGGATTCCAATGGTATAACTTCCTTATTTCCTCCCCAAAAGAAAGTAATAACCAATATAGATACTATAAATAAACCTAGCCAAAACTTTCTATATTTCATTCCCATACCACCTTATACCTATGCCTTCATTAATTAACATCAGTCATATCGTAGAAACTATTTTTTTCATTCATATATCTTTGATATGCCACTATTCCATACATTCCTTGGTCAGTTGCCATTGCATCTACAACACCTGCTTCTGCTCCTCCGTTCTCTTCTTCCCCTTCTCTTATATGCATAAATCCTCCGCCATCTACATAAAAAGTCATCAAATTATCCATTAAGGTCTTACCATTTTTTATAAACCTACTATCATCTGGGTCAATGCCTAATTCTGTTAATGCCATAATAACTTGTACCACAGATTCAGAATTAGCAGCTCCCCAACTTTCATATCCACCATCATCTAATTGAAGCTGAGATAGACACTCAACCGCCTTATCTATGGATTCCTTTACATTAGGTCTATCCTCATATTTAGATAAGGCTTGCAATACCATGCCCGTCATATCTGCATCAGCAGGTTCATCATCACCGCCTATGGTAAATCCCCCATCTGGTAATTGTCTGTCTAAAATATTATTTATATACATTTCTCTAGTAGCTTGAACTTTAACATCTGATACTATAGGTATTTCATAGTTCTTAGAATCTAAAGCTATTAAAGCAAAAGTAGGACCATTTATCCCTTGAAATATAACCTTTTCATAATCCGCTAGTTTTTCAAGTAAATTATATTCTCCCACATTTCTTGGATCCTTTCCAATTGCGGTTAAGGCAAGTATAACTCTGGAGTACTCCGTATATTTTCTTTCATGTAAAATACCTTGGTTTTCTTTGAGAGTATTTACAACATTGTTATAATATTTTTCAAAATACTCCTTATCAATATCCAAGTCTGCCCTAGCTAAAGACATTACTGTCCAATCTCCTCCTATGGAAGATACTATTGGCTCTGGTATTGTTTCTTCCATAAGCTTTGCTGTTTCTTTAATGCTTTTATCTAAACCATTATCATTATTTGTTACTATACTTCCGTTACAAGCAACAAGATTAATAGATAAAATCAGTATTATTAATGCAGAAACTATCTTTTTATATCTATACATATATAACCCCTTCTTTATTTAATTATTTTACAAACTATTTAATCCTTATTCGTTATCCCTTGTAAATAACCCCATATATTCCCCCTGATACTTGCTGCATATGAATATATCCATCTATTATTGACCATTTTTCAGGTTCTAAATCTTCAAATTGTCTCTTCATATAATTGTATTTTACAACCCTTATATATTCTGCTGGCAGAAATTTTTCTAATCTCATTTCTATGGAAAGTCCAGCCTTTGTTGAATTTGCTTCAATTTCAAATAGCCTTCCAGCCCCTTTTATCTTAGACCAAGCAGATTGAATATTATTATATGGTTCATTTGGTGCAGGCTTTATATTTATATATACTCCATCAGGGCTATCCATAGCTGGATATATTCTTATTCCCAATGAACCTGTATTGTATTTTAGATAATCAAATTCTAACTCTTTTAGATTCTTTAATACACCTGCTGGAATATTTATTTTATTTTTATATAAATCATTCATTCCAATTATATTTAATCTTACTTCCATATAATTACTAAATTGAGTAAAGGATAAATCTCTCCTTATATTTTCACTCTGTGCTGTAATCTTCCTGACTTCCTCTAATGCCTCGTCCCTAATTTCTGATCTTGTTTTTCTTTCTTCTTCTTTTAATCTTTCTTTCTTAATCTCTTGAGTTATTTCATACCAGTCTTTTTCATCTCTTCTTGATCTTCTTCTATCTCTATACCAATCTGGATCTCTATTGATTATTTCCTCATACTCCTTTTCCTTTGGCATAGAAACATCTACTTCATAAGTCTTTGGATTAAAATCATTACCAGATACTATGTACCTCACTATACGGTCAAAATCCTTGGCTACTCCCATATCTGGAGAAATAGTTGCCCCCTCTGAATAGGTAATTACAGGAGTTAAATTCCTCAAACTTGTTCTATATGGAAGGTCCACATATATTTTTCCAGTGGAATGATTAATCGAACCCTCTATACCTAATAATTTAAAGCTAAGGATTTTAGCATCTTTCTTTTCAACTGGTTTTTCTGGTTCTGACTTTTCTGCTTTCTCCCACTTGGCATATAGGGTTATATCTTTGGTAATTGGTGTATTAAAGTTAAATACCTTAGTTAAATTTGAATCTTCATACCAGCCTATGAATTTATGTCCTTCTTTAGTAGGGTCTGATGGTCTAGAAACTTTTTCTCCTACTGTTAACTTCTTTGAATTTATACTATTTCCCCCATCGGTATTAAAGATTACTGTATATTCTTTTGCTAATTCTTTTTCCCATTTTACATATACAGTTAAATCATTTGTTATCTCTGTATTAAAGTTAAATTCCTTAGTTAAGCTTGAATCTTCATACCAGCCTATGAATTTATATCCTTCTTTAGTAGGGTTAGATTGTTTTGTAAGTTTCTGTCCTTCTTCCACTTCTATTGATGCTATATTGTTGCCACCATTGGTGTTGAAAGTTACAGTATATTTTTTTACTGTAGGTTCCACTATTTTTATAATATATTCTACAAAGTTATCTCCTTTAGATATAACAAATTTTACCGATTGTCCTGGCATAATACTGTTACTTACTCCAGCAGTCCATTCTTCTATAGGAGCATCATGGCCTTTATCTTGAGTGATACGTGTTCCTTCTGTACCAGTTATTTTCAGCATATATTTCCCCTGATTTATGATTTCATCAAAACCCTCTGGAAGTTCCAAGGTAATTTCTTTATCTTTTATAATTCCCTTGGAAATAGTTTGTCCATCTTTTGTTAGTTCTACAGATTTTATTTCTAGGATTTCTTGTAATGGTTCTTCCTCCCATTTTGCATGTAGAGTTATATCTTTGGTAATTGGTGTGTCAAAATTAAATACTCTGGTTAATTCTAAATCTTCATACCAACCTATGAATTTATATCCTTCTTTAGTTGGATCAGCTGGCCTAGAAACAGTTTCTCCTTGTTTTACTTCCTGTGCAGGGATTAAACTACCACCTTTGGGGTCAAATTCAACCTTCAGTTTTGACTTCTCCAGTTCCCTTTCTACATTTAGTGTTAATTCAATTTTATCATCAAAACCTTTTATTGTACCCTTTGCTTTATAGGTACCATGTTGATAGTAGGAAATCCGATATTTTCCGTTAATTCCTCCCAATACATTTGTACCTTCCCATTTTTCAATATTTATAGTCCTCTCAGTATTATCATTTAATCTTACGCTAACGGTTGTTGGAAGATAATAATCCATGCCAACACCAAAGAAATCATTATTATAAACCATCACTTCTTGGATTTTATACTCTTCCTTGATGTCTATGATTTTCTTAATAATGACTTTAAGCTCCGTTGTCTTATCTGTACCTGCAACGCTACCTATGAATACATTTTCTCCCAATATAGCTACTTCTATGGATCGATCCCAGTTTATAATTTCAAATCCTTCGCTTCCGTCAGAGTATCTTACCTTAACCGTTGAAGGCAATTGATATTTATCGTATCCTTGGATGAATTCTTCATCTTCCATATCTAGTATTTCTTCAATATTTTTAGTATTTTCCGAAAAAACAGCTTTAAGTCTAAGGTTATAGTTCTTCTCAGGATCACCTCCCGAAATCATTTCTGGAAGCTCAATCTGAATGACCGGAGAATTTAAATTCACATTAGGATTTTTAGTACCTGTCCCTGCAACACCAGGAGTTATAAATTCCCATCTATTAAAGACATATCCAGCTTCAGGTATTGCTCGTAACTCTATTATATCCTTTGTATCCGCAAGAGGGAAACCGTCCTTTGAATTGAAGTCTTTCCTTTCATTTAGGCCTGTATCAAATACTAAAATATCTACATTTCCTTCCTTGGATGATGTTTGAGTTGTATCTATAATAGTATATGTCTTATATAGTGCTTCAATTTTTATTTTATAGTTTTTTGCCAATTCAAAGGCATAATCTCCTATATCAAATTCTATTTCCCTACTTGTGATATCTTCTCCTAAAAGTATATTTAATTTATTATCTATATCAATATCTTCCGTTCTCCATATTTTCCATCTAGTAAAAAAACTTTTGTTACCGTCTTCTGCTTTTATACGAACTCTATCCTCTTTTTTAAGTTCCTTATATCCTATTAGCTCATTCCCTTGAAGAATACCAGCTTTTACTTCTGGGTCATAAATATTATATGTTGTAGCAGAGGCTTTTACTGTAAGCTCGATTCGTTCTTCCTCCATATCCGCCTTTACCTTGATGACTTCCCAAGTTAATTGAAATTTATCTCCATCATTTGTTATAAAAGTAAATTCAGGAGGATTATCTTTATCAAATCTTGATGTATTAATTTCTCGAGTAATATTTCCCTCTTTATCCTTTGTTATGACCTTATTACCAAAATTATTAAACCATATACCTTGACTCCAAGTATCTGCATCTTCTTTAAAATTTTTAATACTCATATATTCAAGAGTATTACCATTATCCAAATTGATAATTTCATCCTTTGCAAAATTATCAACTTTTATTTCCTTTATGCCTGTCGTTTCTATAACAAGCCTATTATTCATTAATCTACTAATTCCATTACTTGGATCAGTAAATCCTAGAAATGCATTATAAGTCGGATCTTTCCAAGAAGAAGAATCCTTTCCTATATATAGAAGTATTTTATCATCCTCAAGCTCATACTTATGAAAAAAAACTGTATTTATGTCTGGAGATTTTGGACTAATAGGGATTTTTATATTAGTTATATAATCACTAGGATTTAAGGCTTTATTATTATCCTTCCACTTTGCATATAGAGTTATATCTTTGGTAATTGGTGTGTCAAAACTAAATTCCTCAGTTAAGTTTAAATCTTCATACCAGCCCATGAATTTATTTTCTGATTTAGTAGGATCTGATGGTCTATCAACTTTTTCTCCTACTGTTACCTTCTTTGAATTTATACTACTTCCACCATTAGTATTGAAGTTTATGTTATATTCTTTTGCTGATTCCTTTTCCCATTTTGCATATAAAGTTAAATCTTTAGTTATCTCTGTATTAAAGTTAAATTCCTTAGTTAAACTTGAATCTTCATACCAAGATATAAATTTATAACCTTCCTTCATTGGGTTAGTTGGTTTTGTAAGTTTCCGTCCTTCTTCCACTTCTATTGATGCTATATTGTTGCCACCGTTGGCGTTGAAGGTTACAGTATATTTTTTTATTAATTCTTCTTTCCATTTTGCATATAGAGTTATATCATCTGAAATAGCTGTATCAAAGTTGAATACATTTTCTAATGCTTCATCTATATACCAATCTATAAATTTATATCCTTCTTTAGTAGGATCTGCTGGTTTTACAGCTTTTTCTCCTTCATCTATCAGCTGCTCCTCTATAGCGCTTCCTCCATTTGTGTTAAAGGATATCCTGTAGCCCTGTTTTTCTGAAACTTTAAAATGAGCTATTACAGGAAGATAATTCTGAGGGAAGGAAGAAAGTTTAGGTATTGCAGGGAGAATTATTTCTATTTCAGCATCAGTTTCTTTCACATCTTTATTTGATGCCGCCCCTAATCCTATTATGGGCATTGCCCATATAAACTCCCACTTTTCAAATTCATATCCCGATTTTGCATCAGCTTTAAATTTTACTCTATCATTATTTTGTCCTAAAGGGTATCCATTCTTCGTCGAGTAAAGGCCAGTTCCCTTTCCTGTCACTTCAATATCAACAGTCCCTTTTCCAAAGTCCGTTCCGCTTGGATCTATTTCAATAAAATGATTATAACTGGCTTCTATGGTTTTTATATTTCTTGTTTTAAACTCTTCTGTTACCATAAATGTCAACTCTGGAGTCTTATTTGAGGCTCCAAACAGATTAATAAATTCTTGATTATTCACACCAGTAGGTCTTTTCCATTCCTTAAAAAAGCTTTTATTTCCGTCTACTGCCCTTATTGTTATTGTTGTCCCCGGTTTTACTTCTACGTTGTTTTCTAATACTTCCTCTCCATCCTTTACTACTACCATTCCTGCATTTATCAATTCATCTATCTTTTTATCATTTACAACTGCCCTTATGGTCAAATTTATCTTTTCCGTTTCTGCAAATACTGCATTTATATTCATCATGTTTATAAATACTAAAGCGAATATCAATACCCTCTTAATAAAATTCTTCATATTCTCCTCCATTAAACTAATATACAATTTGATAGTCTACTGTATCACCATAATCGTCAATATATTCCCATAGTTTTGTAGCTGGTTTTGGTTCTGATATTATGATAATCAATTTATATTCTTTCATATTCTTTCCATCACTTAATGTAAATCTAGCAGAACGTCTAAGGTTTAATGGTTGTCCTGATGCAGGGTATATGCTGCTTCCCTTAGATATCCCTATAATTGGCGATAGATTTCTTAAATCAAGCTCATATGGAAGTTCTATATATATCCTTCCATTGACATTATCTATTTCTCCTTCTATTCCTTTTATCTTAAAGGATTCTATTTTCATTTCTTCTTTTTCTTTATTCTTATCTACATCATTTCCCCCTGTAGAACCCCCATTATCTGAATCCCTATCTGATTCCATAATTTTAACAGTATATAGATTTATATTTCCATCCTCATCTGTTAGTACATAATCTTTGTAATAATCTCTTAAAGAGTTATTTTCTTTATTGGGCTCTGGATCCATGGTCTTTCCAGTCCATTTAATTTTAGGTATTAAATCATTAATATCGTATTTATCTATACCCTTTGGTAATCTAAGCTCTATGGTATTTCCCTTTATAGTAGTTTCTAAACCTGGTACTAAAAACTCTTCAATTTTACTATTTCCTGAAGGAGATATATATTCTATATCAACCCCGTAATCTATTGTTTCATTTGATGGTAAAGGTGGATATGGATTTATAGATACCTTATTGTTCTCATCATAATTCTGTGGCTGTCCCAATCCTGGTCTTACTGATGTATTAGAATCATTTGGTTCAAATTTTGATTCATTTATATATATTTCCTCTACATAAGTTCCAAAAGGTAATTTAAAATGAATTTTTTTATTGTCTTTATCTATCTTCCCTCCTACACCCCTCAATACAAATTTAGTAAACCAAAATGGAGCTTCTTCCTTAATATAAACTTGCACTTCATATACTTTGGTAGTTCCATCTTCTGCTGTTACTGTGTATTCAACGTCTCTAGTAAAGTCTTGTGGTTCATTTCCATCAGGAGATATGTTTATTCCCTGATGGCCAAAAGATATTCTAAGCTTCTTTAATATTTCTTTACTAGTACCTACTGGAAGCTCTATTTTTATATTTTTATTCTGATTATCTATTTCGATCTTAGCATCTGGAAAGCCCTCTACTTTACCTTCTTCTATGTTTTTCTTACTGTTCTTTACTCCTTCTTTCCTTTTAGCTTTTACTGTATATTTTTTTATCGTCCTTCCATCCTCCGCAGTTACTCTATATTCAACATCCTTAGTAAAATCTTGTTTTTCTCCTATTTTAGGAGATATCGTTGCTCTTTCAGATATTTTTATTATAGGTATCTGGTCTTTTAGTTCTTCATTAGATATATCTTCTAGAAGATCTATTGTTATGATGTCAGTTTCATAATCTATAAGTCCTTCTTTTCCTAATAGCTCAAAATATTCAATTTCCGCTTCGCTGCTAAATTTCTTGCTAAAATCAAAGGGCACATCATAATATAATGAATAGGGTTTTCTCCCATTTTCTATAAAGTTAATATACCATTGAAGGGCATACATTCCTTGATATGTTCCCATAAAATTATAACTATTATCAGTATGTCCAAATCCATCCCTTGTAGGAGTAGCAAATTTATTGATCCAATTGACTATCATATTATCCTCTGGCCCTCTGGAAAATCTATAATCTGAAAAAGGATCGATACCCATGGAACATAAGGATATGATAACCTGAGATGTGGATTCGCTGTTTACATCTTTCCATGAAATCCCTAAGAAATCATCATTTAATGGCTCTACTCCTTTAACTGATTTTCCTCCCCGTTTATCCCCTAAGAATAACTCTACCCCTTCTTCTAATTTATCCATTACTTCATCACCATAGACAGGATGATTCTGATATGGATATAGTCCCTGCATCAACATGGCTACCATATCAATTCCATAGGGATCAGAACCATATTCATGATTTAACAGAAATTTAATATAATCCTTTCTGGTAATATCAGCATTGGCAGGTATGGAGTAATTTCCCATATCAAAGGCTATAAGAGAAAAAATACCTCCGTTTATACCACCAATACCTCCGTTATACATCATCTCCATTATATTAATAACTTCTTTCCCAGAAGGCTTTCCTAAGTCCGTCTTAAAGGGTTTACCATCAATTTGGAATGGTTCCAGATTAGTAGCATCTACTCCCATAGCAGTTAAAGTCATAGCAAATCTGGCAAAATCCGTAATTTTAATGCTGGATAATTCTCCTATTTCATCATACATGTTAAATCTTTGAGGTAAATCTTCAGTCTTTCTCCTTATTCCATCAGAGGTGCCATTCTTTTCACCTTCGTAGAATCCTATATTCATCCATTCCCAATCTTCACGAGTTGTTTCCTTTTTGTATTTATTGTATATATTGTCCCTTAATTGTTTAAGTTTGTTCATATATTCTTTATCAGGACCAACGGCTTCTTCCTGACTATGGATTACGGATACTTTATATACTCTTTGTTCCCCATTTTGGGAAGTTACTGTATAATCAATTTGTCCCTTTGAAAAATCCACTTCCTCTGAACTGGCAGGTTTTACTTTTGCATTTGGAGAAATCGCTATAAAGGGTTTTATATTACTTAAATTTACTGTGTTTGGAACTTCTACTGTAATATTATTTTCTTCTATTTTCCCATCTATGGTTCCTACTTTAAAGGATAATATCTTATTCTCAGAAGAAGCAATACCATGGGATACAATTACCTCATATTCTTTAGTTCTCCCTGATTCAGATGTTACTGTGTATATGACAGGATTTGTAAAGTTTTGCGCTTTTTTAGACTTTGGAACTACACTGGCTCTATAATCTATCTCAATATCTGGTGTTAAAGCAGTAATATCGGTTCCATAGGGCACTGTAATATTAATCCTTCCACTATCATGGTCGATATTTACATTATAGTCATCTATACCAAAATAAAGGATTTCATTATTATGAGACCTTTCTAAAGTTACATTTAAAGTATATGTTTTTTCTAAATCGTCCTTTAGGATTTTTATACTATTTATCTTTTCTATATTTACATTTTTATTTTTTTCAATTTTAATTTCATCATTGTTTTCATCTATATAATAGGCTTCATTACCTGTATGATAGATATCTAGATATAGTTTCTGTGAATCAATATAAAATGGTATATCTAGGTCTATGCTATCTTCCCCTATTATCCCATCTATTTTTTCTCCATATTCACTGGTATAGCTTAAAGAGTTAATCAGCAGTCTAGGTTCTTCTTTCAATACTTTGACTGTCCACTCCTTTTCCATATGACTATAATCCTTTAAACCATAGTATTCTATATATTTGTCATGGGACGCATCTATAGGTCTTATAGAATAAATTGCAGAACTTCCTATTTCAAAATCTCCAGATTTATACCTTCCAATTACCCAATCAGGTGTGATAATCTCCACCTGAGATTTATCCAGCTCTGTTCCCTCCGGAACATATAGATTCACCAAAGAATTTTCCTTGTCAATTACACCTGAATATTTATCGATTTTAAAGTCAAATATCTCCGGTTCATTTATTCTATGGGATTCTATATATTTTACTACATCATAAAGTAGTGGAATAGACGCTTCTATTTTCTCTCTGGAAAGAAACTGGCTGAATTCTGTGGAATTCGTAGTTGTTAAGAGTATCTGTTTCCATTCTCGAATTGCATTTGCGGCATAATTTTTATGCATAGGGTGATAATCCCCCGGCTTTTTAGGTTCCCCCTGTCTGGCAATTTTATCTGCCAAGGACTTAATTGTATCTAAAGCCTCTGTAAAATCCTCCTTTAAATTCTCTACCTCTTTAGGGTCTACTCTTTGACTTTTATCATAATTCTCCATAAGCCATACAGGCATAAAGTCTTCCCTGGTATCATTGTCATAGGTAAATCTATAAAGATACTTTACAGGTAGTTCATGGTTATGCTTTTGTCCATCAATAACTAGTTCTCCCAATGGCAGTTGATTCCAATTTCCATTTTGTGAATTGCTATATGCATATGTTTTCGCCTTTGTTATGGTGGCTTCCTTAACCTTTATGGGAATAAAAGTAGCGTTTATATTGATCGCTCCAGTAGTGTTTAATATATTATCTGGAACAATCATTCCCGGGCTAAAATGTTCTTTAGATTCTATTGATCGAAAAGCATAGACTACCCAATCTCTCCCACTAATTGAAGCAAAGGATATCTCAATGGATGAAAATAAAATTAGAATTGCTAAGAAAATACTAAATAGCTTTTTAATTTTTTTTAAACTTTTCATATAAATCTTCCTATTCTTTTATTTTATGTAAAAAGGAAGGGGCATAAGCCCCTTATCCCTTATTCATCTTCTACCACTCTGGTCCTCCTAGGTCTATACCCCAGTCAAAGGTATATCCCCATGTTAAGGTACTATCGCTAGCTGTTATAATATATTGAGATGCTCCTATATTAGCAACCTCATTATTCATAAGATATATCCAGCCTGTTCTGTCCTTCTCCCAATCCCATGATGGGAAATCTGGCTCCCCTTCTGTTTTTTGGAATAATAGATCTGGTAAAGTCGGATCAGTGCCTCTTCCAATTTCACTTACATAGCCGCTGTTTATACCGATTACATTAAGATTGGTTCCATCTACTGCCTTTTGGAATACATCCATTGCTGACTCCCCTATATTTGCGGTTACTGGTATGAATAATGAACCACTTTCTAATCCATCCACTGCATTCTGTACTCTAGCTGCTGCTGCAGGATAAGCTGCTGCCGTAGGAACTACATAGCCTCCTGTATTAGGACTTATATAAGTTCCGTCTAACCAATCATTTACATTTTCCAAATCAAATGTTACAAATATTAAAACATTTGTACCATCTATACCTGCATTTATTTGATAGGTTCTATAAACTGCACTGCCTGATTTCAGAACAAAATCTACATACCCCTCACTAAAATCCACACTCATATTTGGAGTATAAGGAGTTCCATCTACTTCTAAATCATATAAATCTTGATTAAAATCAACTTCAATTTCAACCTGACTTAAATCTTGAGTTGATCCTTCTGGAAATTCTATATATCCAGTATATCTAGTTACATCCCCTACTTCTACTGCATTCATTTCTGCATGGATGTCACCATTAACAGCCCAAATATCTAGAATTCCATCCCCTGCTGCAAATACAGTACTTGTCAAACCAAATACCATAATTAACGCTAACATCAAACTTAAAATTTTACTACTTTTCATGAATTTCTTAAACATCTTTTTTCCCCCTTTTTAGAATTTGTTTTTTTGTAAATAGCTTATTCTATTTACTTTTCTCTTGATGTTAGGATAATTTTCCTAACATTAGCTACCATGATTAAATATTGTTTATAGTCATATTTAATCAAATGACTATATTACCATGGCAACCCCCCCTTTAATGTAGAATTAATATAATAAATAAATATATATATTTATTCTGCCCTAATAGCTACTTGTGGACTTATTCTCATTGCTTTTATAGCTGGAATTAATGCACTAAGTACAGCGACTATTCCTGCAAAGGCTACTCCACCTACTGCCAACCACAATGGAATTATAGAACGTACTTCCATTTCACTAAGCAATACCGGTAATAGATTTTTTAGTCCAAAGCTCATTAATAATCCTGCTATTCCACCTATTACACCAATAATTGCTGATTCCACAAGAAACATTTTCAATATATCAGTTAATTCACTTCCCAATACTTTCAAGATACCTATTTCCTTAGTTCTTTCATTTATTGCCATCATCATAGTATTGGCTGTCCCAATACCTGCTACTAAAAGGGCAACTGCCCCTATTGCTGCAAGCATACCTTGAATTTGTCTTGATTGTTTTTTTACTGACTCCAACATATCGTTTAGGGAATACGTCTCAAATCCTGCTGCCCTAATTATATTTATTACTTCCTGTGCTGAGTCAGTATCCTTTGCTTTCACCCATACCATCTGATATGTTTGAAGTTTAGATACTTCGTTTTCATCATCATCTGGTAGCGAAGGAAGATATTCTTTGTTATCCTTCATTATTTCTTCTAGTCTTTTATATTCTATGAAACCTGATGTAGTATAGTTATGGTTCTGATTGCTGCATATTCCTGTTACTATTGCTTGATAATTTATGCCTCTAGGAATAGCTCTGCCATCTTTCCCTTCTTCATATTGTCCCATTAATGTTTCATAATCAAATGCCATTCTAATATTGGATTTCATAGGATTTACTAATTCCTTAATGTTTTCATTTTCTATTACTTCCCATGTTTCTGGATCTGCAAAGGAATTTTGTACATCATCAGTCACCATTATTTCTGGTCTTACTCTTGTGCCTTTTAATGGAAGTTCCCCTTCCAATGGTATAAGTTGAAAGTTAGAAGCAGTATCCATATCTATTCCATATAATTTAATAGGTGCTATATATTTGCCACTTTTTAAATAAGGCACTACTTGTAATACTGGAGTTGCCACCTCTACCCCATCTAGTTTATTAAATGACTGTACTGCTTTTTCATTTAGTAATGCTACCTTTCCCTTCGATTCTCGGGGAGGCATAACATCTATTTTTGTCAGACTTCCCATTTTCTCTATGGACTCTTTGTAGGTTTTATCATATCCTATTCCTACAGATATCAATACAACTATACATGCTACTCCTACTGTCATTGCTAAGGCAGTTAAAATAGTCCTTATCTTTCTTCTCCAGAGATTTATAAATCCCATATAGAAAAAATCTGCTATTCTCACAGCCTACCACCTACCTTTTTTTATAAAATAATAGGCTCCGCCTGCCATTGCTGTCAATATTCCTACTCCTCCAGTAACCACTATAACATTAGCCTGTCCATTTTCTGGTTTTATTTCTTCCTCAATCACCTTATTTCCTAAATAATCCTCGTCTTTGATATCAATTTTAAAAGGTAATTCCTGTACATTTTCTACTCCATCTATATCATCATAGGTGATGATGAAAGTCCCCTCTATTTCGCCTGCTCTATGACATAGAATCTGAAAATCAGCACTGCTTTTGGCTCCAGGAAGTAAATCTCCGCCATAGAATTTTTCTATCATAGATATATTCTCATCTTCAACATCTATTTGGAGATTATATACTTTGCTTTTCCCTTTATTGACTATTGGAATAGTGACAGCTATTGGTTCATTTATTCTATTTTCATTTCCATATATTGTTGGTGATTCTATAGATATATCTACTTCTTGTTTTATCTCCAGAACTATACCTTGAATCTGTGAACCTGGACTTACTTTAGACGTTTCATAATCCATATTTACTACAATCGTCGAAGTTGGATTTGTAGCTGTTGACAGCGCTTTTAAGTTAAATGTCCGTCTTGCCACTTTTCCAGCCCCTAGATAATCAATATAGGCACTGTCACTTCTCCCTGAATCCGGCATTAATTCATCTTGAATTAAAGTTAGAGATATGAGACAATTTTCTATACTTTTATTCTTTGAAGCATTTTTAAACTCCAAGGTTAAATCAAAGGTTTCTCCTGAATAAATTATATCTGGTTCCGTAGTATACCCTATTACCATTAACTTTGGAATAGAATCTGGTAACTCCTTTGGGTCCTCTTTTGGTTTTCCTTTAGCCACATTAACATATGCAGAAAAAAGGCTTTCCTCTGGCGTCCCATTTTCTTTATATGTTGCCCTAAAATTTATTGGTTTTGCTCCTGATGAAACTTCTTCTGATATTTTAAATTCATATTCTAAACTTACTATATCTCCATGAGCCATATTAGGCAGTTTTTTTCCATAGTTAATTACTTCCACTACAAAAGGCCATTCTTCTAATGAGTTGGATATTACAGGGGTAATATTTATATCTGTTAATGTTCCTCCATTGTTAACTAATGGAAGTTTTAATTTTATCCTTTGTCCTGCATCTCCTGATGGAGCTGGAATAATAGAGCCATCTCTATCAACAGTTGCTATACTCAATGCTCCTAATTGATTTGTTACTTTAGATTCGCTTCCATCATCAGTTACTTTTATATATGTAATAAGTTCAAACTCTACATCTTCCTTTATTTGAGTTCCATTTATATCATCTTTTCTCCATATTGTTGCATTTACTAAAAAAGGTATAGGATAAGTGCCTTTTTGTGCTGTTTTAGAAATCTCGAAATCGTAAAATACATCTGCTCTACTGTTATACGTCATATCCTTTATTTGTTTTATATAACTTGCATTTTGAATTTCAAAGGGCCAATTTTCTATTTCTGATCTCTCCGTTGGGATTACTGGTTCTATAGTTATATTTCTTATTATGTAATTTAAACTTGGTATATACTCCCTATTTACTGCTAAGGGAAGTTCTATTAATATTTTATCTCCTGGATTTCCACTGACTGTTTTTGCCCCAGTATCAGCTAATACAATTGCCTTTTTATCACTAACTTCAATTTTATCTTGACCTATATTTGTTTTCGTATTTGTATTTGATGTATTTGATGTATCTGTTGCATAAATGGCAGATAATCTTCCCATAAGTACAAATGATATAATTATTAAAAATATTGTTAATCTTGTGAATGTAGTTATTTTGTGATTCAATTATTTTCCCCCTCATTTACCTATGAATTAATTATTTTGCCATCTTCTAAATATACGGTCCGTGTCGTATAATCTGCTACTATTTCATCATGGGATACTAGTATAAAAGTTGTCCCTTCTTTTATAAAAAAATTTATCAATAAGTCCATTACTTCTTCACTGGTCCTTGTGTCTAAGTTTCCTGTAGGCTCATCTGCAAATACTATATGGGGATTAGTAACTAATGCCCTTGCGATTCCCACTCTTTGCTGCTGTCCTCCTGACATTTCATTTGGCTTATGCTTTGCATGGGAATATATACCTACACGCTCCATAATTTCCTTTGCCCTTTCAAGTCTTTCCTTTGGTGCCATCCCCCTTAATATTAAAGGAAGCGCAACATTTTCCAATGCTGTATATTGGGGCAGAAGATTATAAGATTGAAATATAAATCCTATGTTTTTTCTTCTATATCTAATCCTATCCCTTTCGTTTAACTGTTCTAAATGATTCCCATCAATTATTATCTTTCCCAAAGTGGTTTTTTCAAGTCCTGCCATTAAATTTAGAAGCGTAGACTTTCCAGAGCCTGACCTGCCAGAAATCCTTAACCTCTCACCTTTATGTACTGATAGACTTACTCCAGCTACTGCTTTTATTTTGTTGTTCCCAAGTATAAATTCCTTGTGAACATCTATTAATTCCATATATGCACCCAATTATTTTCACCTTCTAATCTTAATTTCCTAGCCAATCTTGACCTAAATCCTTTCCTAAATCGCATGTATAATTCCACTCAATAACATCTCCGCCTTTAAGTGTATATACTCCAGCTCCATAGTTTGGGTACCAATTATTTACACTATACATCCACCCACTCCAACGTCCTCCATCAAATTCATAAAGATTATTTATGCCTTCTATATAGGCAGAGGCTCCATTGCCTATATATTTCATATGAAATTTATATTGGTCTTTTGCTGCTATAAGTACATCTAAAACCGTATCTCCTTCTTTTATTTTAAATTTGGTAGTCGATAATATTACTCCACTAGGAGGAACTATGCCCTGCCATTTAGGATCATCTGCCATCCCTTTTGCCACTGCCGTATCACATCTAATATGCATAGTTACTATATTATCCTTTTTATCCTTTGCCTTTTCTTCCCTCTCTTTTTTCTCCTTTTCTTTCTTAGCTTCTGCTATTGCCTTTGCTTTTTCTTCTTCAGTGGATTTATTAGTTTCTTTTTCTTTTTTGTTTTCAGTTTCTTCAGCCTTCTTTTTTGCATTTTCTCGTGATTTATTTATTTCCTCCTGAAATTTATTTATTGGTTCCTCTTTTTCAGGTTGATTTTTCCCACTATCTTTATCTTTTTTTGTTTCATCTATAATTAGATTTTGAGTAACCTTTTTATCCTTTTCCTTAGACTTTAATAATTTTTGCCATGTGGATTCTTCTTTTTCTTTAACATCTATATCTGACTCTATATCTTCAGAATCCCCTTGTGATAAATCAGCATCTTGTTTGTTTTGATTTCTTAACTGTACTAAAAGTGAATCTGATTCCTGTTCTTCAAGATTTTCCTCTGAATTATGGTCAATCCAATATTCAATATCTAAAGTATTTGATTTTGCGAATGCCTTATTAATAGAAAAATAGTCTTTGACTATTCCAATGATTTGAAAACTACCTAAAATGATTGCTACAGACAGTAATAATAAGAGAAAAATATTCTTCTTTTTTATTTTCATATTATCCCTCTTTTCTTAACTATATAAATTATATAAATAAAAAAATGTCTTAACCTCCAGAGGTTAAGACATTTTATACAAGTATAATTACATGCCAATATACAGTCGTTACATCTCGCCTCAATCCTGGAAGGCTAATGAAAATATTACTTAGGCAGTTCTCCTGACTTATGGGTCGTTGCTTTCTTTTACCTTCCCAGAGATTTTCCAGTGGTATTTTAAAAGATTGCTCTCCATTTACAGTGGCCGGACCGTTCGTGATTTTCACACGATTCCCTTTTAATCTTTGTTATACAAAGAACCTAAACACTTTATATTTAATTTTCAGAATTAACTTCATTATATACCATATTTTTCCTTTAATCAATATCTTTTGGTACAAATTTATCAATATATGTTTAAAGGTTCTATAATTTATTATGGAACCTTTAATGTCTGTATTATTTCTTTATATTATAAAATGTTTTCTTTCCTTTATAAACTGATTCATCTCCTAGCATATCTTCTATTCTAAGTAGTTGATTATATTTAGCTACTCTGTCAGTTCTTGAAGGAGCTCCTGTTTTTATTTGACCTGCATTTGTTGCTACTGCTAAGTCTGCTATAGTAGTATCCTCAGTTTCTCCTGATCTATGGGATATAACTGCTGTATATCCATTGGTTTTTGCCATTTCTATTGTATCTAAAGTTTCGGTTAATGTACCTATTTGATTTAATTTTACTAGTACTGAATTTGAAACACCTAATTCTATACCTTTTTTCAATCTTTCAGTATTTGTAACAAATAAATCATCACCTACTAATTGAATTTTCTTACCTAATCTATCTGTTAACAGTTTCCATCCATCCCAATCATCTTCTGCTAAACCATCTTCAATGGATATAATAGGATATTTATTTACTAATTCCTCATAATAATCTATCATTTCTTCTACAGTAAGAACTCTGCCTTCTCCTGCTAAGTTATAAACCTTCTTATTTTCATCATACATCTCTGATGCTGCTACGTCTAACGCTAGCATTATTTCTTCTCCTGGTTTATATCCTGCTTTTTCTATAGCTTCTACTATAGTCTTTAAAGCTTCTTCATTACTTGATAAATTTGGTGCAAATCCACCTTCATCTCCTACTGCTGTGTTTAATCCTTTAGATTTAAGAACTGCTTTTAAGCTATGGAATATTTCTGCACCCATTCTAAGAGCTTCTTTAAAGTTTTTAGCTCCCACAGGCATTACCATAAACTCTTGGATATCTACATTGTTATCAGCATGCTCTCCGCCATTTAGAATATTCATCATAGGTACTGGCAATGTTTTAGAATTAACTCCACCAACATATTGATATAATGGCATTCCTAATTCATCTGCTGCTGCTCTTGCCACTGCTAAAGATACTCCAAGGATTGCATTAGCACCTAATTTACCTTTATTATGAGTACCATCTAATCTAATCATTAATTTATCTATTGCTGCTTGTTCAAATACATCCATACCTATTACTTCTTCTGCTATTATATCGTTAACATTATTTACTGCATTCATAACGCCTTTACCTAAAAATCTTTCCTTATCTCCATCTCTCAATTCTACAGCTTCGAATGCTCCTGTAGAAGCTCCTGATGGAACTAATGCTCTACCAAATGCACCATCCTCTGTCCATACTTCTACCTCTACAGTAGGATTACCCCTTGAATCTAATACTTCTCTTGCATAGATATCTACTATTATACTCAAAATAAATTCCTCCTTGATTTCGATTTTCAATTAACAATTAATGATTAATAGCCAAAGGTCATGTATGCAATTTAAAAGCATTGAAACTAGTCAAGTTATTTAAAAAATATTGAGCCTTTAATGTTTTAACTGTTAATTGTTCTCTGACAATTATTAATTGATAAAATCTTATTCTTTACTCTTTGTTAATTGTTAATTATCAACGATTTCCCTGTCATTTCCATTGGTTTATCTATTCCTAATAATTCTAATAATGTTGGTGCTAAATCTGCTAGTATTCCATCTTGGAGTCTTACATTCTTCTCTCCTACTAATACTAGTGGTACTTTATTGCTTGTATGAGATGTTATAGGACTGCCATCCTCATTGATTAACGCTTCTGCATTTCCATGATCTGCTGTGATTAAAGCTTTACCGCCTTTATCCATTAGAAGTTCTATTATTTCTCCTAAACAATTATCTACAGTTTCTATCGCCTTTATTGTAGCTGATACTATTCCTGTATGACCTACCATATCTGGATTTGCAAAATTTAATATAATTAAATCATATTTATCCATTCTCAAACGATTCAACACTTCATTCTTTACTTCTATAGCACTCATCTCTGGCTGTAAGTCATAGGTTGCTACCTTTGGAGATGGAATTAACACCCTATCTTCATTAGCATAAGGTTCTTCTATACCACCATTGAAGAAAAATGTTACATGGGCATACTTTTCAGTTTCAGCAATTCTAAGTTGATATAATCCTTTATTGCTAATATACTCTCCTAAAGTGTTTTTAGGTGCTTCGTCACTATAAGCCACTTTTACATTCTCTATTGTTTTATCATATTCAGTCATAGTAATATAAAATGTATTTACTTTTTTACCTCTTTCAAATCCATCAAAATCATTATCTACGAAGGCCCTAGTAATTTGTCTAGCCCTATCTGGTCTAAAATTAAAGAATATAATTGAATCATTATTATCTACAGTTCCAATAGGTTCCCCATTGTCTTTTATAACAGTAGGTATAATAAATTCATCTGTAACACCATCACTATAGGATTTTTCTATTGCTAATATAGGATTATTACTTTCATTTCCTTCTCCTAAAGTAAAGGCATCATAGGCTAGTTTTGTTCTATCCCATCTCTTATCCCTATCCATAGCATAGTATCTGCCTGAAATTGTTGCTATTTTCCCAACGCCTATTTCATCTATTTTTCTCATTAATTCTTCTATATCTTCTTTACCAGCAGTCGGAGATACATCCCTTCCATCTAATATTGCATGTATATATACATTATCAAAATCTTGTTTTTTCATTAATTCTAATAATGCATAAAGATGAGTATTGTGGCTATGAACTCCACCTGATGATACTAAACCTATAAGATGAAGTTTTGAATTATTCTTTTTAGCATTTTCTATTGCCTCTAAGAATTCTTTCTTTTCAAAGAAATCACCATCTTTTATGGATTTGGATATTTTCGTTAAATCTTGATATATTACACGACCTGAACCAATGTTTAAATGTCCAACTTCTGAATTACCCATTTGTCCTTCTGGAAGCCCTACTGCTAATCCAGATGCTTCCAAAGTAGTATTTGGCCACTCGCTAAAAAGTCTGTCTATATTAGGTGTACTAGCTAGTTTTACAGCATTTCCTTCATATTCTTTACCTATACCAAAGCCATCAAGTATTATTAGCATAACTGGTGTTTTAGCCATATTGTCCTCCAATTAAAAATTTATTAAATCTGCAAAATCTTTCCCTACTAAACTGGCTCCTCCAACTAATGCACCGTCTATTTCACCTTTATCCATTAATTCTTTTATATTGCTTGGTTTCACAGAGCCACCATATTGGATTCTAATTACATCTTTCTTATTTTTATATTTACTTCCTATGGTTTCTCTTATAAAGCCAATCATATTATTAGCATCATCTGAAGAAGCAGTCTTACCTGTACCTATAGCCCAAATTGGCTCATAGGCAATAACTATATTATCTAAATCTTTTTCTTCTATGTCTTCGAAAGCTTTTAGTATTTGTTTTTTTACTATTTCATTTTGAATATTTGCTTCTCTTTCTTCTAAAGTTTCTCCTACACAAACTATTGGCTTAATGCCATAAGAAATTGCAGTCTTTATTTTTTTGTTTACTGTAGTATCTGTTTCATTAAAATATTGACGTCTTTCTGAATGACCTATTATTACATAATCAATATCCAATTCCTTTAACATCTTTGGAGAAATTTCACCTGTAAAGGCTCCTTTTTCTTCCCAGTGCATATTTTGAGCACCTAGTTTTATATTTGTATTTTCAATAGCTTTTTTAATTTCTGAAAGACAAATAAATGGTACACAAATTACTGCTTCAACATCTTGGTTTAATTTATGAGATTTAATTTCTTCTACTAGTTCTATACCTTCTTTTATTGTATTATTCATCTTCCAATTTCCTGCTATTATAGGAGTTCGCATATTCATCCCCCTTTTTATTTACTATTTTTCACTTATTGCATCGATACCTGGTAAAATTTTTCCTTCAAGAAGTTCTAAGGAAGCTCCTCCACCTGTGGAAATATGAGTCATTTTACCTGCATAACCTGATTTTTCAACTGCTGAAGCAGAATCTCCGCCGCCTACTATAGTTATACCGTCTGATTCTGCCATAGCCTTTGCAATAGCATCTGTACCTTTTTTGAAATTTTCCATTTCAAATACTCCCATAGGTCCATTCCATATTATAGTTTTTGATTCTTTGATTGTATTCGAGAATAATTCTATAGACTTTTCACCTATATCTAAACCCATCATATCTTCTGGTATACTGTCTATGTCAACAGTTTTAAATTCCGTATCATTTTTAAATTCTTTTGCAACTACTACATCTACTGGCAACATTAATTTAACATTATTGTCTTTCGCTTTCTTTAATAATACATTTGCCAAATCAATCTTATCCTCTTCTAATAGAGACTTTCCTATTTCATGTCCTTGTGCCTTTAGAAAAGTATAAGCCATACCTCCACCAACTATTATTATATCTACTTTATTTATAAGGTTTTCTATTACACCTATTTTGTCAGATACTTTAGCACCACCTAAGATTGCTACAAAAAGTCTTTCAGGTGACTCTAAAGCCTTACCCATAACAGATATTTCTTTCTCTACTAAAAATCCTACAGCAGATGGTAAATAAGTGGATACACCTACATTAGATGCGTGGGATCTATGGGAAGTTCCGAAGGCATCATTTACATATAAATCTCCTAATGAAGCTAAATCCTTTGCAAAATCTTCTCCATTTTTTTCTTCTTCTTTTCTAAATCTTGTATTTTCAAGTAGTAAAACATCACCATCTTCCATAGCCTCTACTTGTTTCTTAACTGTATTAGATACAACACTATCGTCCTCTGCAAATATAACTTCCTTATTAAGTAATTCTGTTAATCTATCTCTTACTGCTTTTAATGAATATTTTTTATTTGCTTCTCCCTTCGGTCTGCCTAAATGTGACATGAGTATAACTTTTGCATCTTTATCTATTAGATAATTTATAGTTGGCAGTGAAGATTTTATCCTTATATCATCTGTGATTTTACCTTCTCCGTCCATAGGCACATTAAAATCACATCTAACTAATACTTTTTTTCCTGCAAAATTTAAATCCTTTAACGATTTTTTATTTAGCATTTTAATTCCCCCACACTAATATTTGAACAATAAGTATCATTTTTGGTGCCTGGCACCAAAAATGATACTTATTAGATTATTTGTTTGCTACTAATTTTGCAAGGTCTACTACTCTTTCAGAATATCCCCACTCATTGTCATACCATGAAACTACTTTAACCATGTTATCTATAACCATAGTTGATAATCCATCTACTATTGATGAATGAGAATCTCCAATATAATCTGATGATACTAATGGTTCATCGGAATATCCTAATATACCTTTTAATTCTCCTTCACTAGCTGCTTTTAATACATTATTTATTTCTTCTGCTGTAGCTTGCTTTTCTACTTCAAATACTACGTCTACCATGGAAACTGTAGGTACTGGAACTCTTACTGAGAAACCATTAAGTTTTCCTTTTAATTCTGGAAGAACTAATGCTACAGCCTTTGCAGCTCCTGTTGTTGTAGGAACAATATTTTGTGCTGCTGTTCTAGCACGTCTAAGGTCTTTATGTCTTTTATCTAGTATTTGTTGGTCATTTGTATAAGCATGAATTGTAGTCATTAAGCCTTTTTTAATACCAAACTTCTCTAATATTACCTTAGCTACTGGTGCTAGACAGTTTGTTGTACATGAAGCATTTGAAATAATATGATGATTATCTGGATCATATTTATCTTCATTTACTCCTAATACTATTGTAATATCCTCGTCCTTAGCTGGAGCAGTTATAATAACTTTTTTAGCTCCTGCTTCAATATGTTTAGATAATCCTTTTCTATCTCTAAAAGCACCTGTTGAATCAATTACCAATTCAACACCTAGTTCTTTCCAAGGAATTTCAACTGGATCTCTATGAGCTACTACCTTAATCTTTTTACCATTTATGATAAATCCATCTTCTGCCACTTCTATAGTGCCATTGAATTTTCTATACATAGTATCATATTTAAATAGATGAGCTAGGTCTTCTAAATTACCTGATGCGTTTATTGCTACTATTTCAAATTCGTCTACACCATTTTCTGCATAAGCTCTTAATACATCTCTACCAATTCTACCAAATCCACTTAAACCAACCTTCATTGCCATAAAAAACTCCTCCTATTTATTTATATTTTTACTTTTTATATCTTTAGCTACTTAGTAGCCTTGTTTACAATTTTAAGTATTTTTCTTGCTGCTGATTCATCTGTTATTAAAGTCATATTTTTATTTAATGTAGATACAGAAAGTATGGCCTCTGCCTTTTCTTCCCCTCCTGCAACTCCAATAACATCATTTAATCCCTTGAACTTATCTAGAGATAATCCAATGGTTTTAAATTCCCAAATCTCTTTACCTCTAATGTCAAAATAATGACCTAATGCTTCTGATACTGCTCCCTCATTGATTAAGGCTTCTATTCTTTCCTTTGATAGATTTCTTCTCTTTGCCATTGTATCTGCTCTGCCAATGCCAAATATAAGGATATTCATATTGTTGAGTATTTCTACTGTTTCTCTAATTTCTTCATTCCTTAACATAAGCTCTAAAGCTTCTTCTTCTAACCTATCTGGTACATATAATAATCTATAAGAACCTCCTAATTGTTGTCCAAGCTTTGCAGCTATGGAGTTGGATTGAGTCTCTACATCTCGGCCTAATCCACCTCTTGCAGGTATAACTACTATGTCTCTACTCTTATTATCAGATGTAACTTCCTCAGCTACAACAGCCATTGTACTTCCACCAGTTATACCTATTATATCTTTATCCTCAATACTATCTTTTAATATCTTAGATGTAACTTTTCCCATATCCTTTAGGACCATATTATTTTGTGCAGAATCTCCTGGAACTATGATTATTTTCTTTATTCCGAGTAGCTTTTCTAATTTTTCCTCTAATTTTGGAATACCCTTTAGATTGCTGTAAATTGAGTGAAGATTACTTAGAACTTTCTTTCCATCTTCGGTAATATACATACCCATTAAATCTATGTTTAATAAGCCTTGATTTTTTAAGATTCCTACCTCATCCCTTACAGTTCTTTCTTTAAATCCTAGCTCTCCTGACAAGGCTCTTCTGCCTATTGGTTGATTATAGGAAATAGATCTTAAAATAAGATATCTTTTTTCGATTATCTCAATTATTTCTGGAGTTATCTTTTTTAATAATTCTAGTACTTCCATAAAATCACCTCTCAATGAGAAAACTTATTTAATGGTTGGTCATTTTTTGACCCACATATCTATTTTTTGTCCCACTTATATTAAATAAATGGCAGAATACAAATTCTACCACTTACAGTATATCCTAATTTTATTTTTTATGCAATATCAAAATAAAATTATATTTAATATCTTCTTCTCATTGAAGATGAAGGTATACAAAGCTCATCTCTATATTTTGCAACAGTTCTTCTAGAAATGTTTACACCCTGTATTTTTAATAATTCCGATATTTTTTGATCACTATATGGTTTTTTAGGATCTTCATTATCTATAATTCCTTTTAATGTAACCTTAATACTAGCTGAAGATATATCTCCTTCATCTCCCAATATTCCTGAAGAAAAGAAATATTTTAACTCAAATAAACCTCTCGGAGTTTGTACATATTTTCCATTTGTTGCTCTGGATACAGTGGATTCATGCATATCAATATCATCTGCTATATCTTTTAATGTTAAGGGCTTTAATGCTATTTCACCTTCAATAAAAAAACTTTTCTGAAATTTCAATATGGATTCTATCACTCTTCTAATTGTATTTCTTCTTTGTTCTATACTTCTAATAACCCACATTGCAGAGTTAAACTTTTCATTGAGAAAGTCTATTGTCTTTTTATCTCCACCTGACTTCATCAACTCTTTATAATAATTATTTATATTGAGTCTAGGTCCTGCAACATCATTTAATATCACAACAAATTCTCCATCTAATAATTTAATTTCAGCATCAGGAAGAACATATCTTATGTCATCTGAATCACTTCTAAAAGACCTTCCTGGTTTAGGTTCCAATCTCTTTATATAGTCACAGGCCTCTTGAACTTCTTTTAAATCAAGATTTAATTCTTTGGAAATCTTTAATATTCTATTATATCCAAGGTCTTCTAAATAATCTTCGATTATTCTAACAATATAATAGTCTACATCCGGCTTATTCCTTACTTGTATTGACAAACACTCTTTTAAATTTCTCGCTCCTACTCCTGCTGGCTCAAATGCTTGCACAATATCTAGTACTATTTCCACCTCTTCTTGTCCACATTTCATAAATTTTGCAATTTCTTCTGTAGAAACAGTAAGGTATCCATTTTCATCAATATTTTGTATAATATTTTCCGCTATTTTATATTCCCTATTTTCCAATGGAATAAGTCTTAACTGTAACATCAAATGCTCTTTTAATGTAGGTTCATAGGATACAAAGGATTCATAATTATATTCCTTTATATTTTTATCAACCTGGGGCCTATAACTAATATCGTCATACTTTTCAAAATATTCTTTCCAGTCTATTTCATTATCATTTGTATATTTATCCAAATTATCGAATTCCTCGGAGGAATTCAATGACTCAAGCATAGGATTTTCTTCCATTTCGTTAGTTATATATTCCTTCAGTTCTAGGCTATTGAATTGAAGCAATTCTATTGCCTGTCTTAATTCTGGTGTCATTATCAACTTCTGTGATTGCTCAAGGGTTAAATCATAACTAAGTCTCATCCAGCTCAATCCTCCAGATATTATTTATATAATTATATTATATCAGAAATTTAGCATAGTACAAAATAAAATAAGACAAGTAACCGTTGATTTTAAAGTATTTTGCATTTATTGATCAATTTTTGTCAGAATTTTTCTATTTTTCCAACCCGTGTTAAATACTTTTCAAACTTTTCTATAGCAAATGAAATTTATAAATAAAAATAGAGCTATATTTAATACTAGCTCTTTAATAATATATTAAGTATCTTATAATATAATATCTAATATTTAATCTATATCCATTAAGATTTCTCTATATTTTACTATATTATCTTTTTCACTTTCTTTTAATTCTTTTTTAATATTTAAAACTAACTTCTTTTTATTATCTCTTCGTAAAATATGAAGCTGATCTTTCTCTGCTTTTCTAGTTGGTCCATAAGCATATTTAACTAATTTCACAATACTTATATTTTCAAATTCATTTAATAGTATACTTTTATTAATTTCTGATATAGTTGCATATTCCTTATCTCCAATCATTACAACTGGTAATTTATTAATCTGGTCTAAATTCATTAGATTACCTAATTTCTCATAATCAATAATTTCTATAGTATTAAACTCATTTTTTAAAATAAGTTCTTCATTATTATTAAGGTTACTTGTATATCCTAAAAAATTTAGATATTCATCAACTGGAACAATACAATCTGTAAGTTCATCTTTACGATTATATTCAATAAACCAGTATTCACTAAGAATAGAATTTTTTGTACTGTTGACCCTTTTTATAGAACTTTCAACCCTTTTATGTTGAGTGTCTTCTGCAGCAAATGATACTTGAATAAAAATAAAGAAGACCAATAGAAAAAATGCTGTTTTTCTAAAATATCTCATTTAAAATCTCCTCCTTGTAAATATAATTTAGATGAGTCAAAATAAATAATTAGAATGATATTATATAGCATATTTAAAATGCAGTTATACTTGTTTGTAAACTAACTTGATTTTCTTAAATATGGGAATAATTATGCTTTATGAGTTAGAATATTTATATTAAATCTATAAATATTGATTAAAATAAAGTGGCTAATAAGATATGTAATAATTTCAGATGCAATATTAGCTAATCCTTTTGAATTTATCTGAGATTATCTATTACCTTCATTGTATCATAACAATAAACTTTATCAAGAACAAATATTTTAGTATTTTGGATTAAATATTTAATAGTACCTTTAAATAATCCCAAGAAATATATAGAAAGGACCTATTAAAATAGATTCTTTAATGTCTATCTAATAGGTCCTCTTTTGTATAAATCAATTTTTTTATCCAAATTAATATAACAATCTATCTTTGAGATTTATCATATGGTATACCTTCTGCTTTTGGTGCCCTTGATTTCTTTGAGGTAAATGCAAGAACCACCATTGTAGCTATATAAGGTAACATTTTGTAATACGTTTGATTAATTCCTAGATTAGCTAAAAAAGGTATTAAGGAAACGGAATATGCCAAGGTCCTTAAAAATGCAAAGAACAGTGCTGCAAAAAAAATCTTTATTGGCTTCCATTGTCCAAAAATCATTACTGCTAAAGCTAAAAATCCAAATCCAGCTACTCCAGTATGTCCATTTACATTCCCATCCATGACTCCTACTGAATAGAAGAATCCTCCGATACCACCTAAGATACCTGAAATACTAGTACCTGCATACCTCATTCTGTGAACATTGATACCTACGGAATCAGCTGCATGAGGATGTTCACCACATGCTCTTAATCTTAGACCAAATTTTGTTTTATAGAACACTATAACTGTGATTATAAGAAATACTACACTAATCATAACTGTAAGATAAGTTCTCTGAAAAAACATCTGACCTAGTACTGGTATTTTCCCTAAAACAGGTATTTCCCGAATATAAAAGTTCATGTTTGTAGTTATACCATCACTGGTGAAAAACATCTTTGCAAATAATAATATTACTGCGGGAATAAGCATATTAAGAGAAGTACCAGTAATAACTTGGTCTGCTTTCATAGTAACCGCCGCAAAGGATAAAAGTAAGGAATAAATTAAACCTGCCAATGCAGCAACTAGCATTCCTAAAAGTAGAACAGTTTGAGGATTCATACCTGAATCTTGAACAAAGTAAACAAATAATGCTCCAAAAAATGCTCCAAAAAGCATTATACCCTCAAGAGCAATATTTACTACTCCACCGATTTCACTAAACATACCGCCTAAAGCTACAAGAAGTAGTGGCATTGCTACAGGAAGCATATTTTGAATTAAATAATATACGGTTTCCATTACTCTGCCCCCTCCTTTTTATCATCAGAGTTTTTATCTGTACTAACAGGTTTTAACTCTTTATCATGATTTATATGCACCTTATTAAATATTCTTTTAAAGAACTTAGCTAATGCAGAGTTCATTATCATAGCAAAAGCTGAGAAATAAATAATAACAGCTATAACCACATCTATTATTTCTGGTTTAAAACCTACAAGACTAGCTAGTGTTCCGCCACGCTGTATATGAGAAATAAATATAGATGAAAAAATAATCCCTATTGGATGAGAACTTCCAAGAAGGGCAACAGCTATACCATTAAATCCATTAGCAGCAATAATATTAATAGGCTCATAAGTCATACTACTTCCTGCAATAGCCGATGGTGCCAATATTGCAAAAGCTCCACCTAATCCTGATAGTCCTCCAGCTATTATCATAGTAATAACTATATTTGTCTTACCTTTCATTCCAGCATATTCACTGGCATATTTATTGAATCCTGTTGCTTTTAATTCATAACCAAAGGTAGTTTTTTGAAGGACAATATATATAATTATCCCAATAATAATGGCTAAAACAATTCCAATATTTACATTTGATCCAGTAATCCCCAAAGAAGGAAGTTGTACTGCAGCTGGTAAATAATTGGTTCTAGTCATATTGGATGCATACATTACTGAACTACTTTGAATTAACATATCAACAAGATACATGCCTATATAGTTAAACATTATAGATGTAATAACTTCATTAACATTCATAAAGGCCTTAAAGATTCCAGGTATAAAACCCCAAATCATTCCGCCGACCATTCCAGCTAAAACCGCTACAATCCAATGTATATTGCCCGGTAATTTCCACATAAATCCTACATATAATGCAAAAAACATCCCCATTGTATATTGACCGGAAGCCCCTATATTAAATAACCCCATTTTAAATGCAAATCCTACAGCTAAACCTGTCATAAGTATTGGTGTTGCAAAGTAAAAAACATCGCCTATACGACTAAATCCTCCTAGAACTATATATTTAAATCCTTCAAATGCATTTTCTGGTGCCGCCACAAGCATTACAAAAAATCCAAAAATTAAACCAAGGGTAATAGCCATTAGTGCTGATGAAAATGAGGAAACCCAACTACTGTGTATTATATTTTTTAAATTAATCTTTTTATTATCCTGCATCATTAATCTCCTTTACGATATCACGTTTTGCGCCTGACATGTAAAGTCCAAGCTCCTGAACAGTTGTTGTTTTAGGGTTAAGTTCTCCAACTATTTCTCCTTCGTATATTACCAAAATACGATCAGATACATTCATGACTTCTTCTAATTCCAATGATACAAGGAATACTGCTTTACCTGCATCACGCCTTTCAACAAGCTGTTTGTGTACATACTCTATTGCCCCTACATCTAGACCTCTAGTTGGTTGTACTGCCACTAAAAGCTCATGCTCTTTATCAATTTCTCTGGCTATAATTGCCTTTTGCTGATTACCTCCGGACATACTCCTTACTATGGTTATTGGTCCTTGGCCAGATCTGATATCATATTTTTCTATAAGTCTTTTAGAATATTTCCTCACTGCATCAAATTTAATAAATCCTTTTTTTTGAAATTCAGGTTGCCAATATCTTTGAAGCACAAGATTCTCCTCTAGTTTATAATCTAATACTAGACCATGTTTATGTCTATCCTCTGGAATGTGACTCATACCAGATATGGAACGCTGTCTAACAGAAGCCTTTGTTATATCTTTACCTTTTAAAGTAATACTACCTGAGCTAGGCTTTTCAAGACCTGTAAGTGTATTTACAAACTCTGTCTGCCCATTTCCATCAATTCCAGCAAGACACACTATTTCTCCTGCCCTAATATCAAACGATACATTTTTCACCGCATTATTTTTATTAGTTTTTGAAGCTACTGTAACATTTCTAACAGATAGAACCACTTCCCCAGCTTCCATCTTTTTCTTATCTACCTTGAAGCTAATATCCCGTCCTACCATCATCTTAGAAAGTTCTTCTTTATTCGTATCTTTAATATCTACAGTTCCAATATACTTACCTTTTCTAAGAACTGTACACCTATCTGCAACTTCCATTATTTCGTTGAGTTTATGAGTAATAAAAAGAATTGATTTTCCTTCTTTAGCAAATCCTCTCATGATTTGTAAAAGTTCTTTAATCTCCTGTGGTGTTAAAACAGCAGTAGGCTCATCAAATATTAAAATTTCATTATCTCTATATAGCATCTTAAGTATTTCAATTCTTTGCTGCATACCCACAGTAATATCTTCAATAAAGGCATCTGGATCAACCATCAGTCCATATTTTTCACTAAGTTCAACAACCTTTTTTCTAGCTTCTTTTTTTTCAAGAAATCCCATCTTATTAGGTTCAACACCTAGTATAATATTTTCAAGCACAGTGAAAATCTCTACTAGCTTAAAATGTTGATGAACCATTCCAATCCCAAGTGCATTAGCATCATTAGGATTGTTTATTTTAACTACTTGTCCATTTTTTCTTATTTCACCTTTTTCAGGCTGATAAAGACCAAAAAGCACACTCATAAGAGTGGATTTTCCTGCTCCATTTTCCCCTAAAAGTGCATGTATTTCTCCTTTTTTCAATTTTAGAGTAATATTGTCGTTAGCAATAATACCCGGAAATTCTTTTGTAATATTAAGCATTTCAACAATATAATTTTCCACTTTAACCTCTTCTTATTATTATATTTTTTTATTTTTCAAACATTATTTTCTAGTTTAATATTATCTACAAAATGAAGATAAAAAATGGGGGAATATTTAGCCTTCCCCCGTTAATAAAATTTTACTTGCATAAGGCTTAGCCAATATGGCAGGTAATTTAAATTTCTTTACTATCTAGTAGTAACTACAACTTTTTTAAGATTTAATCCATTAACAAGTTCATCAGCAGTTGCATTTCCTGATGAATCTTTAACTTCGATTTCACGAATAGGTTTAATGCTTCCATCTACTAATTTTGCAAATACTTTCTCATATGTTTCTTTATTGAAAGAGTTAAATCTATCAAATCCATCTGCACTTTCGTCTCCAATTACAGTAGTTGGAAGTCCAACACCGTCGTTAGCAGCATCAAAATATGTTGTTTTTCCGCCAAACTTATCCCAGTCATTTGTTTTATATATGGACTCAAGAACAGAGATTACTGAAGCTGCAAGACCTTTTGTAGCTGATGTCATTACAGTTTCACTGTCATATCTTTGGTCAACGTCAACACCAATAACCTTTGAACCTGCTTCATTAGCTGCTGACATAACAGACTTGCCAACTGCACCACCACATGCAAATATTACTTCTGCACCTTCTTGGTACATTGTCTTTGCAGTTGATTTATTTGTATCATTTTCTTCAAAATTGCCAGTATAATGGTATGTTGCCTTTATAGCACCATCATCTAACCCTAATTCTTTAGCAGCATCTTCAGCCCCTTGAAGATATCCATATCCAAAAGCTTGAACTGCAGGAACTGCCATACCACCCATAAATCCAAGGTTATTCAATCCATCCATAACAGCTGCATAACCTGCAAGATATCCTGATTGCTCCTCTGAATACATTATACTTGCAACATTTTCTTTAGTTTCAAATGTCGCATAATCTGCTGTATGGGGTGAACCATCAAGAAGTATGAATTTTACTTCTGGGTACTTTGTTTGTGCTTCATAGATTGGAACCTCGAACAAGAATCCTGGAGTTACAACTACTTTTGCTCCACCTGTTACTGCAAGGTCAATAGCTGCTAGATAACCAGCATCTGAAGCTTCTTCTGGCTTGATATAATTATGTGTAATATTTTCTGCTTCTGTAAAAGCAAGTACACCTTCCCAAGCTCCTTGGTTAAATGATTTGTCATCAATATTACCCTTATCTGTAATAAGTGCAATTTCATATCCTTTACTTGAATCTTTTTCTTTTGATTCTGTTGAATCGTTTGAACCTGTTGAATTGTCTGGAGTGCTTACATTTTTATTACCGCATCCAGTCAAACTCATCATTACCAACATAATTGCCAAAGCAATGGTTAGTATTTTTTTCATTTTTTACCCCCCTAATTAGTTCATTTGACTAGTGTCTCTGACTTAATTATAACCTTTCCAAACCAAAATTTCAACTATTAAGTCAACAAAGTCTTTGTTAAAAACCACAATTAAAAAGCCCCAAGTTTATGATAGCTGTATAGTATAGAAAGTTTACACTCATTATTTAATCACACAAGGCATATTTTTCATTGATATCAACTATCTACTCCATAATTCATCATTCTTCTACTGATGTAATACCTACAGAAAATAGATAGAATACAGAAAACACCCCTATAAATCCATTCCTTGAATAGAAGCTCCTATCCCGTTTTAAAGCTGACTAGAACATAAACCAGTAAATATAGTAATTCATCTATAAAGTATTTTAAAACTCAATACCCAATTGATAATCCTATAGCATCTCAAAATCAGTTTTAGAGCTCTATATTTGTCATTAAATATACATATCTTTCTTCACAAATGTACACTCTGATTTTTGAAATCACTCCAACTTTATCAACCATAATTAAACATAGAATTTCGTTATTTTAAATTCATAATCCTTTCCTAATTTACATTGTTAATACCAATTAATAAACTCACTATATTAATTCACATCTTTATATATGTCAAAAATTTGCAATTTTGCTGAAAATAATATACAATTATAATTAATTTTTCTTCTTAATATTATGATTATTTTATAATATTCATAGCATAATCCCTCAAATTCAATGATTTCACAAATGTATTCTTTAATTTATTCATCATAGATAGTTTTCTCCATCAGTAGTTTTAGACGAATCAAAAATTGGTCTGCTACCTTTGTTTACCAACTTTTGATTTTCTTCTAATTCTATCTTTAAATCTTTATTTATATTAAAGTAATAGGTCGATCTATGTAGTCCAAGTATCTTAAGTACTTTTTAGCAAACTCCCATTGATTATATTTTACTATAATCGTGTGCGATTATCCAAAATGGTTAGGGGTCTAAATAGTGTTAATATTAACTCTTAGAACATTATAAACACCTATAATACAACTCTATCTAAAATCTATACTAAAATATCAATCATAGACATCAATATCCATATAAAAATCATCATAGATTTTAGCTCAAAAAGTCTAAATTACCTTAAAGGGCTACGTACTTTAAATATTTTCATATAACTTGAATATTATGATAAAAATTTAAATATAAAAATATAATAGATAATATATAATAGATAATAGAGTTTTAGTGGTAATTCCAATATGTGATAAATCAATAAGATATATCCAAGAAAGGGGCAATGTAAATGAAAAAAAAGAATACAACACTTTCAATCAATATTGTATTACTCATAATAAGTTTATTTTATATTACTTTATACAATTTAATATTAATCAATGTATTAACTAAGCAATATAACTTACTCTATGAAATGATAAATACATTCTTTGCCATTCCTGTATTTTACTTAACCTTGTCATTTATTATAACTCTTTTTATAAGCAAAAAGGCATTAAAAGAAAACCTTAAGCTTCCTTATACGCGGTTAAAGTGTATAGCAGTATCATTAATTATAATACAGGATTTAGTAAATATATTAACAGTGAGCGTGCTTCTATGGGAGCAAACCTTACACTAAATCTTAAAATGGGATCGTCACGCACATGGGATTTCTTTATGTTAAATAATCTTTTTTAATCTCTAAAAATTAATAATAAATCTATCGATTCTTAAATCGATTTATCTTAGTATGCATAAGAAATCTTAAATATATTTGAAATCCAGCAAATTCTTTATACAGTAAAACTCCCAAAGTACTATCAGTATACTTTGGGAGTTTGTTTTTAAAACTATTAATTCAATTAATAAACTTTCAAATCAATTTACTTGCCTTTCCAAAACCTTCCTACGATATTCATCTTTTCCTCGGAGGCTTTTTATTAGCATGGATCAGATTCACCTACATCGTAGCCTGCTTTTGCTAGTGTTTTAGTAGCTTCGCTTAATTTAGCTTCATTTACCATCACTATTGGTCCTGTACAGCCCATTCCAGACTCAGCATAGATACCTGCTTTCCATAGTGCTTGAACAGCATCTTCTAATTCCATAATATCTATACCACTAATAGTACCTGTTACAGTTTCTGCTGGTGGTGCTTCTACAGCTTCTTCTTTAGATTCAGTTTTCTTATTATCCTTTGTAAGACCATTTAAAATATCTTTAAGTCCTGCTTTATTAGCTTTTGCAAATTCTTCTTTAGCAATATTAACTACATTTCCTCTTACTAAAGATGCACCATAACTAATTGCATTAGCAACTACTGGAGTTCCTGATGCTCTTGAAATAATCAGAATAGTTCTATCATAATCTTCTCCAATACCAGGACCATATCCAAATCCTTGAGCTTCATATGATCCACCTGTTGTAAATGAAGAGAATACTTTCATTAAAAGATTTCCTGTTAAAGTATCAGTTATCATTATATCTGGTGTACCTGTTAAAAGATCGTTACCTCTCATTACTGAACCACCATCTGCTCTTCCTGATTCAGTAAAGTTAACTGGATATCCTTTGCTAACTAAATCTTTAAATGCCCTTTCTACTTGTCTTGCACCATCTACGTTTAAAATACCTACAGTTGGGTTTTCAATTCCCATAGCCTTAGCAGCTATAATGCCATAGATACCATTTTTAACCATAGCTTCAACTCTATGTGGTGAAGAAGTTCCTGTAGTTGTAGCTAAAAACATTTCTCTACCCTTACCTGGAGTCACTACTCTTCCAACAGTTGAAACTCCTATTGGGAAACTATAGTGCATAGTAACACATGCCCCAATTTCTCCACTGTCAAGTAATTCTTCCATTTTCTTATGTTGAGCATCTTCTCCATCAACATTATACTGAGTAAGTTTTGAATCAACTTTTGGTCCAATTAATACTACTTCTATGCTATTGTCTCTAGCCTGTGCCATTTCAGCACCTTTAACTATATTATCAATGCCTAGTTCACTACCTGCTACTGTAACACCTACTCTTACTTTCTCTCCAAATTGGCCAGTTTGCATAGCATCAGCAATGTCATTAAATACCTTGCCTATCATATCTTTTATATTATTGTCCGCCATCTTTATCACCTCTAATCTTGAAGTAGATGAGAAGCAAAATCTCTCATAGCTTCTGCCACAAGTGTTCTGACTTCTTCTTGTGATACACCCTTACCTTCATCTAACTTTCCACTATTCTTTTCTATAACTATTGATGTACCATCGAATAGATTAGTCATTCTACCTAGGAATAAGCTTCCCTTTCCTACTATCATAGCTCTATTTATTTCACCTGCTAACATAGCTTCTCTAGCAAATCCAATATAAGGAGCTCCTGAAGGAATATGTCCTTGAGTTGGTGCCCATCCTTCCATACCATGTTTTTCTATAAAGTCATTTATAGCTGTTCTTTCTAATTCGCCTCTCTTAACTCCTAGAGCTGCTATCATCTTATAGTTAGCCACTGGAACATCCCCAGCTCCTGCTGGTTTTGTAACATCTGGATTTTGCATTTCTACTGAGTATTTATCAATATCAGTTATCTTTAATCCAGCTTTGTCAAGTGGTGCTGTAACTAATGAAGTAATTACTGCTTGTGGTGATGAACCAGTACCTACAGTATGTCTACCAACTAAATCAGTTCTAAGAACTGGGTTTACTCCATCATTTTCTGATATTATAACTGCAAATCCGCCTATAACATCTTCTAATATAGGCATACCTTTTTTAACATGGTCCTTACCATTCATACCTAATTTAGCTGTACATCCACCTGCAACAACCATAACATTTTTGTAAGTTCCTGCTTGAACTAAGGAAGAAGCTGATACTATAGAATGAGCAGGTGCAGCACAGAATCCTCTTAAGTCTGAACCTGTAGCGTTTACAAGTCCTGCCATTTCAGCAACTGCCTTAGCAAAGTTACCGCCACCTCTTTGGTTCATATCTCCACAAGCTTCTTCTGAGCATTCTATTACATACTCAATATCTTCTGGATTTATATCATTTTTAGCTATACAATGTAATGCTGATAATACTCCTGATGCTTTTGTAACTAAGTTTTCAAACATAACGTGAGCTGTTAAGTTAGTATCTACATCATGAGCTCTCTTTACACAACCTACTACTTTTTTATCATTATATAATGGTTCTGAATGTTGCTCATTAATTGACTTTTCAATATCTGCCAATTCTACACCATCTTTTAATTTAGCAACAAGTTCATCTTTAATCAATGGATGAGCTTCTAATTTTGCCTTAACATCTGCTGTAAATTCTTTGGATAATAACACAAGATCAAATGCGTCTACTATTTTGATTAGACCTATAAATTCATCTTGCGGCATTATTTCACCATATCTACCATCTCTTTTTGCATCTTCAACCTTTTTGTCATACCATGGTTGCTCAATCTTTTTAAGCTCCTCTGGCTTATGATTTCCAATATATACTTGATTTGGTAAATAATTAACTGCTTCTTCATAACTACGTATGTGATTTGGCAACTCTTTTAGATATTCTGACTCTGGATGTAATATTCTTTCTGTTGTTTGAGTTGTACCATTGTGAATAATCATATCTGGTGCTTGTATCAATACATAAGATGCTCCTTTTACTACTGAATAATTCATATGTCCACCTCCATAAATTTTGGTATGTAATTTATTTTGCTTATAAAAGGGTGATAAGAAAAATCACCCTTTTATAAGTTTCATTAATTATCTTTTAACTTCAAATACTGTTTGCTCTGTTACTTCAGTTGATAAAGCTTCTAATGCTTTTTCAACTAATTTTCTTCTTAAAGCTTTCTCTTCCTTAGGATCTAATTTTGGATCTCCTAATGGGTGAGGAATAGCTATTGTTGGAACTATTCTATTAGCTCCTACTGTTAATGATATTGGAACTACTGTACACATATGAACTACTGGAATACCAGCACGTTCAACTTCTTTTACCATTGTCGCACCGCAACGTGTACAGGTGCCTCAGGTAGAAGTTAAGATAACTGCGTCTACTCCATCTCTCTTCATTTCTGCACTAAATTCTTCTGAGAATTTTTTAGAACTTGCTACTGCAGTACCATTACCTACAGTTGAATAATAGTATCTGTGTAGTTTTCCAATTTTTCCTTCTTTTTCCATATCGCGTAAAACGTCAACTGGAATAACTCTGTCTGAATCTAAATTAGCATATACAGGGTCGTGACCACCATGCGCTGTTTCCCATTCGCCTTCTTTAAGGTCATCAACACCTTCAATATCATATTTACCATATTTTTGAGCTGATGATGATTCTATATGATCTGGATTTCCGTGTGGAACTATACCACCTGAAGTTACAATAGCTATTGTAGCTTTAGATAAATCCTTTACAGCTGGATTAGGATCTACTCTATCGAAGTTTGGCATAGGGAATTCAGTAACGAATGGCTCCCCTGCAAGTTTCTTTATAAGCATATCAACTGCTCTTGTAGAACCTCTCTTCTCAGCAAAATAATTCTTTCTGATGCCTCTCTCTAAATAGCCTTCTTCATCTGGAGAACCTATTTCTTCCCCTTTAACTAATTTAAGTGCTAATGGCACCATTTTCTTAACTGCATCTCTCATACCAGCAGCTGAGTTCTTTGTAGAAATAACATAAACTGATTTCTTGAACATATCAGCACCTGGGTTTTCTATATACATACCAGTTAAAGCTGGTATACCTAATTCATTTTGAACTGCCTCTGTTATAGTACCTGCTGCAACACCATATCTACCTGCATTAAATGCTGGTCCAGCAATAAATAGGTCTGGATTGTATTTTTTAACCATTTCTAATACTTCTTTTTTAGCTTCTTCTAAATTTTCACCAAAATAACTGTCACCACAAATAATTGTAGCTACGATTTCAGCTTCACCTTTGAATCCTGCTTGAAGCGCTAGACCTGGTCCTAGTACTTCTTCTCTCACTTCTGGTCTGTGGTCAGCTTTTTCTTCTCCACCTATACCAGCGAAGAATTGGTTGATATAATGAACAACTCTTATTTTCCCCATTTATTTCCCTCCTCTCGTATATTTCGTATCGGGATTTCACTCAACATTAAAATTGTGTAAATTCATCTCTCATCGCTTTTACTTCTTCAATTATTGCATCAACATCTAGAACCATTTCCATCATACCGATTTGTTCGTCATAAACATCAGCATCTACTGATTCTTTAAATTCTGGTTCTACTGCATGGTATACTTTAAGTCCCAACGGAACTCCTGCTAATGGACCTGCATAAGTTGGGTCTCCTGCTGTAACTGTTTCAGCTGCTAATCCTGCTGATTCAGCTTCTGCACCACCGATTAATACGACCATATTTTCTGCACCGTATTTTTCAGTTAAATCTTTAACCCTTTTTTGATTTTCTAAGTCCATTGCGCCTGCAGCCGTTCAGACAAAACATTCTGTTGCTGAAAATACTACTTCTGCAGGAGTGGTCTTTATGCATTCTTCCATAGCTGGTCCTGGTATACCATCTCTGTCACCGATAATCATAACTTTTGTGTTTTCATTAAAGATTGACATCTTGCCACTTCCTTTCTCCTATTTGTATTCTTTAATCTTTTGTTCTATATTAAAATTTTTCTACATATCTTTTATATAAATTAGAATCCTCTAGCGGACATTTTGTTAAAGCCAACTTCATTAGTTGCTCCTGTTATAGCTTGGATTTCAACTGTGATTGTACCATCAGCTGCTAAACTTCCATCAAATCCACCAGCTATAATATCAACATAATCTAAAGTACCTATTACTTTGTCCATCTTTGGTAGTACTATTACTTCATTAGCATTACCACCTGTAACAACTGCATTAGCTGAAGCATCAGCATCTGCAAGTGATTGGCTGGCACCATCTCTACCTGCATATTCATCAGTAATTATTACAGTATCTATACCTTTAGCTTCAATTTTCTTAGTGTTCATAATAAGGTCAGTATCTGGGTTACCGAAACCTTCTTGTGATACTATAACTCCATCAAGTCCTAGATATTCAGCTAATTTAGCTGTCCAGTTTGAGGATCTTTCTTTATCAGCTAGATAAACGTTCTCATTTGTAATTATAACGCCTACAAAGTTAAGTGATTTTCCATGTTCTTCTAGAAGATCATGAATAACTGGGTTGTTCATTTGATGATAAGTTGTATTCTTATCGCAAGCTGATACACAGTTACCACTTACAATTGCACCATCCATAATTTCTGTTGGATACATTATGGTTGGTACTATTTGTTTAGCGTCCACTCCATATACATAAGTGTCATGAAGTAATCCTTGTGTTTGAAGCATTTGAACATATCCAACCTTTGGAAGATTAGGATATTTTTCAATTCCTTTCAAGAATGGATCTACCTCGTATACTTTTACAGTATCTGGAGTTAATGATTTAGCAGTTTCTGCTAGATATTGAGCTGCCTTAAATCCAGCGAATCTTACTGCTTTTTCGTGATCATGTTGTTTTAATCCTTCTACAGGTTCACATTTTAATACTAGGTTAATTGTTTTGGAGAATGGAGTAAATTCTGCTCCAGGTCCTGTCATATCAACAATACCTTCTTGGAAACCAACGATTTTACCAGTTGTCATAACAACACAACCTTTTAATACATTAGTTTTTCCTGAACCTACAACATCAACCTTTGATAATATTCCTGGGAAAACCCCTCCTGGACCTTCTACCTTCACTCTTGGTTCTACTACGTCCTTAACAGGTGTAATTCTAACACTTTCACCAGGTTTTGCAATATCTACGTCTACTGATGCAAGGTGCTCATCTTCTTTTATTAAGTTAAGCAATTCTTCCTTATTAACTGTTAGCACCCCATTTTCAATTTTGGTTTCATTACCAAATTGAACATCTTTAATTAGCACATGGCCTAATTCCAGACGCATAAAATTCACCTCCTCTTATTTTAGCAAGTATCTATATCTCAATTCTGGGCACAAGGCCCAGAACTAAAACCTTGATATTTGTAATCTTCGAATAAATTTGAAGTTACCAAATTAATTAATAATATTTTTTTATTAATTCTTCAACTGATTCTTTTGTAGCTTCATCAGCTACCACTGCGTCTATTCTTTCTCCACCTTTGTAAATAGCTATTACAGGTAATCCCATAACTTTTTGCCCTATTGCAAGTCTTCTTGCTTTTGTAATGTCCAATGATGCAAATTTGATTTTATCACCATATTGTTCTTCATAAGCATGAACATGTGGCATAAGTGCTTTACAAGGTTCACAAGTTGGTCCCCAGTAATCTACCAAAACATATCCTTCTGCCTTTAATACTTCCTCTTCAAAATTATCCTTATTAAGTTCTAACATTTATTATACCTCCTAATTTTATTTTTAAGCATTGTAAGACTATTGTTATTTATTAGTCTTCAAAGTTTTCATTTATATATTTTTCAGCTTGAACAGCTGCTATAGCTCCATCTGCACTAGCTGTAACTACTTGTCTAAGTGATTTAACTCTATTATCTCCTGCTGCAAATACTCCAGCTACACTAGTCTTCATATCAGCATCAGTTTTTATATACCCATTTTCCATATCAATTATTCCATCAAATAATTTTGTAGCTGGGTTATATCCTATGAATACAAATACTCCAAATGTACCATCATCTTCATCTGCAAATATTTCTTTTTCTTCGCCTGTTTTAACATTTTTAACTATCATTGATTCAAGTATGCCATCACCTTTTACTTCAGTGATAACTGAATCCCACATGAAATTCATTTTTTCATTCTTAAATGCTTTTTCTTGAATTGATTTAGCTGCTCTTAATTCATCTCTTCTATGAACTATAGTAACTTTTCTAGCAAATTTTGTTAAATACATAGCTTCCTCAACAGCTGAATCTCCTCCACCTACTACAAACACCTCTAAATCTTCGAAGAAAGCGGCATCACATGTAGCACAGTAAGAAACACCTCTACCAATTAATTCTTTTTCTCCTGGGCATCCTATTGGTCTTGGAGTTGCCCCAGTTGCTATAATAACTGTTTTTGCTTGATATTCTTCTTTAGCACCCTTTAAAACTTTAATCTTACCATTTAGTTCTACTGATTTGATTTCATCAATTATTCTTTTTGCTCCAAATTCATTAACTTGTTCTACCATTCTTGCTATTAAAGATGGTCCACTAGCATTTTGAATTGAACCTGGATAGTTGGCAACTTCATCAGTTGTCTTTATTTGTCCGCCTTCGCCTTCTTTTTCAATAATTAAAGTGTTAAGTCTTGCTCTTGATGCATATAAACCTGCTGCCAAACCTGCTGGACCTGCACCTATGATTATTACATCATAAATCATTTGTCTTCCTCCCTTAGAAAATATTTTATGTAGTTCTCTAATATAAAATTTTTAACAAATTCTATAAATAATATTCTTTTATAAATATTATTTATCTCTAATTGAAGAACTATTATAATTTGTATCAATTTACATCAACTTAATTATAGTCTTACTGATTTTAAAAAATCAACATAAAAATTAATTAATTTTTGTATTTACAATTTGTTATTAAATTCTAAATATTTCTTGTATATAATACTATATAAAAAAAACAGAATAAATAGGTCTATTAGGCCTACTTACTCTGTTCATTTACCTGAGAGATTCTCCAAAATTTGGGTTGCTCCTTCGGTGCTTTCGCTTTCCAGAGTTCTGTCATAACACGGTCCTTTTGCCTGAGAATTTCATTGCAGATTGGCTATCCAGCAACTTGTTCCTTCGGCGCCATATATAAAAAATATGGTCTCTCCCGCATTAGTCATCCAGATAATGCAGTTATTTGATAGTTTTTTCACATTTCACTATTATTATAATATATAAAATATAATTATACAACCCTTTTTTATATTAATCTTTTTTATATATTTTTAGGTTTTGTTTTATACTTATCTAGTACGTATAATGCTATATTTGAACAGTGGTCAGACACTCTCTCTAAATTAGATATTGCATCTAAAAATATTATACCTGGTCCTGTTTGACAGGATCCCTTATTTAATCTATCTATATGATTAGTTCTATTTTTGGTTTCTAATTCATCTACTTCATCTTCTATAACCAAAACTTCCTTTGCTAAAATTTCACTATTAGTCTTAAACGCCTCCATGGCTTTTTGAAAACCTAATTGACATTTACCAAATATCTCATTTAATTCTTCTACAGCATCCTCTGTGAATTGATAATTGTCTTCCATTCTTTCTTCGGCAAGTTCAATTATATTTTCAGCATGGTCTCCTACCCTTTCTATATCGTTTATATTATTGAAGAATACATTTACTTCTTTATGTTCTTCATCTGATAATGGGGCATTTGAAAGTCTTACTAAATAATCAGTTATTTCTCTTTGAAGCCTATTTATTTTTTGTTCCTGTTCCAGTGCTGGTTCTATCTCTTCATATTTTCCTTCTACAAATGCCCTTTGAGCCTTGCCCAAGTTATCTTCTACATATTCACCCATTCTTGAAATTTCTTTTCTCACTTGCCCCAATGCTATTGGCGGTGTTTCAATAATTCTAAAATCAAGGAATTTTGCCTCATGGACTTCTACTTTATCATCGCCAGGAACTATAGCATTTGCTGCCTTAACCAATAGCCCTGCAAAAGGCAATTGAATAATTACATTTATTATATTAAATAGAGTATGAGCATTGGCTATTTGTCTTTGGATATCATTAGGTGATATTCTAGTAACTAATTTCTGTATTGGCATCCTCAGAATTGTCATAAATATAATCGTACCTATTAAATTAAATAGAAAATGTATAATAGCTGCTCTTTTTGCTGTTTTATTAGCTCCAACTGATGATATCATAGCTGTTGTAGTTGTACCGATGTTATCTCCAAAAAGAATTGGAAAAGCAATATTAATGTTTAATAATCCCTGTCCTGCTAATGCTTGTAATAAACCTATAGATGCACTACTGCTTTGAACTATAGTAGTCAATCCAAGTCCTACTAGCATTCCTAGAATTGGATTATTTAACCTTACCATAATATTTGCAAAAGCTGGTAAATCGGCTAAAGGTTTTAATCCGCTTCCCATCATATCCATCCCTACAAATAGGATACCAAATCCAATAAGTATTTCAGCCATATTTTTTGATTTTTTCTTAGAAGCTGTTAGCCAAATCCCCACACCTATGGCTACCGCTAAAGGAGCATATTCTGTCAAATTAAATGCAATTAATTGTGCTGTTACAGTAGTACCAATATTAGCACCCATAATAACACCTGCTGCTTGATATAAAGACATAAGTCCAGCGTTAACAAATCCTATTACCATAACTGTAGTTGCAGAACTACTTTGAATGACCATAGTTACTAAAGCCCCAATAATAACACCCATTAGCCTGTTATTAGTAAGTACCTCTATCAACCTTTTTAATTTCTCACCTGCAGCTTTTTGAAGCCCTGTTCCCATTATACTCATTCCATATAGAAACAACCCAAGTCCACCAAGTACTGGTAGTGCTATATCCATAACTAACCTCCTAGATAATTTTATTAACCTATTTATTCTTTTGCTTTATATATCTATTTAATATATAATACTCTGTTTTATTTAATTTCTACTCTATATTTGGAAAATCCAACTGCCTTAAAGCTTCATACAGTATTATATTAACTGAATTTGCTAAGTTAAGAGACCTTGCTATATTAGTCCTCATTGGCACTCTAATAGCTCTATCCATATTTCCTTCTAGTATTTCTTTAGATAATCCCTTTGTTTCCTTTCCAAAGACAAGAAAACTTTCATCTTTATATTTGATATCTGTATATTTATTCTTTGATTTAGTAGTAGCATAATAAAATTCACTATCTGGATATTTTTCTAATAATTCAAAAAAACTATCATAATAATATATATTAACTAAATTCCAATAATCAAGTCCTGCCCTTTTAAGTGCTTTATCGTCTACAGAAAATCCTAATGGTCTTACTAAATGAAGTGTAGTTCCAGTAAGAGCGCAAGTTCTAGCAATATTCCCTGTATTTGAAGGTATTTCTGGTTCAACTAATACTATGTGTAGTGACATCGCTGTCCTCATCTCCTATTCTAATACAAATTTCTCTATTACTTTAGCTACACCATCTTCGTCGTTTGAAGCTGTAACATAGTCTGCCTGTTTTTTTATAGATTCAGCACCATTTTCCATTGCTACACCTAATCCTGCAAAATTAATCATAGATAAGTCATTTTCGTTGTCACCAATGGCAATTACCTCTTCTGGATTTATTTTAAGATTATTACATAATTCACTTAATGCCATACCTTTTGATACATTTAGTCCCATGGCTTCTATATTATTAGACCAAGAACTTGAAGTTTCTATATTATTTAATTTATTTAATTCAGTCCTTAAATTTTGTAATTTATTTTTGTCATCATCAACAAACAAGAATTTATATATATTTAGGTCCTTTATTTTTGTTATTTCTTCTATATTATCAAATATTTTTATATCTATTCTATTACTCTCATCTCCTTCACTATAGAACTTAAGAATTTCATCAACTTTAGTATGAGAATAAAATCTATTTTCATCATAAAAATGATAATAAATATTATTATTTCTTGCTATATTAACTATTTCTTTTACTAAACTATTATCTATAGGCCTTCTATAAATAATATTACCCGTTTCATCTACTATTATCGCTCCATTACATGCAACTATTGGATTTCTTAAATCTAGAGTCCTAGAATAAGATAAAGCCGATTTTAATACTCTTCCTGTTGATAACACTACATGAACTCCCTTAGCCTTTGCATTCTCTATTGCCTTTTTAGTTCTCTCTGACACTTGATTACTGCTATTTAAAAGTGTTCCATCCATATCTGTTGCGACTAATTTATATTTCACTTTTTTCACTCCTTCAACTACTTAATATAGCATAAAGAGTATAAAATTAAAATAGAAAAATAGATATTAGTATCCTATATTTTAGTTTATGATAAAATATCTCACAGTGTTAATAATAAACCTTTCTAAGATATCATCTATAGAAAGGTTCATTTATTACACTATTAAATTTTATATTTAAATGACTTATATTCAGATGAAATCCCTTCTTTTCCTATAGTATTTACAAATACCCTTGGTTTTTTTCCATCAATAGACTCTATATCTAAATTAATCTCTAAGCTTCTATCACCTGCAATCATTACTAAAAATCTGTTTGATAATAAATCTATAGTTTGAATTTCACTGTCATCAATATTTTGTTTACCAATTATTTCATTAAAGCTAAATGCTTCTATATTTATTTTTTTACAATTATCTGCTAAAATAACATATACTTTTTCTACCTTGCTAACCTTAGTTTTTCTAGTCAATGGCTTGCCTAAAATTGATGATAAATAATCTTTTGACTTATATAAAATATCTGTATGGTTGCCCTTTAATATTATATTGTTCCCACCTAAATATCCTAAAGCGCTAGCTGTAGTTACTGTACCATCTCCATAATTTGTTCTAAATGTTTTTATTGGCTTCCCATCTGTCCATTTGATTTTACCTTTTTCTTTTAAACTTACCATAAATTCTTTATTGGTATAAATTCCCTTACCTCCTATAATAAATAATTTGTTTTCATCTATGAAGCTATGCTCCATTCTGTTTAAAAACAAATTATCTATGGACATACTTCTTATTGGAATTCCTTTTCTCATACCTTTATCTTCCCAAAATAAATAATCACCATATTCATAACTAGGTAATAAATCCTTTGCAACAGGAAATATTTTCCTTAATCCTTCTATATAATTTACTTTTTCAAACAAATAATAATAAATTATAAATCCAAGCTTTAATCCATTGTAAAGAACATTATCCTCTATTTTAGGATAAGGAAGTTTTCCTCCGCTCCAAAACTGATAGGCATTTACACTTCCTAGATTAGGAGTACCTATCATAATTAGTTTATGAACAGAAGAAGGATTAAAATAGCTATCATAAGCCCTTCCCAATAATCCACCTAAACTGTGACCAATAAGTATCACTTTCTTCATACCTGTAATTATTTTAGCTTTTTCTACAGTAGGAATTAAATATTTATCTACTGATTCTAATACAGGGATTTTCCAATTATAATAAGATATAAATAAATTCACTCCTTCTATATAACCCATAGAATTTAATATTTCAATAAAAGGTTTATAGATTCTTTCTGCTAATCCAAAGGAAAAGTCCCCTGTTCCCTTTATTACATCATCTCCCATAGAACCAAAAAGTCCTGGTATAAAAACAATAGGATAGTCCATCTTTATTCTCCTTTCCGTTTTTATACCAGAATATTCAATTCACTTATATGATGTTATTTATTTCTAATTTCAATAATTTATCTTTTACTTCAACTCCACCAGCAAAGCCTACTAAGTTTCCATTTGAACCTACAACCCTATGACATGGAACTATAATTGCTATTGGATTTTTATTTAATGCTCCTCCAACTGCCCTAGATCCTCTAGGACACCCAATTTTTTCAGCAAGCTCTTTATATGTTTTGGTTTTTCCATAGGGTATATTTAATAATTCATTCCACACCCTTTCTTGGAAAGGAGTCCCCTTAAAGGAAATTGGCATAGTAAATTCCTTTAACTCTCCTTTTAAATATTTAGTTATTTCCTCATGATAATTATAATCCTTTTGGTCCACTTTAATAGGAGTATCATAGTATCTCTCCATATATTTAAGCTTGTCCTCTTCTTTAAAAGAAAGAGATATTATTCCTTTTTCTGTAAAATATATTGTTAATCTACCTATAGGTGATTCAAATGAATAATACTTAGGATTCATTAGTTACATCTCCTTTACTAATCTCCATTGTTCTCTAGCCATTTCATTTAATGCAGGATTCATCCTTGTTGAAGAAAGGCTCAAACAAGTATTAAACCAAGATAATGCCTCTTCTTTTTCATTTGTTCTTCTTGATAATTCTCCTATTAAATAGGATAATTTACTATCATCCATATTTGTCCCTGATAATGATTCAGTATTATATGCATCTATAAATTGATCTCTAGCCAATTCTAAAAATCTCATTTCTCCATCTTTATTTTCTTTTAAACGATATAACCATCCTATATTTAAACAAATATTGCCTTGTTCTAACTTTGTAGATTTCAGTAGGTTTGCTGTAATTAGAGATAATTTATAGGATTCTATAGCCTCCTCTAAACTCCTTACACCACCAAAATCCCTTTTATTCCATCTTGATGATATATAATCTATGACCATTCCAACTTGGTCTTTTCTAATATCATTAAATTTACTCTCAGATGCGGCATATCCGCAGTTGGGACATACAAACACATTATATTTTATAGGGTTTTCCACATTATAGTAGTTTAAGAAATCCTCATCTCTCTTTAAAAGTCTTAGTCTAGAAGTTCTTATTTTTTTAGTTATAAATTTATTTGAACAAATTGGACACTCCACTTCTTTGTCATATAGTTCATTTATTTCGGTCAATTTATTATGCCTGCCTTTCTACGTATTTTTGTCTCCCCCCAATACCGCATTAGTTGATGAAGTAGGACCAATCTTATATATATAATCCTTCTTTCTATAATGGTCTGAAGTAATTTTTGTTTTAGATACTACCTCCCCATTTTTTATTATACTTTTATAAGTATTAACTTTATAGCCCTTTCTTCCTCTCTGTATATCAAGTCTAGTCCCTGGAGCTAGCTGTTCATCATATACTTCTTCTACTTTAGGTTGGATAGTTTCAACTATTTCTGGGTTTATCTTTATTGTATAATTCTTCGCCTTCGTATCTCCATAAATATATACATATATACGATCACCTGTTACTTTAGCATAAGTATATATAGGAAAGTCAAAGTCATTTCTAAACTTTAAATCTAAGTAACCATATGATACTGCTGCATCTTGACCATAAGGAACATAACTTGCCGGTATAGAATGCGGATGACGTTCAAGCACAGTAAGATCTGCAAGCAATAAAGAATTATACATAGTAGTTGAAGTCTGGCAAACTCCTCCTCCAAGTCCTGGTGTCAATTCTCCGCCAACAATTATATTCGCTTCCTGATAACCAGATTGTGCTGTTCTAGGACCTGTCGTATTATTATATGAAAAGTCTTCACCAGGTAAAATCAATTTATTGCTAACTGCTTTAGATGATAATTTAATATTCGCTATTCTTCCCCTACTACTTCCTTTAAAAGAAGTAGAAAATTCCCCTATGACTCCATTTATTCTAGACAAAAGGTTTTTGGTTAACCTTGGACTTACATCATCCACTGGTATTTCTATATCTTTTAATTCATAAATATTATTATCTATTCTTGTAATTAGCTCATCCTTCAGTACTCTTTTTCCTATACTTTCATCTTTCACAGTAATTTTTCCATTATTAAAGTTAAGTACAGCATCTACGGCTTCTTTATTTATTTCTTGGGAAATATTATTAACAACATCTTTTATCTTATCACCATCATAAAATGATTCCAATGGTACATCTATACCAGATTTGATTTTGGATATATCTTTTAATTTTTTAATGAAATTTCCTTCCCTACCTAATTGAAATGCATTATTAACAGCTTCATCATATTTATAAGAAAAACCTAAATCCCGTAAGTTAATTTTATATACATTCCCATTATAGTTTAGATTCATAGCCTTTTTATCGATTTCTACTTCTTTTTTTTCTTTTATATATTCTAGGGCTTGTTTCTTTGTTTTATTCCCTACATTATAACCATCTATTCGTACACCTTTATAGATAGTATCTATATTTAGAACATTCTTATAAATATAGACTCCAGCTCCTAAACCAATAGAAAACACTATTATAACAATAAGTAATAAAACCATTTTACCCTTTTTCATCTAAATCCTCCAGCCTAGAATATTAATATTTTATTCCCAATAGACTTTTATACTATCTCCATTCTTTAATTCTTCTAGGTATTCTGCATCTTTATTATTTACTTTCAAAATAAGTTTTCCCTTTAATGAAGATAAGTCAAAATCTATATAGTCAAAAATATCTACAAAAACAAATTTATCTTTTTTATAGTATATTTCCATCTCTTCATCATTTATTACTAATTTAATTGATTTTTTATTATCTCCTTTGTTATCTATCTTATTATCTGTCTTAATATTATCTATTCTTATAATGGTATCTCCCTTTTTCAGTTGATAATTGTTAGATACTTTAATATCATTAACTAAAAACTCATATTTAGAGTAATTATCATTATACTGCAAAAGTAATTCTTCCAAAGTTTTTATTTCCTCAATTTCTATATTTGCCTCTGGGCTTAGAATAATATTATTTTTTATTTCTTCTCCATTTATCTTAATAGATTTTACAAGATTTACTTCTTCCTCTTGAAAACATACAGTTTTATCCACAGTTACTACATCATATAAATATGGGGATATTAAAGGCTCTACTATACTAGGTAATATCTCTATAATATCTTTATCATAAAGTTTTGTTCTTAGATTAGCTTGTTTCTTATTTACTAATATTTCAGGGTGAGTCCCATCTTTTCCCTTTATTATTCTTTTTTTGCCATTTAGATAATAAATAAAATCATTGGATTTTTTTGGAAGCAGGTCTCTTGGATTATATCCTGTAAGGACTAAAACATCAGAAACCACTATATCTTCTGAGTTAAATATCCTAACTTCCTCACCGTCGAAATTTACTTTAATAAAATTCTTATACTTATTTTGAGCACCTTCAATAGCAATTCCTATTGGAGTTATCATATCAGGTCCATTAACGCCTTCTAAACCATCTATGTTCCCAACAATAGATACATCTCTTATGGCAACCCTTTCCTTTGGCAACCCAAGTTTTTCAGCAAGTATCTCCCTTAGCATAGGCATTTGACTACTTCCTCCAATTAGAAACACTGCATTTGGAGATTTGCCATTAAATTCAATAATTTTTTCTGATATTTCTCCTGCAATCTTTTCAATTATATCTTTAATATTATTTACTATTTCCGTAGTAGTAAGCTTATATGGTATTCCAATTACATCAACAAATTCATGCTCTTCTTTTTTACTAAGCTCTACTTTCAATTTTTCACTACTATTGAAATCAAGTAAATATGCCTTTGCTAATCTCTCTGTTATTTCATCTCCTGCGGTTGATGTCATAGCATATGAAGTAATTTGTCCATCCTTTGTAATGGCAATATCAGATGTTCCAGCACCTATATCTACTAATGCTAAGTTAAGTAATCTTAATTCCTTTTTTATAGCTACATTAATTGCTGCAATAGGCTCTAGTGTAATACTTCCCACTTCTAATCCGGCCTTTGAAATTACAGAATATAGACTTTCTATAACTATTTGGGGTAAGAATGTAGCTAAAAGCTCAACTCCTATTCTTTCTCCTTTATGCCCTTGTAATTTTTCCATTCTATCTTCATCTAAATAATAATCAGATACTGTATAGCCTATACTATAATATCTGAGACTTCTATTCATCTCTATTTCATTTATTTCTTCTTGTGCTTTTTGTATTGCCTCTAATTCCAAGGCTTCTACATCAAATTTAGATATCTCTTTTGAACTATCAATGGATTTTTCTATCCTTATTTTATGGGTTTTGAGAGCTCGTCCAGCAGCGGCGATTGATGCAACCTTCAACTTTTCCCCTGTCTTTTCTTCTAATTCCACTACTATTTCTTTAACTAGGTTTGCTACTCCCTCTATATCATGAATCTGTCCATCATACATATTCCTCTTTTTATGTTCTTTTATGGTAAAAGCAAGTACCTTAAATACTTCGTTCTCAGTATATTCTCCTACCATACCTATTATGGTTCTAGTACCTATATCTAAAGAAAATATTAATTCATCCTTCACAATAACACCTTCTTCCTATTGTTTAGTCTCCTTTTTATAGTAAAAGCAATAATCAGTTATTGGGCATATAGTACATAAAGGGTTTCTAGCTTTACAAATCCTTCTACCATGAAAGATTAATAAATGATGTGCCTTTGACCACATCTCTCTTTCTATATTATCCATTAAATCTTTCTCTGTATCTAGTACATTAGCACTATTAGCTAATCCTATTCTATTAGAAACCCTAAAAACATGAGTATCTACTGCAATAGCTGGAGTATTGAAAGCATTGGATAAAACTACATTTGCAGTCTTTCTGCCTACACCTGGTAAAGAAACTAACTTTTCCATAGTATCAGGAACTTGACTATTGTAGTTCTCTATAAGAAGTCGGCATGTTTCTAAAATATTTTTACTTTTTGTCTTATAAAATCCACAGGATCTAATTTTTCCTCCTAATTCTTCATCAGATAACTTTATATAGTCCTCTGGAGTTTTCAGTTCTTTGAATAATACTGCTGTAGTCTTATTCACCTGTACATCTGTACATTGTGCTGAAAGTATGGTTGCAATTAAGAGCTCGAATGGATTGGTAAAATTCAACTCTGCCTTTGCATCTGGAAATCTTTCCGTAAGCCTTTCTAATACAATTTTTATTTCTTCTTTTGATAACATCTTTTTCATTTTCTCACCTACAATATTTCTATTTTATCTTCTATTATTTCTACTCTACTATCTTCATCTATAAATTTTATCACATTTGACAATATTTGGTTAGCATGATTTACATCATTTGTTACACAAGCAAACCCTATTATTGCTCTTTGCCAACTATCATTTAAATCTATTTCTGCTATTGATACATTAAATCTTGACTGTATTCTCCCTATTATACTTTTTACAACTTGTCTCTTTTCCTTTAGAGAATGAGACTCGTATATGATTAATTCCAATGAACAAGCTCCTATTACCAAATTTACCACCTCTATATCTAGACTTCACAATTTATATAATATTTATGTAAAAGAAAAAGGGAGAATATCTCCCCCTTAAATTATTTTAATATATTCATTTCTTTTCCTACTTTTTCAAATACCTCTGCAGCTTTATCTAATTGCTCTTTTGTATGAGCTGCTGTTACCATACATCTAACTCTTCCTGTTCCTTTTGGAACTGTTGGGAATACAATACCTGATACGAAAACTCCGTTTTCAAGTAATTTTCTACTGAATTCCATAGTCTTTGCTTCATCTCCGATGATTACTGGAGTGATTGGAGTTTCACTATGACCTGTGTTGAATCCTAGACTGCCAATTTTTGATTTCCAGTATTTTGCATTATCCCAAAGTTTATCTGTATATTCTGTTGATTCCATTAGCATTGTTATTGCTTCAGTAACTGCACCAACTACTGCTGGTGGTAAGGATGTACTGAATAATACTGGTCTTGCTCTATGACTTAACCAATCATACATAGCTTGTGAACCAGATACATATCCTCCCATTACTCCTATACCTTTAGAAAGACAACCCATTGAAAAATCTACTCTACCATGTAAGCCAAAGTGGTCAATAGTACCTCTTCCGCTTTCACCTAATACTCCTGAACCATGAGAGTCATCTACATATGTCATAGCTTCATATTTTTCAGCTAATTCAACTATTTCAGGAAGTTTTGCTATATCTCCATCCATACTGAAAACACCATCAGTAATTATAAGGATATTTTTATGTTTGCCTCTAGCATCTTTTAATACTTCCTCTAAGCTGTCCATATCAGAGTGTTTATAAATTCCTCTAGCAGCCTTTGACAATCTAGTACCATCTATAATTGAAGCGTGGTTTAATTCGTCAGATATAATGATGTCTCCTGCCTCTGTAACTGCTTGAATAGTTCCTGCATTACAGTTAAAAGCTGATTGATATAAAAATGCTGCTTCATCTTTTTTAAATTTAGCTAAAAGTGCTTCTAAGTTTTCATGAATATCCATATTTCCTATAATAGTTCTTACAGCACCTGTACCTGCTCCATATCTTTCTACAGCTTCAATAGCAGCTTTTTTTAATCTAGGATGATTAGCAAATCCAAGATAGTTATTTGAGGATAAGTTTATAACTTTTTTGCCATTTAATATTACTTCTGCTTCACTTGCACCTTCTAATACAGGTAATTTCCTATAAACTCCGTCTTTTTTAAGTTCTTCAATCTTTTCTTTTAAAAATTTTAACTCATGAACATTAGACACAATATAACCCCCCCTATTTTTCTAAACATATATAACAGATATATTATAACATATCTTTTTATTTATTGGATACAGTTGTTAGTAAAATATTTGATATGGCCCATTGTGCATATTCTCTTATTACCACATTGGAATCTTCTAATAACGGCATAATAATTTGTATGTTTTCCTCTTTTTTCATATTTCCTAAAGCAATAATTGCATTTCTTTTGAGTATGTTTTTTCCTCTCCAGCTGCCAGCCATTTCTCCATATTTTTTCTTGAACTCTTTATTTGACATAGATAAAAGCTCTTCTATATTCATATATCCCTTAGTTATATTAGGTATAAATTCCTCATGGATAGATTGCTTTATATTTTTATTCTTTGGGCAAACCAGTTGACAGGTGTCACAACCATATATTTTTATTCCCATTTTTTCTCGAAGCTCAGTTGGAATATTATCCTTTGTTTGTGTTAAATATGATATACATTTTTTAGGATTAAACTTGTATGCACCCTCCAAGGCACCAGTTGGACAGGCCCTTAGACAAAGATCACACTCTCCGCATTTATTTGAAATTTCTTTACTAAACTCTAACTCTAAATTAGTTAATATATATCCTAGGAATATAAAGGAACCATATTCGTCATTTATAATAGAACAGTTTTTCCCGTAATATCCAATGCCTGCTTTTCTGGCCAACTCCCTATCTATTAACGGTCCTGTGTCTACAAAATATTTATATTCAAAATCTACTTTTCTTTTTATTTCATCAATAAGTAATTCTATCTTTTCTTTGAGAACCTTATGATAATCTATACCCCAAGTAGATTTTGACAACTTCCCCTTCAGTGGATAATCTGGAACTTCATCATAATCTACATTGTAAGAAAGACCTGCAACTATAATAGATTTACAATTTGACATAGTCAGCTTAGGATTTATTCTTTTCTCTATATCCTTTTCCTCAAACTCTGTTTTTATCCTATTTTCTTCTCTATATTTTAAATAATCTTTAATATTATATAATGGTAAGCCATCTGTGAAACCACAAATATCTATATTCAATTCTTTGGATTTATTGATTATATATTGATTTAATTCATTCATTTATATTTCCTTCTAAGTAATTCAATTTCTTTTCTATGACCGTCTAATTCATTTGGTGTCTCTAAATTAAAGGGTAAATCTTTTAATAGAGGATTGTTGATTATATTTACTATAGCTTCTAGCCCAATAGTTCCCGCTCCTATTACTTCATGTCTATCCTTATTGGAGTTAAACTCCATTTTGCTATCATTTAAATGTACTGCCTTTAATCTATCTATGCCAACTATTCTATCTATTTCCCCCAATACTCCATCTAAATCATTAACTATATCATAGCCACTAGAGTATAAATGGCAGCTATCCATACATATACCAAGATTTCTATTATTCTTCACACCATCTATTATATATTTAAGCTCCTCCATATTTCTCCCTATTTCTGTTCCCTTGCCTGACATGCCTTCTAATAATATTACTGTATCATTATCTTCATCTATAGCTTCATTAAGAGCATTAACTATAAATTCTATACCTTTTTCACTTCCCTGTCCTACATGTGAACCAGGGTGAAATATATAATAAGTATTTGGAATTAATTTTAGTCTCTCCAAATCATCCTTTAATATTATATTTGCAAACTCTCTAGTCTCTTTCTTATCTGAAGCAAGATTCATAGTATAAGCCCCATGAGCAAAAAGTGGCGCAAATTTATATTCTAATATTAATTCTTTAAGCTTATTTATATCTTCCATATCAATTTCCTTTGCCTTGCCACCTCTAGGATTTCTCGTAAAAAATTGAAATGTATTGGCTCCTATAGAAATGGCATCTAATGCTGCCTTATATAGTCCTTTGGAAATAGATAAATGACATCCAATATTTAACACTCTAATCATCCTTTCTTATATCCCATAGAAAAGCTTCTTATAAACTTAACCTAAATGGGTCTCAAGAATAGCCTCTCTAATATGTTGAAAGCGTTTCTTGTATATTATAATATCATATTTTATGATACCACATTGTCATATATTTTTAACTATTTGAAAGTAATAAAATATGTTATAATTGAATTTAAGGTAAAAATAAGACAATTTAAGACATTTATGATTCAATAAAAACTTGTCTTACGAAAGGAAATAAGTTTATGTTTAATTTAAAGAAAAAATCCTATAAAAATTTTGACTATATATTGTTTTTGACCACATTAATATTATGTGGCTATGGTTTAATTATGATAATGAGCGCAACCCTAAGTAAAGGAACTATGAGCTTTGTAAAAACTCAGGGAATAGCTACAATTTTAGGGTTAATTGTCATTGCTGTATTAGTTTTATTAGATTATGAGTTTCTAGGGAAACTATACATACCTATTTATGTAGTGTGTAATATTTTACTGGTTGCTGTTTTGATATTTGGAATCGGTGACGAACAGTGGGGAGCAAGATCTTGGTTAAAGATCGGACCTATAAAATTTCAACCAGCTGAATTTGTAAAAATCGGTTTGATTATTTCATTAGCTAAATTTATAGATAATAATAAAGAAAGCATAAATGAACCATTTATACTACTAAAAATACTAGCATTTGCATTTGCACCAGTAGTACTAATACTTCTTCAGCCAGATGCTGGTACTGCCATGGTGTTTATATTCTTCATAGCTGTAATGTTGTTTATTGCTGGTGTAAAATGGAGATATATCGGCTATGCATTTTTAATTGGAATACTAAGTCTTCCCGTATTGTGGCTGAAACTTAGTCCATATCAAAAAGATCGTATTTTTAATTTCTTAGATCCTGAAAGAGATGCAGCTAATACTGGATATCAGGCTAAATTTGGGAAAATTGCTATTGGCTCTGGGAAAGTCTTTGGTAGAGGTTTATTTGAAGGTGTACTAACTGGATTTAACTATGTGCCTGAAAAACAAACTGACTATATTTTTGCTGTAATAGGAGAAGAATTAGGGTTTTTAGGGGGATTGGGTCTTATTTCTCTATATTTTATTCTTCTCAATAGATTCATTAAAATAGCGAAAAAATCTAAAAACTTATTTGGTTCTTTAATGATAATTGGTTTTGCTGCAATGTTCCTTTTTCATATATGGGAAAATATAGGAATGACCATAGGACTTATGCCTATTACAGGTATTCCCCTTCCATTTATAAGCTACGGAGGTACCTTCCAATTGTCCAATATGATTTGTATAGGAATAATTTTAAGTGTAAGTGTTCATAGGGATGAACTAAGCTTTTAACCAACAGGAGAATATTCTCCTGTATTTTTTTATTTCAGTACCTTGTAATAAAAGGTAGCGTATGATATACTATAGTCAATATATAATAATAAGGAGAGAAGTTTATGAATATTCAATTTAAAAAGGGTGTCTTAGAACTTTGTGTTCTTTCCTTGCTGGATAGAAAGGATTTCTATGGTTATGAATTAGTTGAACATATCTCACAATATATAAATATATCTGAGGGTACTATTTATCCATTACTTAGAAAGTTTAGATCTGAAGGATATGTAACCACTTATTTAGAAGAATCTCAAGAAGGTCCTCCTAGAAAATATTATAAACTAACAGCTCGTGGTGAGGAAGTTTATGAAGAATTGGAAATAGAATGGCAAAGTTTTATTGACGGAGTAAATAATATATTAAGAGGTGAATTATCGTGAGCAGGAAAGAATATTTAGATAGATTAAAAACATATTTGCAAGGCTTATCCCTTGATGAAATACAAGATATTTTATCAGACTATGAAGAGCATTTTGATATAGGAACTTCCAAGGGTAAATCAGAAGAAGAAATATCTAGGGAATTAGGAGACCCTAGAGAAATTGCAAAGAATTACAGAACAACTTATAAACCTAACTACAATGAGACTAATTATAATATGAATTCTTCCAATGATAATACAAGAAAATTATTGATTACACTATTATTAATAGGATTTAATCTAATAGTAGTATTAGCTCCTTTTATGACATTAGTAGGCTTATTAATTGGCTCGTACGGCATTTCCTTCAGTTTTATATTAGGCGGCATCGCAATTTTCTTTGGATTTCCAATTGCAATTTTTACACCAATACCATCACCTCATATACTTACTTCTATATCATTTGGTATAGGATTACTTGCATTAGGTACATTGGGAATAATACTATCAATATATTTAACAAAAGGATTTTATAAGCTAGTAGTTAAATACATTCAATGGAATGTAGAAGTAATTAATAAATAGGGGGGTTGAAAAATGAATATGAAAAAATTTGTTCCAATTTTATTAGCTATTGCTCTCATTGCTTTTGGAGTAGGTTTTTTATCCCTAAGATATAACGATAATTATAGATTTACAGGTTCTAAATCTGGCAATTTATTAAATATTAAATCTAATGATGGGACAGTAAAAATAGGTATAGATGGAATAGAAGTTAAAGATGGAGATGATCATGTATCCATAGGTTGGAATGGGATCAAAGTCACTGATGGTGAAGATGAAGTAAAGATTGGATGGAATGGTATTAAAATAAATGATCAAAATAGAACTAGTCATAGAATTGATAATGGTGGAAACTGGTTTGGTATAAATTCTAAAGATATAAAATGGGAAACAATCAATGAAGAAAAATTTGCTGAGATAAATGGTATAGATAATATAAAAATTTCTTCCCCATTTATAGATGTTAAAGTAATACCAGAGGATAGAGATGATGTTCAGATTCGTTATCATGGTAAAATGAAAACAAATGTGGTCCCAGAACTAGAAATTGAAAAAATATCTAATCACATAAATATTAAACTTGAGATAAATTCCAATAGTTATTCAGTAGTAGAATCTGATATTCTATTAGAAGTATTTATACCTAAGTCTTTCAAAGGTAATTTTAGTACTGCCACTTCTTCTGGTGACATCTATATCAAAAATTTAGTTGGAAATAATATAAGTATATCATCTAGTTCTGGTGATTTAGAATTAGAAAACTTAGAAGGAAAATCATTAAATTTATCTACTTCTTCTGGTGATATGGAATTAGATGGTTTTATAGGTGAAATCACTGTAACTTCCAGTTCTGGAGATATTTCTTTAAACAATAAAAAAGTAAGCGGAAATATGAATATTTCCACTAGCTCAGGTGATATATCCATTAAACTTAGTAATGATGCCAGTTACAATATAAAAGGTTCAACTTCTTCTGGCGATTTTAGTTCCTTTATAGATATGAATATAGAAGAAAATGAAAAAGGTAGATTTAGGGCGACAATAGGTTCAGGGGAAAAATCTATTGATATCAGTACTTCTTCTGGAGATGTTGAATTCAAGAAAAAATAAGAGATTCCTATACAAAAATCTAAAACCTACTTTTGTAGGTTTTAGATTTTTATTTATTTAATTTCCTTTAATTCTCTTAATTCTTTTAATAATTTTTGATATTCTAAATCAAGTTCCTTCTTTTCTTCATCATTTGCAGAAATAGAAAGAAGCCCTATTACTTCACTTAATCTATTCTCTAGTATTGCCTTCTTATACAAGATATCCTTTTTATTGGAATCTTCTATCATATCCTTTTTATTATATTCATTAAAGCTCCCTTGAAATATATTAATTTTATTGTTTTCAATAATCATTATTGTATCTGCTACTTTTTCAATTAATCTTCTATCATGGGATACAAATAATAAAGTACCTCCATAGTTTATTAAAGCTTCCTCCAGTGCTTCAATTGAATATATATCTAAATAATTAGTTGGTTCATCTAAAATTAATATATTAAAATCGCTTAAGAGTATTTTTGCTAAGGATACTTTTACTCTTTCACCTCCACTTATTACACTAACCTTTTTATATATATCCTCTCGCTTAAATAGAAATTTTGCTAGAATATCCCTCGCCTCTTGCTCTAAATTACTTGATTCAAGAAGGTTTTCTATTATGGTTTTGTTTTCATCTAGAATATTTAGATTTTGGCTAAAATATCCTAAATTAGCTTTCTTAGAAATATTAATATTAGGAGCATTTTCCATTATCATTTTTAATAATGTAGTCTTTCCGCTGCCATTGTTACCAATTAAAGCTACCTTGGATTTATTATATACTTGAAAATTAGAGTTTTTAAACAGGACCCTATTTTCAAAGGTCTTAGTGATATTTTTCCCCCCAATAACTATTTTTGAAAACAACTCATCACCTTTAATATCCAGATTTATTTTTTCTATCTCTTTTGCTTTATGTTTTTCTTCTAATTTATCCAACCTAGAAGCCACCGCTTTTACTTTATTATCTAAGCTTTTCTTAGAATTCTGCCCACCCATTTTATGAAGCCTTGCTTCGGAGTTTCCCATTCTCTTAGGTGTTCTTCTTATTTTATCTGTTCTTTTTCTTGTATCAAATAAAACTCTTTCCAATCTTCTCTTTTCCTTATTATATTTCTCATATTCTAATTTTTGAGTCTTTTTTTCTAATTCTTTTTGAGATTTATATTCTGAATAATTTCCTTCATATATTTTAATTTTTCCATCTTCAATTTCCATTATTTTATTGCATACCTTCTCCAATAAATTCCTATCATGAGAAGTAATGATCATGCATCCATCAAAATTAGACAATTTTTCTATTAATATATTAATCCCTTCAAAATCAAGATTTGAAGTTGGTTCATCTGCAAGAAGAAATCTTCTGTTATCAGTTAAAAATTCAGCAATTTTTAACCTAGCCATCTCTCCACCGCTCATATATCTTTCATTTTTATTTTTGAGTCCAAATTTACTTATATATTCATTGTCTACATCTTTATTAATTTCGTTTTCTAATTGTTTAATATAAAATGGCTCAATAGTTGTTTTTATTGTTCCTTCATCTTGATTTATTTTTTTCGAAATTAAATTAAGTAATGTAGTTTTTCCAGAACCATTTAATCCAACTAAACCGATTTTATCACCTGTATATGCTTTTAAATCTTTTATATCTAATATAAGTCTATCTCCATAATACTTTTTCAAATTATTTATCTCTAAAATCAACATAAAAAAATCCCTCCTATAAATCTGAAGGGATTAAATATCCTTTATTATTACAAATATTATTGCAAAAATAAATAAATCAACTAAAAATATAGTCAATTCAAATAAATAATAAACGATTATAATCCACTTCAGAACATTTTTACAGCAAAAACAAACCTACTCAATAGGTATTATTTTCCTAAGTTCAAATTGTTCTTTTAATTTAAGCGGATTATATTCTCATTTCTGCAATTTCCATCCTTTTATATTATTTTAATCAACTAAATATTATCACAATTTAATTGCTTTTTCAAGGAAAAGCTACTAAATTAAATTTGACCAATTCTTTTAATTACAAATTAAAAGTCATATTTATAAGAAATATGATTAATGACCCAAATATTATTTTATGCCAATAAAAAAAGATTTATTCAATAACTTATACAAAATTCAAAAAAAAATATCATATTATTTATTTAAAAACCATTCTATTAATTCCGTACTAATACTAATGGACTTCCTATATTTACCCGGGATTTCTTCCTTTACAAACCATTTTGCATCAATTATTTCATCATTATCTACTTTTATTTCTCCTTCTAGATACTCTGCTGTAAAACCTATCATCATTGAATTTGGAAACGGCCATGGCTGTGAACCAAAATATTTTATATTATGTACCTTTATGCCTGTTTCTTCAAAGACTTCTCTTTTTACACATTGTTCAAAAGTCTCACCTAATTCCACAAATCCTGCAATTACACTGTACATTCCATCTGGAAACATTCTATTGTGTGCTAGTAATAACTTATCCTCTTTTGTAATTGCTACTATTATTGCAGGAGCAGTTTTTGGCCATACCATATTATCACAGGAGGAACAAATCATAGCCCTATCATTTCCACTAATTTTAGCAATCATTTGAGATCCACATATTCCACATCTTTGATTATTTCTTACATAATCTAATAAAAGTAATGCCTTAGCAGATACTAAGAAATCATCATGATTTATATTCTTTGAATATGTCCGTAAATCTATAAATTCATAATCATTCCCTGCACCCTCTCCTATTTCACCAGAATAACAGTTTATACCATTATAAGCACCTAAACATTGTAAATAATTTATTTGTAATTTAAATGTTTCTAAATCTTCCCTCTTAGGTACAATATATTCCTTATCTTTTACCTCTACCATAAGCTTATTTCCATTAAATAAATACATACGATCCTTATTACATTCATCGTATAACGAATCTTTTGAAGGTTCAAATTTTATATACATACCATACTCTATCCTTTCTATTTTTCTTCTTCTAAAAAGCATTTTCTACAAAGAGGTTCATATTCATCTGTTGTCCCTATGACTATCCTCTCTTGGGCTTTTGTCTTTCTATGACTTACCCAAGCATCTGTACCGCATTTTGCACATACTGCATGATGCTTATATAGATAATCTGCAATAGGCATCAATTCTTTTACAATTTCAAAAGCTTGTCCAGTAAAATCCATGTCAAGTCCTGCTAATACAACAGTTATATCTTTCTCTAAAAATTTATTTATTGCCTTTACTATCTCTTCTATATTTCCACCTAAAAATTGTACCTCATCTATGGCTATTACATTTGGATTATGTATTTTACAGTATTCACAGATTTCAGATATATTATTTACCATTACTGCATTTAAGGTAGTATTATCATGGGTTCTTATTTCTGTTCTTGGATATCTAGTGTCTACTGATGGTTTAAATGCCACTGTTCTGTATCCTGCTATATTAAATCTCTTTACATCTTTTTCTAAACTAGAGGTTTTTCCAGAAAACATAGACCCTGTATGTATGATTAATTTTCCTTTATATTGATGCAAAACAACTCCTCCTTTAAACTATTACTGAAATATTATACCACCTTTTATTGCTTTCCACAAAATTAATATTTTTTTGTAATCTCACATATTTCCTCTATTTAGAATACAATAAAGTACTATATAATACTTTTGGGAGGGATACTATGGCTGAAAACATTGTAGTTGAAATTAATAGTATCGGAATGACCTATCATACATTAGAAGGAGAAACTGAAGCTATTAAAGATATAAATTTAAATATATTAGAAGGTGAAATTGTTGGAATAGTTGGACCAAGTGGATGTGGAAAATCTACATTACTTTCAATAATTGCTGGTCTTATTGAACCTACTAGTGGTAATGTACTAGTAAATGGTGAGAAAGTAAATAAATCCAATAGAAACATTGGTTATATGTTCCAGAAGGACCAATTATTAGAATGGAGAACTATCTTAGAAAATGTGGTGCTTGGATTAGAAATTCGAGGAAAATTACATCATGATGACTATAAATTAGCAGAAGAACTGCTTAAAAACTATGGATTAGGTGAATTTATAGACAGCTATCCAAGTCAATTATCAGGAGGAATGAGACAAAGAGTAGCTCTTATTAGAACCCTTTTATTAGAACCTAATTTGCTTCTACTAGATGAACCTTTTTCTGCTCTAGATTATCAGACAAGACTTGCAATAGCAGATGAGATTGGAATTATATTGAAAAAAGAAAGAAAAACTGGACTATTAGTAACTCACGATATCGCAGAAGCCATCAGCCTTTCAGATAGAGTAGTTATTCTTTCAAACAGGCCTTCTACTATAAAGGAAGTAATCGATATAAACTTAAGTTGCCCAGAGGGATGTCGAACTCCGCTTAAATGTAGAGAAGCTCCTGAGTTTAGATATTATTTTAATAAAATATGGAAGGAGTTGGACATCCATGTCTAATAAAAATATTTCTAAAGAACATGAAAATTATCTAATTAATATAAAGAGAAAAAAAAGAAATATATTTATAACTCAAATAAGTATTTTAATCTTGGGTCTTTGCCTTTGGGAAGTAGCTGCTCATTTTAAATGGATAGATACTTTTCTAACCAGTTATCCATCACAAATATGGAAACTATTTTTAATTTATACAAAGCAAGGAAATCTTTTCTATCATGTTGGAATTTCTGTATTTGAAACTATATTGGGATTTTTAGGTGGTATATTATTAGGTATAATCATTGCCATTGGACTTTGGTGGTCCGACTTCTGGGCTAAAGTATTGGATCCTTATCTAGTCATGCTAAATAGTTTACCTAAAACAGCCTTAGCACCTATTATCATTATTTGGGTTGGAGCAGGATATTCTGGCATAATTGTAACTGCTATTACTATTTCCATAGTAGTAACTATAATGAATATGTTTGCAAGCTTTATGGCTGTTGATGAAGATAAAATCAGACTATTAACTACTTTTGGTGCTACTAAACTGCAAATCTTTCAGAAAGTAGTTCTTCCATCTTCTATACCAACTCTTATAAGCACATTAAAAATCAACATTGGATTATCTTGGGTTGGAGTAATTGTAGGAGAATTTTTAGTATCTAAAGCAGGTATTGGATACTTGATAGTCTATGGCGGTCAAGTATTTAAGCTAGATATTGTAATGATGAGCGTATTTATATTAGCCATTATATCTGCTTTAATGTATAAGATAATTGCTATTTTAGAAAATAAATTTGAAAGATGGTAAATTGAAAAATAAGTATCATTTTTGGTGCCAGGCACCAAAAATGATACTTATTTACCTTGATAGCTGAAAATAAATTCTTTTATAATACTTTCGATTTTTTCTTTCATGCTATCTCCCCTTTACAACCAATTATTTATATTCTACTTTTCTTATCTCTACTTTCTCCATAACAACTGGTTTAGCTGGTCTATCATTTGCATCAACTTCTAAATCAGCAATTTTATCTACTACATCCATCCCTTCAAATACCTGACCAAATACTGTATGTTTATAGTCTAACCATGGAGTTCCGCCTAGCTCTGCATAAGCATTCACTACATCCTCTGAAAATCCCGCTTCTTCTCCTGCTTTTCTCATTTGATCTAAAAAATCTTCTTCTACAAATGGTCTTTGCACTATGAAAAATTGGCTTCCATTAGTTCCCGGTCCTGCATTTGCCATAGATAATGCTCCTCTAATATTATGATAATCTTTAGCGAATTCATCTTCAAAAGGTTTTCCCCAAATACTTTCTCCACCCATACCAGTGCCCTTTGGATCTCCACCTTGAATCATAAAATCCTTAATTATTCTATGGAATGTAACACCATTATAGTATCTATTTTGGGCATGGGTTTTAAAATTTTCTACTGCCTTTGGTGCTATGTCTGGAAAAAGTCTTATCTTTATTTCCCCATACTCTGTAATAATAGCAATAATTTCTTCTCCTTCTTGTGGCTGTTTTAGTTGTTCTAATGCCATATCATTTCCTCCTTCAATCTTTTCAATTTTTTCTACTTTCATTTTTTCACATCCCCCTGTAAACAAAATCAGAGAGATAGCTAATACTAATATTAAAATCTTAGTACTATTCCTATTCATTTTTTCATCCCCAGTTCTTCAATCATTTTAGCTGTATATTATACTAATTATAACTAAAAATCAATATAATTATTATTGGGTATAATGTTTCCCCCGAAACTAACACTAATAACACCATGAATCTGATAAATCTCTTTATATAAAGTATTTATATTAAAATCATTAGGCGTTTTTATCAGAAATCGTATTTCCATAATTCCATTATCTTCATCATATTCACTATCGGCACTTAATATATTAATATCTTTAATAGAAATATAATATTTACCAAATAAGACTCCTATTTGACCAATAATTCCCGGTCTATTTGTAGCTACTATTTCAACTGCTCTATATCTTTTTTTCAATATCATCTTTTCAAATGGATCTAAACTCATTAGAGTTACAAGAACTATAGTCGTAGTAAATATAGCCCCTAAATAATATCCTGCACCCATTGCCAATCCAATACCAGCACAAACCCATAGGCTGGCAGCAGTAGTAAGTCCGCTAATATTGTTACCTGTTCTCATAATAGTTCCAGCACCAAGAAATCCTATTCCACTAACAACCTGTGCCGCCAATCTGGAAGGGTCCCCTAGTTGAAAACCATCAATGGAAACAAGCATAACTAATGTGGAGCCTAATGTAACTAATATATGAGTTCTAAGACCTGCTGGTCTATTATTGATTTCTCTTTCAGTTCCTATAAGTCCACCTACTATAGCAGACAGTACTAGCCTCTTAACTATCTCCATTCTAGATATCATAAAAAAACCCCTTATATAGTATAATCCAATACATTAATTCTCCATACTCAGTGTTATATACATATATCATATTATATACAGATACCTATCTTTATATCTACACTTTATTATAAGGAATTGTAAATTTTATGAAAGAATCATTTACTAAAAAATAATTGCTATTTTACACCTTAATTTCTAAAATGGTATAATATATTTGAAAGATATCTTTACATGAAAGTTGATTTTTAAAAGTATAGAACATCTTATGCTTAAATTAGTCTTATGTTAATTTATTATGGAGGTCTTATTTATGAATATAATTGAAAAAAAATGTAGGGTATGTGCTGTAGGTTGCAATCTTAAAATTATTAAAGATGATTCTTTAACTCAACAGTATTCAGTTGAAGGGAATAGATGTAATAGAGGTAAAGAATATGGTATTAAAGAAATCTTAGAACCTTCAAGGATTATTACATCTAGAGTACTCTTAAAAAGTGGTCCTATGAGTAGATTGCCAGTTAAAACAAATGGAGTTATTCCTGAAAATTTAGTCGATGAATGTATGGAAATAATCAAAATCACAGAAGTATCTGCACCTATAGAAAAAGGAGATATAATAATAAAAAACATATTAGATACTGGTATTGATGTAATTGCTGCTAGAAAAGTAAATCGTTTATAATATTTAATAACTATCATTTTTGATAGTTAAATCAAAAATGATAGTTATTTCTTATAACTTCCTCTTTTCAGCATACCTACAAATAAAGAGGTTAAAATAATCCCCTTAAGTATAGTACTAATACTCATACTCCACCATACTCCTGACATTTCTAATACTGTTTTTGATAATATTAGAGCCCCAGGAATCCTCAATAAATTTAATACAGCTCCTATTCCTGCTGGAATTTGTGTTTTACCTATACCATTAAATGCCCCTGCTGAAGCTATCTCAATAGTTATAAAGAATTGAGAAAATCCTAAAATCCTTAAATATACTGTGCCAAGTGCTATTGCAGCAGAGTCCTCTGGGGTAAAGATTCTAAATATAGGCTGACCAGCAAATATAAGTAATAGAGTTGCAAATATTCCTATAGTACCTACTATTTTAAGTCCTTTATAATATCCTTCTTCTACCCTATCATAATTTTTAGCACCATAATTTTGCCCTACAAATGCTGATATTGCAGTGGAAAATCCTTCTGCTGTCATCCAAGATATGGATTCTATTTGTGAACCTATAGATTGTACAGCTACTGGTATTGGTCCCCATTCAGCTAATATCTTAGTTAAAACCATAGATATAGATGCATGAACACCAGACTGTAAGAATGCTGGAAATCCTAATTTGAATATCTTTTTAATATAATTTCTATTTGGTAATTTAAAAATATGCAAATTAGAAAATAGTACCTTATTTTTTCTTGATACTAATACATATATTAAAGTAACCACTATCTGAGCAGTTATAGTGGCTAAAGCTGCCCCTTTTATACCCATTTCTGGAAACGGTCCAATTCCAAAAATTAGAGCTGGGTCCAGAAATATATTAGTGACTAATCCAATAGAATTTATCATAAAAGGTGTAACACTATTTCCTGATGCATTAAATATAGCAGAATAAATTGGATTAATAAAATGAAATATAAATCCACAGGCTATAATCGTTAAATAATCTACTGCCATTTTAATAGTTTCAGAATCTCCTAATTTAAAAAATCCTATTATCTTATGTCTAAATACTAGTAAAAGCAATGAATACATAATTCCTATAAATATATCTAATTTTATAGCATTAGAAATATATTCCTTTGCATCTTCCATATCTTCTCTTCCATAAGCTTGGGATACCCCTACACTTACTCCTATGGAAGAAATCAACACCAATGCCATACCAAACCACATAAAGAATCCAACAGTACCTGCTCCAGCTACAGCCTTAGTACTAAGTCTGCCTAGCCACATCATATCTGTTAAATTATACATCATCTGAATGAAGGATGTTCCCATAATAGGCAGCGCTAGTTTAGTAAGAGTACTAGAAATCTTTCCTTCTGTTAAATTAACGTTTCTGTCCATATAATTCTCCTCTAGTTGATTTATATTTGGCGACTCTAAATAATTTTACATTAAATTTAAGGATTATTCAAGATAATTAAATATCTCTATAAAAACTCTTATATTTAATTATTCAGTCACCATATCGCTTATTTATGTCTCTCTTTTAAAGCCTGAATATTGCAGTCAATATAGTAATTATAATATTATTTTTCTTTACAGAATCAATTTCAATGATTTAAGCTATGCTTTTTTTATAAATAGGTTGCTTTTAACTTCCTGTAGAAGTATAGTGCCTTACTCCAAATCTCCAAATAATTAGGGAAAATACAAAAAACAAAAATCCACATATAGGGGAAATCCATCCGAGCCATGAAGGATAGTTAAGGGAATCAACTTTTCCTAATATGCTCATAGCTGGAAAATAATTAACTGTAGCTAATGGTATAATATATATAAGAATTTTTCTAAACCAAGGCTTATATATGGAAATAGGGTATTGTGCTGCCTGTACTCCTCCATAGGTAAAGGAGTTTACTATTTCCAGACTCTGTATGGACCAGAAGGATAAAGTAGCTTGTAATACTATAAGACCTGAAAATAAAAAGTTTCCTCCAAGAATTGCCCCAACTAATAATAGAGTCTTTCCTAATGTCCATTTTATATTTAGTTTAAATATTGCCCATATAAGAACTACAAGACCTTGAATAAATCTACCTATTCTCATTATCTGAAAATCATGTCCTAGAATTTGTAATACTGTAGACCTTGGCCTAAGTAATATCCTGTCAAAATCTCCTGATCTAACTAATCTAGGAAAAACATCAAATCCCCTAGTCCAACCCTCCGTAATGGAAAAAGCAATATGGACTATTCCATAGAATAAAGCAACTTCTTCAAATTTAAAACCTTTAATACTGCCAAATCTTTCAAACAACACCCATATGCCAAGGAATTCAATAAAGGTTATTAAAAAATGGCCTATGGACATCATAACAAAGGAAGCCTTGTATTGCAGCTGAGACTCTATATTTAATTTAATATATTTAAAATATAATTTTATACTGTCCATGCCCTAGCCCCCTTGTACTATTAAGTTTTTTATTTTTTTATTTAAAATCCATTGACCTAATACATATAGGACTAATGCCCAAAAACACTGAAACCCAAAATATCTAAATAATTTAGAAAAATGAATTTCTCCAGTAAAAAATCTAGCCGGAATATCTACTAATCCACCAAAGGGTAGATAATTTAATATTTGTTTCAGCTTATCTGGAAATAATGGTAAAGGTACTACCATCCCAGAGCATATTGTAACGATAGTAGCTAATAATCTTTGTATGCCATCCCCTGATATGGAATAAAGAGTAGTCATATTAATTATATTAGTTATAGTACAGGAAATCATAAGAGCTCCAAAAGTAGTTACTATCCATCCTATAATGGCTAAAATATTTGGTGGCAATCCCATTCTATAATCCTTTGGCAGTAATGAAGCAACAATAAATAAAGGAATGGATTTAATCAAAGTTGGTGCAGTTCGTAAAGCAAAGGCTCTTGCAAACCAATAATTATATAAATTCATAGGTCTAATAAGTTCATAAGTCACATTTCCTGTCCTTATTAGTTCTTGTATTTCAGTATCCCCATTCCAAGGTAACATTCCAAGCATAGCTTGACCAATCCATATATAAGTAACAGCTGACCCGTAATTAATAGGCATCTCTCCACTTGAGGAATTATAAAACCCGTATAGTACCATAACCATAATCATCCCAAAGAAAAATTGAGTAACCATACCTGCTATAGCAGCAATTCTATATTGTAATAATAAATTAAATCTGATTTTTATAATAGATAAGAATGCCTTCATATGTTAAATTCTCCATAAAGCTTAGCAATGATTTCTTCAATGGGAGGGTTCTCTATTAATATATCTTCTATTTTATATTTTGTGGATAAAGTAGTTATTAAATCTGCAGGTGTGATTATATCTGGATTAAAATCAATGATAAGCCTATTATTTTCTTGACTTATTGGAGTTGCTCCTACTACCGAAAAGTCATTTGTTCCTTCATCAAAATCTACAATCAGTCTTCTATCTTTAGACACTTTATGTCTCAAAGATTGCAAGGAACCATCTAAAAGGATTTTGCCTTTGCCTATTATAATTACTCTATTACATAAAGTCTCGATATCATCCATATCATGAGTTGTAAGTATAACTGTAACTCCCTTTTCTTTATTTAGCTTTTTTATAAATTCTCTAACAGCTAATTTAGATATAGCATCTAATCCTATGGTAGGTTCATCAAGAAAGAGTATTTGTGGAGAGTGAAGAAGTGATGCTGCTAATTCACATCGCATTTTCTGGCCTAAGCTTAGTTGTCTCACTGGAGTATTTATAAAACTCTCTAAGTCCAGCCATTTTATAAGCTCATTTTTAATCTTTAAATAATCCCCTAAAGGAATCTTGTAAATGTCTTTCAGTAACTCAAAGGAATCAATTACAGGTAAATCCCACCATAGTTGAGTTCTCTGACCAAAAACCACCCCTATATCTTTTACATAATCACTCCTTTCCTTATAGGGAATTTTCCCAAGAATCTTGCATTCTCCCGAATCTGGCGTTAAAATACCTGATAGTATTTTAATTGTAGTAGATTTACCTGCCCCATTTGGTCCGATATATCCAACTAACTCTCCCTTGTTTACTTCAAAAGATATCTTATCTAGAGCAGTTATTTCTTTATATTCCTTATGTATAATACTCTTTAGCCCACCTACTATACCAGGATTTCTTTTGGGTATTTTATACCCTTTAGACAACTCATTTGCCATAATAACCATATAAAAATCCCCTCTCTATTTTTAGACATAAGGATGATTCTATCAAAGTAAGAAGGCAAAGTCAATAAAAAGCTTTTATTTAATATATTTATTATATAGAAAGATTTTTATAGGCTTTTTCATCCCAATCTTTAAACTCTCTATAGTCAACTAAATATGGATAATTGTTTTATCTGGACACTTTTCTCTACACCTTTTATAATATCAGACATTTTATAAACAATATTATATTTATTACATTCTTTTTTAAAATTTCTCCATAATTCTCTATAGTTTGGTGACAGACATTCATAGGAATATCCAAAATGAATCTTATATTTCTCACTAATTCCTGGATAAATTTCATCAAGTTTATGATAAAAGTATTCTCTATTACCTGACCTTAAAGTAACTCCAAAGTATGGATAAATATATTTAGCACCACATTCTGTTCCTTTTTTTATAATAGAAATAATATTTTCTGTATTATCAGATATAAATGGTAGAATAGGCATCATTAAAATACCTGCATATATTCCATTCCTAGACAACTCGGCTATGGCATTAAATCTTCTTGAAGAAGAAGGTGATAATGGTTCTATATTCTGAGATAAAGAATCTTTTGCTGCTGTTATGGTAATCCCAATACACACTGGGGAATGTCTGTTAATATCTTTTAAAATATCAATATCTCTAATTATAATATCTGATTTAGTTATAATATTAATACCAAAACCATATGAATTTACAAGTTCCAATGCTCCTCTAGTGAGAAATAATCTCTTCTCCAATGGATTATATGGATCACTCATAGCACCAGTACATATACTACCAGTGTTTCTTTTACTCTTTAATTCTCTTTCTATTATTTTAAGAGCATCCTTCTTTGCTGCAATTTCATCAAAATCTTCTATTTGATAACAGTTGGATCTGGAATCGCAATAAATACAGCTATGACTACACCCACGATAAATATTCATATTATATTTATTTCCAAACCATACATTTGGATGCTTATTATGTGTGATTATTATCTTAGCATCAATATATTTCATTTTAATTTACTATCCTCCCGATGAATATCTATATTTTAATAAAATACAAAAAACTCTCCTAATTTAATGTCTTTATAAATAGGAGAGTTAAAATTAGAAAATCATTTTATTTTTTCCAACGTTTTAAATATGGGAGAAAGCTATTTAGTAATTCTCTTGCTTCTTTTTCACCCATTCCTTTTTCTGTCATAAAAGGCACACAAGTTTCTATCATTTCTTCCATAGTTTCATCTGGTTTTCTGAATCTCCCATTTTCATAACAGTATATGCAGTAATCTTGATTGTTACTTCCATCATTTTCTGTACCATAAAGGCTCATATCTTCCATTGGCATTCCACAGCTCTGGCAATATTCTTGTTTCATTAGATTTTCCCCCTTGTTTTTTTATCGTTTTAACTATAATAACATTATGTATTGACAACAGTATGTCATATTTAATATTTTTCATAAATCTTTTGAGCCTTTTTCTTGATTATATCTTTAATATAATCCGGCTCAATAACTTCTACATATTCGCCATAACTTAATATCATAGAATGAATCCATTCATCTGCTGGATATGAAATTCTAACTATTATATATCCATTTTCATCTATTGTAATATTTTCTTCATAGAAAAATTCATCAACTCTTTGCTTTACTTTGGGAGAAAATCTCAAAACTAAGTCTACCATATTATTTATGTAGGTGTTTCTTTCTTTAAACTCTTCATAGGACATATCTCTGCGATTAAATTTTTCTTCTAACACTTTGATTTTATTTATTCTAGAAAGTCTAAAAAATCTATACTCATTTCTTAAATGGCAGTATGAAAAAACATACCAACTAATTCCTTTTAAAACCAGACTCATAGGCTCTATTTTTCTCTCTTTTACATTTCCATTTGAATCTCTATACTCTATATCTACCAGTCTTTCTTCCCTTATTGCTTCATATATAATTTTATGCTTTTCTTTATCTTTTAAATTAACCCTATATCCCCATGGCAAATCACATATTATTAATTCATTAAAATAGTAATCAAATTCCTCTTTTCTATCTTTAGGTACTATATTACTTATCTTATCAATAGTTAAATCTATATTTCTATTTTCTGAGAAATTATTTATATTTTTTAATGCCACAACTATTGAGGTCATATCATCTAATGTCAGCAATTGATGATTTATCTTATAATTATCTAAGATACTAAATCCTCCATCTCTCCCCTGATTAGATACTATGGGAATACCTGATAAATTAATGGCTTCTATATCTCTATAAATAGTCCTTATTGAAACCTCAAATCTATCAGCTAATTCCTTAGCAGTTATATTATCTTTATTAAGTAATACGACTATAATAGAAAGCAATCTATCTATTTTCATTATTTATTCCCCTTTTTACTGCAATTATATTTTATCCTATTTTTTGTAGTCACTTCATTTTACAATAAACTATGTTTTAACTGTTAATCTTCATCTATCTGATAATCTTCCCATTATAATTGTATTATAATATTTTCCATCTCTGTGAATACGATCATTTATTAACAATCCTTCCTCTATAAATCCATACCTTTTATATAATTCAATTGCTTTTATATTAGTTTGTACAACAGTTAATGAAATTTTCTTAATCCCTACATTATCCGCCCATATTAAAATACTCTCTAATAGGATTTTACCAATTCCGCAACCCCAATAATCTTTTAATATGCATATACCAAGCTCTGCCTTATGTCTAAATCTACTTAGCTTACTTCATAATTATATTATAAATTGTTTAATGTATATTACTACTCCTTTATATGCATTTATTCAAGTATAAGGGTTAAAAAAGTAATATCTAATTAAATTGAATTCCTTATATATTATCTATCTAAAATATAGAGTATAATAATTATTATATAGAAATAGATTTTCGAGACTAATATAAACTGTTATTTATAAGGAGAGTGTTATTTATGATTTTTTCAAAAACTGCAATTGTGACTGGTGCTTCTAAAGGCATTGGACAATCTATAGCAGAATTATTCGCAAATGAAGGTTATAATGTTTTAATTAACTTTAATAAATCTGAAGAAAATGCCTTAAATTTATATAATAAACTTAAAAATAAAGGTCTATCTGTAAGATTGTTTAAAGCAGATGTTTCTAAGAGAAACGAAGTAAATTCAATGATAGAGTTTTGCATGGAAGAGTTTCATAGTATTGATGTACTTATCAACAATTCAGGAATAAGTCAATCAAAATTATTCACAGATATTACTGATGAAGATTTAGATAATATGATAAATATTAACCTTAAAAGTGTTTTTTACTGTACACAGGCAGTTTTAAAATATATGATTTCTAATAAAAAAGGCAAAATCATCAATATTTCTTCCATATGGGGTATTGTAGGTGCTTCTTGTGAAGTCCACTATTCTGCTACAAAGGCAGGTATAATAGGGTTAACAAAAGCTCTGGCAAAGGAACTAGGTCCTTCAAATATTCAAGTAAATTCCGTTGCACCTGGTGTTATTCAAACCGAAATGCTTTCCCCTTATAATGAAGATGAATTAAATGTCCTTAAAGAAAATACACCTTTAATGAGATTAGGAACTCCTTCTGATATTGCTAATTGTGTACTTTTCCTATCATCTAATCATGCTGATTTTATAACTGGACAAATAATTAGCCCAAACGGAGGATTTGTGATTTAGTTCATTTTCCTCTACCTTATTCCTTAATTACAACTCCCAAAAACCCTGCTAATCCAATTACCTGCATATTTGAAACTATTGCTCCATTTAAGTCCTCAATCCTTGTTCCTATTCCCTCTATATCACAGGTTCTTAAATCTATACCCTTTAATGCTACTCCAACCATTTGTACTCTTTTCATCTCAATATCTCTAAATACTACTTTTAAAAACTTAGAATCTTGAAAATCAGCATTATTCAATAGAGATTCTATAAAACTTACTTGTTTTAAATCAGAAAACCTAAAAATAGAGTAATTAAGATTACAATTAGTAAATACTACATTTCTCAATGTCCCATTAGTTAATTTTATTCCCATCATCTTACAATCCACAAACTCTACTCTATGTATAATTGCCCAACTTAAATCTATATTAGATAAATCACAATTAACAAACTTTACATCAGTTAATTCAACACCTTTAAAAAATATATCTTCAAATATAACATTCTTAAATATTATCTTTTCAAATATTATCTTCTCCGCTCTCTGCTCTTCTATATAGCAATCATTAATAATAGCCATACTGAAAAAATCTTCATCTAGAATGTTTTTGTTTGTTATATCTAAGTTCTCTAGTCTCACTGGGATTCTAGGAGAAGAAACTTTTAATTCATCTTTTGCATTTGTCATCCTATTATCTCCTAACAAAATATTATAATTAATAAAATAGCTAAACAAGGGTGATATTTTCCTCCCTAGTCTAGCTGATGTTTTATTTTACTGCTATAATCATTGGCTCCAACTCAACAGGAGCTTGTAAACCTATTACTATTTTTATAGTTTTTTTAATTGCCTCATCTACTAGCTCTAAAGAGTCCGGTAAGTCTTCCACTTATTTCAGAAAATAATTAATACTAATTATAACCTCATTATACCATAATTTATAATGTATTAACTAAATAATATAATTATCGTATCAGTATAAAATCTAATATATCTTTTCAAATAATATATTACCATTGCTATCATAAGCTTTAATTCCTGCAAAATCCATAAGGCTATCATCATTAGCACTCCAAGTAACAAGAAACATCCCTTCATAAAACTCATTTTGTGTAAGTATATCTCCATTCTCAAGGGTCACTTCTATTTCCTTTATCCTATCATCATTAATAATTCCATAGACTTTATAAAACTCCCTTACGCCACCTGACCAAGTATACGATAATGGATTTGATAAATCATTTTCCCTACCAGTAACTTGACCTCCAAAACTCCAAAAGAAAAATAGGCTCCTCTTTACAGTATTACAAGAAATCCATTTATCATATTTGCATAGTATATATTTTCCTTTATCAAAATCCTCTATATGAACGACTTTCGATGGCCCGTAGTGAATACTTCTTTCAGAATTTTTGTGAGCAGATAATGGAGTTAGATAAAGACCTGAACTTTTCAAGAATATAAAGAATAAAATTACTAAAATTATTATATTTCTTAATATTTTCTTTAATCTACTCATTATATTCACCTACTTTTAATGGAATCTCTATTTTGTATTTTCTATTATATTCATCATATTCAATAATTAAGGCCTTAGCCTCCTCCGGAAAATCCCTAAGACTTCTTCTACGTTTAGAAATAATCCCTCCACCTCCAGAACCTGAACCCGAAAAATATTCATTTCCCAAATCATCTTTTATAATTCCAATGGTGCCAAGACTCCAACCGCCTCCCCATAGTCTTTTATCATAATACCTATAGAGTATATGTAACTCTCCCTCTTTATCATAAATCACATTGGTAAATTTTATAACCGTATCATCTAATTGAACTTTTTCATTAATATCAATTCTATAAACTATATCTTCCTTTGGAATATCTTTAATTGGATTTCTACTAAATATTGATGTTAATAATATTGCTCCCACAATGAAAATATTAATTATAACAAATATAGATACTGCTATATTTGTTATTCTCCAAATCCATCCTATTATAGGATTGTGCTCCTTATTTAACTGAATCCCTATTTCTTTAGGATTTCCCATATCTTTTAAAGCAAGTTCTTCTGCTTCCTCTTTATGATACCCCTGTTCCATATAATATTCTATCTTATCTAATATATGAGATTCTAGTTCTAATTTTATATCTTCTCTATCAAAAGAAAACTTTATATATGATAATACAATTTTTAAAAATTCATTAGATTTACAAAAAGGCATGTTCATCACCACCTATTACTTTATTTACAGTTGTTGAAAATACGTGCCATTGTTTCTTTTCTTCAATTAATTGTTTTTCTCCCTTATCTGTAATCTCATAGTACTTTCTTTCTCTTCCTGTTTCACTTTTTTTCTTATAGGATTTAATATATCCTTCATTTTCTAATTTGTGTAATAATGGATACAAAGTTCCCTCTTTAAATTTAAAGGTATTATCAGAACGAATTTCTAAGTCTTTAATTATTTCATATCCATACATATCTTTTTCCTTGAGCAAAGACAGTACTAATAAATTAGTACTTCCTCCTATGAATCCCTTATCAATTTTCACATTTACACCTCCTAAAAAACATACCTAGATATTCTATGTATAATTATACATAGAATATCTAGGTATATCAATAGTAAACAATTATAATGTTATTTTTAGAAATTAAAGTAAATAATTATTATTTAACAATGAAATCTCCAATTTCAGCCTGAGAGGCTTCAATTAACTTAGATGTGTCCAATTCCATCTGAGCACCAATCTTTCCGCCACTTACAATGATTTTTTCTATTTCCAAAGCAGATATATCTATAAAGGTTTTATAATTCTTTTTCATGCCTATTGGCGAACATCCTCCTCTTATATAACCTGTAAGCTTTGATATATCTTTGACTGGTACCATTTCAATACTTTTTTCTCCTGCTACCTTTGCAGCCTTTTTTAAATCCAATTCCTCTTGAACTGGTAGAAGAAATACATAAATATTTTTACTATGTCCTTGAACTACCAATGTCTTATAAACAGATTTTACATCTTTACCAATTTTTTTAGCAACTGCTACACCATCAATTTTTCCATCAGTAACATTATAAGTAATAGAGCTATACTCTATTTTCATTTGGTCTAAAATACGCATAGCATTTGTTTTTACATTACCCATTTTATTTCCCTTCCTCATTATAAAATTTTATATGATTGTTTTCAAAAATTAAATATATTTCTCATAAAATTATTTATAACCCATAACCTAATAAACTATATTAAATAATAGATGTTATTCATAATCGAATAAAAAATGCTATGATTATCATAGCATTTTTTATCCTCTTAAAATCTTTAATTAATACTGCTAATTGAGTTCTCTCTTAATTCTAGTTTATATAATATTTTAGTTACAGGTATAATATCCTTATCTATACTAAGTATAATATAATCCCTACAAAATGAGCCACAGATGCAGCTAAAACAAAGATATGCCAAATAGCATGATGATAAGGTATCTTTTTAATACTATAGAATATAGTTCCCAGAGTATATAAAAGCCCTCCACCTAATATCCACATAAAGAATCCTATTGAAGTCATCCTAATAATAGGTTTAATGGTAAATACAGCTATCCATCCCATACATATATAAAGACTTAAGGAAAATGCTTTAAATCTATCAAATTTCCCAAAAGTAAATATCTTAAATACAATACCAAATATCGCTATAAACCATACTGCAATTAAGATGCCAATTCTCAAAGCTCCATCCATAGTTAATAAAGCAATAGGTGTATATGTTCCTGCTATAAATAAAAATATAGAGGAATGGTCAAACACTCTCAGTATTCCTTTTGCTCTTTCATTAGTAATACTATGGTATAGGGTTGATGATAGATACATAAAGATGAAGCAAGCTCCATATATACTAAATGCAATAATAGACAATCTATCTCCTTTTCCAATAGACATAACCAATAAAATTACAAGAGCTGTTATACCAAATAGCACTCCTATTCCGTGTGTAATACCATTGGCAATTTCTTCTTTAACCGTATATTTCTTACCTAACAATTGAACTGATTTTTCATTTTTCATATTTATACCTATCCTTTCACAATTATCAGTTAACAATTAAAGATTAACTATTGGAAATATTAAAGTAACTAAACAAAATGTAAGTTATATCTTAATCATTTAACTGTCTTTGTTAATTAATCTTGGTCTGTTAAAATTACTGGGCCATCTTTTGTAATTGCTATGGTGTGTTCATATTGGGCAGAAAGTTTACCATCTACTGTTCTAGCAGTCCATTCATTATCATCTATTTTCATTCTATAGGTTCCTATATTTATCATTGGCTCTATGGTTATAACCATACCTTCTACAAGTCTTTGTCCTCTTCCAGGTATACCATAATGAGGTACTTGAGGGTCTTCATGCATTTCTTTCCCTATTCCATGGCCTACAAAGTCTCTAACTACTGAATACCCATTGGACTCTGCAAAAGACTGTACTGCATAACCAATATCTCCTAATCTATTTCCTATAATCGCTTTTTCTATTCCTTTATACAGAGACTCTTTAGTTATATCTAATAATTTTCTAGCCTCATCTGATATATTTCCAACAGCGTAACTCCAAGCTGAATCTGCCAACCACCCATTTATATTTACTACCATATCAATAGTTACTATATCCCCCTCCTTTAATGGTTCTTTCCTAGGATAACCATGACAAATTTCATCATTGACTGAAGCACAAGTTGCATAAGGGTATCCATGGTATCCTTTTTGTTCTGGATAAGCATTATGCTCCTTTAAATACTCTTCTACAAATCTATCTATTTCCATAGTAGATATTCCAGGTTTAATAATCTTTGCTATTTCTTTATGAACATTTGCTAACAATTCTCCAGCTTTTTTCATTTTTTGTATTTCTTCACTTGTTTTTAATATAATCATTTACTTGCCCCCATATATATTTATTGTTCTATTATTTTTACAAATTCAACTTCATTATATAGATTTTCAAAATCTTTATCGCCTTTTATAGATTCTATTATTTCTGGCAGCAGTATTACCGCCTTCTTTAGATCTTCTAATGCCTTTTTTTTATTACCCAATATGGAATAACAACAAGCTCTATTATAGTATAAATCATGAGCATCTTTATTATTACTTATTCCTTCTGTTAATAAATTAATTGTATCCTGAAATCTCTTTTGTTCTATATAAATAGCAGAAATATTTAGATAGGAATAAGAATATTTAGGATTTATATTTATTGATTTAAAATAATATTCTAAGGCTTTGTCATTATTTCCTAATGCCTTATATACAACTCCCATGTTAAATAAAGCTTTATAGTAATCTGGCTCTATATCTAAACTTTTCTCTATCATATTATATGCCTTATTATAATCTCCTAATTCCTCATATATTGAACCAATATTATTATAAGTTATATAATCATTAGGCACCATTTCTATTACTTTATAATAATATTCTATTGCCTTATTTTTATCGCCTTTTTCATCAAATATATTAGCAGCGTAATAATAGGCTCTATCATAATAAGGGTCTATGGCTATTGCTTTATGATAATATTCTAACGCCTTATCTTTCTCCCCTATTTGTTCATATATCATAGCCATACCATAATATGCTCCTGCTTCATTGGGAGCAATTTTTACTATCTCTTCATATGTAGATAATGATTTCATTATATTATTTATTTCATCATAAATTTGAGCTATATTATATAGTATAGCTATATTATCCACCATATTACCTCTAAATTGCAAAGCTTTTTTATAAAATTCTATAGCTTTTTCTTTATTATCATTAATATAGGCATTTTCAGCTAATAGTACATAATTATATTGTCTAGTATGTTCCTTTATTTCTCTTACCAATAAAAACCACCTCTTAAATTTTGTACTATATATAGTCTACCACATTTATGGCAAAAAAGTAGAGGAAATCTTATGCCTCTACTTTCAATGCCCTTATTGAGTTTAGTATTGCTATTATGGAGACTCCAACGTCTGCAAATACTGCCTCCCACATAGTTGCTAAACCTATGGTTCCTAAAGTTAAAACTACAAGTTTTACTCCTAATGCTAATACAATATTTTGAGTTACTATTTTTTCCGTATTTTTTGCTATTTTTATTCCTGTAGCAATTTTTCCTATTTCATCTGTCATAATAACTATATCAGAAGCCTCTATAGCTGCATCAGAACCTAATCCTCCCATAGCAATGCCTATATCTGCTCTCGCAAGGACAGGAGCATCGTTTACACCATCACCTACAAATGCAACCTTACCACTGCTTTTGTTTATTATATCTTCAAACATCCTTACTTTATCCTGCGGGAGAAGATTACCATATACTTTACCTACTCCTACTAGTTCTCCTACCTTTTTCGCAGTGTTTTCATTATCTCCAGATAACATTATTGTTTCCTTGATACCTAACGCCTTTAGACTCTTCATATCTTCCACTACATTATCCTTTAATTCATCAGATACTATTATACTTCCTATATGAGAATTATCTCTGCCCACATATACAACAGTACCTATGGAATCTACTTTATCTATTAGGATATTCTTTTCATCAAATAATTTTTTATTTCCTAATATAATTTTCTTACCTTCTACCTCTACTTCTATTCCCTTACCTGATATTTCTTTATAAGATTTTATATATTCATTATTTATTTCCTTGTCATATGCTTCCACTATGGATTTACCAATAGGGTGATTTGAAAAAGCTTCTCCATATGCGGCTAATTCTAGTATTTCTTCTTTTGTATAATCACCATAAGCTCTTATTTCTGTTACTTTAAAAGTTCCCTTTGTAATAGTCCCTGTTTTATCAAATACTATTGTGCTTACTTCATTTAAGGCTTCTAAATAGTTTCCGCCTTTTATAAGTACTCCTGATTTAGAAGCTCCTCCTATTCCGCCAAAGAATCCTAATGGAACAGATATAACCAATGCACAAGGACAAGATATAACTAAAAATATACATGCCTTATATGCCCAATACTTTAATTCTCCTCCTATAAATAATGGAGGCAATATTGCAATAGCTAGAGCTACAAATACTACAACTGGTGTATAAACCTTAGCAAATTTTGTAATGAAGTTTTCAGTAGGTGCTTTCTTACCTGACGCATTTTCTACTAAATTTAATATCTTAGATATTGTAGACTCTCCAAATTCCTTTTCAACCCTTATCTTTAAAAGTCCATGATTGTTTACTACTCCAGATAATATTTTATCCCCTACTCCTACATCTCTAGGTAAAGACTCCCCTGTAATATTTGATGTATCTAGAGAAGATTCTCCTTCTATTACAATACCATCCAATGGAACTTTCTCACCAGGCTTTACAATTATTATGTCTCCTACTTGTATTTCACTAGGTTCTACAACTATAATCTCATCATCTTTCTCAAGATTAGCATAATCTGGTCTTATATCTAATAAAGAAGCTATAGAGTTTCTAGAGTGATTAACTGCCATACCTTGAAACATTTCCCCTAATTGATAAAATAACATAACTGCCACTGCTTCTGGATACTCTCCGATTACTAATGCACCTATTGTGGCTACAGTCATTAAAAAGTTTTCATCAAATGGTATTCCTGCTAATAAATTTTTTATAGCTATTATTATAACTTCGTATCCTACTACAATATATGCAAGGAAGTATACTGCAAATCTTGGTGTGCCCTCTAATTTAAATAACAATGGAATTACAAATAATAATCCACCTAGAATCAATTTTATAATTTCTTTTTTATTCATTTCACCATGTTCGTCGCTGTGTTCGTGACTATGTTCATGTCCATGGTCGTGATCATGATGACAATCGTGGTCACAACAATGACCATGACTATTGCCGTGTTTACGACCTGGATTATTTGTTTTATCTATAACTATTACATGAGGTTCAAGTTCCTTTACAATTTTCTTTATCTTTTCAGTTACTGTATTTGCCTCATCGTCTTTAATTACATTTACCTTCAATTTTCTTGATATAAAATCTAGGTTAGCATTTTCTACTCCTTCAATTTCTCTAGACAGCTTTTCAATTTTTCCTGCACAACCTGCACAGTTTAATCCGTCTAGTTCTAATTCAATTTGCTTCATTTCTTATCCCCCAATCTTAACATATTAACATATGAACAATTATTCATATGTTGATATGATTATATGCCAATTAGAGGTTTTTGTCAATAAAAAAAGCACATTTAAGTGCTTTATAATTTAAATTCTGCTATATATTTATAATTATCATTTTCTCCTTCTAATAATCCATCTATTAACTTCCATTTATTATTTAAACCTATGGATTCTCCCAATAATTCAAAATAATACATAATTATTCCTGCATCTACAAGATTTGGTTTTTCTCCTTTATCATATTTAATTAGCAGAGTAACCTTGTCTTTCTCAAGTAAAAATCTCCAAGGCTGTTTATTCAAAGCAGATGGTGCAAACCTTATATAATAAAATAAATCACTTAATCCCCTATTTTCTAAATCATCAATATTAGAATAATTTCCTATTTTATCAGTAAATACTAGTTCATCAACGCCTATTCTCTCACTAAACGTTTCATTAATAAAAGGATTTCTTAGTTTACCATAGCCTATAGCGAGTATATAATCAATTTTACCTACTATATCTCCGAATATTTCTTTTTTAATATTCTTATCTACGTTTACTATGCTCACCCAACAAGTATCTAATCCCATATTATTTAACTTAGTTATGATCTTTTCCATATAATATGAACCATAAATTATATTTCTTTCTTTATCATTTATTATTTCAAGTCCTATATAATGTGGACTTTGAATCATTACCCCTGAATATCCTCCGATTCCCTTTAACTCTTTATATAATTTTTCACCATATTCGTATAGTTTAAATCTTATATCCTTAGTTCCATCTTCCTTTTCTAAAGAATCTAAATATAATTTAATTTCATCTAATATATCAGTATTTATATTCTTATTTCTAAATTCCCTAACAGATTTTCTATTCTTTAAAAAATTAGTCATCAACATACGAAATCCCCCCTATCTAATTGATATATTATATATACCACTATTAGAATGTTCTAATCTATAATTTCAATCCTAGACCATCTATTATAGTATAAATATGTTCAATTAAATATAAATGTACTACTAAGGCTGTACCAATTCCTAAAAATATACCTGCAGCCACATCTGTAGGATAATGAACTCCTAAATATATTCTAGATATAGCAACTATTATAGCAATAGTAAATACTAAAATAGATAATCTCGGAATATTAACTGCTATAGCTGTAGCAATAGAAAAGCTTGCAGTAGTATGACCAGATGGGAATGAGTAATCTTTCAGATTTATACCAAAAGTATTTAGCTGTTCTATGATTTTATATGGTCTTTCTCTACTTAATATCCTCTTGAGAGCATGAACTATTATTTGACTAATAAGTAAAACACTAAGGGCTTCAAAACCTATGAACCTTACATCACTACTTCCTATAAATATTAAAATTAAAACTAGGAGTGAAGAAAATACTGCACCTCCTAGATTTGTAACTCTATACATTATGGCATCTAAATACCTATGTTTCATTTTTCTATTAATTAAATCTATAAAAATATCATCAAATCTTTTTAATTTATTTTTCATTTTTTCCACCTTTAATAAGAAAATTTATTGTCCTCAGTATTATATTCTAGTTTATTATTACCCAGATATCAATCTTTTTATTGTTTTATTAGCTATACTCCTTACTTCTTTTTTATGTTAGAATATAATAGACAATTTTAAAAGTAGGTGTTTGTATGAATTTAAGTATAGAACAAGAAAAAGCTATACAACATGTAAAAGGCCCTGCTTTAATATTAGCAGTGCCTGGTGCAGGTAAAACCACTGTATTGATACATAGAACAGTTAATTTAATATTAAATCATAAAGTAAGCCCAGAGAGAATATTATCAATAACTTTTAGTAAAGCTTCTGCAAAGGATATGAAAGAAAGATTTAATAAATGCTTTTCAGACATTTCATCTATCCCAATTAAATTCTCTACAATCCATAGTTTTTGTTTTAGTCTAATTAGAGAATATGCATATATAAATAAAATTAAATATACATTAATTGAAGAAGAAAAAAATCAGCTTAATAAATATAACGTACTTAAAAAAATATATTTTGCAACAAATCAAGAATATATTACTGAGGAAAAATTAGAATCTTTATTGAATTCAATTGGTTATATTAAGAATATGATGATGTCAGTAGATGAGTTCATAAAACAAAATAAATCTGATATTGAAAATCTAAAAACAATTTATAACACTTATGAAAAATACAAAAGAGATAATAATCTTATAGATTTTGATGATATGTTATCTATTTCCTTGGAAATTCTTGAGTCAAATTCAAATATATTAGAAAAATATCGGTCCAAATATGATTTTATCCAAATAGATGAAGGACAAGATACTTCAAGGGTTCAATTAGAAATAGTAAAATTATTGGCAAATCCTAAAAATAATCTATTTATCGTAGCAGATGATGATCAATCTATTTATGGATTTAGAGGAGCCTATCCTAAGGGGCTACTAAATTTTAATAAAATCTATCCTCAAGGAAAAATATTTTTTATGGAACAAAATTATAGGTCATCAAAAAACATCGTATCTGTCTGCAATCAATTTATAAAAAAGAATACATTAAGATATAATAAAAATATTTCTACTGACAACTGCTTTATCGAACCTATTAATATAGTAAAATTTAATTCCATTGATGAGCAATATAAGTATTTGATAAAAGATTTAAGAGATAGAACACTTTCTCGATGCTGTATACTATATCGAAATAATTTATCATCTATTGGTCTTGTTGAGTTATTAGAAAGAAATAAAATTCCTTTCTATATGAGGGATATTAAAATGAGATTTTTTAATCATTGGCTTATACAGGATGTAATAAATTTCATAATCTTTTCAGAAGATACTAGCAATATGAATATATATGAAAACATCTATTATAAAACAAAAGGATATATCTCAAAGAGACAAATTAATTATGCTAAAACATTAAATTACAATTTATCTGTTTTTGATAGAATACTAGACTTTCCTGGACTATCTAGTTTTTATAAATCCACTATTAATGAATTAAAATTAGATTTTAAAAAGCTTTCAAAAATGAATCCTACTAATGCAATAGATTTTATTGAACATGAATTAGAATATGAAAAATATCTTAAAGAGAACTCTATGAAATTTGGATATACCTATGATGTTTTAAAAACTATTATGTACTATTTAAAACTTATTGCTAAAGATAGTGAAAACTTAAATGAACTACTTAGCAGACTAAAATACTTGGAACATTTATGCAGAAACTCAAAGAATTCTAAAAATGCGGTAACCTTATCTACTATTCATTCAGCCAAAGGATTAGAGTTTGATAGAGTATATATGATAGATTTAATAGATGGTGATTTTCCATCTGCTTCTAGTATCGAAGCTTCTGAAAAAGGTAAATATGAATTAATTGAAGAAGAAAGAAGACTTTTCTATGTTGGAATGAGTAGAGCAAAATATCATCTGTCTTTAATTACAGTGAATAATATTGGTGAAAAAAGAGTGGAACCATCACGATTTTTGATCGATTTAGAGAAAAAGAAGGCATAAGCTTTCTTTTTTTATCATTTTTGGTAATTTAAATTATATTTTTTGCAATTTAAAGAGTAAAATTTTATTTATTTGTAATACTATATATGCAAGGATAATTCTGAAAAGGGAGGGAAATAGTAGTAATGGCGAAAAATAAACAAAATAAACAAAACAATTTAAATAACCAAAACAACCAAAACAACCAGAATAACCAAAACAATCAAAACAATCAAAACAACCAAAAGAGAAAAAATGACAACAATCAAGATTCTAAAAGAGAAGACAACTAAAGTAAATAGAATCAGCGAATTAATAAATAAGTATCATTTTTGGTGCCAGGCACCAAAAATGATACTTATTTTTTCTTTATTTATTAAATTCTTTTACATCTGAATCGTCTACTTGAAAATGTTCATCAGCTTTTATACCAAAATGTCCAGATTCATATGGATTGCCTTCTATAGTTATATATACTTTCTCCACATCATAAAACTTACCTAATGTATTTACTATGGATTTTAAGATCTCAGCCTCAGAAGAAGACCCTGCATTCATATCTAATAATAATTCCTTTGAAAAGTCTGCTTCCAAAGTCCAGGTCTCTCTATCTAAATGTATTTTATTTATATTAGTATTCTGAGAAATAGAAGAATGTAACTTATCTGATGGAGGATTTTTCATAACATTTTCTAAAATATCTTCAATACTTTCATTGGTTCCAAACTCTATCTCTTGCTTAACAGATACTGTCCCAATATCAGAAGCCATTGGATAATATGCTAGTATTTCCATTTCTTGATTATCATTTTTTATTTCCTTTAATAAAGTTTTAACTTCAAATTCGTCATGATTATAGATACTTGCTACAAGTCCTATATCCTTCGCATAGTATTCCTTTTGATTTCCTCCATCTTTAAACTTAGTTGTTACTTCCAATGCATCATAAGTTCCAGATGGTGTTTCTATTTTTTTATCTAATCCAGTTATTTCCTTTGTACTCCCCTCATTATTTGACCAAGTATTACCAACTTCTAAAGGTTCTTTTAATATGACATTATTAGTATTTGTATTAGCATTTAGCATATTTTCAATATGATAAAATTCTCCTTCTGCAAAGACTTCTGTCAATGCCCCATCTTTATACTCTAAAACCTTTACGAAATTAGTTCCTGAATTCATAATTTTCATTTGTGCTCTATTTTCTTCTACAAATTCTATAAAAGTTTTTTGTTCAGCATACTCATTTCCTATGCCTTCGTAATCCATAATAGTATTTTCCTTAAAAGGATAATAGTCAGCTATGGTTAATTTTTCATCTTTTGATATCTGTCCATCATTATCCTGATCCTTAGATACAACTTTTTCACATCCAATTAGAGATATAATTATTACTGTTATCATTAATAATGACAAAAACTTTTTCATAAAATCACTCCTATAACTAATTTGTCAAATCATCGCTTCATCTAGATTATATCCTCTTAAGTTATAATTATAATATATTTTTATAAAAAAGTCTTTACGATAGTATTACAATATAGGGTATATAAACTCATCTTATAATATCTCTACATCTGGCTTTAGTCTATATATAACATTTTTTCTTTCTACTATAATATCTATTTTATTTGATAACTCCTTATCTTCTCTTATAGCTAAAAAAAGAGGTTTATTTGGATTTATAGCTACTGGATTTCCTACCATTCTCAGCATAGAAAGGTCTCCTGTAGTATCTCCATAAGCATAACTGTTTTCCAAATCTACATTATATTTTAATATCAGTTCATCTAAAACCCTTTGTTTACTTTCTGAATCCCACATTCTAACTATTTCTCCAGTAAATTTATTATCTTCATCTACCTTATAAATAGTTCCCTTATATTCTGTAACACCATATTTTTCAGCCATCCTTGATACTAAAAAATCTGGACTACCAGAAATAAAAAACACTTTATGTCCTTGATTCTTATGCCATTCAATCTGATCTCTAGAATATTTATAAACCATATCTCCATTAAGATTAATTACTTGAGATGCTATAAATTCTATATAATCTTTGCTTACACCTTTTAATTCTTCAAGATATACTTGAGCTAAGGTCTCTAAATAAAGCTCAAAATCTCCAAATCTTTTCTCCCATTCTTCATATACCTTTTTTACCTTGGTGTACCAAATGGCAGGGTCGATTACCTCATATTTATTAAGCTTCTTAAAATGCTCAATCATTAAAGAATTTCTAAATATTGTACCATCAATATCAAAAAATGCTGCTTTTGCTTTCATATCATCATCCTAACCTTTTTTATTATTATATGAGTTATACCCAATTTAGTACAATTAATTCTATGTATTAAAAAAAGGAGGTTAATCCTCCCTTTTAAACTTATTATATTAATAAAATAATATCCATATAATTAATGCAACTATGGCAAAGATACCTATAAAAGCTGGAACTATATAATAACTAAGAGCTATTGCCATAGCTATAAAATCTCCTCTTTCTAATTCTACATCTTTTTTATCTTCATCAAGTTCTTTTTTATTAAGTATCTCTTTTATCTTATTAAACATTGACATTTCCTTTCTATATTATATCTCTCCAGCAAAATGGCATGAAACAAAATGTTCAGGTCTTATTTCCCTATATTCTGGAACAACTTCCTTACATACATCCTTTGCATAGACACATCTAGTATGGAACTTACATCCAGAAGGAGTATTTACATTGGACGGAATTTCTCCAATAATTGCCTCCATTTTCTTTATCTTAGTTGGGTCTGCTATTGGAATAGCCGATAGTAAAGCACGAGTATATGGATGTAATGGTTCATCATATAAATTATGCTTATTAGCTAATTCCACAATTGTACCTAAATACATAACCCCTATCCTATCGGATATATGTTTTACAACAGATAAATCATGGGATATAAATAAATATGAAAGATTCATCCTTTCCTGTAGATCCATCATTAAATTTAACACCTGTGACTGAATGGATACATCAAGGGCTGAAACAGGTTCATCACATACAATAAACTCAGGATTAAGTGCCAAGGCTCTTGCTATTCCAATTCTCTGTCTTTGCCCCCCAGAAAATTGGTGTGGATATCTATAAATATGATAATCTGATAATCCACAGTTTTCAACAACCTGGATCACTCTTTCTGTATATTCTTTTCCCTTTTTTACCAGACCATGTGCAAGCATTGCCTCTCCTACTATTGTACTAACATTCATTCTGGGGTTCAAGGAGCTATATGGATCTTGAAAAATAATTTGCATTTTTCTTCTTAAGTTTTTTAATTCTTTTCCTTTTAATCCTGCAATATCCATTCCATTATAGAGTATTTCACCTTCTGTTGGTTCATACAATCTTGCTATTGTCCTGCCTAAAGTAGATTTGCCACATCCAGATTCTCCCACAAGTCCTAATGTTTCACCTTTTCTAATATATAAAGATACTCCATCTACCGCTTTAACATTGTTTATGATTTTTTGCAACAATCCACCTTTTATAGGGAAATATTTTTTCACATCTTTAACTTCTAATAATTTTTCCATTATATATTTCCCTCCCCTTTAGAACATTCTTTTGAATATAAGAAACAATTTGCAGTATGTCCTTCATTTATTTCATAGGTACCAGGGTGCCCTTTCAAACATTTATCCATTGCATGCTTACATCTCGGTGCAAAATAGCATCCTTCTGGTAACTCAAATGGATTTGGAACAACTCCTTCAATACTATTTAACCTAGCTTTGTCCTCATCTAAATTTGGAATTGATGATAATAATCCTTGAGTATAGGGGTGCTTTGGATTTTTAAATAATTCCACTACAGGAGCCGATTCTACAACCCTACCAGAATACATTACTAACACATGATGAGCCATCTGAGCTACAACACCTAAATCATGGGTAATCAACATTATGGCTGTGTTAGTTTCTTTTTGCAATTCATTCATTAAAGATAATATCTGAGATTGAATAGTAACATCTAATGCAGTTGTTGGCTCATCTGCAATTAATATCTTTGGATTACATGCCAATGCCATGGCAATCATAACCCTTTGCCTCATGCCGCCTGATAACTGATGAGGATAGTCATCTACAACTTTTTCAGCTCTAGGAATCCCAACTTGCTTCAATAATGCAATGGACTTTTCCCGTGCTTCTTCTTTTTTCATTTTCTGATGTAATATTATAGATTCAGAAATTTGCCTTCCTATTCTAAATACTGGGTTTAATGAAGTCATAGGCTCTTGAAATATCATAGAAATTTCATTTCCCCTGTAATGCCGCATTTTAGCCTCATCTATCCCAACAAGTTCCTCTCCATTAAACTTAATTGATCCTTTTACTATTTTTCCTGGTTTTTCTATTAAATGCAATATACTCATTGCATTGATACTCTTTCCACAACCAGATTCTCCAACTATACCTAGAGTCTGACCTACTTTCATGGTATAGGATACACCGTCTACTGCCTTTACTGTACCTTTGTCAGTAAAGAAATATGTTGTCAGATCCTTAACTTCTAATATATTTTCCATATATTCTCTACCTACTTTCCTTAGGGTCAAAGGCATCTCTCAATCCTTCACCCAATAAATTTATACTTACAACAGTTAGCATTATCATAATTCCAGGTGGTAACCACATCCATGGATAGGTATTAAACACCTTGTTATTTCTAGCTCTTTCAACCATATTACCCCAAGTTGGTATTGGTGGTGATACGCCTAATCCTAGAAATGATAAACCTGCTTCTGTAAGAATGGCACTGGCCATTTCTAAAGTCGCACTAACTATTATATATGCAAAAGTATTGGGTAGTAAATGACGAACTATTTTTGCTCTATCTGAAAGCCCCAAAGCCTCTGTAGCTTGCATAAACTCTTGCTCTCTTAATGAAAGTATTTGACCTCTTACTATACGCGCAAGGCCCGGCCAGCTTAATATCCCAATTAATAACATTACTATATACATCTTATTCTCCGAACTAGTCGTAAACATTAATGCTGCAGAAATAGATATTACCGTTGGTGTAAATGGAATAGAATATACAATTTCAGCAAAACGCATAAGTACATTATCTACTATTCCTCCATAGTACCCTGCAATTCCCCCGACTATGGAACCTAATATAACTGATACCCCTGCTGCCATTAAACCAACTAAGATAGAAATTCTACCACCTAATAAAAGTCGTAGAAGTACATCTCTACCTTGTTCATCTGTACCTAGCCAATGTTCTCTTGAAGGTGGTAGATTTTTATTTTCCAAAGCGAATTCAGACATACTATATGATGACAACATTGGACCGAAAGTCACTAACAGTACTATTATAATAAATATTACAGAGCCTGCTACGGCTACTTTATTCTTCTTAAATCTTTCCCAAGCTAATTGCCAAGGACCTATTGCCTTTGCCTTAGACATTTTTTCCTTTATATCTATTGATTTTTCAATCATCTTCACACCTCCTATTGAACTTTTATTCTAGGGTCTACTAATGCGTATGAAACATCTGCCAAAAGATTTCCTGCTAATGTCAATACTGCATAGAAAACATTGGCTGCCATTAACATTGACATGTCCCTATCTTGAATGGAAGTGTACAATATATTCCCAATTCCTGGCCAGAGAAATACTGTTTCTAATAGTATTGAACCTCCAAATAGGCCAGGTATATAAAGACCTAATAATGTAACTATTGGTAATAATGCATTTCTAAAAGCATGTTTATATATAACAACCTTTTCAGTAAGACCTTTTGATCTAGCTGTTCTAATATAATCCTGATTTATTACTTCAATAACCGAGTTTCTTACATACCTAGTTAAACTTGCTAATGATGTAATAGTTAAAACAGTAACTGGTAAAATCATATGTTTAAGGACGTCTAATATTTCCGCCCCTCTGCTTGGATAACCTTTGACTGCCATAACAACAGTCCTCATTCCATTTAATGGAAATGTAAATGCCCAATTCTTACTTGGTATTGCTATAAAAAATATAAGCAATAATGCAAAGAAAAACGATGGCATAGATACTCCTGCCAGTGAAAAAATTGTCCAAAAATTATCAAATAGACCATATTTTTTAACTGCCGATTTAATTCCTACGGGAATCGCTATAATAAAAGCTAGTGCCATGGATATTACATTAAGAGAAAATGAATTCCAAATATAAGTTCCTATAACGTCTCTCACCGGTTTTCTATATTTAAGTGATTTACCAAAATCACCCTTTAAAGTTCTTCCAAGCCATTTAAAATATTGAATATATTTAGGTTTGTCCAATCCCAGCTGTTCCCTTATTAGCTGTTGCTGCTCAACAGTTACCTTTGACCCCTGTCCTAAATATGCATTTACTTGATCCCCTGGCATCATTTCAAGAATACCAAATATGACCATTGTTATAACTATAAGTACAGGTATTAAATGCAATAACCTTCTTACTATATATTTTAACATAATTTCTCACTCCTTCTGATATTTAGAGTAAAGGAGGCAGCAACGCAGGCTGCCCCATCTTAAATCTAGATTAAATTTATTCTACTATCTTAGCATCCTTCATTGCCTTTGCCCAATTGTATAATGAATTAGTCTTAAAATTAGTTAACTTAGGATTATATAAGTCAAAATATGTGTTAACATATACAGGCATCATTACAGCATCTTCATTAAGAATTTTAACTAATTCCTTATAAAGTGATTTAGCCTCTTCTATATCCATTATTGTTTTACCTTTATCAAGTAATTCATCTACCTTAGGATTGCTATATCTAGATTCATTGTCTTTACCGCTTCCTATATCATCTGAATGGAAACTTGTATATAGTTCATGTGGGTCTGGAGTATCTAGGGATGTAGCCATAAAGAATAAACTCCACTTTTTAACATTTGCATCTGAATTATATTTTATATAGTCAAGAAGGGTGTTAAACTCTAGGTATGCGATATTAAGTTTAACTCCCAATCCTTTCTGCCAATCTCTCTCCCACATAGGAATAAGAGTAGCTAGGATATCATGGTCTGGAATTGCTGCTAAATTTAATTCCATAACCTTACCATTCTTTTCACGGAAACCTTGTGAATTTAACTTCCATCCTGCTTCGTCCAAAATTGATTTAGCCTTTTCCAAATCAAAATCATAATTATTTAATTCTGTTTTAAGTTTATCATCTAAAGCCCATGAAACCTGTGAAAATGGATGTGACTGAGTTCCTGCTATAACTTCCCCTGTTTCTTCATCTTTGAAATATGAGTTTACAAATTCTTCTCTATTAAATGCATAATATAAAGCTTGGCGTACTTTTGGATCTGTTGTTGGACCATATTCACAGTTTAGCTTTACATAGCCATATCCCGATCTTGGATATGTATTTAATTGCATACTAGCTTTTTTAGCATCTGCTATTTTATTTGGCTCAATTACTTCAGCAAGTAAATCTATACCTTCAGTTGTTAATTCAACTATATCTGTAGTTTGGTCAACAAATTTCATTATAACATCTTTAATCATATATCCTTCTCCCCCATATTGGTCATTACGGGTTAGAGATATAAATTCTTTTTCTTTGAACATTTCAACTTTATATGGTCCTGAACCTATAGGCTCACCAGTTATTGCTTCAACACCTGCAGTCTTGTTATATGAAAAATCTGCTCCATAATAATGTCTAGGCATTATTGGATAATAACAGTTCTGAAAGTTTACCCTTAGGGCATCTTCAAAATTAAATTGAACCGTATGTTCATCAATAGCTACAACACCTTCAAATGTCTCTGCTTTTCCCTTAGCATAATCCGCATAACCTTTCATATCTTTAACAGCGTAGCCATATCTACCTGTATAAGATGGGTCAGCAAGTACCTGATAAGTAAATACTACATCATCTGCCGTAACAGGCGTACCATCTGAGAATTTATGATCTTTTTTCATTTTGAAAGTAATGGTTTTATCATCATTTGAGAACTCCCATGACTCGGCAAGTTTCCCTTCAAATTCGCCCTCAAAATTTCTATCAATTAATCTTTCAAATACTAAATCAACTACATATCCATCATATGTTGCTGAATAGTATAATGGATTAAAGTTACCTGATGCCTCTGTAATACCTGATACTAAAGTACCGCTTGGTTCCTCTGCTGTTGGTTCATCACTTTGTTCCTCACCATTTGTATCCTCCATAGGTGGTGTATCAACTTCTTCGTTCTTTGGCTTACACCCTACCAAAAATGTAGATATCATCATGGTTAAAACTAATAAAAAAATAATACTTCTTTTCATCATCCCTTTTATTCCCCCTTTATTTATTTTTAAAAAGCAGATATATCCTGATTTATATCCACTTTAAAAACAAAATAATTTAGATAAGTAAAACAATAAAGCAATTAATTTGTCTTCAATAACAATATATTGTTTAATATATTATTCTATGATTTAGAAATTGTATTTTCTGAATTAGCTAAGTAGGCTAAAACTTTATTTACATTCTAATACCTATTAATTCTTATTTTGTCATTGTTAAACTGTATGGGAATTCCATGCTTGATTTATATAAAATAAAGTACTATTTCAATAACTTAGACTATTTATATTTATAGATAAGATTTATTTATAAGATTATAAAAACCACTTTAATATTACATATGTTAAATTTATAGAACTATAAATTTAATGACTATATATTACATATTATATATACTTTTACTAAATAGTCAATATATTCTTGAAAACTGAAATATTGAAATCTTAGCTTAAATAACTTCATATAGACTATATATCATTAATTTAAAACAATTAAGCAGATATAAAAAAATATAATTATTATAGGAATTTAAACTATATTGAAAAAAACCGCCGTATTAAATGATTGATTCTGTATAAAAAAGCTACCCTGATAATTTTACCATTAGCAGGGCAACTTTTCTCTAATCTAATTCTGATTTATAGAAAGGGAGGTCATAAGGGTAAGATAGGGGTGAAATATTTATTTTATATACTATAATTATTATAAAAATACAGGGGGGATTGTTATGTTTAAAACTTTATTTCCTATTATGATACTTGGTATTATATTCTTATTTCTTAGTGTGATACTGAAGAATAAGAATACTAAATCTAATACTTCTGATGCTATTTATCCTTATGAAAACAAGAAATATTTATTGTCAGTTGCTGAGAAGAATTTCTATGATGTTTTGTTATTAGCAATTCAGGATACTAAATATTATATATGTCCTAAAGTTCGCTTAGCTGATATTATTACTGTTGGTAAAACTGATAAGAGGCAATCATATTTCAATAAAATCCAGTCTAAACATATAGACTTTCTATTATGTGATAAAAATTCTTTAGCTCCTTTGTTGGCAATAGAACTTGATGACAGCAGCCATCTTAGAAATGATAGGATTGCTAGGGATATTTTTGTTGATAAGTCTTTAGAGTCTGCTGGATTAAATCTAATTAGATTTAAAGTTCAACAAACTTATACTATCGCGGAAATCAAAAATAAATTAAATATAAAAATTCCTAATTAATTAGAAACCTTTTATTTTCTTTTTTATAGATAGTATAAATACTTCAAAAAATAAAAAATACTTCTAGACTTTGTCTAGAAGTATTTTTTATAATTGGTGCACCTTCAGGGACTCGAACCCTGGGCCCACTGATTAAGAGTCAGTTGCTCTACCATCTGAGCTAAAGGTGCATTTGTTTTTTTCAACATCTCTTATTATACTACCTTAATTTATATTTGTCCATAGTTTTATTTAAAAAAAGCTAAATAAAAGAATTTTTTTCAGTTATTTAGCTTTTACCATTCTATCCTTTATAATTTTCTCCCAAGAAAAATAATGCTATTGTTCCTGGGCCGGAATGAGCACCTATTGCTGCACCTATTGTATTTATAATAAATGTCTTAGCTCCAAACCTCTCTATAATTAGCTCTTTTAGTTTTAATGCTCCTTCAAGATCATCTCCATGGGTTATGCAAATTATTTGTTCCTTTAAATCAGCATCCTTTGTTCTTTTCTCCATTATATCTAACATGGTTTTAAACACCTTATGTCTTCCTCTTACTTTTCCTAATGGAATTAGTTTTCCATCTTCAACATGAAGCACAGGTTTAATATTTAGTAGACCACCTACGAATGCCTGCATCCTCGATACTCTTCCACCTCTAAATAAATATTCTATATCGTCAACTGTAAAGATATGCTCCATATTATCTTTATAAAATTCAATTGCCTTTAATATCTCCTCTTTTGTTTTACCTTCCTTTGCTAATTTTGCAGCTTGTAGAACAATAAGACCAAAACCACCTGAAGCTGCCTTTGTATCTACTATGTCTAAATCAAGATTTGGATACTCATCTATTATTGATTCCTTTATAACTAATGAAGTCTGATAAGTTCCTGATAATTGTGATGAGAATCCTATATATATAACGCTATCTCCATTCTTGGCATATTCTATAAACTTATCTTTAAATACATTCGGTGGTATTTGTGCTGTTTTATATACTTGACCATTTTTCATATCTTCATATACTTTTTCTGGCATTATTGTAACATTATCTAGATATTCTTTATCATCATTTATTACGACAATAGGTAAGATCTCTATATTATATTTTTCTATTATATCTTTTGATAAATCACAAGCACTATCACTTAATATTTTTATAGTCATTTTATTCCCTCCCTTTCCCATTTAATATTATACAACATTATACCAATAGAATTAACAATAAAATGAAAATAATGGCATATATTTTTTATTTTTTAAATAGATTATAATACTATTATTTTAAGGAGTTGAGCTTTATGAAATTATTCTTTATTAAGAAAAAAACCTTATTTTGGATAATTGCAATATTAATTCTAATAATTATTCTATTTATGTGTATTCCTTTTTTAGTTTAGACCTTGACTTAGGAAATATACATTCTTATACTTAATATAAAAGGAGGTTTGTTAATGAATATATTAGAAAACACTTTTATATTAGGTATACTTGCTAGTACCGTAGCTGGACTAATGACAGGCATAGGCGCAATACCTATATTCTTTACAAGAAATATCTCAGAAAAAATGTTAGATACTTTACTTGGATTTGCAGCCGGTGTAATGTTAGCTGCTACTTCTTTTTCCCTTATAATCCCTAGTTTAGAAACTTCAGGCGGCGGAATAAAAGGTGCAATGATAACTGGATTAGGCATTTTAGCAGGAGCCATTTTTCTTGATCTTACAGATAAGTATTCTCCACATGTTCATCTATTAGATAAAAGGGTGGAAGGTGATCCCAGCACATCTTTAAAAAAGATTTGGCTCTTTGTTATTGCAATAACCTTACATAACTTTCCGGAAGGTTTAGCTGTAGGTGTTGGATTTGGCGATAATAATATAAAAAATGGTCTTTCTATTGCCCTTGGTATAGGTCTTCAGAACATGCCAGAGGGATTAGCTGTAGCCTTGGCTTTAGTTAGAGAAAAATATGATGTAAAAAAAGCTTTTCTAATTGCATTATTAACAGGCTTAGTAGAACCTATTGGAGGAATATTGGGAATTGGTCTTGTATCTATATTTAAGCCTATACTTCCATTTATATTAGCCTTTGCCGCAGGTGCAATGCTATTTGTTATATCCGATGAGATAATTCCAGAAACCCATAATAATGGATATGAAAGAGAAGCTACTTATGGAGTAATCATTGGATTTATTGTGATGATGATACTAGATGTTACCTTAGGATAAATAGATAGAAAGAAACAGCAGAATTATAATCTGCTGTTTTTTATATTCTATGCATACAATGAATAATATTCATTTATCAGTAAATCTAATTCTTTACTAAAGTTTAAAACCTTATCTTTATCCAGTTCACTTGATAACATTATATTGAGCTCTTCCCTTTTTTTCTGTATCTCCTTATTTACATTTTCCATGTACCATTTTCTCCTCATATTTTTTCCCTTTACCCTTTCTTTTGATTCTATTATATTTATTAAGTATATAGTATCCATATCTTCTTAAATACCACATTATCTAAAGCATATTAACTCTGATTAAAAAATTTATTATACTACGTTTAATTGTTTCATTTATAAACTTAATCTACTTTTTTGCCCAACAAATATTATAACATTTACTGATATTAAGTAAAGCGAAAACTTTTTTAATTTTTCTACAAATTTTTCCAATATATTATTTTTTATGTTGTATAATATAAGTAATGTAAAATAAACAAGGGGGTAATTTAATGAGTAATTTAATTAATAGGTTTCTGAAATATGTTAAATATGAAACTACTTCACAAGGTAGTTCTAGTTCAGTACCCAGCACATCTACTCAATTAGAATTTGCCAAAATCTTAGGTAAAGAATTAGAGGAAATGAGACTGTCTGATGTATCTGTAGATAAAAATGGATACGTAATGGCTACTTTGCCTTCAAATATTGAAAAGAAGGTTCCAACTATAGGATTCATCGCTCATATGGATACTACTGAAGATATGTCCGGCAAAAATATAAATCCTAAAATTATATCCAACTATGATGGTAATGATATAGTACTAAATGCCGAAAAAAATATTATTATGTCGATAAAAGATTTCCCCGATTTGAAAGATTATGTCGGATATGATTTAATCACTACAGACGGTACAACTTTGTTAGGAGCTGACGATAAAGCAGGAATGGCCGAAATAATAACAGCTATAGAATATTTAATTGAAAATCCTCATATTCCTCATGGTACTGTAAAAATTGGTTTTACTCCCGATGAAGAAATTGGCCGCGGAGCAGATCATTTTGATGTAGAAAAATTCAATGCTGACTTTGCTTATACTGTAGATGGTGGTCAAGTAGGTGAATTAGAATATGAAAACTTTAATGCAGCAACAGCTAATATTTATATCCAAGGCAGAAATGTTCATCCAGGTACAGCTAAGAATAAAATGCTTAACTCTATAATAATAGCTACTGAACTTAATTCAATGCTTCCTGTAAATGAAAGGCCTGAATATACTGAAGGATATGAAGGATTCTATCATATAAAAGATTTCCATGGATCTGTTGAAAAAACTGAGATTTCATATATAATTAGAGATCATTCTATGGAAAAATTCCAACAAAAAAAGGAAGCATTAACAAAAGTTATAGAATTCTTAAACTATAAATATGGTAATATTATTACTTTAGAAATAATCGATTCATACTATAATATGAAAGAAAAAATAGAACCTGTCATGCATATAGTTGATATTGCTAAGAAAGCTATGGAGGACTTAAATATTAAGCCTCTAATCAAACCTATTAGAGGCGGTACCGATGGTTCTAGACTTTCCTATATGGGATTACCTTGCCCAAATCTTTTCACTGGCGGACATAATTTCCACGGAAAATTTGAGTATATTCCAACATTTGCTATGGAAAAATCAATGGAAACCATATTAAAAATAATAGAATTAGTACAAGAGATGTAAAAAAAGATTCTTCACTGGTTATTTAACCAATGAAGAATCTTTTTTATTAATATTAAACTGTTTATTTCCATTCATCCTTATGCATTAAAATATAATTTTCCATCTTCTTTACATATGCATTATTTATTTCCTTTATTATTTCATTATTTATAGAGTCCAGTTTTATGTCATCAATTGTCGATATAGGCAATACATTGACAGAAGTTCCTGACATAAATCCTCCGTCTAATTTACCTAAATCATCTATATGTATGCTTTCCTCTATTATCTTTATATTTAATTTATTGCATACCTCAAAGATATGTTTCCTTGTGATACCTATTAATACTTCCGAAGCTTTAGCTGTATATACCTGATTTTCCTTTACAAAAAACATATTAGAACGACTTCCTTCAGGTATATAGCCTGATTTGCTCACAAGTAATGCTTCAAAAGCATTTTTTTCTTTTAATTCTCTAGCCACATCTTCTTTAAATGATGTAAATAGTACTTTTGCATTAGGGTTATTTCTTTCATAATAAAATAATGTAGTGTGTATACCTTTTTTATAATATTCCTCAGGTGGATAAAAGCTTTCAATATTGTATGCTAAAAATACTTTACCCATTCCCTCAACTTCCGTAGATAAAAGTTTTACATTTAATTTATCTATATTGTTTTTTAAAATAAGAGTCTTTATATCATTTTTTATTTCTTTTATATCTCTATCTATGCTATATCTTATTATATTAGCAGAATCAAACATTCTCTCCAAATGATCTTCCAAGAAAAGTGGTACTCCATCTATGACTCTAATAACTTCATAAATAGGCGGTTTCTCTATATTTTTAAAAATCTCTAAATCATCTGTAGTTTTTATCTGTCCATTTATAATATAATAATCCTTAATTGCTTCTGGTCTCATATTTATCCCCCTTATTATATTTATTTGCCCAATTCTTCAAGGTTCTTTATTATTATATCTTTTTTAATTCGAATTAGTTTTATGCTGCTCTCTCTCGATAATTTATTTATATCTTCTATAGATAGGCTAACTTTATCTAACACCTTTATTTTACTATCATTCTTTTCAAGCTTCAACCTAATTTTACTTATATTTTCCTCATAGTTTTTTAGTAAGTCAATAGAATTAAAATTCTCCTTTTTTAAAGCATTTATATAAAATTGATAGGTAGCATATTTTAATTTATTTATTTCTCCCCAGATTTCATCCTTATATAGTCCAAACATAGGGCTAAGATTTAACATACTTTGACTTGCATAATCATAAATCTCTATTATCTTTTTACCCTCAACTGCTTTTGTTAAAGCATTTAAACTATCTTTAAATCTACTACTCATATCAGAAGTCATACCTTTCTTCATTCCTTCTGATTCATAATTATTCCATTTATCATGTATGTCTTCTAGTTTCTTATTTATTTTCTCCCATTTATCTAGAAGTTTTTCTTCTCTATCTGGAGATTTTTTTTCTTCTTTATTTTTAGTATCCTGGGAGTTTTCTTTTTTCTGGCTTCCTTTTTTTCCATTGGCACTACTTTCATTTTCAGAGGAGTCCTTGTTTTCATTCTTTAATTCAATAACATTTTCTAATCTAGCTTTTTCTTCTTCTTTTGCTTTTTCTAACTCAACCTTTTCCACTTCAAAATCAGTTCTATCCACTATGCTTTCCACTTCTTCAACTTCTTTTAATAATTCTTGAAGCCCACTATTAATATCTTCTAGGGATTTCGGTGCTTTATCTTTTTTCTCAAATTTAACTGTTTGATTTTTGCCTGCTCTACATCCACTTAATGTAAATATAATTATTATATATAATATATACCGCCTAATTTTTTTCAAAATAATCACCTCCAGATTATTATCTCCAGAGGTGATTATTTTATTAAAGAATAGGAGACAGCAATCTAGAAAAAGACTCCTTTATCTTGACAATTTTGCTCCTGTTATTATATTCTTCAATTGTTATTTCTCTACAATATTGTAAATCATTTAAAAACCTATCTGTTAATTTTAGATTTATGGATTCGTCATATAAAAATGCATTAACTTCAAAATTTAGTTTAAAACTTCTAATATCTAAATTTGCCGTACCAACAGAAGAAACAAAATCATCCATTAACACTACCTTTGAATGTAGAAAACCCTTTTCATAGGTATAAAATTTTACTCCTGCTTGTAAGAGCTCTCCAATATAACTCATACTTGCCCAATACACAAATGGATGGTCTGGCTTACAAGGTATCATTACTCTAACGTCCAGACCTGATAGTCCTGCAAGCTTCAATGCTTCAAATATACTATCATCAGGTATAAAATATGGAGTCTCAATATAAACTTTATCTCTTGCATTGGAAATCATCTTTAAATATCCATCTTTTATACTAGTCCATTTTGAATCTGGGCCAGAGGACACTATTTGTATTCCTGTATTACCTGAGTTTTCTTCTTCTCCAATATATGTTTCGCATCTGGTTATTTCCTTACCTGTAGCAAATCTCCAGTCTAAGAAAAATCTCCATTGAAGCGAACTAATAGCAGAGCCTTTTATTCTAATATGTGTATCTCTCCAGTATCCAAACTTCTTTGACAAACCAATATATTCATCCCCTACATTAAACCCACCTACAAATGCCTCTTTTCCATCTATTATACATATCTTTCTATGGTTTCTATAATTAATTCTAAGACTTATAAAAGGAACAAATGGCGGAAAAAATATTCCGATTTCTGCACCTGAAGCTTTAAGTCTATTAGCATATTTTTTTGAAAGGTTTCTGCCACCCATACCATCAACTAAAAGCTTTACTTCAACACCTTCTTTAGCTTTCTTGCATAGTGCTTCTATTATCTTTATTCCAAGTCCATCGGATTTAAAAATGTAGTACTGAAGATGAATATAATCTTCTGCTCTTTCTATACTTTCCAATAATGCTTTAAACTTATCATTACCATCAAAAAATATTTCAACATCGTTATCTTGGGTAAAAAATGATTCTGAGCTAATTAAATGCATCTTTATTAAGTCTTCATATTTAACATAGTTAGGGTCTTTATATCTATATTCATCTTTATCCATTTGCTTTTCCTGAATTGTTGCCATATCACGAAAGCAGTAGTCTTCCTGTTCTTTTGTTTTAAATAATTTTTTCTTACTTAAATCTTGCCCAATAAATAAATATAGAATAAAACCTATACCTGGTAAAAATGTTAAAACCATGAGCCATAACCATGTAGAAGTGGGATTTCTCCTTTCAAAAAATATAAGCAATATTGCAAATAAAATATTTAACCATAGTATATTTCTAAATATCCATATATAAGATGTCAATAGGAGCTCCATAATATCCCTCTAAATTCTTAATTATTTTTCTTTGACTTATATCTCTTAGTACTATCAAGTATTTTCTTTCTTATCCTAAAGCTAAGTGGTGTTACTTCTATTAATTCATCTTCTTCAATAAATTCCAAAGCTTCCTCCAATGACATTTCCTTAGGTGGAGAAAGTCTTAAAGCCTCATCTGATCCAGAAGCTCTAACATTAGATTGTTGTTTTTTTCTACATACATTTACATCTATATCCAATCCTTTTGGATTAGCACCTACTATCATGCCAGTATATACAGGCACTCCAGGTCCTATAAATAATATTCCTCTTTCTTGGGCAGAGTGAAGTCCATATGCAGAAGATTCTCCTGTTTCAAAAGAAATAAGAGAGCCTAGCTTCCTCTTAGGAATTTCACCTTTATATATGGCATAACTATCAAATATGGAGTTAAGTATTCCATTTCCTTTAGTATCTGTCATAAATTCCTGTCTATAACCTATAAGGCCTCTAGCAGGTATAATGAATTCTAATCTTGCATATCCTCCATTGGATTCAGTCATACTAACTAGTTCTCCTTTTCTCTGACCTAGCTTTTCTATAACTGCACCTACGAATTCATTAGATACATCAATAGTAACCCTCTCCATTGGTTCCATCTTTTTACCATTTTCCTCTTTAAAAAGTACTTCTGGTTTAGATACTTGAAACTCATATCCTTCTCTTCTCATATTTTCAATTAAAACAGATAAATGTAATTCTCCCCTACCAGATACTTTAAAGGAATCTGTAGATTCAGTTTCTTCAACCCTAAGACTTACATCTGTCTGTAGTTCTTTAAATAACCTATTTCTTACTTGTCTTGAAGTTATAAATTTACCTTCTTTTCCTGCAAAAGGACTGTTATTTACAGAAAATGTCATAGAAATAGTTGGCTCTGATATTTTCACAAATGGTAAAGCTTCCGGATGTTCAACATCGCATATAGTATCTCCTATATGAATATCTTCTACGCCTGTTACCGCAATAATACTTCCTACTGTAGCAGTATCTACTTCTATTCTATTTAATCCCTCAAATTCATATACCTTAGCTATCTTTACTTTTTTCTGCTTTTCTGGATCTTCTTTGTTTACTATAATTACTTCCTGATTAGCAGATATCTTACCTCTCTCTATTTTTCCAATACCTATTCTACCAACATATTCATTATAATCTATGGTAGATATAAGTATTTGAAGTGGTCCTTCTTCATCTCCTACTGGAGCTGGTATATTATTTATTATAGTCTCAAATAATATATCCATGTCTTTTCCTTCATCTTCAAACTCTAAAGTGGCTATTCCCTTCTTTGCTGAAGCATAAACAAATGGACAGTCTAAATTATTTTCGTTAGCTCCTAATTCAATAAATAAATCTAATACTTCATCAATTACTTCGTTTGGTCTTGCTTCTGGCCTATCAATTTTATTGATACATACTATAACTGGTAGATCTAATTCAAATGCCTTTTTCAAAACAAATTTTGTCTGTGGCATTGGTCCTTCAAATGCATCTACTACTAATATTACACCATTTACCATTTTAAGCACACGCTCTACTTCTCCCCCAAAATCAGCATGCCCTGGGGTATCTATAATATTAATCTTAACATCTTTATAGTGTATAGCTGTGTTTTTAGCTAATATTGTAATACCTCTTTCCTTTTCTATATCATTGGAGTCCATTACTCTATCCTGCACTACTTGATTGTCTCTAAAGACTCCTGATTGCTTTAATAGGCTGTCAACTAAAGTTGTCTTTCCATGGTCTACATGGGCTATTATTGCAATATTCCTTATATTATCTCTTGTGCTCTCCATAAAACATATCCTTTCGTATTTAAAATCATTATATATATCTTTAACAAAATTCATTTTACCATACTTTAATAATAAATCAAAATATAATATTAGACTTTATATAAAAAATCAGGCCTAAATACTTAAGACCTGATTTCATACTGCTTATTGATTGAAGATATAATTATAAATCATATTTGCTGCATCTTCTCTGCCTAGCTCATACTTCGGTCTAATATTACCTTCTTTATCTCCTGATACTATCTTTAATCCATATGCAATATTCATATATCCATTTAAACCCTTTGATATATCTTTATCATCTTTAAATATATCTTTATATATTCCTTCTATTTCAGCTACTTTATCTAGCTTCATTACCCTAAGAATATGTTTAACCGCTTCTTCCTTCGTAACAACCTTATTTGGATTTTTCTCTGCTTCTTTCATATATCCTGATGATATTAATTCTTTATATATATCATCTTCACTTACCTCGTCTTTTCTATATTGATTCATAGACTTCCAAAGTAAATGTAGAAAGTCTTTCTGTTTTATTTTATCCTTAGGTTTAAATTCTTCTCCTTTGAAACCAATTCCATATTCAGCTAAAGTTATTATCTTATTTTTAGCATAGGAATTCTCTATATCCTTATATGATATTGGCTTTATTTCTTTATATGGCTGACCTGAATAATCTAGTATTTCTCCTGTCGTACCAGAAATTATTATAGGTTTATCTTGATTTGTCATATACACTAATTTCATTTCATAATCTCTGCCTTGTGATTTAGTATAATCATAGGTTTTCACATACATTAACTCTAAACCAATTTTATCCCATAATATTTCATAAGCCTTATCAGATGAAATCAACTTATAATCTGATGGAAGTTCACCTTTAAACCAATCTATTCTATAATTATTTACATCTCCAGTAACTCCATCTACTCCTATATAAATTCCATCATTCTCAACGTAAGTATTCCCTACCTTCCTAATAAATCGGAAATTATAGTTTAACATATTATCTTCTGAATATTGGTCTTCCATTAACTCTATTTCACTTATTTTATTTGGCTGCATTGTTTTGATATATTCTCTTGCTATATCTAAAGCTTTATCCTTAGATGTTTTTGATTTAGCATCTGATCCATGTTCTAAATTTTTATTAAAATTTAACAATTCTCCTGTCTTAGCATCTAAACCTACATTTATATATGAAGATTTATCCTTTGAGATTTCTTTTTGAAAATCTATATTCCAAATATATTCACCTGGATTTCTAAAATTATTGTAAAGGTCCTTGCGAATCATCTTATAGTCTAAATCTATATTTAATGTTTCCCTTGCCTTTTTTTCTACTAAATTTTCCTCTAGTAAACCAGAAAGTTTATCTACAGATTCTTGTTCCACTGGGGTAAGTCCAACATCATTTGCACTATTTTGATTTGTGCTTTCACGCACTCCATAATAAGGACCATAACTGTTTATGCCTACTTTTTTACCTGTATATGCATCTATCCCTTTATTTGATTCAAATACTGAATAGGCTAAATAGTAATTGGTATTTTCTCCCGCTTTAATAATATATCGACTGCTAGTCTTATACATTGGTTTTATGCCAATTTCAGTCTTATAAGCTTCCTTTCCTTTTTCTAAACTTAATACCTTATTCGGTGAAGGAAAAGTAGCTTTTCTATCCCAATTAGCATAGTAATGCTCAATGTCTCCAGTATATTTATTTATAGATATACTAACGGAATCTTGGGGAAATTGTATCCCATTTACAAAACGTATAAAATTAAAACGATATACTGTATCCATAGTATTTTCTGAATATTTATCTGGAATCAATTTAATTGCATTTGCAATATTTGAATCCATTTTGTTTATGAAATTCATGGCTAATTTTTGTGCTTCATCTTTTGTATATTTAGGTAATTTAGAACTTTGCTCTTTATTTATTGGCGAATAGCTGTCATAAGAAATAATATTACCATCTATATCTGCATGAACATTAATATTATTTAACTTCTCATTGGAATCTGCCCAGTTTAAATATATATCCATATTTCCGTCATATGAACTTATATCAGATGTAAATTTATCATATTTGTCTGAGATATTGAGAAGTTTTTTGACTTTAACTACAACCTCTTCCATCTTTTTATCATAGTTATTTTCTCCATATGCCCTAATAGGTACTACCCCTCCAATAAACATCATAGCAGCTAGTAAGATTATTGATATCTTTTTCATAACTACACCTCCTAATTTATATGTTTTATCGCAGTAACCTTATTTTTCTGTATATAAAATTCATCAGAAAGTCCATTAACAATAACCAATCCTCGCCCACAGCATTTTAAATCACTAGGATCATAGGATTCTAAATCGTAATCTATACCGCTTCCTTCATCTTCTACCTGAATGATCAGTGTATCTTCTTTTACTTCTAATGATAGTTTGACACATTTGGATGTAATACAGTCATTTCCATGTAAAACACCATTGATAACTAACTCATTGAGTATTAGTCTTATATCAAACATTGTATCACTGTTTTCTATTATATTATTTAGTTTTTTGAGAACATCATCCACAAAGTTTTTTATCATATCTAAATCAGAACAAACTATTCCACTGTACCTAAAATCCAATGCCATCACTTCCATCTAATTATATTATTATATTCGTATATTTTTATTTTACCCATTTTTTTCCCGATATAACCTATTTGTGTTCTCAGCAGAAATAAATTTTAATGAAACTATTTTTATAGTTTATTATAAACTTTTCTGGGTATCATCTATATGATTACAAAATGAAAGGAGAATGTAAATGGATAGATATGTATGCGACCCATGTGGCTATGTATATGACCCAGCAGAAGGAGACCCAGATAATGGAATAGCTCCTGGAACAGCTTGGGAAGATATTCCTGCTGATTGGGTTTGTCCAGTTTGCGGTGCTGATAAGGACCAATTTTCAAAAGAATAATCGGAACGACTGCTTTGCCGTTCCCTACATAAAAACCAGTAGTCCAAAGGATACTGGTTTTTATTCTATGACTGAACTCACAGTGGCTGGACATCTCTTATAGGAATGATTTTTACATCATTCCTAAATTAATCTTTCTTCAAGTTTCTCCCAAACCTTATCCTTATTTATCTTCTTTTCTGATGAATAAGGCATAATAAGATTTGCATCCTTTATCTCTAGTTTATCCTTTATTATCTTTATATGTTTCTGCCAATTTCCCTTTGATATCTTGTCTGCCTTAGTGGCTATAACTATACCAGTATATCCAAAGGATTTGATCCATTGATACATCATTAAGTCTTGTTCTGTTGGCTCATGTCTTATATCTACAATTAATATAACTTCCCTTAAATTTTTTCTATCTACAAGATACTTTTCTATTATATGTCCCCATTTTTCTTTTTCCGATTTAGAAGCTATAGCATATCCATATCCAGGTAAATCTACAAATCTAAAACTATCATTAATAATATAGAAATTAATTGTCCTTGTTTTCCCTGGTTTGCCAGAAGTCCTAGCTAAGTTTGTTCTATTAATCATAGAGTTTATGAAAGATGACTTTCCTACATTAGATCTCCCAGCAAAAGCTATTTCTGGAAGCTCATCTTGGGGATATTGCTTTGGTCCTACTGCAATGGCATGTAAATCTGATTTAATTATTTTCATCATTATCAATCCTTTTAAGTAATGCATGTTCCAATACTTCTTCCATAGACTTCACTGGAACAAAAGTCATTTTCTTTCTTATCTTATCAGGAATTTCTTCTAAATCCCTTTCATTTTCAATAGGCAGTAATACTTTCTTAATTCCCATCCTATTTGCTGCTAATACCTTTTCTTTAACTCCTCCTATTGGTAAGACTCTACCTCTTAATGTTATTTCTCCTGTCATAGCCACTTCTCTCCTAATTGGAGTATTAGACAATGCAGAAATAACGGCTGTGGCCATGGTAATACCTGCAGATGGACCATCCTTTGGTATAGCTCCCTCTGGTACGTGAATATGAATATCCATATTTTTATAAAAATCAGGTTCTATACCTAATATATTAGAATTAGCTCTAATATAACTAATAGCTGCCATAGCAGACTCCTTCATTACTTCTCCTAGTTTACCAGTTAATTGAATTTTGCCTGTTCCATTCATTGTATTAACCTCTATTGAAAGAGTCTCTCCACCTACCGATGTCCAAGCTAAACCATTAGCCACACCAATTTGATTTTCTTCATCTAATGTATCAAATCTATACTTTTCAATTCCTAAATAATTTGATAGATTTCCAGCATTTATTCTCACAGTTTTTAGATTTTTTTCTACTATCTTTTTAGCTGCTTTTCTACATACATTGGCTATATTTCTTTCTAAGCTTCTTACTCCTGCTTCCCTAGTATAATTATTTATTATACTTCTTATGGCTACTTCAGATATTAGTAAATTATCTTTATTTAATCCATGCTCTTTTAATTGCTTTGGCAGCAAATAATTCATGGCTATTTGTAATTTCTCTTCCTCTGTATATCCTGATATCCTAATGACTTCCATTCTATCTAAAAGTGGTGATGGTATTGTTGCAGTTGTATTTGCAGTAGTTACAAATAATACTTTAGATAAATCAAAGGGTATATCTAAATAATGATCAGTAAAAGTAGTATTTTGTTCTGGATCTAATACCTCTAACAACGCACTGGAAGGGTCGCCTTTATAGTCACTACTTAACTTGTCAACCTCATCAAATAAAAATACTGGGTTTTTAGTTCCTGCCTTTTTCATAGAATTAATTATATTTCCTGGCATAGAACCTATATAGGTTCTCCTATGACCTCTTATCTCAGCTTCATCTCGTACTCCTCCCAATGACATTCTAACAAATTTTCTGTTAAGAGATTTAGCAATAGATTTAGCTATTGATGTTTTTCCAACCCCTGGAGGTCCCACTAAACAAATTATAGGTCCTTTCATGCTATTAGTTAATTTTCTTATGGCTATGAACTCTAATATTCTTTCTTTTACATCAATTAGTCCATAGTGATCTTCATTAAGTATATCTCTTGACTTTTTTATATCTATTCTGTCTTTTGTTTCTTTATCCCAAGGCAAATCTATAATCCAATCTAAATAAGTTCTAACAACTCCAATTTCTGGAGAATGAGGTGATAGTTTTAGAAGTCTTTCCACTTCTTTTAATGCCTTTTCTTTTACTTCTTTTGGCATTTTTATCTTTTTTATCTTTTCTTCATACTCTTCCGCCTCTGCCACAACATCATCATCTTGTCCTAGTTCTTTCTGTATTGCCTTTATTTGTTCCTTAAGATAATATTCTTTTTGAACTTTGTTTATTTGTTTCTTCACTCTTTGATTTATTTTATCTTCAATTTTTAATACTTCTATTTCTTCTTGTAATATTATATGAAGTAATTCCAATCTCTCATAAAAATCATATGTTTCAAGTACTTTTTGGTTATCTTCCACTTTTAAATATATATATGATGCTATAACATCTGCTAATCTACCTGGGTCTTCTATATCCATTATTGTAACTAATGCATCAGAAGAAAGCCTATCATTAAAAGAAAGATATTCTTCAAAATCATTTATTACAAGTCTCATAGCTGCTTCTAAATCTATATCCTTTTCTATATCCTCTTCCTCGTATAATAGTTCTTCAACATCTGCTATGAAAAATGGATCTTCTTGAACCATATTAGTTACTCTACCTCTATTTATACCTTCAACTAAAACTCTAATACTTCCACCAGGTAATTTTAACATTTGCTTAACCTTAACAACAGTTCCCATATGATAAAAATCTTCTGTAGTTGGCTCATTCATCTTTGTATCCTTTTGAGTACATAAAAAGATGGATGAATCATCTAACATAGCCTTTTCTAAGGCATTAATAGATTTTTCCCTCCCAACGTCAAAATGAATAACCATATGAGGAAATATTGATATTCCTCTTAAAGGTATTAATGGCAGGGTTCTGTTTTGTGTTTTATACTGGTTCATTCTTCTTTATCCTCCCGCTATTGCACAATTTTATCCCTAAATACAAGTAAAAGCCCACAAATGTGAGCCTTTAAGATGCAGATTCGTTGTTGCTTGTTTTCGTAGACCTACTTTTCTTTTTTCTATCTGATAGTACCAACGTAGGCTCTACCTTGTTTTCTATTGTTTCTTTAGTTATAACACATTTTTCTATATCATCCCTTGAAGGTATCTCATACATAATATCTAACATAGTCTCTTCTATTATGCTTCTAAGTCCTCTTGCCCCAGTCTTTCTTTCAATTGCTTTCTTAGCTATGGCAAGAAGTGCCTCATCTTCAAATTCAAGCTCTACTCCATCTATTGTAAACAACTCTTTATATTGTTTTACAAGAGCATTTTTTGGCTCTGTAAGAATCTTAACTAATGTTTCTTCGTCTAATTCTTCTAAAGTAACTATAACGGGTAACCTTCCCACAAATTCTGGAATTAAACCAAATTTAAGTAGGTCTTCAGGTTGTAATTGAGTCAATAATTCACCTATTTTAGCCTCTTTTTGAGATGATATTTCTGCTCCAAATCCCATAGATTTTTTACCTACACGATTTTGGATTATTTTATCCAATCCATCAAATGCACCACCAACTATAAACAATATATTAGTTGTATCTACTTGAATAAACTCTTGATGTGGATGTTTTCTTCCACCTTGAGGTGGAACATTAGCAACAGTACCTTCTAATATTTTAAGTAATGCCTGCTGCACACCTTCACCACTAACATCTCTTGTAATAGAAGGATTTTCTGTCTTTCTAGCTACTTTATCTATTTCATCTATATAGATTATACCTTTTTCAGCTCTCTCAATATCATAATCTGCTGCTTGAATAAGTTTTAATATTATATTTTCAACATCTTCACCAACATATCCAGCTTCTGTCAAAGAAGTGGCATCTGCTATAGCAAATGGTACATTTAGTATTTTTGCTAAAGTTTGAGCAAGTAATGTTTTACCCGAACCTGTAGGTCCTAGCATAACAATATTACTTTTTTGCAGCTCTATATCATTGTGTTTTGTTGGTTTTTTATTTATTCTTTTGTAATGATTATAAACTGCTACAGCTAAAGCTCTTTTAGCCCTATCTTGTTTTATAACGTAATCATCTAGAGTTTCTTTTATAACAACAGGTTTTGGTAATTCCTGCATATCATAATCAAAATTATCAACAAATTCTTCTTCAACTATTTCTTGACATAACTCTATACATTCATTACATATATAAACATTAGGTCCTGCAATAAGCCTCCTAACTTGTTCCTGTGGCTTTCCACAAAAAGAGCAACGAAGCTGTCTTTCATCATATTTAGCCACGATGACACCTCACTTAATTTATTTTCTTGATATTACTTCATCTATTATACCATATTCCTTAGCTTCTTCAGCTTTCATATAATAGTCTCTATCTGTATCCCTAGATACTTTTTCCAATGGCTGACCAGTTCTCTCAGCCAATATTTTATTTATTCTTTCTCTTATTTCAATTATCTTTTCAGCTTGGATTCTTATATCTTCTGCCTGACCTTTAGCACCACCTAAAGGTTGATGTATCATAATATCAGCATTTGGTAAAGCAAATCTCTTGCCTTTAGCACCTGCTGCCAATAAAAATGCTCCCATACTAGCAGCCATACCCATACATATAGTTGATACATCTGGTTTAATATATTGCATAGTATCAAATATAGCGAAACCTGCACTTACTGATCCACCAGGACTATTTATATAAAGCTGAATATCTTTATCTGGATCTTCTGCTTCAAGAAATAATAATTGAGCTACTATTAAATTTGCAGTTACATCATTAACTTCACTGCCTAAAAATATTATTCTTTCTTTTAATAACCTAGAGTAAATATCATAGGACCTTTCTCCCCTGTTGGTTTGCTCTATAACCATAGGAACTAGAGTCATTTTACACCCCTCCAATAATTAATTGAATTTAGCATTCGCCATTAATAATTCAATAACTTTTTGATTTATAATAGCTATCTCTAAGAAAGATAAATCTCCTTTTTTCATATCCTTTATAAATTTTTCTTTGTCTTCTTGTTTATATGATTCTGCTATTTTTTCTAATTCTTTATCTATGTCTTCATCTGTCACTTCAATATTTTCAGCTTTACCAATAGCTTCAAGAATTATATCACCTATAACTCTCTTTTCAGCCATAGGTCTTAATTGTTCTTTTAAAGACTCTTCTGTTGAATTAGTTATTTGTAAATATTGTTCTAAGTTAAGACCTTGCATTCTCATTCTATAATCAAATTCTCCTAATTCACTTTCTAGTTGAGAATCTATCATAGCCTCTGGTATGTCAACTTTACAGTTTTCTATTACTTTTTCAATTAAGTTATTTTCATTTTCTGCTTTTTCTTTATTTTTAAATTCTTCTTCTAGTTTTTCTCTGATGCTTTTTTTATATTCTTCTATAGTATCAAATTCAGATACATCTTTTGCAAATTCATCATCTATTACTGGTAGCTCTTTTTCTTTTATTTCATGAATTTTTACTTTGAAAGTAGCTTCTTTTCCCTTTAGATCTTCTGCATGATATTCTTCTGGGAATGTTACAACCACATCTACCTCTTCATCTTTATTTTTACCCACTAATTGTTCTTCAAAACCTGGAATAAATCTCCCTGAGCCTATTTCTAATGTTTGACCTTCTGCTGTTCCACCATCAAACTGTGCACCATCAACATATCCAGCATAATCAATTGTCAAAACATCACCAGTTTTAACTGCTCTATCTCCAGCATCAATTATTCTCGCATTCATTTCTTGAATTGATTTTAGTTCATCTTCTACATGCTCATCTGTAACATTATACTCTACTTTTTCAATTTCTATACCTTTGTAATCTCCAAGATCTACCTCTGGTTTTACTACTACTTCTATTTTAAATAAAACAGGTTTTCCCTTTCCAATTTCTTCAACGTCTACTGTTGGTTGATCAACTGGCTCAAGTTCTAATTCTTCAACTGCATTATCATAAGCAGTTGGTAAAAGTGAATTTATAGCTTCTTCATAGAAGATTCCTTCTCCATAATTCATTTCAATAATCTTTCTTGGAACCTTCCCTTTTCTAAATCCTGGAATATTAAATCTACCTCTATTTTTTAAATATGCTTTTTGTACTTCTTTTTCAAAATCAATCTCAGATATTTCAATTGTAAAATCTACTTTATTATTTTCTTTTTTTCCTAATACTACCTTCATCTACAACTTCCTCCTTAACCATATATTTATCCACTTTAAACTAACCTATTATATCATAAAATTATAACATAACAAATAGCAATATCCAACACAATATATTAAAAAACATAGTAAAAAAACCAATGGTACAAATCCACTGGTTTAAACATGGTGCGGGAAAGAGGACTTGAACCCCCACGTCAATGACACTAGATCCTAAGTCTAGCGCGTCTGCCAGTTCCGCCACTCCCGCATGAATAAAGTAATTTTTACTTACCCTATTATTATAACATGCAATTTGTACTTGTCAATATATTTCATATTGGAAATTTTTTATTCTTTTTAAAAAACTAAAATGATTCCTCCATCATTGGCATATGCAGTGCTTAGTCCTGCAGTTTTGACTAAAATAACATCTTTAAAATTATACATACTTTGGATTTCCTTTTTTAATTCTTCAACCTTTTCAAATGCATTAACATGAGAAATAGCCAGTATCTTTTCCTCAAACTTCTCTCCAGTCTCTCCAATGATTTCTACTAACCTTTTAAAGGCTTTTTTTGTACCTCTTACATTTTCAACAAGCCTTATACTACCTTCTCCATCATCTCCCATAATAGGCTTTAAATTTAACACATTAGCAATTATACCCTTTGTTTTTGATATTCTACCATTTTTTATTAGATTATCCAAACTCTCTAAAAGAAAGTATGTTTTCATTTCATTAATATACTTCTCTACTTTCTCAACAATCTCCAAATTACTAAATTTATTTTCTACTAATTCTTGTATTTTTAATGCTACTAAAGTTTCACCTATGCTAGCAGATTTTGAATCAAAAACATGAACAAATTTTTCAGGATATTCTTCATTAATCATTTTCTTTGCCAACACTGCTGAATTATATGTTCCACTTAACTTTTCTGATATCGTAACAGCAAAGATATTGTCAGCTTTTTTATATTCCATAACAAAATCTCCTGGTGAAGGACACGAAGTTCTAACTGGATTAGGACTATTTTTCATTGAATTTATCAATTCCATTGTATCCATTTCATTATTATCAATAAACTTTCTATAATCTACATCTATTTTAAAAGGAACGAGACTAATATTAAGCCTTTCTTTTAATTCTTCATTTAAATCACAGCTACTATCTGCCACGATTTTATAATCCATCTCATCACCCCATAATATATTTTAACTTAGCAGTCGATTCCTATTCTCTCTTCTATAAATTTTGCTAATTCAGATGCAATTTTAAGTAATCCTATGTCTTCTTTTGCTTCAATCATAACTCTAACTAGAGGTTCTGTACCAGAAGGTCTTATAACGACTCTGCCTTGTCCACGGAAAATATCTTCAACTCTTTTTATTTCCATTTTTATTTCTTCATTTTCATTATATTTATGCTTTAATTCATTTTTAACCTTTGCATTAACAAGAACTTGTGGAAAATCAGTCATTAACTTATTAAGTTCAGACATAGTCTTTTTAGATGACTTCATTACCTCAAGTAAATGAAGCCCTGTAGCTAAGCCATCTCCTGTAGTATTATAATCTAAAAATATTATATGACCTGATTGCTCTCCTCCAAGGACATAATCTGATTTTACCATTTCTTCTAATATATATCTATCACCAACAGTAGTTTTTACTATATTTATTCCTTTTTCTTTTAAAAACATATCTAAACCCATATTGGTCATAATTGTACCTACTACAGTATTGTTATTTAACTTTCCTTGTTTATGAAGGTAAGAACCGCAAATAGCCAATATATGGTCCCCATCTATTATGTTTCCCAACTCGTCAACAGCTATTATCCTATCTCCATCCCCATCAAAGGATATACCAATACTTGCCTTTTCTTTCAAAACTAATTCTTGAATCATACTCGGATTAGTTGAACCGCAATTATCATTTATATTCATTCCTGTTGGCTCTGTGTTTATAACTATCACTTCTCCTCCAAGTCTTCTTATAGTCTCTGGAGCAATTTTATATAAAGCTCCATGACCACAGTCCATTGCAATTTTTATTCCAGTTAAATCTATATTAGCAGTAGCAATTAAATAATTTATATAATCCTCACTACCATTTTCTTCTATAATTACTTTACCTATTTTATTTCCTATAGGTCTAATAGCCAATTCTTTATTATTTAATATGATATCTTCTATTTTTTCTTCAACTTCATCAGGTAATTTAAATCCTTCGTTATTGAAAAATTTTATTCCATTATACTCTCCAGGATTATGAGATGCAGATATAACTACACCTGCTAATGCTTCATATTTACGAGTCAAATACGCAACTGCTGGAGTTGGTATAATACCTACTGATATTACATCTATTCCCATGGAACAAATGCCTGCTGTCATTGCAGCTTCTAGCATATCTCCAGAAGCCCTTGTATCCTTTCCCACTACTATTTTTCCATGATTTTCTTTTGCCAATATATATGCTCCTGCCCTTCCCACTTGAAAAGCTAGTTCTGGAGTTAAATCCTTATTTGCAATTCCTCTAATACCATCTGTACCGAATAATCTTCCCACTTTATCAAACACTCCTTTTATACAATTAGCGATTATGTTTCATAATTAGCAATTTAAGATATTAAACTTAATTTTCACTTCCTCACTTACTATTAAATACTAGAATATAAGTAGGTAATTTTTTGTCTCTCAAACTAAGGATATTTTATTAACCAAAACTATCTATTTTAAATTGTTCTTTTACTATATCAATTAATTGTTCTCTTTCATTTAATTCTGGATTTTCCAATACCTTTTCAAATAAATAATTAAGAATTCCCCCTATTATTTTCCCTTCTTTATATCCTAATTTTATCACATCAGAACCATTAATGGCTAATTGATTTTTTTCATATACTTCTTTATTTCTTATAATATCCTTTATTTTTTTCTCCCTTTCCAACAAATCTTTTATATCAGCTTCTTTGTTTGAACAAGATCTGTCAGCTTTTTGTAGCTCTAATAAAGTAAATATATCATCTTCACCAAAATTAGATAATAATCTTTTTAATCCTTTTTCTTTTAGGTCTGAATGTTGTGTCATATGTTTATCTATTAACATTACAACCTTATCAATTATATCATTAGATGCTTTCCATCTTTTAAGTATTTCCTTAGCCATTTTAGCACCTGATTTTTCATGCCCATAAAAATGTCCTACTCCATTTTCATCTATTATTAGAGTAGAAGGCTTTCCTATATCGTGAAATAATGCTCCAAGTCTAAGGTGTAAAATAGGCGATGTTTTATCTAATACACACATTATATGTTCAAATACATCCTTATCATGATGTGGATTATGTTGATTAAAGCCTATTGTCTTCATTAATTCAGGCAAAATTATATTAAGTATTTTTATATCCTTCATCATTCTAATTCCATAGGAAGGTCTTTCTGATAATATTGTTTTAAAAAATTCTTCCCTAATTCTTTCTATGCTAATTTCTGATATATGTTCACTATATAATTTGCAAGCATTGAAAGTTTCTTTATCAATAGAAAATTGTAATTGTGTTGCAAATCTTATGGCTCTCATTATTCTTAGATAATCTTCCTTAAATCTGTCTTGTGGTTTGCCTACAGCCTTAATTATCTTTCTATCTAAATCTTTTATTCCATTAAAATGATCTACTATTCCTATATTTTTATTATATGCCATAGCGTTTATTGTGAAATCTCTACGGGATAAATCATCAAAGATATTTTTTGAAAAATACACCTTTTCTGGTCTTCTTCCATCTATATATTCTCCATCTGTTCTAAATGTAGTTACCTCTACAATACCTTCATCTTGAACTATGACAATAGTGCCAAATTTCTTTCCTACTTCTAATGTTATAAAATCACTAAATATATTTTCTATTTCCTCCGGTAAGGCATCTGTAGTTATATCAAAATCAGATGGTTCTCTTCCAATTAATAAATCCCTAACTGATCCGCCTACTATATAGGCACTGAAACCTTCTTCTTCAAGTCTATCTATAATCAGCTCTACATATCTTGGAATATTAAATACCATATCATCACTCCATATATTATCTTATTTTAGTATAACATAGTATCTGTGACAGACAAGTTTTTTTATACAAATAAAGGCTTTGGATAATTTTTTCAAAGCCTTTATTTTTGGTTTATTTAAATTAAATTATATTCCATGCATTGATATATCGACATAAAATCTAAAGAAGATGATTTATGCTAAATAAAAACCATCTGCTCGGTATAGATTAATTTTTAACTATCTTTGACAATAAGGTATATTTTTATAAATTTAGAAACCTTTATAAACTAAGAAATGAGAATCTTAATAATCTTATATCTTAGAATTTGTTAAAGTTATCTCAAAGCTAAAAGGAGTGAGTTCTATTCAATATAGAACTCACTCCTTAGTCAATAGCTTAATTTAATACGTCCAACTTTTCGGGGTCATATCAGTTTTTTGGCTTCTTTTTATCCATGTATTAAATGCAGTAGAAAAACAATTCATATCTCCACATATGACACTAAAATCAGTGGTATCTAAATATTTAACCGATAACGTAAAATTCCGACGTAACAAAATCATTGTAGCTAAATTTAATAAAAAAACTGTCGAAAACGAAAGACTATTATTAAAAAAATTTGTTTCTTCTCTTATAAACGCATATAAAAAAACAAGTGCAGAAATTATGGCTAGAATAATATCAACAGTATAATGGGGAATATATTTTTCTGAGTAATTTCTATACTCATTTATGAAAGTACTTAATTCTTTAATCATTGAATCTTGGGTTCCATTATAAATTATCTCGAAATCTCCTTTTCAAAAATAATTGGCCCCATATCATTTGTTTCCTTATTAAATATAATCTTCATAGACTTAACTTCTTCATCATTTATATATTTATTGGTATTTTCATTCTCCGTAATCATCTCGAATAATCCATTACTTATCTTTTCAATTTCTTGATTATGTATATCATCAACTGTATATATATCGAATTCTATAATCAATATATTGCTATCAGTACCAAATCTTTTTAATTCATAGTTTTCCTTGTACTCTCTTATATAATCAAATATCTCTTCTAATATTAATTTTTCTCCTTCAGATTCTTCATTTCTTAAAGTTATCATTGTTTGAGAATCCCTTGAATTGTTTATATTTGAACTATATTTTAATTTATTTTTCGTATCTGTATATGATATTTCCAATCTTCCAACTTTTGAATATTCAATGGAACTTTCCTTATGTAATATATCTAATAAATTCTCATTGGTATTTTTCGTCAGTTCATTAAAAGCCTTATCTTTTTCTATTATAGTCATATCTTTTTTCAAATCAGTAGAAAACTTATCTAAATCCACCTCTATATCCAGTAGTATTTTTATATTATTAAACTTTTTTACTTCGTTAGTATTATCTATGGCTAATTTATCCTCTACAAATTCTAGATTAGAAACAGTATAATAATCATACTCATGTAAAAAATCATTAATTATACTTGAAAGACTTGTTTCTACATCATTATAACCAATGTTTCTTACTCTATTGATATCTTCCTTAGATATATTACTAGGACCACATGACGTTACTAATACAAGTAAAATTATTCCCATGATATAATAATTTATTTTTTTCATAGTTAAGCTTAACCTCCTTTTAGGAATATGAGTAAGAGGCAATTAATTACCTCTTACTCATAACACCTATATTAATATTGTATATAGAATAATCAAAGTCAATAAGTACTCAATAACCTTAATCAATAACACGAAGGGAAACTTTTCCATTTCCATGTAAGTTATACATATGTGTTATATAATGATCCCCTGACCATTCTACGAAGTCCACCTGATAAATTAGTCTTACATTGTCATCAGCCATCCAAGCTGAATCAGAATGTGGATGTGCTGTAATTGATTTTCTTGCTTTACCATGCTTGAAAGTTACTGTTCCATAGTCAAGAACTTCAAGTCTTTCATTTACTAACCATTTAGCCTCTGTAGTCATCCACCCTATATAATCGTATAATCCATTATATAGAGTACTATGCTCCTCTCCTGTATATAACCATTCTCTTGTTGATCTACTTTCTTTTTCTTTTTTTATACCTTCATACTCCCTAGGTTCAACATTTTCTTCTATCCAGTCTGCGTATTCATTTAAACTCATATTCTTAGGATTTATTCGCTGCGTTTCTGCAAATACTGCACCAGATGTAACTAATATTGCAATAATTAATAGTGTACATATTCTTTTTCTCATTATAAAACCTCTATAATTTAATTATATACTTATATTCTCGTATTTTTCAACTTATTTGTGGTTAAAATCCTTATATTAGGTCCCCTTTTAATATGATAAAAAGTGTAATGCAGCTCTTTCAAAATCTTTATAACTTTTAATGTGTTAGCTTAATCTAGAAATCTTAATAATTCTATTTGACAAATAAAATTTTCATATTGACTCTAAGCCTAAAAATGTGTTTTTTCTCATCTTTATACTGAATAAAAACACCCCTATATTCTTTAGTAAATTAATTACTTGTAGTAGAAGAATAGAGATTTCTAGTATTAGTATTAAGTCTTATGCTTTGTACGGTTTTATTGATAATATGTCTAGAAAGAAATACTCTTGATAGGAAAACGCCAACATGATAAATTACTAATATTTCATCTCACCAATTACTAAATTCCTAATTTCAACACTAGCTCCACTATATGCTTTTACCTCTGCCTAAACCCTGTAAGTGTATCCCTTAGATACCGTAATTATTTCATACAATAATGTGCTATGGGAATTGACACTTTCTATGAATGAACTTCACCAATTAATGTCATTTGTGAGTTAGCATACTCATTAGTATCACCTCCTATTTATATATGGCTTTGCTTATAATTAAATAATATATTTAATCTTTGTTAATGATTTTCCCTAGAATCAACATCAAACTTACTATAAAAATTGATACAGCTATAATTAATGCTATTTCTTTAAAATTCAATACTAATAAGGCTATAGTAATTATTATCTCTATAATAAGAATGATACTTGTCCTTTTTTTATATATAGCCCTTTCCTCTTTATCTAAAGGCTTATTGCGATCTTCTACAGGTGCTAAAAACCAGATTATAATTCCACCTACTTCTGTTAAGCCTAAGATTACCACATCTGTCTCTGGAATAATTTTTATCCCTAATAATACTACTAGAATTAGAACTATAGAAAACAAATAACATCTAACTTCACTTTTAGCATGGTATCCTCCTCCATAGGTTCTAAGTGGAGTATATACTATCATAAATAAAATGCTTTCCCATACTGCTCTAAACATAAATCCTATTAGGATTGTTGTTGTGATGTTTAGTAATATTAGAAGTCCTTGATGTAATCCATAGGCATAAATCTGTCTATCCTCATCTTTTATTAGCTCATTAACAATAAAGTAGTTTGTTATCTTCTCAATCATATTATTAGCCATTAATTTTTACGAAGTTTTTCTGCACCTTTTGGTAATTCAGGCTGATAAGCAAGATACATACATGTTGTATTTACATTCATGGATGTTACCATCAATGCTAAACTTGCAAGAACTCCACTAAACCTTAAAATAACTTTCTTCAACCGAATCATCTCCTTTGTTATTTTTTGTATATTCATTGTACAATAAGAAATAATAGATCTTTGGGAATTTGTTGAAACTTATATATATTTTTGTTGAAACTTACAATTTTTGTATATTTATTACTAAAATATTAAAGGACTTTGATTTCTCAAAACCCTAATTGTCTAATCTATTAGACTCCATACATTAATATATCAACATGAAATCTTTTTTCAGTATGATATACTTTCATATTACCATCATATTTCTTTAAAATCTTTTCTATATTATTTAATCCTATACCATGATTTTCTTTGTCCTTTTTAGTTGTTTTTATTTTATCTCCATCATGGATAATAGAACCATCAAAAGAATTATTAATATAAATAAATAGTATGTCATTTTTATACTTAATTCTAATATCAATAATTTTATTACTTTCAACTTTGGAACTAGCTTCTATTGCATTGTCTAACAAATTCCCTAAAATCACTACTATATCTAATGGCAAAATATTTAATTTAGATGGGATTTTTAGTTCTAGTGTTACTGAAATTCCCTTTGATTCTGCTTCCTGTAATTTATAATTTAAAATGCTATCTATCTCTATATTACCTGTTCTGGATAATTGTTCCTTTTCATAGAGGCTATCATTTATTTGCAGAATATAATCAATGGATTTTTCTCTTCCTCCATTTTCTATATATCCTTTTAAAGCAAGTAAATAATTCTTCATATCATGACGTAAAGATTTTATATTTTCATAAGAACTATTTATAATTTCGAGTTGTCTTTGATAATATTTATTTTGTTCTTCTAATGCTAATTTCTCCATTTTATCTTTAAATGCCTTACTTAAAGTATCATATAAGTAGAAAACAATTATATTTATTAAAAATAATATAATGATGCAACCTACAGTTTTATATATATTTAAGTTGAAATTTTGTAAAAGAGTCAAGATGATACATAAGCTCCCTAATGGTATTAAAAATATAGATAATCAATAGATATTTGGAATATCTATTCCTTTCTTTATATTTCTATATCCTCTCATTATTAATGCAATCATGTATGAAATTATATTTATAGCAATCATTCCGATAATTGAAGAATATAGTGGATTACTGCTAAGACCATTAGTATAAACAAATCCCGATAATAAAACGATTATACTCTCTATAGGCATTAAAATCATATATATAGTCATAATGGATATAATTCTATTTTTTATAGATGATTTATAATTAAATGTTAAAGCAAAATATAAGCATATATTACTTATCAATGTGACTATGGGAATATTAATAGCTAAATATATAAAACTAATGACAACGAAATAAAGTATATAAGAAAAAAATTCTGTTTTTTTATTTGTATCGCTGGTATCAAAAAATACATCCATAAATTTGTATGTAGTATAAGTTCTAAAAATACTGGTTATTAAATAAACATAATCATAAATATTTAAATTCATATTCTACCCCTTTCCAATTCTAATTGTAGTTCTCTTATTTTCTTTCTATTTGCTTGACTAATGGGTAGAACTACATTATTTGACATAGTAACCTGATGATATTCAAGTTTAACAATATAATTATAGTTTACTAAATAGGATTTGTGAATCTGGATAAATTTAAATTTATTTAAATATTCATATATATCTTTTAATCTTCCATAAAATACTTCTGATCCATTTACAGTATGTATTATAACTTTCCTATTTCTACTTTCAAAATACATAATGTCTTTTATTAGCAAATTGTATGTTGTATGCCCAATTTTATACCGAAAAACCTTTTCATCTTTTTGTATAATCCTCAAAGCAGTATCAAGAGCTTTTTGTATTTTATCATAATTAAAAGGTTTTATAATAAAATCTAAAGGTCTTACCTTAAAAAGCTCCATTGCATAAGTCTCTTTCCCCGAAATATATAATTTGAGTAGTTTCGTTTAACATCTTATCTCTAATTACTTGTCCTACCTCCACGCCATTCATTTCCTTTAGTTCAATATCAAGAAAAATAATATCATAATAATTGTCTTTAGATAAATATGAACATAATTCTTCCCCAGAATAAAAAATATCTATTTGTAGTTTCTTTGAAAACCCCTTCTCAAGCATATCTAAAATTTCTTCTAATTGATTACATATTGAACTTTCATCATCGCATATGGCTATTCTTAGCACCGAGTATCACCTTCTATAAAATTATATATTAGATTACTTTAATCTCTATTTTACTCTAATTATATTTCCTATTAAGTTTTACTCCTATAAACTTTTATCTAGATTTTCCTTTATTTCACTAAGAGAATTTTCTATATTATTTATTTTTATTGCTAATTTAACAAAAATAATGATTGTATGTTATAAATACTAAAGCTATAATTGCCATTACAACTTAGCCTATAATTAATAATAATTTAAGTAGTGCTCTAAATATATGCATATTCCATACCCTATGTTGTTTTTCTATCTCTATATTATCATATAAATATTTTTTTGTCTTAGAACTTGCTAAGGTTATCCCAAAGATAAAAGGACTTTGATTTCTCAAAGTCCTTTTAGTTTAATATATAAATTTTTTAAATAATACCGTTGCATTATGTCCACCAAACCCTAATGAATTTGATAGAGCATAGTTTATGTCTCTTTTTACTGCTTTATTTGGCGTATAATTTAAATCACATTCTTCATCTGGATATTCGTAGTTTATTGTTGGTGGGATTATCCCTTCCTTTATTGCCATTATTGATGCTATAGCCTCTATTCCACCAGCAGCTCCTAATAAATGACCTGTCATTGATTTGGTTGAACTAATATTTAAAGTTTTTGCATGTTCTTTGAATACATTTTTTATTGCTAGGGTTTCTAGTTTATCATTAAAATATGTGGATGTACCATGGGCATTTATATATTCTACATCATGGTAATCAACTTCTCCTTCTTCTAATGCCATTTCCATAGCTCTTGATGCTCCCTTCGCCTCTGGATCTGGCTGGGTTATATGAAATGCATCTGAAGTAGAACCATATCCTATAATTTCACCATATATATTTGTCCCTCTAGCTAATGCATGATTTAACTCTTCTAAAATCAATATACCTGCTCCTTCTCCCATTATAAATCCATCTCTCTCCTTATCAAAAGGACGTGATGCCTTTGCAGGGTCATCATTTCTAGTTGAAAGGGCTTTCATTGAACAAAAACCTGCTACTGAAATAGGTGTTATAGATGCATCTGCTCCACCTGCTACTATCATATCCACATTACCTGTTCTTATCATTCTAAAGGCTTCCCCTATTGCATTGGTACTTGATGCACAGGCTGTGGTTACTGTCATTGTCGGACCTCTAAATCCAAATGTCATGGATACTTGTCCAGGTGCCATATTAGATATCATCATAGGTATAAACAAAGGACTAACTCTATTTGGTCCTCTATCTTTTAGTTTTGTAAACTCTGTATCCATAGTTTCCATACCACCAATACCTACTCCAATTATTACACCAACTCTATCTAAGTTTAGTTCTTCTAAGTCTACTTTTCCATCTTCTAATGCCAGCTTTGCACCTGCTACTGCATATTGGGTAAATCTATCCATCCTTCTTGCTTCCTTCTTATCTATATAATCAAATGGATTAAAGTCTTTAACCTCTGCACCTATTTTTGCATCAAAATCTGTGGTATCAAATCTGGTTATAAGTTCAACTCCTGATTTCCCTTGTATTAGAGAGTTCCAAAAATTTTCTTTTCCTATGCCTATAGGTGTTATAGCACCTAATCCTGTTATTACGACTCTTTTCAATTTTTTTACCTCCAATATTTAAGGTATTACTCAATTTTTCCTTCTACGTATTTTACTATATCTCCAATGTTTTTAAACTTTTCTGCATCTTCATCAGGTACAGTAATTCCAAATTCATCTTCTAATGCCATCATAATCTCTACTGCATCTAGAGAATCTGCCTCTAAATCTTTCATAATTGAGGTTTCCAATGTTATACTTTCTGGATCATCCACTCCTAATTGCTCTGCTATTATATTTACAACTTTTTCAAATATCATTTTCATATTCCTCCTTATATTTTAATTCATAGTTCAACATTACTATTCAGTTTCGAAACTCAAATTCATTTACTCGCTACGCTCGTATGAATTTGGTTCTCATTGCGTTTGACCTACATCAACTCACTACGTTCGTTGTGTTAGGTCATTTCCCACAGTTTCGAAACTCAAATTCATTTACTCGCTACGCTCGTATGAATTTGGTTCTCA
>NZ_JBEBOY010000002.1:0-186290 GCF_040396155.1 Tissierella praeacuta
GCACGTACGGTTCTGTAGAGGAGTATGGGCGGTGACGCCTATGTTTACTCAAGGAGGAGTTACAAAAGGAAATCAATAAGTTTGAGTTAAGGGAAGAAAACTTAAATAAGGAAAAAATGAAATTAGAGGAATACTATGATTCAGTGAGCCTAATGTTTCCAGAAAGAATATTAGAGGATTTATTTGAGACAAAGAAAAGAACTGAGGAAGCTATAGATAGCTTAATTGAACAAAGAGAGATATATAAGGATATATTATCAGAACTTAGTAATGGTATAAATATATCCACATATGATTTAAAAGCTAAAGAAAATAAAATCAAGGCTTTAGAGGAGAATATAGAAGAAAAGGAAAGATATGAGATAGAATTGGCAAGAAGAGTTTCCAAACAATTATTAGAAAACTATGATGGTTCTTTACTTAATCATAGTTGGTTTACTAATAAATATAATAGTCTTATATATATAGAAGAAAAGAAGAAGAGTAATTTAGAAGATGTTCAAAGGTTCATATGGGAGAAAAGTATAGATAAACTATTAAATAAAGAAGATTATTTTATTCCAAATAAAGATATAGTCCTAATAAAAGAGGGGATAAATGGTATTGGAATCCATGCAGAAACAGGTGCTGAATATTTGAATGGATTAAATGATAAGGAGAAAGAAGAGATATTAGGATATTATCCTGGATTTCTATATTCTGTAGTTATAGCAAATGAAAGGGATTGGGAGTTAATAGATAAGAACATTGGCAGAGGATTATTTTTGAATAATATGGTACCAATTTATATTCGTTCTGAAATGAAATCAAGGGATAATTCATTTAAGGTTATCCTCGGTAAAGCCTACGAATTGGTAGAGAAATCTAGTTATGAATCTTGGAAAGCTCATATGGAAGAAGAATTTAAAGAATTGGCCGATACAGAAAATAATATAAGAAAAGATTTAAATAATATAGAAAACATAAAGCAAGAATTAATATTTATTGCCAAAAATGATACTGCTTATATATTAAATCAGAGATTAAAGGATTTTAAAAAGGATATATTAGAAATTACTGATAAAATAAAAACTTATGAGGAAGAAAAATTAAATTACGAGAATTTAATCTATAGAATCGAGAAAGAATTAAATAGAAATAATATTGAACTGGATAATATAAATTTTTCTGTTCAGAGAATTCAAGCATATATAAAGATGGTAAAGGAAGTTGAAAAAGAGAGAATAGAGATACTTAAAATTAAAGAAAATTTAAGTCAGATAAATATTGAAACTTCAAATCTTCAATATGATAATGAGAGTGTACAGGATAATCAGAATAGAGTAAGAGAGTCTTATAATGAGTGGAAAGTTAAGATTAAATATATAATAGAGGATTTAAAATCTGTTTCTAAAGATGTTGTATATGAACCTAAAATTGATTACGATTATATAAACTTTAAAATACCAGATTTTTCTGCATCTAATGATATTTTGAGAGTATTGATAAAAGAGAGGAAGGTTTTAGAAGAAGATATCCGGACTAAGAATAATAAAATTGTTAAAATAGATGCAGACATTGAATATTTAAATAAGGACATTAGTCGAAATATTAAAGAACTGATAAAATTAGATAATAATTGGATTAGATATCCTAAACTAAAACTTTCACCAAATGAGATAATTATGAAGATAGAAGAAATAAAGAAAGCCATTAAAATACTTGAAAAAGAGAGGGAAAATATAAAGTCAGTTTTAGATAGCTCACTTGGAAGCATTGGAACAATAAAGGAAGTATTTGAAACTAAAGGGAAACAAATACTAAAGGACCATAAAAGATCACCTATTATCTTAGAAATTGAAAATTTTTCTAGTGAGATAGATATTGTAAATAGGGATATAGAATCTAATAAAAAATATTTAACTCTTTGCATTGAAGAAATAGAAAAAAATAAGGATACTAAATATAGATTACAGAATAATTTAGCTAAGATAAAAACTGGATATGAGCTAGAGTGGACTAAAGGTAAGATGGATAGGATATTAAAGGAGAAGATTCAGAATAATGCAGATTTAATAGTTGATGATTGGATTCATAGATGTTTAAGTAATGAAAGGGAAATCAAGAAAACTGTAGACGAAGGAGAAAGATATAGAAGTGAGTTTATCAAAAAAATAAATATTAGGCTAGAAGAAGATAAGCTAAAGGAGCAAATTGTTTCCACAGTAAAGGAAGCAAATATCAATAATTTTAAAAATAATATAATATCCTTTAGAAGCATGAAAAGTCATTTTGAGAATGAAATCCTTACTTTGTCTAAGGATAAGGAAAAGGCTGAAAATGCTATGAAACAATGGAGTGATAGAGCATCTATATATGTAATTAGAATGATAGAGGGTTTAAAGGATATGGTAGCTAGTATGAATTATACCAATGAGCAGGATTATGTATTTCCTCTAGTTAAGCTAAAGGGAGCAGATAGACTTCCTAAGGCAGAATCTGAAATTATACATTTGTTAGAGGAATATTTTGTGGAGTCCATAACTAAGATTTTAGAAACAAATGAGAATATAGATAAGATAGATGGTAAAATATTAAATGAATTAATGGGGGATAAAGTTATATTTTCCAAGGCATTACAGGGGAGATATCCGACATTATTAGTATATAAAATGTCAGAGAAAAATGAATTTAAGTTTGCCAGACCTAGAGAAGAATATTATACAACTTGGGAAGCTATTAATAAAGGTGAGGGAGATTTACCGGAAGGCAGTGGGGGACAAACTCTTTCTGTAAATACATTTGTAATAATGATGATTATGAGTTTTAAGAAAAAGCATATTGGAAATGAAAATCCTTCTACTGTATTGATTTTAGATAATCCCTTTGGTAAGGCTTCTGCTAAGCATGTATTAGATCCGATATTTGAAATAGCAGATAAATTGAATTTCCAGCTAATATGCTTTGCGGCTCCTGAAATAATTAAAGTTGAAATAAGCGAGAGGTTTCCAATTTTTTGGGAACTAAAGATTGAGGATGGAAAGGTAATACATGGAGGGAGAATAATAAAATGATAAAGAAGTTAATTAAGTTTATCAATTCTTAATTCCTTATATTCTTTATTTTGAGCAGGATTATGTATTTCCTTTTAATTATGAAGGTCTTGTGATATAATTCTAACATGTAAGAATAATTTCTAACATAGGAGGCTGCCATGATTAAGGAATGGAGAAATAAATGGAACTCAAAAAGAGTAGAAAATATTGATAAAATTAATTTAGATGGTACAGGAGAGGTAAATGAAAAGTTTTTAAAAATAGGGATGATAAAACAAAATGAAGAAAATTTATTATATAATCTAAATATAAAGATTCAGGATTCAAATAATCAAACAGAAAGCTTAACAAGTATAATAGAAGCCCTATCAATAAAAACAGAAGAACAAATAGCATTTATATCTAAAGTAGTTGAAGAGATAGGTAATTACTCTGCTATGGCTGAAGAGCTGAATGCCAGTTCAAATACATCATATGAAACAGCAAAAAACACTCTTAGAGTAGTAGATGAAGGAAGTAAGGCTTTGTATAATACAATTCATTCAATGGATGATATAAAGCAGTCTATATCTTCTGTAATGGCAGAAATAAATGGATTAAAATCATCTACTGTTCAAATTGATAATATATTGAATATAATCAGGGATATAGCTAAACAAACTAATTTATTGTCTTTAAATGCTAGTATAGAAGCTGCTAGAGCAGGAGAGGCAGGACGAGGGTTTGCTGTTGTAGCCAATGAAGTAAAGGAATTGGCAGAGAAAAGTACAAAATCTGCAAATGACATTTCATCTATAATTAAGAATATAAATATAAATGTAGCTAGAACTATAGATGCTATAGAAAAGAGTAATGAAAAAATAATAGAAGGCTCTGAAATTGCAGAAGAATCAAATCTCTCATTTAAAAAAATTGAAATGGCTATAGAATCAATGTTAGAAACCATAGACGAAATAAATAATGCTATAACAATACAGACCAATAGTTTGGAAGAAATAGTAAGTTCTACAGATGAAATGTCAAATATATCCGAGAAGGCTATGTCCATGGTAGAGAGTGCATTGCTCAATACGCAATTTACTAAATCTGCCTTAGTAGCATTACATCAAGTAGCTAATCTATTAAATGGAATGACTAAGGAGCTAATTGGCGAGATAGATGAGCAGGAGAAAAAGGAAATTACAATAAGACATAACTTATCAGAATCTATATTTACCCTTGATCCAGCAATGGTAAATACAATGGAAAATATGAGGTTTTTAATGAATATACATACAGGATTATTGACTACAAGTGAAACTGGTGATGTACTGCCATCTTTGGCTAAGAATTGGTATGTAGAAGATGATAATCTGACTTGGATATTTAATCTTAAAAATAATGCTATATTTCATAACGGTAAGAAAATTTGCAGCAGAGATGTAAAGTATTCATTGGAAAGAATGTTATTGCCAGAACTTAAATCTCCTAATACTTGGTTTATAGATTATATAGAAGGAGCAAAGGAATATATTGATGGTAAGGCAAGAGAAGTTACTGGAATAAAAGTATTAAGTGATTATAGATTATCCATTAAACTATCAGAACCTTTTAGCGGATTTTTAATGTTTTTATCACAGATTTCTTGTGCAGTGATGGATCCAGAGGAATTAAAGAAAGGCAATATAGTAGGATGTGGTCCGTATATACTTAAAAGTTATAATGATAATATTTATAGATTAAAGGCTTTTGAAAATTACATAGGTGGAAGACCTTATTGTGATATCATGGAGATAGTGAGTAATGATGCAAAGCCTTTAAATAATTTTTTAGATAATAAATATGATTTTTATGTAGTTCAAGGTAAATCAGAGCTAGATAGATTAAAGAAGAATAAATACCTTAAAAATTTTAAGAGTACAGAATTATTGGCCACATTATATTTAGGATTTAAGATAAAAAATGAAGATTCTAGTTATACATTAAAACCAGTTAGACAGGCCATTAATCATGCTATAAATAAGAAAAGAATTATCGATGAAGTAGCAGGAAGTCTTGCATCAGAGGCAAAATGCATGATCCCTCCAGGATTAATACCATATGACCATGTTAAGGGATATGAATATAATCCTGAAAAAGCAAAGGCGATATTAAAGCAGAACAATGTAAATCTAAGTCGACCTTTAAATATTTTGTGTGGAGAGAGTATTAATCCATTATTTAAATTTGTGGAGGAGGATTTAAATAATATAGGAATTAAATGTAAGTATAATCAAGTATCAAATAAGGAATTTGCAAATTCAGCTAATTTATATAAGGGGTATGACATATATATGTATGGTTGGTATGCAGATGCAGTGGAACCTTCTTCATTTATAGAACCTTTATTTTCTCCAACTAGTGCATCTAATTTTAGTGGATATAATAATGAACAAGTTATGAGATTGCTTAAAATGGCAAAAGCCACAGTAAATCCTATGAAACGATTAGAATATTATAAAGAAATACAAAGCATAATATCTGATGATGCACCTTGTATACCTTTATATCATCCACATAATGGAGTTTGCACTCAAGATGGAATAACAAATGTAAATCTTTCCTCATTAGCTATGATTAAATTTGACAACATAATAAAAGAATAGAAGTAAAGAAAGGGACAGCTTATAATTTTCTGTCCCTTTTTCAACCTGATTTCTAACTATCTAATGATCTTAAAGTTGCATTAATTTCTCCGCCCATTATAATAACGATACTGCTTATATAAAGCCATATAAGTAGGACGATTATACCTCCCAAACTACCATAGGTTTTTCCATAATTACCAAAATTATTTACATAATAGGAAAAGATTGTAGATGTGATTATCCATCCAATAGATGTAAAAACAGCACCAGGTATTGCATGTTTAAAGCTAATTTTATGATCATTTTTAATGGATGGGACAAATCTATATAATAAAGTAAATATAAAAATCATAGAAAATAAGGATATAGTCACCCTAAAATATTTCCAAAAAGAAATAAATTTTTTGGTGATTCCTAGGAATTCAAATATTCTATTGCCTAAAACTTCACCGAAGACCAAAGTAAGGAGTACTAGAAGAAGTAATGCCAATAATGCTATAGTAAACAATACAGCTATTCCTCTTAATTCAAGATAAGTTCTAGTTTCTTCTACATCATAGGCTTTATTTAATACACGAATGAGAGCTAAGATACCTTTAGATGCAGCCCAGATACCGGTTATAGCACTTAAGGAAAGTAAAGTTTCATTACTAGTAACTATAGTTTCGATTAGCAAGGTATAGATTAGCCTTTGTGTGTCTAATGGCAATAATACTATTATGCTATGTAATACATCTTCTCTGGCAATAGATGTATAGCTTAATATATTTAGAAAAAATATAAGAAATGGAAAAGCAGATAATACCAAAAAATATGATAGCTGTGCACCTATGGCAGTGACACTATCATCCTTCATTCTAAAAATAAGTTCTTTTAAAAATTTTGCGTAATTATTATTATGTTTATTTAGCCAATTTAACAATATGTCCACCTCCTGCTATCAATGTATTATTATTTTATCATATAAATATATATTTAAACAGTATAGATGAAAGTAAAATACAGAAGTTAAGAAATAATTTGGTAAATTTTGTATAAAGAAAAGCAGAAATTTGTCGACTACTATTATAGTAGAGCTTTATTACAAAGAGCTATCTTGATTTAATATTATGGAAGGATAACCATTAAACCAAACTATGAATTAGACTACAGAACAGGAGGCGTATAGGATGAAATCAATAAAATCAAGATTAGTAATTATATTTACAGCAATTATATTTATCCTAACAGCAGGATTAGGATTTATATCAATTAAAACCATGGGTAACAGTCTTATGGAGGATGCTCATTATAATTTAAGGAGTATTGCAGAGGCAAATGCCAGATACATAGAAGCAAAGGTAAGTGAAGAAATTGAATATGTTCAAGGACTTGCTCAGAATCCAATGATAACAGATGAGGAAATCTCATTGGAAAAGAGACTTGCATTTTTAGAAAAAGAAGCAAAGAGGACAGGATATATTAGTTTTATTTTTGCAGATAAAGATGGAAATGGAAGTGAATTAAGTACCAAAGGTGCTGAATATAGAGTTGGTGATAGAGATTATTTTATAAGGGCCATGAAAGGTGAAGATGTGATATCAGATGTTATTATGAGTAAGGATACCGGTGAGCCAGTTATGGTATATGCATCACCAGTCTATGTAGGAGGAGTACAAACTGGAGTATTGCTTGGAGTGGCAGATGCTTTTGTTCTAAGTGATATTGTAGATGAAATTAAATATATGGAAACAGGCGGCGGCTATATAATTAATGGTGAAGGCACCGTTGTAGCAGATGAAGATAGAGATTTAATTGTTGAACAATTTAATTTTATAGAACGTGGTGAGGATAATAAGGAATTAGCAGAGCTTACAGAAAATGAAATGCTAAAGAGAGAAATAGGCAGTGGAGAATATAAGACTTTCACTGGAGTAGAAAAGATAGTAGGCTTTTCCCCTATTAAAGGAACTCCTTGGATAATGGTAATAGGAATTAAAGCTGATGAAGTACTAAGTGAAGTAAATAAAATGAAAGAATATTTATGTATTGCAGCTTTTATTGGAGTAGCTATAGGTGCTGTAGTTACCTATTTTGTAAGTAAAACTATTACAAAGCCTATTGTTGATGTGGCTACAAATTTACAAAAGTTATCTGAATATGATTTTTCATTTGATGAAAATAATAATATGAATAAATATTCAATGAGAAAAGATGAGATAGGAACTGCTAGTAAAGCATTAGATATAATGCAGCAGAATATAGTGGAACTCTTATCTAATATTACTCATGCATCAGAAACTGTATCGGCAACAGCTGAAGAACTAACTGCAACAGCACAGGAAACAGGGGTTGCCTCTGGTGAAGTAGCAAGGACTATTGAAGAAATTGCAAGAGGAGCAGGAGAGCAAGCACATGAAACAGAAGTTTCTGCATCTAATGTTGAAGTACTAGGAAACTTATTGGAACAAAATCAGCAATATACTATAGAATTAAATGCAGCGGCAGAAGAGATTAATAAAGAGAAAAATGAAGGTTTTATTATTCTTAAAGAGTTAATAGAAAATACTAGAAAAACTGATGAGACAACAGAAAATGTTTATAATATTATACTAGGTAATAATGAAAGTGCAGAAAAAATAGAAAGTGCCAGCACTATGATTCAAAGTATAGCGGAACAGACTAATCTATTGGCACTTAATGCTGCTATTGAAGCTGCTAGGGCAGGAGAACATGGCAGAGGATTTGCAGTTGTAGCAGAAGAGATTAGGAAGCTTGCAGAGCAATCTAACAACTTTACAAATGAAATCCAAGAAGTTATCCAAGAATTAAAGATAAGATCTGAAGATGCAGTAGAAAGCATAAAAGGAGCAAGAGAAATAACCGAATCTCAGTCAGAAAGTGTTAAACAGACAGAAGAAAAGTTTGAAATGATAGCATCTTCCATAGAAATTACAGGAGAAGTAATCAAAAAAATTACACAATCAGTAGAAACTATGGAAGAAAATAAAAATACTTTATTGGATTTGATGCAAAACTTATCATCTATTGCAGAGGAAAATGCAGCAGGAACAGAGGAGGCATCTGCTTCTATGGAAGAACAAGCTGCATCCATTGAGGAAGTAGCAAATGCTAGTCAAGAGTTAGCACATATTGCAGAAGAACTTCAATCCCTCATCGGTAAGTTTAGGATATAGATAGATAAATTAAAATAAGTATCATTTTTGGTGCCAGGCACCAAAAATGATACTTATTTATTCTAATAAATCCTTTAAAGCTGCATCAAATAGCTTTTTGAGATTTTCTTTATTTGTTGTATAGTAATACCTGTTATTTATAATACTAGGCTCAAAATTTAGTATCTCTAAATCTAATAATAGATTTAGATGATAGGAAAGTGTAGCAGTAGTTAGATTAAAATAATCTGCTAATTCTTTATTATACCACGGCCTCTTGGAGGTCATTTTTAAAATTTCAATTCTTTTTTCGTCAGATAGTGCTTTAAATAATGCTTTATAAGTATCTAGTGTTTTTCTGGATTCAAATCTATGCTCAATAGTTTGACCACAGTACATAACTAAAGTATCTTTATAGGTAAAATAGAATAAACCTACATCAATAAAGAAACTCATATATATAATAACTTTATTATGGAGCTCAATTGCTTTAGAATAATCCCCCATACCTATGGTATTTATAAAATAAATAGGGTCCTTTTTAAAAGTCTTATTGTGGAAATCCCGCCTTTTTTCCATATAACTATAAACTGTCTTCTCAAAGGGCTTATAAAACTTTTCATAAAAACTTAATAGTACTTCTCTTGCTCTGTTCTTATATTCATCTGGATGATTTTTAAAATGTAAAAAAGAGGATGCTATTTTGTCAGAATAGTTTTCATTTAAAGCAAGTTTTAATTTTTCCTCATTGTCTAATGGAGCATCAAGTTCATAATATTTATAGGCTATTTTTACCATAGTAGATGTGTCGATGGATGTTAAAGCTTCTATTAGTTCTAAAGGCTCTTTTATATCTTCCATTAGAACGAGATGAAAACAAACGTCTAATAATCTATAGATTTCATCTGTTATAAATATTATATCATTTCGTAAAAATGGGGAAATATTAGTGTCCACATATTTTAGCCATTCCTTTACCTTTTCGTTTGGAGAAAAGTCCATAATTTCTTTGGCAATATCTCTTTTAAGTTCCGGAGTGTTCCAATGGACCTGCCGTGATTTATTGATTCTATATTTTAGAACTGCTGTAATGAACTCTACCGCCTTATTGTACTGAATTTTACAGGGGAGATTAGATTCCATATTTTATCCTCCTAATAGTAGTATTAAGTCAATGATACATTATACAAAAAAATTATTCAATACTATAACGGAACATGTTAGAAGATTTTCTAACATAGTGTTAGACAATTCATTGACTTATGTTGAAAAATATTCTATACTAAAGTTAATAAAATTAATATACTTAATAACAAAAAAGGAGGATTCACAGATGAAAAATAAGAAGTTTTTAGCATTATCAATGGCGATTTTGTTAATTTTACTTACTGTAACAGGCTGTGGAGAAAAAGAAAATGTAGCAGAAACAAATGGTGAAACAAATGGTGAGGCGGCTATTGACAGTGAACAATATCTAAATCTTTATTTACTCGCAGAACCAAGTACCTTAGATTCTTCTAAAGGTTCAGATATGTATTCAAATAGAGTACTTTATAATGTATTAGAGCCGCTTGCTAGATTGGAAGAAGATGAGAATCAAAATAACTTCCTAGTACCAGCAGGAGCAGAAAGCTGGGAACATAGTGAAGATGGTACTGTATGGACATTTAAAATTAGAGAAAATACATGGTCAGATGGGGTTAAAGTAAGAGCTCAAGACTATGAATATGGTATAAAAAGATCAGTAGCTCAAGAGACAGCATCACCTTATGCGTGGATTTTGATGTCTATTAAAAATGCAGAGAAGGTAAATAGTGGGAAACTTACAGTTGATGAGCTAGGAGTTAAATCTTTAGATGATAATACTCTTGAAATAACTTTAGAGTCAGCAACTCCATATTTTGAGCAATTAACTTATCAAAGAGTAATGTACCCTCAAAGACAAGATATAGTTGAAGCACAAGGAGATAAATATGGTTCAGAATTCGATACCTTAGTATATAATGGACCATTTACTTTAACATCTTGGGTTCATAATAGTGAATTGCTTTTAACTAAGAACGATAATTATTGGGATAAAGATACTGTTAAATTACAAAATGTAAATCTGAAGATTATTTCAGATCAAAATGCTATTTACAACTCCCTAGCAAATGGTTCCTTTGATTCAGCAATGGTTAATAAGGGAGAATGGAAAGATAAGTTCATGAAAGATGAGAACTTAAATCATATAGAAATAATTTATCCAAGTATTAACTTCATGTTATTCAATACTCAAGATAAGGTATTTAAAAATGCAAATATAAGAAAAGCTTTTACAATAGCTTTAAACAGAGAAGAATTAGCTGATACTGTATTCTATGGAGTACCTGCTCCAGCTTATGGTTGGGTACCACCAAGTATAAATATAGGTGATGACGAATATAGACAAGTAGCAGAATCACCAATTAAGAAATTAGCTGATGAAAATAAAGATCCTAAAGCACTTTTAATCAAAGGGTTAGAAGAATTAGGAATGGATACAGACCCATCCAAATTAACAGTAAAGATTTCCTTAGGCGGAACAGATCAATGGTTCAGAACTTATGGAGAATATCTACAACAAACTTATATTAAAACATTGGGAATTAATTTCCAAGTTGAGCAAATGGAATGGCCAGTATTTGATGGTAATGTAAAAAAAGGAGATTTCCAAATTGGTTATATGCAGTGGGGGGCAGATTTCAATGACCCAATTAATATGCTAAACTTATTTAAATCAGATGCACCAGCTATAGGTACTGGCTGGGCAAATGAAAGATTTGATGAACTTATAACTTTAGCTTCTTCAGAGATGGATAGTGCTAAACGTTTAGAGTACTTTAAAGAAGCAGAAAATATATTATTATATGAAGAGGCAGTAGTAGCTCCAGTAGTATATCCAAGAGACCATGTATTTAGATATAAATATGTTCATGATTTACAAGTTACTCCATTTGGTACCCAAGGATATAAATATAGCTTTACTCAAGGCAGATAGTTTAAATTTATATAGCAGTCCATAGACATGTCTATAGACTGCTATATTGCTAAATAAGCAAAGGAGGAAGATTATGGGTAAGTATATAATGAAAAGAATTGGATATATGATTCTTACTCTATGGGTTGTTGTAACTATTACTTTTTTCTTGATGCATAGTATACCAGGAGATCCCTTAGCTCATATGGCTAAGAATTTGCCAGAACAAATTAAGTTAAATTATTATCAAAAATATGGATTGGATAAACCTGTTATAGTTCAATACGGAACATTTCTGAAAAATTTAATTACAAAGGGAAATTTAGGGGAATCTCTAAGATATCCAGGTAGGTCAGTTACAGAAACTGTACTAACAAATGCAAAGGTATCAGGTAGACTAGGCTTCCAAGCAATAGCCATAGGTATTACTATAGGTATTACTCTTGGAGTAATTGCTGCTTTAAATAGAAACAAATGGCCAGATTATTTAGTTATGTTTATAGCAATTTTAGGTATTACTGTTCCAGTATTTATTATTGCTGCACTTTTGCAATATACATTATCGGTTAAGTTTGAGCTTTTACCAACTACTGGCTGGGGCAAATTTAAGCATACTATTCTTCCTACAATAGCTATGTGTTTTAGTTCCATAGCCACATATGGAAGATATATGCGTTCAAATGTGTTAGAAGTATTAAATCAAGACTATATTCTTACAGCTCAGGCAAAAGGTGTAAGTCCTTTTAATGTTGTAAGAAAACATGTACTTAGAAATGCAATACTTCCTGCTATTACCATACTTGGACCACAAATTGCAGGAATATTTACAGGTTCTTTTGTTATTGAAAGGATATTTGGTATTCCAGGATTAGGCTCATATTATATTACTTCCATTAATGATAGAGATTATACTATGATTATTGGAACCACAGTTTTCTATGCAGCATTATTTGTAGTAGCTCAATTAGCAGTAGACTTACTTTATGGTGTTGCAGACCCTAGAATTAGAGTTTCAAAAAATAGCAAATAGGAGGTCCAAAATGGAAAGCATTTCAAAAGATAAATTTAGAAAAATTGGTATAGATCCATCATCAAATGAAGCCATGGCACGTCCTAGAGTCGGTTATTGGCAAGATGCTTGGAGAAGACTTAAAAGTAACAAAGTTGCAATGTTAGCCATTGTGATACTTTTAACCATATGTATAATGACTGTAATAGGACCACATATAAACGGTTATAAATATGAGGAAATGGATTCTACAAAGATTAATCTGAAACCAAATAGTGAGCATTGGTTTGGTACAGATGAATTAGGACGTGATGTTTTCTCTAGAGTATGGCAAGCAGGTAGAACATCTATGATAATAGGTATTGTAGGTGCATTTATTTCTACAATAGTGGGAAGTATTTATGGTGCCTTTTCTGCATACTTTGGGGGAAAAATAGACAATATTATGATGAGAATAGTTGAAGTTTTAACTTCTATTCCATATTTAATAATAGTTATTATAATTTCCATAGTTACAGAATCAAGAGACATAGGAACCTTGCTTTTAACTTTAACTTTAACTGGTTGGTGCAGTATGGCAAGACTTGTTAGGGGGCAGATGCTACAAATAAAACAGCAAGAATATATTATGGCAGCAGAAGCATTAGGAGTTAGTCCTTGGAAAATAATCATAAAACATTTAATTCCAAATTCTTTAGGTATAGTTATAGTAACTATTACTTTTGATATTCCGGGGTATATCTTTGCTGAGTCATTCCTATCCTATCTTGGACTTGGACCTCAGCCACCAGCAACTTCATGGGGTGCTTTAGCATCAGCTGCACAGCAAAACTTTATATTTTATCCGCATCAATTGTTTTTCCCGGCTCTTATGATTGCTTTAACCATGTTGTCATTTACATTACTAGGTGATGGACTTAGAGATGCTCTAGATCCTAAACTAAGACAATAGGAGGGAGAAAAATGGAAAAGGTACTAGAAATTAAAGACTTAAATATATCATTTCATACTTATGCAGGAGAGGTAAAGGCTGTTAGAGGTATTAGTTTTGACGTTCACAAGGGAGAAACATTAGCCATTGTTGGAGAATCAGGTTGTGGTAAAACTGTTACAGCAAAAGCTGTCCTAAGACTATTAAAAACTCCACCAGCAGAAATAAAAAAAGGTTCACAGATTTTATTTGATGGTGAAGATGTTGTAGAAATGGATAAAAAAAGACTGCTTTCCTATAGAGGGGAAGATGTAGCCATGATATTCCAAGACCCTATGACATCTTTAAACCCGACTATGACAGTAGGTAAACAAATAATGGAAACTTTACAGATTCATAAAAAGATCAGTAAGAAAGAAGCAGAAACAGAGGCAATAAAACTTCTTAAGTTAGTAAATATTCCAAATGCAGAAGAAAGAATAAATCAATATCCTCACGAACTATCAGGTGGAATGAGACAAAGGGTTATGATAGCTATAGCTTTATCTTGTAATCCTAGGGTGCTTATTGCAGACGAGCCAACTACTGCCCTTGATGTAACTATTCAAGCTCAGATTATGGATTTATTAAAGGAATTAAAAGATAAATTTGGTACTGCTATTATTCTTGTAACTCATGACCTCGGAGTTGTTGCAAACTTTGCAGATAGAATTCAAGTTATGTATGCAGGAAATATTGTGGAAACTGGAACTAAGGAAGAGATATTCTATAATAGCCAGCATCCATATACCTGGGCACTGCTTAACTCTGTACCAAGTGTAGATACAAAGAGTAAGGAAGAGCTTTACTCATTAGGTGGTACACCACCAGATTTAATTCTTCCATTACCAGGTTGTCCGTTTGCTTCAAGATGTGAGCATGCAATGGAAATATGTAAAGAAATGAGACCAGAAGAAACTAATCTTTCAGGTACACATAAAGTAAATTGCTGGTTACAGCATCCGGATGCTCCTAAAGTAGACAGAGTAAGGAACTTAGGAGGTGGAAAAAATGAGTAAGGATAATTTAATAGAAATAGTAGAGTTGAAAAAATATTTTCAAGTAGGAAAAAATGCAACTTTAAAGGCTGTAGATAATGTAACTTTTAATATAAAAAAAGGTGAAACCTTAGGCTTAGTTGGTGAGTCTGGATGTGGAAAGACTACTTGTGGTAGAACAATTTTAGGTATTTATCCAGCTACATCAGGTCAAGTTTTATTTAATGGAAAAGATGTTCATAAAATGAATAGAGCAGAAAAACTTGAGTTTAAGAAGAATGCTCAAATTATATTTCAAGACCCATATGCTTCCTTAGATCCTAGAATGACCATAGGCGATATTATAGGTGAAGGCATGGATGTTCACTTAAATTTAAGTTCTAAGGAAAGACAAGAAAAAATACACGATTTACTGAAGAAGGTAGGCTTGAATCCTGAGCATGGTTCAAGATTCCCCCATGAACTATCAGGAGGGCAAAGACAAAGGATAGGTATTGCAAGGGCCTTAGCAGTACAACCACAATTTATTATGTGTGATGAGCCTATTTCTGCTCTTGATGTATCTATTCAAGCTCAGATAGTAAATCTTCTTATAAAATTACAGAGGGAAATGGGGTTAACTTATTTGTTTATATCCCATGACCTTTCCATGGTAAAACATATATCAGACAGAGTAGGGGTAATGTATTTAGGTTCCATGGCAGAATTAGCAAGTAATGATGCCTTATATGACAATCCATTACATCCATATACAAAGGCATTAATATCTGCTATACCAGTGGCAGATCCTAGTGCAGAGGAAACAAGAAATAGAATAAAATTAGAAGGTGAAGTACCATCTCCTATTAACCCACCAGATGGATGTAAGTTTGTTAAGAGATGTGTTTATGCAAAGGACATATGCCATAAAATGACCCCACAACTAAAAGAAGTAGAAACGGATCATTTTGTAGCTTGTCACTTATATTAGAAAACTAGGGGGGATTTTATGTTAAGTAAATCCATAATTGAAGATATATTTTTTGAGGCCTTAGCTAATGGAGGCGACTTTGCTGAAGTATTCATGGAAGATAATTTTTCTACAGAAATAGCCACTGTAGGAGGTAATATTGAAAGAGGCATGAGCGGCAGAGATTTTGGTATAGGAATTAGAATATTTTCAGGATTAAGATATGTTTATTCATATACCAATGATTTATCTAGAGATAACCTTATAAATATTACTAGAAAGGCAGCAAGAACTATTAAAGAAGATAAAAAAGATATTGCAGTAAATTTTGATAAGAAAATAATCCCAATAGAGCATCCATATAGATTGTCCCCATCAAAAGTAAATTTTGCAAATAAAATGGAGTTTACAAAGAGGGCATATAATGCTGCTAAATCCTATGATGAAATCATATCTCAGGTTACAGTAAATTATCTAGACCAAGAGCAAAATGTATTAATAGCTAATACTGAAGGAGTCTATGCAGAAGATAAACGAGTAAGGACTAGAATGTTAATTGTAGTAGCTGCTGAGTATAATGGACAAATAGAGACAGGATATATTGGACCTGGTGCATTGATGGGCACTGAGTTTTATGAAAAGATAAGTATAGAAGATTATGCAAGGGAAGCTGCTAGAAATGCTAAAACCATGGCAATGGCTGATTATTGCCCTGCTGGAAATATGCCAGTAGTTGTAGACAATGGTTTTGGCGGGTTAATGTTCCATGAAGCATGTGGTCATAGTTTAGAGGCTTCATCTGTTGCTAAAGGTCTTTCAGTTTTTTCTAATAGAATAGGAGAGAAAATAGCTTCAGATGTAGTTACTTTAATAGATGATGGTTCCATTACTAATTCTTGGGGTTCTCTTGGAGTAGATGATGAGGGAATGAAAACTCAAAGGAATGTTTTAATTGAAAATGGAATCTTAAAAGGATATATGATAGATAAATTAAATGCTAGAAGGATGAATATGGCACCTACAGCTTCAGGACGAAGGCAAAACTATAGATTTGCTCCAACTTCTAGAATGACTAATACCTATATAGATAATGGTACTAGTACAAAGGAAGAGATAATCGGAAATACAGAAAAAGGCTTGTTTGCTAAATACCTTTCAGCAGGTTCTGTAAATCCAGCTACAGGTGATTTTAACTTTTCACTTTCAGAAGCTTATTTAATTGAAAATGGCAAAATAACTAAACCAGTTAAAGGGGCAACTCTAATAGGAAACGGAAATGCAATACTTCAGGATGTAGATATGGTAGGAAATAATCTTAAAATAGGACAAGGATATTGCTATGCAGGAAGCGGAGCATTATTTATTGGTGCTGGACAGCCTACCATTAGAGTTAAGACTATGACTGTTGGTGGGAGGGAAGAATAGATATGGACAGAGATAAATTAATAGAGAGATTATTTGAAAAAGCTAAATCATGTAATATTGAAGAAGTAGAAGTCTATATCAATAAAAATTCATCCTTGGATTTTAATATATATGAAGGTAAGTTAGAAGAATATGTAGTAGCAGAAGAAGAGGATTTATCTTTAAGGGGTATTTATAAGGGGAAAATGGGATATTCTTATACGGAAAAACTAAGTGAAGATAGTTTAGATGAATTGATAAATAATTTAATTCAATATGCAGAAAATAATCATAATGATGAAGTAGAAAAAATGTCTTCATCTACATTGGAAAGTAAGAAAACTGTTGAAAGAGAAAATTTATTAGATAAATTTACAGAGGACGAAAAGATTGAATATTTATTGGATTTAGAGAAAAGAGCTTATGCTTATGATAAAAGAGTAAAGACCATAGAAGATTGTAGGTATCAAGAGAAAATCCAAGAAATATATATTAGGAATACTAAGGGACTAGAATTAAAGGATAGTCATATTATTGGCATTATAAGTCTTTCAGCTGTTACGGAAGAGGAAAATAATATGCAAACAGGATATTCGCATTGTGTGTTCAATGAACTTTCTGAGAATTATAAGGAAAAGCTTATTAAAGACAGCGTTGGAGATGCTATATCCATGTTAGGAGCAAAGTCCATAGAATCTGGAAACTATAAAGTTATTCTTAGAAATAATGTAGCAGCAGATATGTTTAGCTATTTTTCTCCTATATTTTTAGGAAGTACAGTTCAAAAGGATCTTTCTCTAATGAAAGGGAAGTTAGGTTCAAAGGTTGCTGTAGATTCCTTTAATATAGTGGAAAATCCTTTAATGGAAAATGGAAAATATTATAGAACCTTTGATGATGAAGGAACTGCTACTTATTCAAAATATATAATAGAAGACGGAGTATTGAAGAACTTTCTTCACAACAATAAAACTGCCGAAAAAGATGGTACAAAGTCCACTGGAAATGGCTTTAGAAATTCCCATAAATCATCTATTGGAGTAATGTCTACAAATATGTATATTAGAGAAGGAGAGCGATCCTTAGAAGATTTGATAATTTCTATGGATAAAGGTATCATTATTACTGATATTCATGGACTACATGCAGGGATTAACCCTATATCAGGAGATTTTTCGTTATCATCAAATGGATTGCTTGTGGAAAATGGAAAAGTAATTAGATCTTTAGCCCAAATAACTGTGGCAGGTAATTTATATACTATGCTAAAAAATATAAAATATATAGGAAATGACATTAAATTTTCTCATCCTAGTTCAAGCTACTTCGGAGCTCCCTCTATTTATGTTGGTAGCTTAACTATATCAGGGAAATAAAGAAGGCTTTTAAAAGCCTTTTTTATTTCAAATATGAAAGAAAAAATAATCACCCTGTATTGCCGTACAAGGTGATTAAAGTAGTTTAATTCACTAGATGGTAATCGCATTTTTGCGAATCCGATTACCTTATTTATATTATACCATAATGTTCATTAAAGTAAACATACATATTTTATAAAGTAAATATAATGTTTATTAAAGTAAATATACATATTGTATAAAGTAAACTTATAAAAATAGTTAAATTGCCTATTTATTTAACAAAGACCAGATTAGTTTAACCAGTTTTTTTTATTTCAAATATTTATTAAACCAATTAGTTATTTCTTCTAATCTTTTAATTCTATGTTTTGGCTTTCCTGACCTACTTAGTTCATGGTTTTCTCCTCTAAACATAACTAATCTAGAATCTACTCCATGATATTTCAAGGAAGTAAACATCTGAATACCTTCAGGCAGCCAACAGCGGTAATCTTCCTCGGAATGGATAAATAGAGTAGGTGTAACTGCTTTATCGGCATATTTCATAGGAGAATGGAACCAAAGTTTTTCCACATCAGACCAAGGTGTAGCAGCTTGTTGGTCATCTACAAAATAATATCCAATATCCGTAGTTCCAAACTTAGAAATCCAGTTAGCTATAGATCTTTGAGATGCAGCAGCTTTAAATCTCTTAGTATGACCTATTATCCAGTTAGTCATAAAACCACCATAGGAACCACCAGTTACTCCAATTTTATCCCTATCTACAAAAGAATATTTCTCAAGAACTAAATCTGTGAATTTCATTAAATCATCATAATCAATAGTACCGTATTTACCTCTTATATCTGCAAATTCATTTCCTCTACCATCTGAACCTCTAGGATTACAGAAGAATACTGCATATCCTTCATTAGCCCAGTATTGCATTTCATGGAAAAATACTTCCCCATAGACAGTCTTTGGACCGCCATGAATATCTAATATTCCTGGATATTTTTTTCCTTCTTCAAAGTCTACAGGTTTGATTATCCACCCGTCAATTGTTATTCCATCAACTTCAAAACTTAGATATTCAGGAGTGGATAATTTCTTTTCATTTATTACCCATTCATTAAATTTAGTTAATTGAATTTCTTTTTTATTATCTAAACTATATAATTCTTGAAGTTTAAGTCCCCTAAGACCTATAAATCCAATCTTGCCATTTAATATATCAAATCCGTCTATAGAACCTTTTTGTTCAACTAATTTCTCAACATCTCCATCTTTGTTTATTCTATTAATATATGAGCTATCTCTCTCTGTTGTTGTGAAGTATAGATAATCTTCGTTTGATACCATAGCTCTGCTGCCACCAAATCTACAATCAGAACCTACAGAGTTCCAAAGACTATAATCAAAGCTATCATCAGTTATTCTAAGGGCATTGGAGCCATCTAGATTCATTGTATAGAAATGTGGATTTTCATTTATTCCATAGGATTTCATATTATGCCCAGTGAAAATTATTTTATCTCCAAGAAAATCTGCATAGTAATAGCTGAAAACATCTTTATGAGTTAATTTTTCTAATTTATTTTCTTTAATATTATATAAATGTAAATCTGATTTTAATGGCATTTTATCCATATATGAACTGGCAACTATAATTGCCATGGATTTATCTTTGTTAAGTTTAACACTTCCTACATCTGTAAATTCATCAGTAATAGGGGTAAGGATTTTACTATCTAAATTATAGATATAAAGTCTGTTTCTCCTTTTATTTGTAAAGCCTGTACCATTGGACCAAAATGGTATCTCATCTAATACTTCATAGTCTTTATCTTCTTCTATTTTCTTTATAGCTTTTTCCTTATCTTCACCAGATAGTTCTCGAAGATTTGGCATATTAGGATTAAAAGTAGCAGTTATTAGAAGATTATCCTTATCTATAAATTCAAGTGAATTTGCATTTAGTGGGATTTCAAATGTTTTATTGGCTTCTCCTCCATTTATACTGATCTCATAATAAGTGGTAAACTCTTCTTTTCTTTCTTTATCTTTTTTATCTCTAACAGCAGGGAATAGAATAGTACTATCATCTTTCCATATAAAGGACTTTTCTTCATCTAAGGATGTTAATTTAAATTCTGATTTTTTCTCTTCGTCATAGATATAGATATTAGACAGGTATTTATTTTCTTTTACATCCATTCTATGTACTATAAAACCTATATTTTTACCATTTGGCGAAAATCTAATGCCTGATAAAAACTTATATTTTGTAAAGTCATCTAGTTTTAAATTCTCCACTTACATCCCCCCAATAAATTATTTAGTGTATCTAAGATTTATTATATACTATTTATAATGGAATATAAAGTAGAGAACTACTTTGATATAGTAATAATGTAAAAATATTTAAAATAAATGCAACTTTTTTAAATCTCAGTCGTCTAAATAGTAAAGGAGGGTCAGGGGTGGCGGAGTATGGAGAAAAAGAATTAATAAAAAGGCTTAAAAGTGGAAATGAAGAAGCATATATACATCTTTTAGATATCTATGGAAATAGATTGTTAAAAACTTGCTACTTAGTCCTCAAAGATGAGAAAGATGCTGAGGATATAGTACAAGAAACCTTTCTTAAAATATTTAGCCAGATAAAATCTTTTAAGGGGAATAGTTCCATATACACTTGGATATATAAAATAGCTTTGAATCTATGTAAAGATAGAATGAAAACTAGAAGAGAATTTGAAATATATGAAGATATTATAGAAAGTAATGAAAGGGTAGAGGATATAGTATTTGATTCAATAGATAGGAAAGCTTTGAGAAATGAACTATTTAATCTAAACCTATTATATAAAGAAGTTATGATACTTTTTTATTTTGAAGAATTATCTATTAGGCAGATATCTGAAATACTAGAAGAAAAGGAAGGGACCATAAAAAGCAGATTAAGCAGAGGAAGGATTATACTTAAAAATTCTATTGAAAGGGGAGGAGAGTTTAATGGATAAAGATAGATTGGGAAATGAGTTGAAAATAATAATGGAAGATGAAGTAAAGGAGATAGAGATTTCTCAAGGTTTAAGAGATAGGATACTCATAAGTAGAAAGAAAACATTAAAAGATAGAATAAAAGATTTCTTAAATAAGGAAATAGAACTGCCTTTAGTGCCTATGATGGCATCTTTTATTATATTTTTCATAATAGTAGGAATCCCTAAGGACATAGTGGTTAAGAGTGAAAGCATTATAGACTTAGGTTCAACTCAGATTATAATAAGAGATGAAAGGAGAGTGAGTAGATGTGAAAATTAGAATAAAAGTGAAGACAATAATATTAATAGTAGTATTAATTTTAGTAGTAGTACCCATTGTTAATCTGACATTAGCTGAGATTTTTAATGAAACTAAGCCAGAGGTAGCAGAGAAACTCTATGACTACTATTTAAAGTACCCTGTTTCTTTTCAAAAAGACGAGGTACTATACAAAAGGGCTGATACTATAATCAGTGGATTAAGCAGATATAGAATAATGATGGGAATGAAGATGGGAGAGCGAATATTAGATTATGATACTATAGATAAGGCTATAAACAGCTATAAAGAAATAATAGAGGATTATCCTAAGAGTAAGAAATATACTTTGGCCTACAAGAGCATATTAGATTTATATATATATAATGGTGATTTAAATAATTTAGAAGATTGGATAGAATGGGGAAAATCTTCAGATAAAAATGAAATAAGAGATATATCTATGCTCTATGAAGGTTATGTATATTTTGCCAATAGGGAATATACTAAGGCAGAGGATATGCTTAGTTCCTTTGTACCAGGGGATAAGGATATTGATTATATGTATTATTTTTTAAGAGGGCATATAGAATTTGCTAGAGAGAATTTTCAGAAGGCAAATGAATATTATGGAAAAGCTGGTGAAACTAGGTGGAGATTCGATACTACTTTATTTGGTGGTTTAGTTCCAAGTCATAGAAAGTCATGGTTAGAAGAATTAGATTATAAAAACGGGAAAAATAAAATCAAGGGAAGGGTAACTGTTGATGGAGTAGGAATTCCATTTGTGGAAGTATATCTGCAAAAATCTAGGCAAGGCTATTCTTCACGAGGTATAGATTTCGTTGCCACTACAGATAAAGATGGATATTATGAAACCATTGGTGTGAAGGATGGGAAATATGATTTAGGTATTGGAGTAGGTACGGGAATATTATTTGAAAAGGCATATTTAGAGAAAAATAGATTTAACTTTGAGGTATTAGATGATGTAGAGTATGATTTTCAATTTAGCTCTGCTATGAAGATTATAAAGCCCAAATCTGAAGAATTAGTAGATGGAAATAAGTTTGAAGTAGAATGGGAAGAAGTCCAAGGGGCAGAATTTTATAGAGTTAAAGCTGTAGGGGTAAGAAATTCATCTATGTTTACTACTGTTATAATGGATGAAAAAAGGCAAGTAGATATAAGAGGAAATAATGCAGTATTTGATATAGAGATTCTCAAACATTCTCCTTCGGGGTACTCTATTGATGAAAATGGTGTTGTAAGTCCTGGAGCCATAATGGGATATGTATATAGTGAGACTACAGTCTATATTATGGTCGATGCCTATGATGAGAATGAAAATATGTTAAGCAGCAGTGCTCCGATGACTAATTATTATGATATGATGCCCAGCTTAAAGGTAGGAGGCGAGCAAACAGAGGGAGAAAAACTAATATCAAAAGTACAGTATAAAGAAGCCATAGATCATTATGAGAATTTGCTACTAGATGATGAAGAAAATATAGAAGCATTATCATATTTGGCTAAGCTATATATATATGGTTGGGGTGAAGGAACCTCAGATGCTGAAAAGGCTATAAATTATGGAAAAAAGGTTTATGATATAACAGGTAATGCTGATGTAATCCTTAGGGTTCTGGATCAAATGACTTCTAAGAATTATAGAGAAAATAAAGAAATTGTAAAAGAATTATTTGATATGATACCCAAGGAATATAGAGATGAGTATTTCTACTGGTATAGAGGGGCATATTATAGTTCATTAGGTGAATTTGAAAAAGCTAGGGAAGATTTACTTCTTGCAGATAATATAAGGGATTCTGATATTGTTTATATAGATCTTTATCTAGGTGAATATGAAAGAGCCATAGATTTTTTGAAGAATAAGGATGTTAAGCTTTATTATATGAGTAAGGGAAAGTTAATAGAAGGTATAGAGTTATTAAGCCAATTAGATAAAAATGATAAAGAATATATAATGTTTAAAGAATATCTGTCTAGGCTTTTAAAAAGAGAAGAGGATTATGAAGGAAGGGAAGAGGATTTTAGGAAAGTTTATAGTGCAGTAAAAAATCCTGGAATAAAAATTATTTTAAATGAAATAAAAGAGGATAATCATTGGGACTAAATGTCCCTTTTTTGTTACAATATAATTATAATTTGTAATAATGTATCTTTTTGAGTCTTTTTGTCTATATATTATAGAAATAATTTTGGGTATAATTATATAAAAGGTTTCTATTTGTAGTATTAATATATTAAGCAGGCTTTATGAAACCTAATTGATTTAAGCTTATATTTAGATAATGGGATTTTCTTATGATTATAAAAAATGGCAATAATGATTGGAGTGGAGAGATAATATGACAAAGTTAACTTTAGAGTATATAGTTAATAAGGTTGAGGATATGAAAGTTTTGCCTGAAATCATAAATAAGATAATAGTATTAACAGACGACCCAGATTCCACAGTTCATGATATAGAGAGAGTGATATTACAGGATCAGGTTCTAACTACTAAAATTCTTCGTCTTGCCAATTCAGCTTATTATGGATATGCAAGAAAGATTTCTACTATATCTCAAGCAACTGTTTTATTGGGATTTCAAGCGATAAAGGGAATTGCTCTTGCTTCTACTGTGAGAACATATCTAACAGAAGAATTAAAGGGATATTCTTTGGAAAAAAATGAATTATGGTCTCAGTCTCAAACTTGTGCTATAATATCAAGATTTATTGCAAAGAGTATAAAATATCCTAATCCAGAAGAAGCTTATATTGCAGGACTTCTTAGGGACATTGGGAAAACAATTTTGAATCAAAATATGGAAAAAGAATATACGGAAGTATTATCAAAGATGGAGGCTAACAATATATCCTTCTTAGAGTCAGAAAAAGAAGTACTTGGATTTGGACATGCAGAGATAGGAGAAAAAGTAGCTGAAAAATGGAATCTTCCTAAGGACTTAGTGGAGGCAATAGGATATCATCATACACCAGAGCTAGCAAATATAAATCCACTTTTAGTTTCTATAGTTCATATTGCTGATGCTATTACTATGATGATGGGAGTAGGACTTGGACTTGATGGTCTATCCTATAGTTTATCACCAATGGCAATAGAGACCTTAGAATTAGATGAATTACAATTTCAAAATATCATAGCACAGGTAGCAGACTTAATAAAAGATGAAGAAAGTTTCTTAACAGCATAAAAGCAGATAATTAATTATCTGCTTTTTCTGAATAGTTCTAAGTTTATTACACTACATTCGTGTTTTTTAGTATTTATTGATTCTATAAAATCTAGAATGATTTTTCCCAGAGGAGTTACCTTAAGTTTATAATTTGGATATAAATTGCATTTTATGATACCAAGATATTGCAAATATATATAAGATGCAAAGAAAAACTTAAAATTCTTTGAAAAATTAGGTAATATACTGCTGAGTTCATAATTTACATTTTCATTTAAGGATGATAATAAATTCATTAAATCTTTCTTTGATTTATCCAATGTCTTTGAATTTTCCATATTACAAATTTCAGATATAAACTCATTACTCATAATATATTTGTACAATATTGAATACTTATCTTCATCTCTCAATCTTAGATAGTTGTTACCTTTATTATTTATAGCTAGACTATCATCATCAACTGAAAGTAATCCTAGAGTAAGAGATAGTTTATAAAAGATATGAATTATAGGGAAATCTCTTTGGTTAGGTGAAGATTTATCTACATAATTAGATAATTCTAGCATTTGATTTATTTCTAAAAGATTTTTTCTTCTTATATATTTATTCTTTTTAGTTAAATCCAAAGGTCTATCTAATATATAAAGTATAAATTTATCATAATCCATTATAAGGGATATGGCATCCTCGTTTAAGAATCCCGATACAATATTTGCCAAATCTCTATCTATTGTAAATGGTGATTTAATTAATTTTAATTGGTTTATAAAGTCGAATCTATCTTTACTAATATCTAAAACTTCCTTATATATATCCTTATAATCTGAATTTTTATTACTTAAAAATCCTAAATAGTTTTTAAATGTAGCTATATAGGAATTCAAATCATCCTGAGATATTATAAATCCATCTTCTATGGCAGTTTTGAAAAAATCATGGAAATCTATTTGGTCAATATCAGATAAAGTTAAATCTTCATCTGCAAGATAATATTCAAAGAAATCCATTAAGTTTGCAATATATTTCTTTACAACTACTTTAGGTAATTTCAATTTAAGATATGCTTCAAATTCATCTAATTCATCATAAAATACTGAAACAATATCTTCTTCCATTTCAATTGCCTCAAGAATACAGTTTGTATATATTTTATATAGATTTATACTATGCTTTTTTAAATAGTCTTTAATAGTAAGAGTAGGTATTTCTAATCTAAGATGGTTAAAATCAAAGAATACTTCTTCTAAAAATAATGGTTTAACACATTCAGGTAAATAACTAATGTCTCCTATAAAAGTAAAATGTCCTAATAGGTTTCCAATTCTACCAAAAGCAAAGTCTCCAATAGACATGCTAGAAGCTAAATCTGGCTCTAATAGGCTATAATCTTTATTTTGAAGTAAATCTCTAACTTCAATAAATTTTTCGTTAGTATCAATAACTTCAAATAATGATACATTGGATTTATTTCTTTGTACTAAAATTTCTCTTTCTTGTGATGTTAACGGTGATGATTTTTCTTCAAGAAATTTTTCAATAAATGTTTTTCCGTTTTTTCCAATAAAATCAATACTTATCCATACATTAAATGCTATTGTATATTTTTGTTCTCCAAAATCAGGATAAAAAAACTCTAGTGTATCTAATATAGTTTCATATTGTATTTCTTCAGATATATATTTTAGCAACTTTTTAGTTGCTGATTTATCAATTTTTTGTATTTGTTTATAAGTCAGACTCTGCATATTTCCTCCCAAGATATATTACGAATAATTCTTTACCAAAATCTATTATATACTATAATAGAAAAGATTGCACAGAAAAAAATAAATCCCCTGTAATCGGGGATTTATTTTTATATATCAGATAATTGTGTTTTTATCTTATTTTGCTCCCACGCATGGAGTAGAAGAGCAAGACCTATAACTCCATAAGCTATGAATACTCTAAAGTATTCACCTATTTGAGCGTTGCCCATTAAGTTCTGACCAGCCAATGGAGAAATAATAAATAGCAAGTGGAATAGGAAAGTACCGATTAACGCTTCCTTCCAAGAAGCCTTATTTACAGATGCTCCACCTATTAGAAGAGAAGCTACTGCAAAAAGCCCTACTTGTTCATGGTTGTTAAATGTATTTAATGTACCCATATTTTGGAGATATACTATTTGTCCCCAAGCGGCTAATACTGTAGAAATTATTATGGCAATAATTCTAGTTCTATCTACATTGATACCAGAAACTCCAGCTATATTCATACTTTGCCCTACAGCTCTCATTTCTTGACCTAATTTAGTTTTTAGGAAGAAGTATAGAGCTACAAATAATAATGCAGTTACAATTAAAGTAACTATAGGGTAAGGGGTTATATTTTTAAAGATTAAACTATCTAAGGATTTTCTTATGGTAATTAAATCTATTGTGTTTCTAAGACCAACGCCTGTGGGCATTAACATATTTGGATTACTAAAAGGAATGACTTTACCAGCTAATACTATAAATACTAGCTGATATATTCCATTGGCGAAGAAGCCTAATATCATGGAAGTTATCATTTCTTTTCCTTTAGCTTTATTTAGGACTTTTCCAACTAAGTAACCAAAGAATATGGCAAAAGGAGTAGATACTAATATTGCAACTAGAAAACCACCTATTCCTCCTATACCATAGTTCATTATGAAGATAAGTCCAATTTGTCCAGCCATAGCTCCTAGAACTATACCAAAGTTTAAACCCATCCCAGTTATAACTGGGATTATAAGTGACATTACTAAAATTAAATTTCTAGATAATCTAAAGATCATCTCATTAAAAAGAAAATTAAGCGGTAAACCAGATAAGAAAAATCCAGCTACACATATTGCTAGGAATACTATTGGAACTATCATGCTGCGTCACCTGCCTTTCTAGTTAGTGCATATAGAATAATTCCATTACTGATTATTATTCTTATTATTTCAGCCATACTTCCTTCAGATAAAATATTAATTACAGGAAGTGCTACAACTAGCAGACCTTGAAATAGGAAGGTACCTATTATTACATGAATTATTTTTGCTTTTTGTAAAGTTGCACCACCTATTAATATAGAAGCAGCGGCAGGAAGTGCTACATAAAGAGGTGCATTATATAGCTGTAAGAAACCAAAGGATTGACTATATACTATGATACCAATAGCTGCTAAAACAGTTGATAATATTATACCTAAGATTCTTTGCTTATCTACATTTACTCCATTGGAAGTTGCAAAAGCTTCAGAACTCCCAGCTACTTTCATAGAAGTACCTTTTTTACTTTTGGAAAAGAGCCATACAATAGCTGCAAGAATTATAAATGTAAGGATTAAGCCAGTAGGGAACTTTATCTTACCAATATTAAATGATAAAAATTTGTCTAATATTCCGCCCATTGAGGATTCCAAGGAAAGTGTAACACGTAGTCCTGTTCCTCCCATTGCCCAAATTAAACTTTCATTTTTAAATGGAGCTACAAGCCAGAATATACACATGAAGGATACTATTGAATAACCGAAATAATTACCTACAGTCATCTCTTGACCCTTTACTCTATTGAGCATTAGACCATATAGATATCCTGCTATAATAGCCAATGGAATTGCAACAGCTAAGGCTATAATGAAGCTGGCAAAGCCAGTAAGTCCTAGTTCAATACTAACTAAAGCACCAATGAGTCCAAATATTACTCCAAGGGGTAGGTTAAAATTAATACCTATGCCTGATTGTATAGAAGGAACCATGGCTAGTACCAAAATTACATTCATACCAAATCTTGTGAATATATCTTGCCATATACCTGATAATGGAATGTCTAACATAGCTGCTGTAATTAATAAAACTAATAAAAATGCCGAAATTATTAATCTAGGGAATCCTATTTTCTTAAATGTTTTCTTAAAATCCATTTAGCTCACCACCTTATCTATATCTTCTCCAGCCATTGCTAAACCAAAGGCTTCATCTGATGCATCAGGTGGAAGAATAGCATGAACTTTACCTTCTGCAATGATAGCAATTCTATCTGAGATTTGTCTTAATTCAGCTAATTCGCTAGAGGTGATTATTATAGTCATATTGAGTTCTCTATTTAGTTTAACTAATGTGTCTAAAACCAACTTCTTGGCACCTATATCAATACCACGAGTAGGTTCTGATACCATTAATATATCTGGGTTTAGAGTTAAGGCTCGAGCAATACATACCTTTTGTTGATTTCCACCAGATAAAAATCTTGTATGTTGATTAGGACCCGTACATCTAATATCTAATTCCTTTATCATTTCTTGAGCATGAGATTTAATTTTTTTACTATCAACTATTTTTAAAGGACCAAAACTATTGAGGAATTTATTTTGAATTTCAAGGGATGTAAAGGCTATATTAAAATCAATAGGTTCATCTAATAGGAGTCCAACACCTTTTCTATCCTCAGAGAGGAAGGCTATAGAATTATTTAACATTTCCCTTGGATTGTTTAAAGGCATTTCTTTATTATCTTTCAATATACTGCCTTTAGTAGGATAGAGACCCATTATTCCATTAGATATACCAATTTTACCGTGACCAGCTAAGCCTCCAAGACCTAAAATTTCACCTTTTCTTATTTGAAGATTAACACCTTTTACTTTTTCACCAGGCATATTCACATATATATCTTTTAATTCTAAATAGGGTGTGTTGTCAGAGTTTACTTCTTTTTTTTGTGAAGTGGTTGAGGTGATTTCTCTTCCAACCATAAGTCTAGCCATTTCAATAATATTGGTTTCAGAAGTCTTTACAGATTTAACTAAGGAACCATCCCTTAGAACAGTTATGGAATCTGTAATTTGTTTAATTTCATCTAATCTATGAGTAATAAATAAAATAGCTATACCCATATGTGACAGATTTTTTATAACATCTAGAAACTGAGCAGCCTCAGATTCAGTAAGTACAGCAGTTGGCTCATCTAATATTAGAAGTTTAAGATTTGATTTGTCTATTTCCCTAGCAATTTCAATAAATTGCATATAGCCAACAGGTAGCCCTGCTACTGGGAGATATTCATCTATTGTCATATTTAGTTTATTTAAAGCCTTTTTAGCATCATCCTTCATCTTGTGAGTATCTAATTTTTCCATTTTTGGTCCTAAGATTTTGGATAATATAGTATGTTTAGTATTTTCACGGTTTAATTTTATATTTTCTGTAATAGTAAAACCAGGAATAAGCATAAACTCTTGATGTACCATGCCAATACCCATTTCCATAGCTTCTGTTGGAGTCTTTGGATTATATGCTTTACCGTTAAAGGTCATTTCACCTTCAAACCCTCCGGTGGAATGAATAACTGGCATACCAAATAATATATTCATCAAAGTTGATTTACCAGCACCATTTTCACCAACTAGACCATGAATTTCACCCTCTTTAATGGTCATAGATACACCTTTTAACACCTGATTACCAGAATAAGTTTTGGATATATTGTTCATTTGAAGTAAGTCCACTTTATTACCTCCTTTACTTAAAGAGAAGGGAGTCGTCGAAACGACTCCTTATATTTAATTTATTAGAATACTTGAGATCCCAGTACGAATAATAAGAAGTTTGGAGTATCTTCATTAAGTTCAGAGAATTTAACTTCGTCAGCCGTATCTTCAGTTACCTCTTTCATATATTTAATAATAGATTCTTTATCAAATTTTTCTATTGTACCTTCACAATATGCTTTAGCATACTCTACACCAGCTTCGATTATAGCTACATTTGCAGGTCTATTCCAAGTACCAAATCTGCCAGTACCACCTTTTTCAGCTATTTTAGCTGATATTTGTTCTGAAAGATAATCTAAATCTCCAGCCTTGTTTTGAGGTATTTCAATGCCTAAAGCTCCAGGATAAGCATGATATGGAGAAGGACAACATTGTTCTGGATAAATAGCACCAGTTTCAAGGGCTTGTTTAATTAAAGGTTCTTGCATGGAGCAGTTTGTACTGAAGAAAGCAGTATCTTTACCATATTTTTCTACTTGTCTAGGAACATCTTCTAATATAAATTGTTGTGCACCATTAACTCCTGCATCAGAAGTTGGGTCTGGAGCATCTACTTCAACAAATTCAATTCCTAATTTAGCACAGGTTTCTTTGAAAGCATCTCTTCTAGCAGCTAACAATTCCATAGACATATGTCTTGGGAATGAATAATGTATAAATGTTTTAGCTCCCATTTCTTGAGCTTTTCTAATTATAGACTCACCACGTTGAAGTTGGTCAAGTTCAAGCAATACATCTCCACGTGCCGCTATAGTTTCTGGGTCTTCATGAGGTACACCTAAAATGAATAATATATCAGGTCTAGTTTCTCTAACTTTGTCTATAGCTGGTGCAGCTCCACTAACTGCCTGAACGAAAACTATGGCCTTTACATCTGGATCAGCTGCCAATGAAGCAACTTGAGCAATAGTAGTTTCCTGTTCTTGAGCAAATTTATCAGGATAAGTAATATGTTTAATCATATTGCCATATTTAGCAACCATTCTTTCACCGGCACGGAATTCTTCCTCACCTTGGGATACGGTACCAGTTACAATTCCGATTTTGTAATTTGGCTTACTATCTGTATTTACTGGAGTGTCTGATGCAGCAGGGTCATTAACTACATCTGATGTATTCTTAGCACCACATCCAGCAGATGTAATAACTAGCATAGTAACTAAGAACAATACCAATATTTTTTTCATTTTTTACTCCCCCTTTAATTTTATATATTTAACTCCCTAAGCAGGAGAAAAATAACTGAATACATAGATAATTCCAAATAAATAAAAAGGACAAACTATTGAGAAAATTCTAAATGGAAAAATACTTATAAAAAAAGCTCAATCCGAGAGTTAACCTAGCTTAAGTTATACAGGTACATACTATCAGGTTGATACTTTAATGTGGCAATCTGTTTTTAATAAGTATAGTTTATTTTTATTAAATTGTCAATAAGAATATGACAATTAGGGAAATATCTTCTGATCTATTAAATGTATTTGATAGATTATTTTAGAAATAATAAAAAATAAAAATATTCAGCCTATTCTTTATTTCAAATATTTGGTATTATATAAGTTAAGAATAGTAAGTAGAGGGAGGTAATTATGTTTAAATTTAAAGATTATAAGTATGAAAGACCAGATTTATCTAAAATCACCGATGAGTTTAACAGACTTTTACAAGAGTTTAGTGAAGCAAAATCCTTTGATGAGCAAAATAAAGCAATGAAGGAAATAAATAAAATAAGAAATCATCTGGATACTATGATTACCTTGGTGAGTATTAGACATTCAATTGATACAGAAGATGAATTTTATGCCAAAGAAAATGATTTTATTGATGAAAATTCTCCAAAGGTTGAAAATTTAGTATCTAGGTTCTATAAAGAACTTGTTAACTCTAAGTTTAGAAGTGAATTAGAAAATGCTTGGGGTAAACAGATATTTACTTTGGCAGAATTAAAATTGCAAACTTTTTCAGAAGATATAATGGAAGATTTAATTAAAGAAAATAAACTTATAACTGAATATGACAAACTAATTGCCTCAGCTAAATTGAATTTTGAAGGAGAAATAAGAAATTTAAGTCAAATGCAGCCTTTTACCGAATCGGTAGATAGAAATATGAGAAGAAAGGCATCAGAAACCATTAGTGGATTTTTTAAAGAAAATGAAAAAGAATTTAATAGGATTTATGACGAATTAGTAAAAGTAAGAGATAAGATGGCCAAAACTTTAGGCTTTTCTAACTATGTAGAAATGGGATATAAACGATTGGGAAGATCTGATTATGATTTTAATATGGTTGCCAATTATAGAACTCAAGTATATGAAAGTTTAGTTCCATTAGTTGCAGAATTGAAGGATAGGCAGAGAAAGAGACTTGGACTTAAAGATATGAAGTATTATGATGAGCCTTTGGAGTATTTGACGGGAAATGCAATTCCAAAGGGTGGTCCGGAGTGGATACTTAAAAATGGGAAAAAAATGTACAAAGAATTGTCTAAAGAAACTGATGAATTTTTCTCATTTATGGTAGAAAGAGAGCTATTGGATTTAGTCAGTAGAAAAGGAAAGATGGCTGGAGGATATTGTACTATTATACCAGAATATGAATCACCATTTATATTTTCAAACTTTAATGGCACATCTGGAGATATAGACGTTTTAACCCATGAAGCAGGTCATGCTTTTCAGTCCTATTTAAGTATGGGATTTGAACTGCCAGAATATAAATTCCCTACTTATGAAGCCTGTGAAATTCACTCTATGAGCATGGAATTTATTACTTGGCCATGGATGAAATCTTTTTTCCAAGATGATGTAGATAAATATAAATTTAGTCATTTAACTGGAGCAATAAACTTTATACCCTATGGAGTAACCGTAGATGAATTCCAACATTATGTATATGAAAATCCAAATGCTACACCAGAAGAGAGAAAAAATAGATGGAGAGATATAGAGAGGAAATATCTTCCTTTTAGAGACTATGAAGATAATGAATTCCTAGAAAGTGGAGGATATTGGTTTAGACAAGGCCATATATTTAGCACTCCATTCTATTATATAGATTATACTTTGGCTCAAGTATGTGCATTTCAATTTTGGAATAAGACTATGGAAGATAGGGAAAAGGCTTGGGGAGATTATCTTCGTCTTTGTAAGGCAGGGGGAAGTTCACCTTTCTTAGATTTAGTTGAACTAGCTAATTTACAAAGCCCATTTAAAGATGGAACAATAAAAAAGGTAGTAGAACCTATTAAGGAATGGTTAGATAATATAGATGATAGTACATTTTAAGGATTGAGATTAAAGTAAGTTATATTTGTGGTTATAGAACTATAAATGTAACTTACTTTTTCTTTTTATTTATTAAAGGATATAAAATATTAGTCGATATAATGTGTAGAATACTATTAAGGGGGGTAATATAGGTGCAACTTAGTACTATGACAAATGTTTCAGTAAATCCAGGAATTAGTCAAGCTCAAGTTAGTACGAGTACATCGGGAAATGGAGAAATGAGAATTCCAAGACAGATGAAACAAAATGAACAACCAATATATAGAGAAGATAAAAGATTTTCAGAAGAAGATGCTATAGATTTAATAGAGAAAGCTAATAAGGATTTTGTTGCCTATGATAGAAGATTTGAATTTTCAATACATGAAAAGACAAAGGAAATAATGGTAAAGGTTATTGATGTAACAACTGAAGAAGTAATTAGAGAACTTCCCCCAGAGAAAATACTAGATATGGTTGCAGCTATGTGGGAAGTTGCAGGAATTATAGTAGATAGAAAAATATAGGTGGTGATTATATGGGTAATTTAAGAATAGCAGGATTAGCATCAGGTATGGATACAGATGCTATGGTTCAAAGTATGATGAAAGTAGAAAGGCTGAAGGTTGATAGATATGAACAAAGCAAGCAAATAGCCCTTTGGAGACAAGAAGCATATACTAGTATGAATAAAATGTTTGCTAATTTTATATTAAATACAAGAAAAAGTATGGGACTGACTAAGGTCACTAGTACAGGAGTATCCATTGGTAATTCATATTCAAATCTTGATTATATAAGAAAGGCAACATCATCTAATGAAACGGTAGCAACTGTGTCGACTACAAGTAAGGCTGTTAATGGTAGTTATAATATTGAAGTAGATAAATTAGCTAATGGGGCTAGTTTTACAAGTGCTGTATTAAAGGATGCTAATGGGAAAGAATTAGCTTTTGATAAGGAAGTAAAATTTGAATTAAGTACAGGAGCAAAGGATGCTGATGGCAAAGAAATAATACAGACAATAACAGTAGAGAATGCAAATGGTGTTACTGCAGATGATATCGTCAAGAAAATAAATTCTGCTAAGGTGAATATGTTAGATGGAAAGGTTGTAGATAATATTGAAAACCTTTCTGATGATGATAAGAAAAAGGTAAAAGAAGTGTCTCTAGGTGTAAGTGCATTCTATGATAAAGGCAATGGCAGATTATTTATGCAGACAACTGAAACAGGTAAGGATGCAGAAATCAAGCTCTCAGGAGTAGGTACTGAAGGCGAAAACTTTGTTGATAAAGTTGGCGGAAATAATTTGACATTTACAAGTGGAGATTTAGATTTTAAAGATGTTAAGTCTTTAGAATTTGAATTAAATGGTATAAAAATTATGGTAGAAGGTGAAACACCAAGTGAAGATATTACCATAGATAAATTACTTGAGGCAATAAATGCTGAAACAGATGCTCATGGAGTAACAGCTATAGAAAAAGATGGAAAATTAGTTTTGACAATGGAAAAAGCAGGGGAAAATGCAAAAATTGAATTGACCAACATAACGGGTGATACAAATAATAAATTTGATAATGCAATAAAAAATGGTAGCTTTAAAAAAGATGGAGCTCTATATAATAAAGGTGCAGATGCTCAAATTATATTTAATGGAGTTGAGCTAACTTATTCCTCCAATAATATTAATTTAAATGGTATGAATATTGAACTTAAGTCTACGGGGAAAACCAATATGAAGGTAGACACCAATATTGATGGAATAATGGAAAAGGTTCAACAGTTTGTCAATGATTATAATGAGTTGGTGGACAAGGCATCTAAAACTGTAAATGAGAAACGATATTCTAAATATCAGCCTCTATCCCAAGAAGAGAAAAACTCCATGCATGAAAATGATGTTAAGCTATGGGAAGAAAAGGCAAAATCAGGAATGTTAAATAGTGATGGAATTATCCAAGGAGCACTTCAAAGTATTAGAACTGATCTATATAGAACAGTAGAAAATGCTGAAGGTTCATTTAATCATATAACTCAAATAGGTATAAGTACAGAAAAATATTCTAGAGGAACTACTGGAGGAAAGCTCCAAATAGATGAAGAAAAGCTTAGAGCAGCAATAGAAAAAGACCCTGAAGGAGTAATGGAGCTATTATTTACAGAGCCAAGTAAATTAAAAAGAGACACTACTGAGTTTCCTAATACAGAAGAAGGAAATAGAAAATATGAATTAGCAGAAAGAAAAAATAGGAGAGATAGTGGTGGACTTTTCACTAGGATGTGTGATAATCTAATTGATGGAATGAAGTCAATTATAGATAAATCTGGTCCAGGTGAAGATGCAGAGTTGTTTAGGTCTGTAAAAACTAATATACTTTTAGATTTTGTAACAACAAAATCTAGTATATCTGATTTAGATAAAGAAGTATTAGATGCAAATAAAAAAATAGATGACTTAAATGTTATGCTATACAGAAAAGAAAATGCATATTATGCTAAATTTGCAAATATGGAAAAGATGTTAAGTCAGATGTACAGTCAAAGTAATTGGTTGACACAGCAGTCAGCGAGATAAATGAGGAGAGAATGAAATGACATATGATGCATTAAATAAATATAAACAGAATAGCGTACTGACAGCTACTCCAGAGGAACTTACTCTTATGCTATATGATGGTGCTATTAAGTTTATGAATATTGGTAAATATAGTATAGAATCTAAGGAATTAGAAAAAGCACATTCTTCCTTGATGAGAGCTCAAGACATTATTTTAGAATTAAATTATTCTTTAGATATGAACTATGATATATCTAAGGAGCTTAGAGGATTATATGATTTTGTTTTAGCTAAATTGGTTGATGCCAATATTAGTAAGGATAGCAAGGCTATAGAGGAAGCCATTGAAATTGTAAATAGTATGAGAGATACTTGGAAGGAAGTTATGAAGCAAATAAAACAGAAAGTTTACCAATCTAAGTAGGTGTTCTAATGACTTATGACAATGTAAAAAAAATGATAGAACTTTCTTTAAAGAAGAAAGATATATTGATTGAAATTTTGGAATTAACCAAAACTCAAGCTTCTGCCATAGAAAATGATAACATGGATAAACTGAGTACGATATTAAGTGAAAAAGAAAAGTTAATGGAAAAGATAGATATATTAGACCGTGATTTCTTATCCTTATATAATGCTGTAAAGTCAGAGGAAGGTATAGATAGCCTAGAGAAAATTAATATAGAGAAGTATGCTAATATAAAAAATTTAAAAGAAATAGTTGTTGAAATAAATACTATATTAAATAATATCTCTACTCTAGATAGAAATAATACAATAAAGATGAAATCAAATGTGGATAAAATAAAATCAGATTTAAAACAAGTAAAAGAAGCTAAAAGAGCATATAAAGGATATCATTATGAAGCTGTAGGAAGTATGCTTATAGATGAAAAGAAATAGGAAGTATAATATTATAATATAAGAATGTTATAAAACAAGCTGGATGCAAGATATTTTGTATCCAGCTTGTTTTATTATATATAGAAATATTTAAATATTAGTATTATTTAATATCTAATAAATTTAATAAAAATTATATAATATTGATAAATTTTATAATATTCAATTACTAACCACTTGTCCATATGTTATCCACATATAAAAATGGATAAACTTAAATTATTGACAGTTTTACACAGACTTATACACATTATCCACAGAATAATTAACAGATAACAATTGACAATTAACAAATTGCGCACAGAATGTGTTTTCTCAGAATATATTTTCTGTGGATAACTATAAAAAATAAAAAAAATTATGTTCTAGTTTTAATTTATATCCAATATAATGTTATTATTTTTAAATTTAGGGTAATATATATAACAAATAGTATAAGCTATTATATCTTATGCTTATATGAAAGGAGCTGGGTTTATGAAATTAAATTTCACTGGAAAAAATATGGAGATAACAGATGCATTACGCGATGTAACAGAGAAAAAGCTAGGGAAATTGGACAAATATTTTCAAAAAGATATTGAGGGTAATGTAACCTTCAGTTCAGAGAAGAATAGGAAAATAATTGAGGTAACCATAAACCTACCTGGTACTATTATTAGAGCTGAAGAATCTACGGATGATATGTATGTATCCATTGATAAAACAGTTGATGTATTAGAAAGGCAAATTAGGAAATATAAGACAAGATTACAAAAAAGATATAAAAACAATGAAACTATTAGATTTGAAAATGTAGTACCTTTACCAATGGAAGATGATCAGGAAAAACCAAAATTGGTAAAGAAGAAAAGATTTGGGTTAAAACCAATGTCATCAGAGGAAGCAATATTGCAAATGGAGTTACTTAGACATAACTTTTATGTATTCCTAGATTCAGATAATGATGGAGTAAGCATTGTATATAAGAGAAAAGATGGTAATTATGGATTAATAGAACCAGAGCTTTAATATAAAGTTAGTAAAATGCAGGATTATATCCTGCATTTTTTATGTCAATCTTATAGTTGAAAGGACTATCAATAAATGATAAAATAAAATGATAGCTGTGAGATCGAAGTTTGAAAGGTGGTTAATCAATGGCAAGCTTATTTGAGAAGATGTTTGGTACCTATAGTGATAGGGAGTTAAAAAAAGTTACACATATAGTTGATAAAATAATTTCATTAGATGGAGAAATACAGAAACTAACAGATGATCAGTTGAAGGACAAGACATTAGAATTTAAAAATAGATTAAGTAAAGGCGAGACTCTCGATGATATTTTACCTGAAGCTTTTGCAGTGGTAAGAGAAGCATCTTATAGGGTACTTGGTATGAAACATTTTAGAGTCCAATTACTTGGTGGAATAATACTTCACCAAGGAAGAATCGCAGAAATGAGAACAGGTGAAGGTAAGACTTTAGTAGCTACTTTGCCAGCATATTTAAATGCTTTAACAGGAAAAGGAGTTCATGTAGTTACAGTAAATGATTATTTAGCTAAAAGAGATAAGGAATGGATGGGAAAAGTTCATGAATTTTTAGGACTTAAAGTTGGATGCATTGTTCATGATATAACCAATGCAGATAGAAAAGCAGCATATAACTGCGATATTACTTATGGTACTAATAATGAATTTGGTTTTGACTACCTTAGGGATAATATGGTTATTTATAAGGAAGATATGGTACAAAGACCCCTTTATTTTTCCATAGTAGATGAGGTAGATAGTATATTAGTAGATGAAGCTAGAACCCCTTTGATTATTTCAGGAGTAGGTGATAAATCTACTAAGCTTTATGAAATGGCTGATAATTTTGTAAGGACATTAACTAGCAGAATAATGGATCCTAGTGAAGAAAAGGTTGATCCATTTAACAATGAATTTAAAGAAGAAACTGTAGATTATGTAATAGATGAAAAGGCTAAGTCTTGTTCTATTACTGAAAAGGGTACTGCAAAGGCAGAAGCATTCTTTGGTATTGAAAATCTATCAGATATAGAAAATATGGAAATAGCTCATCATGTTAATCAAGCATTGAAAGCTAGATCTATAATGAAAAGAGATATAGACTATGTAGTGAAAGATGGAGAAGTAGTTATTGTAGATGAATTTACTGGAAGGCTTATGTATGGTAGAAGGTATAGTGATGGTCTTCATCAAGCAATTGAAGCTAAGGAAAAATTAAATGTAAGGTCTGAATCAAAGACTTTAGCAACTATTACATTCCAAAACTATTTTAGAATGTATACTAAATTATCTGGTATGACTGGTACTGCAAAAACAGAAGAATCAGAGTTTAGGGAAATATATGATATGGACGTAGTTGAGATACCAACAAATAAACCAATATTAAGACAGGATTTAGCTGATGTTATTTATAGAAACGAAGAGGCTAAGTTTAAAGCAGTGGTTAGGGAAATAAAGGAAAGACATACAACAGGACAACCAATATTAGTAGGTACAATTACTATAGAAAGATCTGAAATACTTTCTAAGATGCTTAAAAAAGAGGGAATTTCCCACGAAGTATTAAATGCGAAACATCATGATAGGGAAGCGGAAATAGTAGCCCAAGCTGGTAGATTTGGAGCAGTTACCATAGCTACAAATATGGCTGGTAGAGGTACAGATATAGTTCTTGGAGGTAATCCAGAATTCCTTGCAAAGCAAGAAATGAAGAAAAAAGGATTTACAGATGAGACAATATCATTAGTAGATAGCTTCTATGAAACAGATAATGAGGAAGTCTTGGAAGCAAGAAGAATATATCAGGAATTACATGATAAATATAAGGTAGAAACTGATGCAGAAAATCTAAAGGTATTAGAAGCTGGAGGACTTCATATAATCGGTACAGAAAGACATGAGTCGAGACGTATTGATAATCAGCTTAGAGGTCGTGCTGGTAGACAAGGAGACCCTGGTTCTTCTAGATTTTATATATCTTTGGAAGATGATTTAATGAGATTATTCGGCGGAGAAAGAATAATCAATCTAATTGACAATTTAAAAATGCCTGAAGATGAGCCTTTAGAGCATTCCATGCTTACAAGAGCCATAGAAAATGCCCAAAAGAAAGTAGAGGGAAATAACTTTGGCATTAGAAAGCATGTATTAAAATATGATGATGTTATGAATAAACAAAGAGAAGTTATATATGGAGAACGTAAAAAAGTATTGGAAGGAGAAGATTTGAGATCTCATATCCAAGAAATGGTTAAGTCTTTGATTACAGACAATGTTGAAATATATACAAGACAAAGTAAATATCCAGAAGAATGGGATATTGAAGGTTTAGAAAACTATGCAATGAACCTTTTAAATCTTGATAAGAAATTCTTATCATTTAAAGATATAGAAGGACTTACTAAGGAAGATCTAATAGATAAAATATTAGAAAATGCTGAGGAGAGATATCATTCTAAGGAATCAGACTTTGGAGAAGAAAGATTTAGAGAAGTAGAAAGAGTAGTTTTACTTCAAGTAGTAGATAGTAAATGGATGGATCATATAGATGCTATGGATCAATTAAGACAAGGTATTGGTTTAAGAGCCTATGGTCAAGAGGACCCTGTTCGTGCATATCAAAATGAAGGATATGATATGTTTAACGAAATGACTCATAGTATTTGGGAAGATACTGTAAGATTTTTATATCAAGTGGTAAATCCAGAAAAGATTCAGAGGAAAAAGGTAGCAGAACCTATAGCTACAAATTCTGGAGAAATAAGTAAAACTATTGTAAATAAAGAGAAAAAGGTAGGAAGAAATGACCCTTGTCCATGTGGTAGTGGAAAGAAATATAAAAAATGCTGCGGACAGGATGAATAGTGAATAGTTAAAAGACAAAAGACTCTAAACATCTGCTAAGAACTTTTTGCTTTAACTAAAAAAACGAGGTGATATATTGCAGGACATATATTTGAACAAAGAAAAACTTAGTGAAATAAAAAATATGATTACAGAATTGGGTGTTTCACTTTGACATCCAAGGTCTTAGGGATAAAGCCTTTGATTTAGAACAGTTATCTTATGAGGAAGATTTTTGGAAAGATGTAGACAAAGCTCAAAAAACTATGCAGGAAATAAAGGCTTTAAAGAATCAGATAAAAGAATATGATGATTTAATTGAATCAATAGGTAATCTGGAAGCTTTAATAGAATTGGTTCTTGAAGAAGAAGCCTATGATATGTACAAGGATATAGAAGATGGACTTAAGGAATTAAGTATAAATGCAGATAAATTTAAACTAAGTACTTTACTTTCAGGTGAATTTGATAGAAACAATGCTATTCTTTCCATACATTCTGGAGCTGGAGGATTGGAAGCTCAGGATTGGGCTGAGATGCTTTTAAGATTATATAGAAGATGGGCAGAAGGAAAAGGATTTCAAGTTGAAGTCTTAGACATTTTGGCAGATACAGAAGGCGGTATAAAATCTGTTACTTTGCTTATAAAGGGATATAATGCCTATGGATATCTAAAATCTGAAAAGGGAGTTCATAGACTAGTAAGAATATCTCCCTTTGATTCTGCTGGAAAAAGACATACATCCTTTGCCAGCATAGATGTATATCCAGAGTTAGATAATGATGTAAATATTGAAATCAATCCTTCTGATTTAAAGATAGATACCTATAGATCTGGTGGTGCTGGAGGTCAGCATGTAAATACTACGGATTCTGCAGTGAGAATTACACATATTCCTACAGGAATAGTAGTTCAATGCCAGAATGAAAGGTCCCAAATTACTAATAGACAGACGGCTATGAATATGCTAAAAGCTAAGTTAGTTCAGTTAAAAGAAGAAGAGAAAAAAGAGAAGATAGAAGATTTACATGGAAGCTATAGTCAAATAGCTTGGGGAGCACAAATAAGATCCTATGTATTTCATCCATATAGTATGGTAAAAGACCATAGAACCAATGCTGAAGTTGGAGATGTATATGGAGTAATGGATGGAGACATTGATATATTTATAAATGAATATTTAAAACAGAAAGCCCTTTCGTAAAAAAGGGCTAAATTTTTCTGTAAAAGAGGAATTTTTGATTTTGTGTAGAATAATACATAAAAAGGCTTGTAAATAAATTGAAGGGAAAGATGTAAATGGATATTTTAAAAATGCTTACTGATGAGTTTAAATTAAAACCCTATCAGGTAAAAAATACAGTTCAGTTATTAGATGAAGGTAATACTATACCATTTATAGCTAGATATAGAAAGGAACAAACTGGAGAGTTACAGGATATCGTTATAAGGGAGTTATCTAATAGATTAACTTATTTAAGAAATTTAGAAGCAAGAAAAGAAGAAGTTATAAGATTAATAGACGAGCAAGGAAAGCTTACAGAGGAATTGAAAAAAGAAATAATAGATTCAGAAACTCTTCAAAGAGTTGACGATTTATATAGACCATTTAGACCAAAGAGAAGAACTAGAGCTACTATTGCAAAGGAAAAAGGCTTAGAGCCTCTTGCTGAAATTATACTTAATCAATCTTTAGATAAGGAAGAATTTAGAAATAAGGTAATCAGCTTCATAGATGAAGAAAAGGGAGTTAATAATGAAGAAGAAGCATTAAATGGTGCAATGGATATTATAGCAGAAATAGTATCTGATGATGCTGATAATAGAGAGATTATGAAGAAGTTTATAAATGATAGGGGAATTTTAATAGTAGAAGGAATAGATAAAGAAGAAAAAACAGTATATGAAATGTACTATGATTATAAGGAACCTATAAAATCCATTGCAAATCATAGAATACTGGCTATAAATAGGGGAGAGAAGGATAAAAAACTAAAGGTAGGGTTAAATATAGATGATGCTTATTTAATAGAATTATTGGAAAACAAACTAATAAAAGATAAAAATAAAGATACATCTGTTTATATAGAAAAAGCTATAGATGATGGATATAAACGACTTTTATTCCCTTCATTAGAGAGAGAAATAAGGAATAATTTAACAGAGAGAGCTGAAGAAGAAGCTATAAAAGTATTTGCTATAAATTTAAAACCATTGCTTATGCAGCCTCCTATTAAGGGGAAAACTGTAATAGCAATAGACCCTGGATTTAGGACAGGCTGTAAGGTCGCAGTTGTAGATGAAACAGGTAAGATGCTTGATTATATTACAGTGTATCCTACACAACCTCAAAACAAAGTAGAGGAAACAAAGACTAAATTAAAAGAATTAATTGATAAACATAATGTTGATTTAATATCCATTGGAAATGGTACTGCATCTAGGGAAACTGAAATGGTTGTAGCTGAAATGTTAAAGGAAATAGAAAAGAAGGTTTCATATATAATAGTTAGCGAAGCTGGTGCATCAATTTATTCAGCATCAGAAGTAGGCATAAAAGAATTTCCAGATTTAGACGTTTCAATTAGAGGAGCTGTATCTATTGGAAGAAGACTGCAGGACCCTATGGCAGAACTTGTAAAGATTGAGCCAAGACATATTGGAGTAGGACAATATCAGCATGATTTAAATCAAGGGAAACTTGATGAAGCTCTTACAGGAGTTGTAGAAGACTGTGTAAATAGTGTAGGTGTAGATTTAAATACTGCCAGTCCATCTCTATTAAAATATGTATCAGGAGTATCTACTAGAGTTGCCAATAGTTTAGTTAAGACTAGGGAAGAAATAGGCAAGTTTACAAATAGAAAAGAACTTCTTAAAGTAAAGGGATTGGGAGAAAAAACCTTTATCCAATGTGCAGGATTCTTGCGTATTCCTGAAGGAGATAATCCATTGGATAATACTGGAGTCCATCCAGAATCCTATGAGGTAGCAGAAAAATTACTTAAGATGGATTATTCCAAGGGAGAAATAGAAAAGATATCTGAGGAATTAAACATTGGTATCCCAACTCTTGAAGATATAATTAAGGAACTTGAAAAACCAGGGAGAGACCCTAGAGATGAGATGCCGAAGCCTATTTTAAGACAAGATGTACTTAAGATAGAAGATTTGAATCCAGATATGGTTTTAAATGGGACTGTAAGAAATGTAGTAGATTTTGGTGCTTTTGTTGATATAGGTGTAAAAGAAGATGGATTAGTTCATATATCTCAACTTTCCAACAGATTTATTAAACACCCTAAGGAAGTAGTTAAAGTAGGGGATATTGTTAAAGTTAAAATAGTAGAAGTAGATATGGGAAGAGGAAGAATTGCTCTAAGTATGAAAGAAGTTTAAATAATGGTTTCCTTATATTGGTAAAAACAGTTGAATAATCAAAATATTGTAGATATAATATTATTTAGAGTTACGAAATAAGGGGGAGATTGTATGATACTTATTAAAAACGGTAAAATATATACTGTGGCAGGAGATATAATTGAAAATGGTTCAATCCTCATAAAAGAGGGTAAAATAGTAGAAGTAGGAAAGGATATAATTGCTCCATTAGATGCAGAGGTAATTGATGTAGAAGGTAGAATGGTGACTCCTGGATTTATTGATGCTCATTGTCATTTAGGTATGTGGGAAGAAGGTATAGGATTTGAAGGTGATGACGGAAATGAAATGACAGACCCTGTAACACCACATTTGAGGGCGATAGATGCTATAAACCCTATGGATATTTCCTTTGAAGAGGCATATCAAGGGGGAGTAACTACGGCTATAACTGGTCCTGGCAGTGCAAATGTAATAGGCGGTACATTTGTAGCTTTAAAGACCTATGGAAATAGAGTAGACGATATGATAATAAAGAACCCCGTTGCTATGAAGATTGCCTTTGGTGAAAATCCTAAAAGAGTATATAATGGTCAAAAGAAATCTCCTATGACTAGAATGGCTACAGCAGCCATACTTAGGGATACTTTATTTAAAGCTAAGACTTATTTAGAAAAGAAAGAGAGGGCAGAAGACTTTTCTAAGATGCCTGATTATGATATAAAAATGGAAGCTTTAATACCGGTATTAAAGAAGGAAATTCCTCTAAAGGCTCATGCTCATAGGGCTGACGATATATTTACATCTATTAGAATAGCTAAGGAATTTGATGTAGATATTACATTGGACCATTGCACAGAGGGACATTTAATAGTTGACCAATTGGCTAAGGAAGGCAAACCAGCTTTAGTAGGACCAACATTTGGAAATAGGTCTAAATTTGAATTAAAAAATAAAACCTTTGATACACCTAGAATATTAAATGAAGCAGGAATTAAAATAGCAATTATTACAGATTCACCAGTAATACCTTTACAGCATCTGCCACTATGTGCAGGGCTTGCTCATAATGCAGGACTTCCTGAAATGGAAGCTTTAAAAGCCATTACAATCAATGCAGCAGAAATAGCAGGTTTGCAGGATAGAATAGGAAGTATAGAAGTAGGAAAAGATGCAGATATCGCAATATTTGATGGTAATCCATTAAAAGATATAGATTGTAAGACCTTTGCTACCATAATAAATGGAGAAGTAGTTTATAGAAGATAATTGATCATTGGTGAAAGGCTGGTGGTTTTATGAAACTTGGATTTATAGTTAATCCTATTGCAGGTATGGGGGGCAGAGTAGGATTAAAGGGTACAGATGGAGATGAGGTCTTAGAGAAGGCCAAAAGTCTTGGTGCAATACCTGAATCTCCAGATAAAGCTAAGAAAGCATTGAAAGTTTTATTACCTATTAAAGATAAATTAGAAATCTACACATATCCAGGAAGCATGGGTGAGGAAGAAGCTTTAGAAGTAGGATTTAAACCTATAGTCTTGAAAAATGATAACAATAATTTTGGTCCAAAGGATACAGAAGAAGCAGCGAAGGAAATGGTTGAAAAGGGAGTAGATTTAATACTATTTGCTGGTGGAGATGGTACTGCCAGAAATATTTACTCTGCCATTGGTACAGAAGTGCCAGTTGTGGGAATACCCGCAGGAGTTAAAATTCATTCTGGGGTTTATGCAAATCATCCAAAGGCAGCAGGAGAAATAGTCCTTAAATATTTTCAAGGTGAGGATATGGAAATAGTAGAGGCAGAAGTAATGGATATAGATGAAAATGCCTTTAGAGAAGGAATAGTTACAGCAAAGCTATATGGCTATATGAGAATTCCTCTAGAGCCAAAATTAATTCAAACAACTAAATCAGGTGGCGGACTAGGGTCAGAGGAAGAAGTATTAAATGGAATTGCTGATAGAATTATTGAAGAAATGGAAGAGGAACCAGATACCTTCTTTATAATAGGTTCTGGAACATCTACTAGACCTATTATGGAGAACCTTGGTTTACCTGATACTCTATTGGGAATAGATATAGTAAAGAATAAAGAACTAATAGCTTCAGATGTGAATGAGAAAGAGATTTTAGATATAATAGACGGACATAATGCAAAGATAGTTGTGACTGTAATAGGAGGTCAGGGTTATATCTTTGGAAGAGGTAACCAACAAATTAGTGCAGAAGTTATTAAAAAAGTAGGAAAAGAAAATATTCGAATTGTTGCATCTAAGAGTAAAATTTTATCCTTAGAAGGAAGACCTCTATTGGTTGATACAGGAAATGAAGAAGTAAATAGTATGTTTAATGGATATATGAAGGTATTAAATACCTATTATTCAGAATCCATAGAAAAAGTAGAAGGATTATAAAAGATTCTTGACAATAAGAATTTATATTATATAATTAAATTAAGATATATCTTCAGGGGGAGGTGTAAGTCCTCACCGGCGGTAAAGCCCGCGAGCCGATAAATTCGGTTGACTTGGTTAGATTCCAAGGCCGACAGTTATAGTCTGGATGGAAGAAGATGTAGTAGACTTAAATTATTTAACTAGTCTATTTTTGGACCCCGAAGATTTTCTTCGGGGTTTTTTATGACCTAACTTAGCGAACGCTAGGTCCTAACGGACACCACTGAATTATACCCTACGGGGTAAATAGAGGTTGTGAGCTTTAGGAGGTCAAACGCAATGAGCACCAACCTTAATGTAGCATTTATCATTAGGAGTGTCCATTAGGACCAAATCTATGTGAGCGTAGCGAGCAAATAGATTTGAGTTGCGAAACTGCGGAAAATCCCGAGAAAATAAAATTTTGGAGGGATATTATGTACACATTAAGTAAAGAGACATGGAATACTAAAACCATGGTAAAGATTTCAGTACTTGGAGTAATTTCATTTGTCCTTATGTTTTTTGAACTGCCACTACCATGGCTAGCACCACCATTTATGAAGATCGATATTTCAGATTTACCTTCATTAATTGGTTCTTTTGCCATAGGACCTATGGCAGGAGTAATTATTCAATTCTTAAAGAATATTTTAAACCTTTTAATTGATGGAACTACAACTGGTGGAGTAGGAGAGCTTGCTAATTTTGTAGTAGGTTCTGCATTTGCTTATACGGCAGGTTTTGTTTATTATAAGAAAAAGACCTTTGGCAGAGCCGTAGTAGGATTATTTTTAGGAACCATAGCTATGACCATAGTTATTACCCTTGCAAATTATTTTGTAATGTTTCCCCTTTATGCAAAGTTAATGGGACAGGATATACAAGCATTTGTAGAAATGGGTACTAAAATAAATAAAAATATTACAGATCTAAGATCTATGATGTTAATAGCAGTAGTACCTTTCAATCTTTTAAAAGGAACTATGGTAACAGCATTAACATTATTAATATATAAAAGAGTATCACCAATACTTCATAAATAAAAAATTTGATAGAGAATATTCTCTATCAAGTTTTTTTATCTTAAACCATTTTTAGCAATAACTATTTTTATATCTTCATAACTAATTTCTTCAGGTAAGGATTCTTTTATTGGTTTTAATTTTCCTAATCCTATTTTGTTTATTACAGATAATATTTTTTCTTCTTTCATAGGATCATCTATAAATTTTGACCAATCTATATTTTGCCCCTGTTCTTCACATTTTATTAAATGCTCGATTATGGTATTTATAGTAAAGTTTCTTTTCTCTGATATTTCTTTTAATAACAGACCTTCTAGATAACAATCATATGTTGATTTATATCTGTCTATTAAGTCTTCTCTTATATTTTCTTCTTTTTCAACTTCTATTGAATTAATTCCATTTTTCATACAATAGTCTACAACTATCTTTAAAAACCTTTCTCCGTAGCTTTCATATTTTTTTAAACCTATTCCTTTTATCATAAGCATAGATTCTCTATCTTTTGGAAAGTATGATGCCATTTCCTTTAGGGTAGAATCATGGAATATCATAAATGGTGCTAGTTCATTTTCCTGGGATATTGAATATCTTAAAGATTTTAATTCTTGGAATAATTCTTCATCAAAATTCTCATTCATATCTTTTAATTTATTTGTTTCTTTAGATGATGTTCTCTCTACCAAATGTTTTTTATGATATACATTGATTTGTCCCCTTAATATTTCACCAGCAGTTCGTGATAATTTTAATACTGGGAATTTATCTGCTGTAATATAGATATATCCTTTAGATACTAAAGTCATAATGATTTCTCTTAATGTATCTGCATTATATTCTTTCATAATCCCATAAGTAGAAACTTTATCTAGTCCAAAATCCAATAGTTTTTTATTTTTTGAACCTCTAAGTACTTGAATTACCATAGTTAAGCCATATCTTTCCTGAACTCTATATATACAAGAGAGTATTTTTTGAGACTCTATTGTAATATCTACCATTTCTGATTTATCTAAGCAGTTTCCACAGTTATTACAATTAGAATTCTTTATGGTTTCTCCAAAGTAGGTTAATATACTATTTCTAAGACAATCGTTAGTATGGCAGTAATCAATAAGATATTGAAGGTTTTTATAAAGAATAGTTTCCCGTTCCAATGATATTGGATTATTCTGTATTAGAAGTTTTTGCTTTACTATATCAGATGGTGAATACAAAAGTGTACAATGACTAGGCTCTCCATCACGACCAGCACGTCCAGCTTCTTGATAGTATGCTTCCATATTTTGAGGCATATTATAATGGATTACAAATCTAACATCTGGTTTATCTATTCCCATACCGAAAGCATTTGTAGCCACTATTATTTGTACTCTATTAAATATGAAATCATCTTGATTTCTTTGACGAGTATTTGCATCCATTCCCCCATGATAATCTACCACAGAAAAACCTTGTTTTCTTAGTTTGTCGGTTAATGCTTCTACGGTTTTTCTTGTAGAGCAATATATAATTCCAGATTCATTAGGGAAATTATCTTTTATATAATCTACAACATAGGAGTATTTATTACTTACTTTTATAACTTGATAGAATAAATTTGGTCTATCAAATCCTATTATTGATTCTATGGGACTTCGAAGCTCTATTAGAGATTTAATCTCTTCTACTACTTCCTTAGTAGCTGTTGCAGTATATGCTGCAACTATAGGTCTATTGAAAAAAGTTTTAATAAACTTTGGAATTTCTACATAAGACGGTCTAAAATCATGACCCCATTGTGAGATACAATGAGCCTCATCAACGGCAACCATAGATACCTTTATATCATTTACTAAATTAATAAAGGAGTATGTATTTAGACGTTCAGGGGCTACATAGATTATTTTATATTTTCCTTCTTTGATTTCTTGCACTCTATAATTAAATTCACTATCATCTAAGGTACTATTAATAAAAGTGCCAGATATTCCAATTTCATTTAAGGAATCTACTTGGTCTTTCATTAAAGATATTAGAGGTGAAACAACTATAGTAATTCCATCTAATAATATAGCTGGCAATTGATAGCAAAGGGACTTTCCGCCGCCAGTAGGCATTATACCTAAGACATCTCGTCCGCTTAAAACTCCTTTTATTAATTTTTCTTGACCCTCTTTAAATTCAGTATATCCAAAATAAGTTTTAAGAGCTTTATAAATATCCAAAAAACAACACCTCCTACATAATCTTATACTTTTATTTAGTGAATATCAAGAATAGAAGATTAGATATAAAGGGAATCTAATGAAAAAGTCATGAATATAATTGATTTAAAAGAAAGATTAAAAAAGTTTTCCTGACGAGTTATCGGTAGGGGAACAACGTAGATGAGTCAATAGGTAACTTATACAGAAAAAACAGAAATATAATATTCAAATTCAGCTTTCAATCAAACTATGTTAATAGTAAGTCATGAGGAAGAAATAGTTAATAAAACTGATAGAATGTTTCAAATATAAGTATGATTTTTTCGGGACCTTTGAGGTATTATTAAATATAAAAATTTATCTCTGGTTATTATATTTACTATCGATATATATAATTCTTAGGAGAAATTATCTTAAGAATTCAAAAGATGTGGGATTGACGTTGAATAGTAGAATTGTGTAGGTGAGAATATGAGAAAGAGTATAATATTATTTTTATTGCTTTTATTGTTATTATTTGTAATTTTTCCAAGGACTGGTGTATATGGATTTCTATTTGATAGAGGAAAGTATGGGGATATAGACGAATCTTCCACTGAAATAATTTCAGATTTAGATGAACTTAGCCCCAAGACCAGAGAATTAGCTATTAAGTTTTTAGAGAGGTGTGAAGAAGATGGTCTTTCTGTACGAATTACAGAGACTTATAGGACTCAAGCTCGACAAAACATGTTATATGAACAAGGGAGGACTATATCCGGTTTAATAGTTACGTGGACTAAAAATAGTAAGCATACAAAGAGGCGTGCATTTGACATTTGTGAAGACAATACTGATGAGCCCTATGGGGATTTGGAATTCTTTAGAAAATGTGCAGAAATTGGTAAAGAAGTCGGACTTACGGCAGGCTATTATTTCAAGAGGTATCAAGATATGCCTCATTATGAATTAAATAGATGGTGGTTACGGTGATTATTAAGTGAAGATATGTTTAATATTGAAATTAGAATATGAAAATAATTGTGTAATTGAAATAATTGCTGGTGGTGGAAGTCAAGGCTTATTGAACTCTACTTGGGGAGCTGAAATAAGTAGAATTAAAGAAATTATAGGTGAGATTAAAAATATATTTAAAATAATTTCTTATAAATTATTATGTACAGAAAATTATGATATAATAGCAGCAAGAGTAATTGTAAATTAGGAGGGATTACTATGACCCTGGCGAAAAAAATTGAAGAAATATTAAAAAATGAATTAAGTCCGGAGAATATTAAAACAGTTATAGATATTACTGAATTTTTGAAGTTTAAAGAAAATAAAGTTATATGGAATACAATAAATGAGGCAGAGCATGAATATATATCAGAAGAAGAAAATCAACATTTAGAAGAAATTAAGATAAATGGTGAATTTATTGATCAAGATGATCTTTTAGAAGAATTGAGGATCAATAAGGATGAAATATGATATAAAATATGAGAAAAGATGTTTAAAATATCTAAAGAAATTAGATAAAAATACACGATTAGGAATAGTTAAAGCAATAAATGAACTACCACTTGGAGATGTGAAAAGACTGCAAGGAAATACAGAAAATTATAGACTTAGAGTAGGTGATTATAGGATTATATTTAGTAAAGATGATAAAAGTTTAATCATATTAATTATTGAAATTGGATCACGTGGAGAAGTTTATAATAAATTATAGGAAGTGAAAAATAAAATATAAATATATGTCAAGGGATGGAGAGTGTCTGCTAACCATCCTTTTTTCTTTCAAAGATATATGCAGTAAATTTTCTAACAAAAGAGAGAGTAGTAAATAAGTTCAAAGTTCCAGTGTATTATATAGAAAAAAGTTATCTATGGACACTGTAGAAGTAATTTTGGAAGAAAGACCTAGACTCAAAAGATGAAAGCTTTCAATTTCTACTCGACTAATGCCTGTGGAAAATATATTGTAATAATATGCGTGCAGAAAATTTGACGAATTAGTAGGGTTGAAGTCTTGTCCTTAATAGTTTATTGAAAATGTAAGTATATTTGCAATGATATCATATATCATTGCAAATACTGAAAACTTATTATAAAATCTCATTATAGATATTGGAAAGTAGTCACTAAGGAAAAGAAAAAAGTATAATCTAGAATTAAAAAAGATATAACGAGATCATTTCTAAAACATTTCTTTTCAAAAAAATATATTATGATAATAAGAGGGATTATATGTGTACAGGTATAAAAATAAATTATGAAGATGGTTGTGTAATGGGAAGGACAATGGATTATGAAGTTCCTTTAAACTACAATGTAATATATTTACCAGAAAAGTATAATTTTTGTAATGATTTAATGGGACAACCATTGTACACAAAATACAAAACATTAGGAATATGTTTTGAAAATCGAGATCCATTGAAGGATGGCATAAATGAGCATGGCTTAATAGGGATTACCAATGCTTTTTCAGGATTCAATCTTTATTCTAATAAAATAAAATCAGGAAAGACTAATATTTCTAGTTTGAATTATTTTACCTATGTGCTTACAAACTACAAATCTGTAGAGGAATTAATTGAAGATTTGTCAAATATTCGTATTTCGACTAAAGATCATAAGGGAGAAAATGTAATATCACCAGACTTTCATTTTATGTTTACCGATTCTACTAAAAGATGTATAGTTATTGAACCTAGAAAAGGGGAATTGATATATTATGAAAATCCATATAATGTAATGACAAATTCACCAAGTTTTGAATCTCATATTAGAAGATTGAATCAAACCTTAGATTTAGACAACCTTGAAAACTTTAACTCTTCTAAAAATTTGCCAGGAGGTTATGATCCTGTTTCTAGATTTATTAAAGCTTTTTATCTAACTAAAATGAATATTAAACCTAATAATTATAAGGAGGCACTTTCATACTCTTATAATATAATGGCAGCGATGACTATGCCAAATGGATTTGTTAGAAATGAAAAGTATAATTACACTACTTATACTAGATATATTTGTTCCTATGATTCAAAGCATAAACTATTAACTGTAAAGTCTAATACTAATCCAACAGTTTATCAGCTAGGATTTGAAGATATAGGAAATAAGGATAAAAGACAAGAATTTTTCTTAGATACAGATTTTGTTGCAGAAAAGTTAAGATAGTAAAGATTAAAAACTCTTTATAAAAGAGCTTTTTAAAATAGATAAATATGAATATCAATTTGGAAAAGGATAATTTTCAAAATTTAAAGAGGATTAATCAATAAACCAATCCTCTTTAAATTTATATCCCAAAATATAAATTAGAAATAGAAGATTATGATATAATAAAGGCAAATATACATGTGGAGGTGTGAGATATGAAATGGCAAGAAGTCAGAGAGATATATCCAAATCAATTTGTTAAATTTGAAGTATTGGAATCAAAGGTTATAGGAAATAAGGAATATGTGGATGATGTGACAGTGATTAGGGCTATTTCAGATGGAAAAGAAGCAATGAAAGAATTTGTTAATTGCAAACCTGGACAACTTGTATATAGTACTAAGAATGAAGAAGTAGTAATACAATTAGTGGAGAATATTGGGATAAGAAGGAGTATGTAATATGAACAAATTACAATATAAGAAAGGCCTATTATATACTTCCATAGAAATTAAATTCAAAGAAAAATCTATTGTTATAGAAGATGTAATAATAGATACAGGGGCTTCTCATACAATTATTACAACAGAATATTTGGAAGAAATGGATATTCCACTTTTGGATGATGACGAGTTGATAAAAGCTATAGGCTATGGTGGAATGACATGTTATTCTATTAGAAAAAGGTTAGATGAAATAAGATGCGGAAATTTAGTTTTAAAAGATATCAAATTGGACTTTGGTGTTATTGACCCTAAGGATAGAATTAATGGTCTTATAGGCTTGGATTTTATGATTGGTGCTAAAACAATAATCAATTTAGTAGATTTTACCCTTTATGAAAAAGAATTGTAATTTATTAATGTATATTTATAGATTTATGTTCATTTTTGTAAATTATTCACTTATATTTTATCATAATATAGTATAAATTTATATGAATGACCATTTTTGGAGGGGGGATAAACTGTGGAGAGTAAAAGGTTAGTAATAAAAAGTAAAAGTGTAGGGGAAATTGTTAATTACATAAATAATGATATGAAAGAATACACTATTCAACCATCGGATAATATTCGTATTTTTATGAGTGAGAAATATTATTTTAGAAATAATACACAGTTAATGACATCTTTAATATTTAAGATAAAAGATGAAAATAACTGTGTAATTGATATAATTGCTGGTGGTGGAGATTATGGACTATTTAGCTCCGATTGGGGTGCAAAGAAAAGTAGGATTAAAGAGATTGAAGATGAAATCAAAAGTATCTGTATGGATAAAGGTTGGGAAATGAACACAATATGGACATAAATAATTTGAATTTATTATTTTTCATTTTTTATTTATCTTTATCTATATTGCCATGATGCAATATAAAACATCTCTATAATTTGATTGTTAATTACCAATCATGGGTATATTAATTAAAAATAATTAAGGAGGTATGCTTATGGCAAAAATCATAATTTCACCAGGAAAATACATACAAGGTGCTGGTGAGTTAAAGAGAATTAAGGATCATGTAGGAAATTTAGGAAAATCATTCTTTATTATAATTAGTGAATCAGGTTATAAAAGATTTGGAGAAACTGTGAAAGAAAGTTTCGGAGACTCTGCTAACATCCATTTTGCAAAGTTTAATGGTGAATGTTCAAAAGGAGAAATAAAAAGACTTGAAGAAGAAGTAAAATCAATAGGTGCAGATGTTATTATTGGTATAGGTGGAGGAAAAATTCATGATACTGCAAAAGCTATTGCCTATTATGAGGGTATGCCAGTAGTCATAATTCCAACTATTGCAAGTACTGATGCGCCTTGTAGTGCATTATCTGTATTATATACAGATGAAGGAGAATTCGATGAATATTTACTTTTACCAAAGAATCCAGACGTTGTATTGATTGATTTAGAAGCAGTTGCATCTGCTCCAGTAAGATTACTTGTTGCAGGTATGGGAGATGCTTTGGCTACAAAGTTTGAAGCTAGGGCTAGTTTTCAATCAGGCTCAACAACTATGGCTGGTGGACTTGCTACAGACGCTGCTATTTCTTTAGCTAATTTATGCTATGATACGCTGATAAACGAAGGACTAAAGGCAAAGCTAGCTGTAGAAAAGAAAGTTGTAACTAAGGCAGTAGAAAAAATAGTAGAAGCCAATACACTTCTAAGTGGTCTTGGATTTGAAAGTGGCGGACTTGGTGCTGCTCATGCTGTTCACAACGGATTAACTGTAATAGAAGAAGCTCATGAGTTTTATCATGGTGAAAAAGTTGCTTTTGGAGTATTAGTTCAATTAGTATTAGAGAATGCATCTATGGAAGAATTAGATGAAGTACTATATTTCTGTAATGAAGTAGGACTACCAACTACATTGGCTGATTTAAATATGTCTAATGTTTCAAAAGAAAAGTTAATGGAGGCAGCAAAAATAAGTTGTGTAGAAGGGGAAACTATTCATTACATGCCATTTAAAGTAACAGCAGAAGATGTATATGCAGCAATATTAGCTGCAGATGCCATAGGAGAAAACTTTAAGAAACAATATATTTAAAGTATATTATAAGTATTTAAATAATTAAATCATAAGAACCTGTCCCTGTAAATATATGGACAGGTTTTATCTATTTGAATGAAAAAATAATTTTATATTCATATTCAGGTGGGAAAGTTCATTTGCTAGAATATTTAGAGGAAAAACGCTTCGTAATCAAAATTATAGGTGCAAAAGGAATTCTTTCAAACATACAAGATTAGAGATAATTAGACTAGCCAGCTTAGACTATGAATTTAAGCACACTTATTTAATGGAAATAAAAAAGGTAAATAATCTTCTAACTTTCATTATGGTGCTAGGATTGATAAACCAACATAATTCTATGTATATAATGTAAATAAAATAGGAGAAATAACTGTATTTGCTATATAGAATAGTATTGTGATAGATAGAATAGAAAGGTCAAAGAATAAGGATATGACTGTCATATTAAGTAAATCATGGGTATAATGTAATAAAGTATATAAAGGGGGAGAGGAAATGGAGGAATTAAATAATAGAATAAAGAAAAAGAGGATTTATATAATTTCATTTATATGTATAGTCACAGTTTTAGGAATAATTATATTGACTACTAATCAAATTAACAAAAGGTTTTCAATAGATAAAGAAAGATTCAGATATATAGGAGAAGAAATAAATGATACAAAAAACATTATATTTAAAGATAAGAAAGATAATATCCTAACCGTAAGTATAGAAGAAAAAGGAGATACAAGCTTATATCTTGCAGAAAAATATACTATTTATTATTTAGATAAAGTAATAATTTGTGATGCATCTCATGGGTCTGGGATTGGGAGAAAAATTATTTTATCTGATGGCAGGACATATGAGCATTATGTTTTTAGCTCATTACCAAGAATGAAAGAAAAAAATAATAAGCCTTATGATGTTCAATTGGCTGATGGAATCGAAGAGGTTATAAATTTTAATGAGGGATTAGAAGGTTATGTACTTCCATTTTTTTTAATATTATCAATCTTAATAGCTGTAGGATTAGCGAGAGTTATATATCCAAGAGAACTCTGGAAATTCCAGCATTTTCTATGTGTAGAAAATGGAGAGCCTACTGAATTTGCAATAAATATGAATGTTTTAGGAGGGATATTAATAATCTTATTTGCACTGATATTGTATCCTATAGTTATAAAATAGAAAAGTTACAAAATAGAAAAAATATTATCTAAAGAAAAGAATAATAGGGAGATAAATAGAAAGATTAGCTTAGTGATATGAGAAGAATAGGAAGTATTCTAATTTATAAAAAGAGATAAAAACTTATATTAGGAGAATAAGGGATTGCTGGTTTTGTGCGGCATCAATTTTAAATTATAAAAGTAAGTTAGAAAGTTGTTTCCTAGCTTACTGTATTATAAAATGTAGATTGTATGCTGTGCATTGTGAATTGACTATGATATAATATAATATTAGCAATATATTTGAAAGGTTGATACTTTTGGAAATAAAATTAAATGGATTGGAAGAAACAACAGATTTCGGAATTAAATTGGGCAGTATCCTAAGAGCTGGTGATATTCTTTGTTTAAATGGCGATTTAGGGGCAGGAAAGACTACTTTAACTAAATCAATAGGATTAGGTCTTGGAGTTACTGATTATATAACTAGTCCAACATTTGCTTTGATAAATGAATATAGCGGAAATATGCCGGTTTATCATTTTGATGTATATAGATTGGAAAATGTAGAAGAAATTTATGATTTAGGATTTGATGAATACTTTTATGGAAATGGTGTTTGCATAATAGAATGGGCAGAGAGAATAGAAAAATTGCTGCCTAAGGAAAGAATAGTTCTAAACATTGAAAAGGGTAAAGATATATGTGATAGGGTAATAAATATTACAGGAAATGGTAATAGATATATAGAGATACTTAAGGAGTTGGAGAAAAATTGAAGATATTAGCTTTAGATACATCAACAATGATGGCAACTTGTGCTGTATTAGATGAAAATAGAGTATTAGGAGAATATTCATTAAATCAAGAAGAGACTCATTCAGAGAAATTAGTCCCTATGGTTAAGGAAGTCTTAGATAGTTTAGATTTAAAGGTAAGCGATATTGACCTTTATGGAGTAGCCATAGGACCTGGCTCCTTTACAGGACTTAGAATTGGTGTTGCAACAATAAAGGCATTTGCCCATTTGTTTAAAAAACCAGTAGTAGGTATATCTACTTTGGAAGCTTTAGCTTTTAATTTGCCTTATGGAGAAATTGTTGTACCAATGATTGATGCAAGGAGAGACAGGGTTTATACTGGTATATATACTTGGGAAAATGGCAAAATTAAGACAATAATGGATCCAGATGTATTGGATATATATTATCTTTTAGATATTCTCGATAAATCCTATGATAAGGTACTAGTAAACGGAGATGGTTCTCTATTACATAAGGGAAAAATTCAAGAAGGATTAAAAGAAAAAGTAAGATTTTCAACTATTGGTCAAAATTTTTGTAGAGCAACTAGTGTTGGAGAATTAGCCCTTATAAAATATAATGAGGGTCATACAGATGATTGTTATACTTTAGTACCAGAATATTTAAGGGAATCTCAAGCTCAGAGGGAGTTGAGGGAAAAGGAGCAGCGATAAATATGGATATAATTATCCGTAAAATGGAAGAGAAAGATTTAGATAGGATAATGGAAATAGAGAAGGATGCTTTTACTACTCCTTGGTCAAAGGAGGCATTTTTACTTGAAATTACAAAAAATCAGCTAGCTAGGTATATGGTGGCAGAAGTTGATAATATTGTAGTTGGATATGGTGGTATATGGCTTATATTAGATGAAGGACATATAACTAATATAGCAGTAGAAAGTAAATATAGGAAAATAGGTGCAGGTAAAGCTATAGTAGAGGCGCTTATTTATTTATGTGAGGAACAAAGAATTAGTGCAATGACATTGGAAGTTAGAGAATCTAATATAGTTGCTCAAAGCTTATATAAGAAATATGATTTTGTTGAATCGGGAATTAGACCAAATTATTATGCAGATGATAATGAGGATGCAATAATTATGTGGAAAAAATTATAGAATTAAGAGGTGTATATTATGTTGACATTAGCCATAGAGACTTCCTGTGATGAGACCTCTTGTGCTGTGATTAAAGATGGCAGGGAGGTTTTATCTAATATAATATCTTCCCAGATAGATATTCATAGGAAATTTGGAGGTGTAGTACCAGAAATAGCTTCAAGAAAACATATAGAAAGTATAGATCCAATTATCCAAGAAGCATTGGATAAAGCAAATATTGGATTTAGTGATATAGATTTAATAGGGGTTACTCAGGGACCAGGCTTAGTTGGAGCTTTGTTAATAGGCATATCAACTGCCAAAGCATTAGCTTATGGTTTAGATATACCTATTATTGGAGTAAACCATATTCAGGGACATGTTTGTGCAAACTATATTGAGCATAAAGATTTGGAGCCACCTTTTACATGTTTAATAGTATCAGGTGGACATACCTATTTAGTACAGGCCAATAGTTATACTGATTATGAATTAATAGGCAGAACAAGAGATGATGCGGCAGGAGAAGCCTTTGATAAAGTAGCTAGAGCTTTGGGACTTCCCTATCCAGGAGGACCAGTCATAGATAAACTAGCTGAATCTGGAAACAAAGGAGCAATAGATTTTCCAAGAGTATTATTAGAGCCAAAGTCCTATGATTTTAGCTTTAGTGGTCTTAAAACAGCAGTATTAAATTATTTAAATCAGGCAAGACAAAAAGGTGAAGAGATTGTAATAGAAGATGTAGCAGCATCTTTTCAACAAGCTGTATTAGATGTGCTTGTGGATAAGTCCTTTAGATTGGCCAGTGAAAGAAAATCAAATAAAATAGTTATAGCTGGTGGAGTAGCATCAAATCAAGGTTTGAGAGATATGATGGAAGAAAGAGGAAAGAAAGAAAATATAGAAATATTTTATCCTTCTAGGATATTATGCACAGATAATGCTGCAATGATTGGTGCAGCTGCTTATTTCAACTATAAAGAAGGTAAAGAATCGGATCTTCATTTAAATGTTGTGCCAAATTTAGAGTTAATTTAGCATTTTCAAACAAATTATTTCATATATTGTCCACATATAATAGGATAATTTATTGTAAAAATATGTGGACAATGTGGATAATCTAGAGAAAACCTTAAAATAAAGGCCTTGAGATGTGGATAAACTTGTGGGTACTGTGTATAACATGTGAATTATATGTGAAATTACCCTTCAGTTAATAAAATCCATTCTTCATATAGTCCATCTAGTTTAAGCTTAGCTTCCTCTCTTTTTTTCGTTAGTTCAACAATTTTTTCGGGATTTTCATATATTTGAGGGTCACAAAGAAGATTATCTAACCCTTCAAGTTTGGATTCTTCTTCTGCTATTTTCTCTTCTAAATTATTTATTTTCTTTTTTTTAGTTCTTTCTTCTTGTATTAATTCTTTTTCTCTTCTTTTTTCTAGTTTAATTTGAGTTTTGGTTTTACCATTATCATCATCTTCTACATATATTATTTCGTTTTTCTTTTCCAAATAATAATCATAATTTCCCAAGTATTCCTTAATTCCATCTTTAGTTAATTCTAGGATTTTATTGGTTACTCTATTTAAGAAATATCTATCATGGGAGATCACAAATAATGTGCCCTCATAATCAAGTAGTGCTTCTTCTAAAATTTCCTTAGAATCAATATCTAAATGGTTTGTAGGTTCATCCATTAATAAAAAGTTTGAATTGGATAACATTAGTTTCAGCAGAGAAAGTCTACCTTTTTCTCCTCCACTAAGTTCTGAGATTTCCTTAAATATATCATCACCTATAAACATAAATTGACTAAGCATAGTTCTTATTTGATAATGGTCAAAGTTTGGATTTTCGTCCCATATTTCATCTATAATAGTTTTATTTAGGTTAAGCTTGGACATTTCTTGGTCAAAATATCCACTGACAACATGATGTCCAACAAGAATATTTCCATTACCCTTAGGAATTTGGCCTAGGATTATTTTAAATAAGGTTGTCTTTCCTATACCATTAGTCCCAATAAGACCTACTCTTTCTCCTCTATAAATGTTAAAGTTTATATCCTTTAGTAAATTAAATTCTCCAAAGGATTTTTCCAATTTTTCAACTCTTAGAACATCTCTTCCAGATTTAATTTTTGGTTCGAATTTTATCCTAGTTTTTTTCTGCTCAGTAGGTTTCGTCATTATTTTCATTTTTTCTAATGTTTTTTGTCTACTTTGAGCCTGCTTTATATATCTAGAGCCTCCATAGTTCATAAATCGACTAATTATTTCTTCTTGCCTTTTTATTTCTTTTTGCTGGTCTTCAAAATGTTTCTTATATATTTCTAATTCTTTTTTTCTTCTAATCATAAAATTAGAGTAATTAGTATTGTAAATGTTTAATTTTAAATTTTCTATATGAAATATTCTATTTGCAACATTATCTAAAAAGTATCTATCGTGGGAAATTATAAGGGCTGCTCCCTTATAATCTTTTAAAAACTTTTCTAACCAATCTATGGCATCTATATCTAAATGGTTAGTAGGCTCGTCTAATAAGAGAATATTAGGCTTTTCAAGAAGCAGCTTAGCTAAGGATAAGCGTGATTTCTGTCCTCCGCTAAGGACATTAACTTGCTTTTCTAAGTCTTCATCATTAAAGCCTAAGCCTTTAAGGGTTCCTTTAATTTCTGATTTATATCCATATCCATTTAAGGATAAGAATTTTTCTGACATATGAGCATATTCATCCATTAAATCATTAAGTTTTTCAGTTGTACCTTTTTCACTTTCTAATGATATTTCATGTTCAAGTATTCTCAGGTCTTCTTCCATCTTTATTAATGGAAGAAAAACATTTAAACATTCATTAAATATAGTTTTATCACTTTCTATTTTTGTATGCTGTTTTAAGTATCCAAGCTTTATATCTTTTTGAATATATATATCTCCGCTATCTTCTGTAATTTCTCCACTTAAAATATTGAAAAGGGTGGTTTTACCTGAACCATTTAGTCCAATTACCCCAATTTTATCTCCATCTTCTACAGTAAAGCTAAGACCATCTAAAATAGTGTCTGTTACATAAGATTTAGTTATATTGCTACATGAAAGGACTAACATTTTATTTCCTCCTAAATATTATTCTTTTATATTGTATCAAAAAATATATTCGTTTTCCATTGTCTTTGATACCCCCATATGGTAAAATAAACTAAAGTTATGTAATGATGAGGGAGAAAATGGATATATATATTGATAGAAAAGCAAAAGAGTATATAAAAAATAAATCTGGAGATAATTCTATACAAATTATAATTGAGAGGATAGGCGGAGGATGATGTGCTAGCTATCAACCATCGGTGAAGGTTGGAAAACCATATAATAATGATTCTTTTATTATGCATAAAGAAGGAGATATAGACATATATATTTCTCCAAATATAAAGGTACGTAATGATGGATTGAAAATTGGTCTTAACAAGATTTTATGGATAAAGTCTTTAAATGTAGATGGTTTAATATTATGATTTAATAAAGAAAATACTCCTATAAATTTTAGGAGTATTTCAAGATTTTAAATCCTGTTCCATTGCCATTGAAGATAGAATAGGATCAATTAAATTTAAATTACATTTACCATCCTTAGTATAATGAATACAATTTATACAGTTTTCATACTTATCTTCATAAGCACGTACAGAGGAGGTTAGAGTATTTGATGTTAGATTATTTCTTGATGGGTCATATTCATTACAATATAAGGCTATTTTTCTAAGTTGCTCTTTGCTTGCCATATAAATTGCTCCTTTCAAGAATTATTATGTCAAAAAAGGTAATAAAATATTCAAAAAAACATTATGTAAGTAAATTGACATATTAATATCACGATGTTATAATAATCTGTAAAATATTATTGGGTGGTGATTACAGGATGGACAGAGACAGCAAGGTTTCCATAACAGTTATAAGAAGGTTACCTAAATATTATAGATATTTGGGAGAATTATTAAATAAAGGAATTAACAGAATTTCATCTCAAGAATTAAGTAATATGACAGGCTTTACAGCTTCTCAGATAAGACAAGATTTAAATAATTTCGGTGGATTCGGACAACAGGGATATGGATATAATGTAGAAGAGTTACATGGACAGCTAGCTAAAATCCTTGGATTAGAGACTATATATAAAGCTGTAATAGCAGGTGCAGGAAACCTAGGTCAGGCCATAGCTAATTATAAAGGTTTTGAAGATGCTGGTTTCAAAGTACTTTCACTTTTTGATAAAAATCCAAAACTCATAGGGTTGAAGATTAGAGATATTGAAATAAGAGATGTAGATACTATGATTGATTTTATTAAGGAAAATAATGTAGATATAGGAATCATTACCTCTCCAAAAGATAATGCTCAAGAAATAGCAGATGCTTTTATAAAAGCTGGAGTAAAAGGAATTTGGAACTTTGCTCCAACAGACTTAAATGTTCCTGAAGAAATGATAGTGGAGAATGTACGCTTAAATGAAAGCTTATTTACACTTTCATATTTTCTAAAAGATAAATATAATTAGAGATGGATATAAACAAATTGAGATGTTAAAATAATAACTGAAATCATAAAGAATATAAATTAAATGAACAAAAGATTAATGAAAAAGCCTAATTATTCAACTATATTGAATAATTAGGCTTTTTATATTAAAAATTAAGGATAAAAATTTAACGATATCACTGGAAATAAAAAGATAAAAGGCTTATAATGTAATCATAGGGATAGCCAATATATTAGGGAGGGAAATAATATATGAATTTCAAACTAACTAAAGAGCAACAAATGGTAAGAAATGTAATGAAGGAATTCACCGAAAAAGAGGTAAAGCCTATTGCTGCAGAGATAGATGAAACGGAACAATTTCCGCGAGAAACTGTCAATAAAATGGCAAAGTATAATATGCTTGGTATACCTTTTCCAGTTGAATACGGTGGTTCAGGTGGAGATGAATTATCATATGCTATAGCTGTGGAAGAATTATCAAAGGCTTGTGCTACTACAGGAGTTATATTATCAGCTCATACATCCTTAGGATGTTGGCCAATATACAAATTCGGAACAGAAGAACAAAAACAAAAATATTTAGTTCCTTTAGCAAAGGGAGAACATTTAGGTGCTTTTGGTTTAACAGAACCTAATGCTGGTACAGATGCGGCAGGACAACAAACTACAGCAGTACTTCATGGAGACGACTATATTTTAAATGGCTCAAAGATATTTATTACAAATGGAGGACAGGCAGATACATATATAATATTTGCTATGACTGATAAGAGTAAGGGAACAAGAGGAATATCTGCTTTTATAGTTGAGAAAGATCGTGAAGGATTTAGTATAGGAAAGATTGAAGAGAAAATGGGCATTAGAGCTTCAGCTACAGCAGAACTAATATTCCAAAATTGCAAGATTCCAAAAGAAAACTTATTAGGTAAAGAAGGAGAAGGATTTAAAATAGCTATGGCTACCCTTGATGGCGGTAGAATTGGTATAGCTTCTCAAGCTCTTGGTATAGCTGCAGGTGCTTTAGATGAAACTGTAAAATATTTAAAAGAAAGACAACAGTTTGGCAGACCACTAGCTAAATTCCAAGGACTTCAATGGATGGTGGCAGATTTGGCTACAGAAATTGATGCAGCTAGACTTTTGGTTTATAGAGCAGCATATAACAAAGCTAATAATTTTCCATATAGCAAAGAAGCAGCTATGGCTAAACTTTTCGCAGCAAATTGTGCTATGAATGTAACTACTAAATGTGTTCAACTATTTGGCGGATATGGATATACAAAAGATTATCCTATGGAAAGAATGATGAGAGATGCTAAGATTACGGAAATATACGAAGGTACATCTCAAGTTCAACAAATGGTTATAGCAGCTCAGGTGTTAAAATAATAAGTTAGGAGGAAGAAAATGAATATTATAGTATGTTTAAAACAAGTACCAGATACTAATGAAGTTAAAATAGATCCAGTTCGTGGAACGCTTATTCGTGAAGGAGTACCAAGCATTATAAATCCAGATGATAGAAATGCTCTGGAAGAAGCTTTAAGACTTAAAGATGAACATAAGGATATTAAAATAACAGTATTAAGTATGGGACCTCCTCAAGCGGATGTTGCTCTTAGGGAAGCTTTAGCTATGGGTGCAGATGAGGCTGTATTATTATCAGATAGAGCTTTTGCAGGTTCTGATACTTGGGCTACATCTACAGCTTTAGCAACAGGAATTAAAAATATAAAAGATTATGATATTATTTTCTGTGGAAGACAAGCAATAGATGGAGATACAGCACAAGTTGGACCTCAAATTGCAGAACATTTAAATTTACCTCAAATAACTTATGTTGAAGAATTAAAGATCAAAGATGACAAGGTTATAGCTAAAAGAGCATTGGAAGATGGACATTTTGTTATAGAATCAGAAATGCCTGTGCTTTTAACAGCTATAAAAGAATTAAATGAGCCAAGATATCCTTCTATTAAGGGTATATATGATGCTTATAAGAGTGATAATGTAAAAATTTGGTCTGCTAAAGATATAGATGCTGATTTTAGCAATTTAGGATTAGATGGTTCTCCTACTCAAGTAAATAAATCATTTACACCACAAGGAAGAACAGGTGTAGGTGAAATTTTACAAGGAAATGCCAAGGAATCTGCTAGAGGGTTAGTAGTGAAATTAAAAGAAAAACATCTTATTTAATATGATCATTAGATAAAGGAGGAAATTTAAATGGCTGTGAAAGTTATAGAAATGAAATGTATTAGCTGCGGAAAATGCGTTAGAGTATGTCCATTTGAAGCTATTGATATGGTAAATAAGAAGGCTAAAATAAACGAAAAATGTACGGCTTGTGGGCAATGTGTAGAGGCTTGTCCTGTAAATGCAATCGAAAAAGAAGAAAAGAAACATAGAGCGGGCGGAGTAGACGTAGATTTATATAGAGGTGTGTGGGTTTTTGCAGAGCAAAGGGACGGAGAATTGCTTAATGTAGCTATAGAATTAGTTGGAGAAGGAAGGAAAATAGCAAATGCTCTAAATACAGAGTTAACTGCTGTATTATTAGGTAAAGATGTGGATAATTTAGCTGAAAAGCTTGTTAAATATGGTGCGGATAATGTTTTATATGCTGATCATGAACTATTAAATGTATATACAACGGAGGGATATACTAAGGTAATATATGATTTAGTTAAAGAAAGAAAACCTGAAATTATTTTAATTGGTGCTACAAATATTGGTAGAGATTTAGGACCTAGAATATCTGCTAGAGTACACACAGGACTTACAGCTGACTGTACTAAACTAGACGTGGATTTAGAAAATAGAAGACTTATGCAAACACGTCCAGCATTTGGCGGTAATCTAATGGCAACAATCATATGTCCAGACCATAGACCACAAATGTCTACAGTTAGACCAGGAGTTATGGAAAAAGCTAAATATGATGAAAGCAGAAAAGGCAATATAGTTAAATTTGTACCAGAATTAAAAGATGAAGATATAAGAGCTAAAGTTACAGAAGTGGTTAAAGGTGAAAAAGCAGAAGTACAATTAGAAGAGTCTAAGATAATAGTATCTGGTGGTAGAGGACTTGGAAATCCAGAAGGATTTAAGCTAATCGAAGACTTAGCTAAAAAACTTGGAGGAGTAGTAGGTGCTTCTCGTGCTACTGTTGATGCTGGTTGGATAGAACATAATCACCAAGTAGGACAAACAGGAAAAACTGTTAGACCTTCACTTTATGTTGCTTGTGGTATATCAGGAGCTATTCAGCATTTAGCTGGTATGCAAGAATCTAAAGTTATAGTTGCTATAAATAAAGATGCAGATGCACCTATATTTAAAATTGCTGACTATGGTATAGTTGGAGATGTTTATGAAGTATTACCAGAACTTATAGAAGCATTAGATAATGTAGATGATATAATGGAAGCATTTAAGGCATTAAATAATTAGTAATTAATAATGTAAAATGGACAGTTAACGTTTAACAATTAAGATTTCAGAGAAAGTAAGAATTATAAAGCTTTTATTTGATTTTCAGTTTTAATTGTTCTTTGTTAACTGTTCTCTGCTAATTGCTAATATTCTGAAATGTTTACAAAAAAATTCCATTGTGTTATAATTTCAGTGAAATGCTGTATGACTAAATAAAGTTTCGCTATTTAAATTATAGGGGGGTTTTGTACAATGTCAAAAGAAAATTTAAATCCATTAGAAAGTGCCCAATTACAAGTAAAATCTGCTTGTGATGCATTAGGTTTAGAACCAGCAGTTTATGAATTACTTAAAGAACCACAAAGAGTTATAGAAATCTCTATTCCTGTTAAAATGGATGATGGTTCAGTAAAAATATTTAAAGGCTATAGATCAGTTCATAATGATGCTATAGGACCTGCTAAAGGTGGAGTTAGATTCCATCCAGGAGTTAATGTAGATGAAGTTAAGGCTTTATCAATTTGGATGACTTTTAAATGCTGCGTAACAGGTATCCCATATGGTGGAGGAAAAGGCGGAATCACTGTTGATCCAAGTACTCTATCACAAGGAGAATTAGAAAGATTAGCAAGAGGATATGTTCAAGGACTTTATAAGTATTTAGGAGAAAAAATAGATGTTCCAGCTCCAGACGTAAATACTAATGGTCAAATTATGGCTTGGATGGTTGACGAATACAACAAATTAAATGGTTCAGCTGCAGTTGGAGTATTTACTGGTAAACCAGTTGCATGGGGTGGATCAAAAGGTAGAAATGAAGCTACTGGATTTGGTGTATCAGTTATCGTTAGAGAAGCAGCAGCTAAATTAGGCATAGATATGAAACAAGCAAAAGTAGCTGTTCAAGGATTCGGAAACGTAGGTAGTTTCACTGTTAAAAACATTCAAGGACAAGGAGCTAAAATAGTAGCTATTGGTGAATGGGCAAAAGAAGTAGGTACTTATGCTATATACAATGAAGAAGGATTAGACTATGATGATATGGCAGCTTATATGAAAGAACATAGAAATCTAGTTAATTATCCAAAAGGAAAAATGATTACATTAGATGAATTCTGGGAATTAAACGTTGATGTTATGGTTCCAGCTGCATTAGAAAATGCTGTTACAGTTGAAGTTGCTGAAAAAATCAATGCTAAATTAGTATGTGAAGCTGCTAATGGACCTATTACTCCAGATGCAGACGTAGTACTTGAAAAGAGAGGAATTACAGTTACTCCAGATATACTTACAAACTCTGGTGGAGTTACAGTTTCCTACTTTGAGTGGGTACAAAACCTATACGGATACTATTGGGGAGAAGACGAAGTTGTACAAAAACAAGAAGTTGCTATGGTTAATGCATTCAACGATATTTACAAAATCGTTAAAGACCATAATGTAACATTCAGAAAAGCTGCTTACATGCATTCAGTTAAAAAAGTAGCGGAAGTAATGAAATTAAGAGGATGGTATTAATATAAATATAGAAAAACTGGCTTAGGCCAGTTTTTTTATATTTAATAAGGGTAATATATAATTATTAGAGATATTTTTAAATAAAAAGGAGAATTATATGAACTATAACATTATTGAAGAAAAAGATAGAATAATATTAAAGGACATGAAAAATTTTGATCCTAAGCATATATTTGAATGTGGTCAAGCTTTTAGGTGGACAGTAGAAGAAGATAATTCCTATACTACAGTAGCTTATGGGAAAGTACTTAATGTAAAGAAAGAAAATAATGACATTATACTATCTAATACAAATAGGGAAGATTTTGATAATATCTGGTATAATTATTTTGATTTAGATAGGGATTATGATGAGATAAAGAAAGAATTATCTAAGGATAAAATATTAGCTGAAGCAATTAAATTTGGTGAAGGAATTAGAATACTTAATCAAGAACCTTTTGAAATGGTAATATCCTTTATAACATCAGCTAATAATCAAATCCCTAGAATAAAAAAATCCATAGAACTAATGTCTAAACATTATGGAGAGAAAATAAATACGGATGATTTATCTAGAAAAGAATATTATAGCTTTCCTAAGGCTGAAAGTTTGTCAAAGGCTAAGGCAGAAGATTTAAAGGAAATATGCAAAGTAGGATTTAGAGGAGAGAGGATAGTACAGACATCAAAGATTATAGCAGATGGAGAATTGAATCTAGATTCCATTTACAATTTAAGTAGAAACGAAGGCAAGGAACTTTTAATGACTTTACCGGGAGTAGGACCAAAAGTAAGTGATTGTATTTTGCTTTTTGCTTTTAATAAAGATGATGCTTTTCCAGTGGATGTATGGGTTAAAAGAGTTATGGAACATTTTTATTTAAAGGAAGATACAAATGTGAAACTAATAGGTTCCCATGGAGCTAGGATATTTGGCAGTCTTGCAGGCTTTGCACAACAATATTTATTTTATTATGCAAGGGAATTAGGTATAGGAAAATAGGATAGTTGACAATTAAAATAGAGATCATTATTTGGAAAATAATGTAGGTAGGCATAACCAGAGTCCATTGGACACTGGTTATTTTAATATTGTAAATTATTTGTAATTTGTTTTTTAACATAATATTGATATACTGATAGTAAAGAGGTGAAAAAATGTGTAGGTTAAAAGCTAAAATAATTGTGCCCTCAGTTTTCTTAATTTTAATTAGCTTATTTTTATTTTTTTCAGGAAATCAAGTTAAACTTCCTATAGAAATAAAAGAAAAGGTTAAAGACTATGCCATAGGAAATATCATTGAAGATAATAATGAGTATCTAGTGGTATTGACAGGATCAAGGTGGAAAAAATTCGGTAATGAAATAATTATATTTTCCTTAGAAGATAAGAAGGAAATATATAGGGAGGATTTTTCAGAGTTTAATCCTTGGAAGGTCATAACTGGAGATATAGATGGAGATGGAAAAGATGAAATATCTATTGGAGTGTATAAAAAATCTCCATTTCATCAAGTAATGGCTAAAAGACCATTTATATATTCTTTTGAACATGGAAAATTAGAACCTAAATGGAGAGGGTCAAGACTAGCAAGACCTTTTATTGACTATAACTTTTATGATATAGATGGAGATAATGTTGAGGAAATAATCTCCGTTGAGATACTAGAGAATAATAGAAATGTTATTAATACATATAAATGGAAAGGATTTGGCTTTGAAGGATATCTGGAATCTAAAGATTATGAAAATATAAAGGAGTTGACAATAGAAGATGGAGAAGCACATATTCAAGTTAGAGAAGGAAAAGAGACATATTTAGGGTTGGTAAAACTTAAAGGTAATAATTTAATAATAGAAAGGGAGAATTAAAGTGAAAAGAAATTTATTATATTCAATTATTTCATTTATGCTAATAATATCTATTTTAACTACTGGATGTGTTTCTAAAGAAGTAGGTAAAATTGAGAAAGGAGATTTAACTAATTCGTCAGAAGATAATACAAATGACAAAGAAACTAATATGGAAGTAAACCATGGATTAATAAATATAGAAGTTCCATATGAGCCTTTGAAGTTTGAGGCAAAGGTTAAGCCATATAAAGTAAAAGATGATTTATCTAATATTGAAAATTTAAACATATTCGGTGAATTTTCTAAAGAACAATTAGAGTTTATAGTAAAGAATAATTTTGTGGTAAATCCTAGTAAGAATGAGCAATTATTTTATATTTACGAAGATAATGAATATAAGGATATACCATCCTTTGTCACAACTGACTCAGTTTTGCAGGTATATCATATATTCTATGATTATACACTGCGAACATTGGAGAATGATAAATTATTAGGATTAGTAGAAGAAATGACAGATAGTATGTTAAAAGATTCTATTAGTATCTATAATAAACTAAATGATAAAGAGATGAAGGATATTCAGTTAAAAAATATTGCATTTTTTCTTACTGCACAATTAGCATTAGAAAAAGACATTCCAGAGGGGGTGCCTAGTGATGCAATGAACATGGCTTTGGAAGAACAGGAAAAGATTGATAACCATTTAGGTTTTAATAAGTCAACTATATTTCCATATGATTTAGATTATAGTCAATTTACCATAAGAGGACATTATACTAGGTCAAAGGAATTTGAGAGATATTTCAAGACTATGATGTGGTATGGGCAAGCTCCATTTCCACTATATTTCAAAGAAAAAGAAGAAAGAAATATAGAACAGACTCTACAGGCTCTCTTAATTACCTATAGTTTGTATTCTGATAAAAATGTTTATAATAAATGGGAAAATATATATGAGCCAACTAATTTCTTTGTTGGAAGCTCTGATGATTTAAGTATTTATCAATATGGAGAATTATTATTTAAAATATATGGAAAGACTCCAAATCTAAACAAGCTAAATGACAGAAAAAAATTAGATGAATTCTATAAAGAAGCTGATAAATTACCTGAGCCAAGGGTAAAGGCAAAATATACTACTGTATCTACTCCATCAGGAAAACAATTTAGGCTTATGGGACAGAGATATACATTAGATGCTGAAACAATCCAAGAATTGGTGGAGCCTATAGTTAGACCAATACCTTCAGGATTAGATGTAATGGGAGTATTAGGTTCGGAAAAAGCAAAGGAAATTCAGTTATCTAAAGAAAATCAATTTAGGGAAGATTATCTAAAAGAATTTAATAGGATGAAAGATAAATTTTCAAAACTATCTCATAAGGATTGGACCAGCAATATGTATCAAGGATGGCTTTGGACATTGCTAGGATTCCTTGAACCTTTTGATAAAGGTTATCCATCTTTTATGACCAATGAAGCTTGGATAGATAAAGACTTAAATACAGCATTAGGTTCTTGGGCAGAGTTAAAACATGATACTATTCTCTATGGAAAACAATCTGCTGCAGAATGTGGTGGTGGAGGATCTGAAGAGGTAGTAGGATATGTGGAACCTAATATCGAAGTATATGAAAAACTACTATGGCTAACTAAATTTTCAAGGAAAAACTTATCTGCTAGAAGTTTAACTATAGAAAATATAGATATGAAAATGGAACAATTTGAAGAACTTTTAAGTTTTCTAATAAATTGCTCAGTAAAAGAACTTAGAAATGAAGAATTGACTAGTGATGAATATTTTCAAATTCAAGTTTACGGAGGTATGTTAGAGAGTTTAACAGCTTCTTTCTCTGGAGAGAATTTACGATGGTTTGAGATAACTTCTGAAACAGATAAAAACATGGCAGTAATAGCAGATTTCCATACTATTGCACCAAATCCCCAAAGTGATGAAGGATATATGGAAGCAGGAGTAGGTCCAGCATATGAGATTTATGCAGTGGTGCCTATAGGAGGTAAATTATATCTTACAAGAGGTGCAGTATTTAGTTATCATGAATTTAGTTCAGATGAAAGATTGACAGATGAAAAATGGCAAGAGCTCATAAAAGAAGATAAGCAGCCACCTATGCCTAATTGGACAAATTCTTTTATAAGAGAAGGAAAAGGAGAAATACCTTATCCAGAATATGATGAGTAATTAAAAGCATGCTGAATATCCAGCATGCTTTTAATTTATGTATTCCAAGAGTCTATCCCTATCTGTAATTATAATACTATGACCTTTTAGAAGGATAATTCCTTTAGTTTCCAGTTCTTTAAAGAATCTATTGACAGTTTCCCTAGATGCTCCTACCATATGAGAAATATCAGTTTGATTTATGGGAGCATTGATTAATATATAATCACCTATCTTTTCGCCATAATCCCTAGATAGTTTCCATAATCTAGAGGCTATTCTCTGGCTAGTATTATAACTTCCCAAATTTAGGATTTGACGTTGACTTCTACGGATTATATTTGCTAAGGATTTAAGCATAAGGAGATTAAAATCAAAATCTTCTTTCATTAAATTAAGTAAAATATCTTTATTTATACCAATTAGAGATGAATCGCTGACAACCTTTGCAGTAGTAGCAGTACCCCTTCCATCAATGACACATTGATTTATAAAATCCCCCTTTGAAAGATAATATAAATATTTTTCTTTTCCTTCTATAGATGTTTTGGATAATACTATATATCCGGAAAGAATGAGATAGATTAATGGATTTGGGTCTGATTCTAGATAGATAGTAGTTCCTTTAGCATATTCCAGATAAGAAGAATTATCTAAAAATTTTTCCTTTGTTTTTTCTGAAATGTTTTTCCAAGACTTTAAATTATTTAATTGAATCATAATATCCACCTCCATTATCTATTTTTAATTTATATTATTATTTTATCATAATTGTGATATATTTCACAGTTCATTTACTTTATATAGACTATAATGAGTTAAAGCATCATTATAATTAGCGAGGAGGATACTTAATGGGCTACGAAATAATAAATACTAAATTTAATTTATATCTTGAAAAATGGAGCAAAGATTATGAAGTTTATGGACCTGTTCGAATAACAGGAGGAGGAAGGTTTTCTGATACGGATAATATACGTTATGAGAAAATTACAAATGTGGAGGAAATTGAGTATAAAGAAAAATCCATTTTTTCAGCAAAGGAAGTATTGTTTCCAGTAACAGAAACAATTTTTAATATTCAAGAAGAAAGACTTAGTGAACCTTATTATGAGGAAAAGAAATATATAATTTTTCTTCGTGCATGCGATATTCATGCAATAGATAAAATGGATTATATATTTTTAAAAAATGGAAGTTTTAAAGACCCTTACTATGAAAGAAGAAGAAAAAATACTAAATTTATTTTAATGGGATGCAGTAATAGTTTTGAGAATTGTTTCTGTGTATCCATGGGAACTAATAAAACAGATAATTATTCCATGGCAATTAAGTTTTTTGATGATAAGGTTCATATTGAAGTTAAAGATACTGAATTTAAAGAAGACTTTAAGGGAGAAAGCGAAATTGAATTTATTCCTGAATATGTTTTAGAAAATCATTATAATGTGACAATTCCTGATGCAGAAAAATTGGATTTTTCCTTATTTAATGATGATATGTGGAAGGATTATGAAAATAGATGTATTGCCTGTGGCCGCTGCAATTTTTCATGTCCAACATGCACTTGCTTTACAACAACAGATATTCATTATAAAGAAAATCCAGATAATGGTGAAAGACGTCGTGTATGGGCAGGATGCCAGGTAGACAAATTCACTGATATGGCAGGAGGACATTCCTTTAGGAGAGATTATGGCTCGAGAATGCGTTTCAAGACAATGCATAAAATCTATGATTTCAAGAAACGATTTGGAGAAACAATGTGTGTTGGCTGTGGGCGTTGTGATGATAGATGTCCAGAATATATATCCTTTGCACAATGCATTAATTTAGTTTCTAAAAAGGTTAATGAAGAAAATAAGGAGGAAAAATAATGAATCCATATATGACTTATCCTGCAGAAATAAAGAAAATCCTTAAACATACAGATATTGATTATACATTTTTTGTTGAAAGGATTATGGATGTTAAAGGAGGGCAATTTGTTCAGGTATCTGTTCCTAAATTTGGGGAAGTACCTATTTCCATCAGTGATTTTGATAATGAATTAATAGAGTTAACCATAAGAAAAGTAGGGCATGTAACAGATGCAATTTTTAATAAAAAAGCAGGAGATTTTTTACAGATTCGTGGACCCTATGGTAATAACTTTGAACCAGAAATTCATTTTGGTAAGGATTTAATTATGGTAACAGGTGGAACAGGTCTTGCTCCTGTAAAAAGTGTAATTAATTATTTTCATAAGAATTTAGATAAAATAAATAGCTTTAAGTTAATTAGTGGATTTAAATCTTCTCAAGATATTCTATTTAAAGATTCTTTTAGAGAGTGGGAAAAGAATATGGATATTTGTCTAACTATTGATAAACCAGAAGAAGGTTGGATGGGAAATACAGGATTTGTAACAGAGCATGTATCTAAACTTAATCTTCCTAATATAGAAAATATCAGTGTGATCATGGTGGGACCGCCGCCAATGATGAAGTTTACTGGAATTGAGTTATCAAAACTAGGTATTAAGGATGAACAAATTTGGGTTTCATTTGAAAGAAAAATGTCCTGTGGAATTGGAAAATGCGGACATTGTAAAATTGATGAAACTTATATATGTCTAGAGGGTCCAGTATTTAGATATGATAAGGCTGCTAAATTAATAGATTAAGGAGGAAAATAAATGTTAGACTTAAATACCAAAAAAATTAAAAAGAATGCATTTAGAATTACTAAACAACGAAATAAAACCTCTATACGTATAAGAATTCCTGGAGGGCAGTTACCAGCAGAGGTTATCCCTACATTGTATGAGATTGCCACAAAATACGGAGATGGTAAATTACATATTACCTCAAGACAAGGCTTTGAAATAACTGGAATTGACTTTGTCAATATGGACAAAATTAACGAAATAATAAGCCCAATAATTGAGAAATTAGAACTGCCATATGGAGTTCAAATTGACAATCCAAGAGAAGGATATCCTGCTTCAGGAACGAGAAATATATCTTCATGTATTGGAAATAGAGTCTGTCCTTATGCGAATTACAATACTACAGAGTTTGCAAAAAGAATAGAAGGAGCCATATTTCCCCATGACCATCATTTTAAAATAGCAACTACTGGATGCCCAAATGATTGTGCAAAGGCACATATGCAGGATTTTGGAATTATAGGAATGGCAGGTGTAAGATATGACTCTTACAGATGTGTAGGATGTGAAGCCTGTGTGAAGAACTGTAAGAAACGTGTTGTTGGTGCGTTAAAGATAGTAGATGGAAAGGTAGTAAGAAATGAAGACATTTGTATAGAATGTGGTGAATGTGTTTTGACTTGCCCTATGCAGGCATGGTCAAGAAAAGAAGAAAAACGATATAAATTAGTTATTATGGGTCGAACTGGAAAGAAAGGTCCCCGTTTAGCTCAGACTTTTATAAAAGGAGTTGATGAAGCATCAATTATTAAAATCATTCAAAACACCTATGATTATGTGGATGAATATATTGATCGTACTCTTCCAAAGGAACATGTTGGATATATAGTGGATCGTACAGGATATCAAGAATTTAAAAAATGGGCATTAAAAGATGTGAATTTGCCAAAGGATGCAAAAGTAGCTGAGCATATTTATTGGTAAAATAATAAAAAGAGTAGGGGGATAGATATGAAGAAGGTACAATCAACCTGTAATTATTGTGCATTAGACTGTAATTTAGACTTTTATGTAGAGGACAATCAAATTATAAAAGTTCTTCCAACTAAAGGATATCCAGTTAATAATGGTTTTTCATGCATTAAAGGCCTATCCTTAGATAAGCAACAGACTACAGTGAATTGCTCACCTTTGCCTAAGATAAAACAGCCTGACGGAAGTTTTAAATATGTTTCATGGGAAGAAGGATTTGAATATGTAGCAAATAAATTATTGGAATTACAAGAAAAGTACGGAAAAGAAAGTATTGCTGGGATTAGTACGGGACAACTTACTATGGAGGAATTTGCCATATTTGGCCATGTTATGAGAAATTTCCTCAAAACCAATGTAGATGGCAATACAAGACTTTGTATGGCTACTGCTGTTGTTGCACATAAGCAAAGTTTTGGTTTTGATGCGCCCGGTTTTACTTTAAAGGATATCGAATTGTCCGATAGAATTATTCTAATTGGTGCAAACCCAGTAGTTGCTCATCCAATTCTATGGGGACGTATTTTAAAAAATAAAAATAAAAAATTAATTGTAATTGACCCAAGAAAATCTGAAACGGCTGAGAATGCTGATTATTGGTATGGATTAAAGGGAAAAACTGATTTAGTTTTATTATATACAATTGCCAATATTTTAATTGAAAAAGATTATATTGATAAGGAATATATAGAAAAAAATACAGAAGGATTTGAGGATTTTAAATCCTTTGTAAAGTCCTATACACTGAATAAGGCAGCAAAGATTACAGAATTAAGAGAAGAACAGATTCTAGAACTGGTAGAATTAATTCATAGTGGAGAAAGGGTATCTTTCTGGTGGACAATGGGAGTTAACCAAGGATATGAGGCAGTACGTACTGCACAGGCTATTATCAATCTAGCTTTAATGACTGGAAATATTGGAAGAAAAGGAACAGGGGCTAATTCCATTACAGGACAGTGTAATGCAATGGGTTCTAGGGTCTATAGTAATACTGCATGTTTCTTTGGTGGTGGAGATTTTAACAATACTGATAGAAGAAAACGTATTGCTGAGGTTTTAGGAGTTAAGGATTCGGATTTAGCAGAAAAGCCAACTGCAACATATAATCAGATTATTGAAGGTATCAATGAAGGTAAGATTAAGGGATTGTGGATTCTATGTACTAATCCACGCCATAGCTGGACAAATAATGAAACATTTGCAAAGGCAATTGAGAAACTTGAACTATTTGTAGTTCAGGATATTTATGATGATACAGATAGTGCAAATCATTGTACTGTATTTTTCCCAGCAGTTTCTGGTATAAAAAAGGAAGGGACATATATAAATCTTGAAAGAAGAGTTTCTGCCATGAGACCTTGCTTAGAAAAAGGTGAAAATGAAAAAAATGATTATGAAATTATCTATGGAGTAGGTAAGGCTTTAGGTATGGGTTCTCTTTTAGATAAATGGAAGACCTCTAAGGACTGTTTTGAACTTATGAAGGAGTGTTCTAGGGGAATGCCTTGTGATATAACAGGTATAACATGGGAAGGTCTTGAGAACTCCAATGGTATTCAATGGCCATTTAGAGAAGGGGAAGAATTGAAAGAAGATGAAAGGCGACTTTATGAAGATGGAAGATTTTATACTCCATCAAAAAAAGCAAAGTTTATCTTCGAAGATGTAAGAGAAAATCCACTTCCTACTACAGAAAAATTCCCATATATATTGAATACTGGAAGGGGAACAGTAGGGCAATGGCATACTCAGACTCGTACAAAAGAGGTCCAATTTATTGAAGATGTTAGTATTAAGAAATCATATATTTATATGAATACTAAATTAGCTTCGGAAAATAAAATTAAAGAGAATGATTTAATACGTGTTTATTCTATTAATGGAGAAGATGCAGATTTCTTTGTAAAAATAACGGATAATTTACGATATGAGCAGCTTTATGCACCAATACACTATATTGAATGTAATAAGCTTACTCCTTCACTTTATGATTCATATTCAAAGGAGCCGTCTTATAAAACAACACCAATCTATTTTGAAAAACTCTAAGGAGGTATAGAGATGAAAAGAATAAAGATAGATAGAAATAAATGTATTGGTTGTTTAACTTGTGTTACTGCCTGTGTAGTATCCCATGAAAGTAATGATGCAAGAAATCGTGTTGTAATAGATAGTGAAACAAACGCGGCGCCTATTTTCTGCCGTCATTGTGATTTGCCTGAATGTACTTATACTTGTATGACTGGTGCAATGCATAAAAATTTGGAAACTGGATTTGTGGAATACGATAGTGAACAATGTGCTAGCTGCTATATGTGTATTATGGCCTGTCCTTATGGAGTTCTTAAAAGTGATAGAATCAACCATGAAGTAATTATGAAATGTAATATGTGTGTTCATCGTACTGAGAATGGATTGCTGAAGCCAATGTGTGTTGAAAAATGTCCAATGCATGCAATTACTTTAGAGGAGGTATAGTATGAGATATGTGATTTTAGGTTCATCTGCAGCAGGTATAAATGGTGCAAAAGAGATTAGAAAATTAGATTCCACTGGGGAGATTATCATGATTTCTAAAGATGAGACTATATATTCCAGATGTATACTTCATCATTATATGTCTAAACAGAGGACAATGGATAGGCTTAGGTTTGTAGAAGAGGATTTTTTTAAGTGTTATAGGATTAAATGGATTGGAAGTACAGAGGCAATAGGAGTAGATGCAGAGAAAAAAGAAGTGTATTTATCTAATGGGGAAACTACTAATTATGATAAACTTCTTATTGCAACAGGTTCTAATTCTTTTTTCCCTCCCATTGAAAATATGAATAAGGCTAAAAATGTCTTAGGATTTCGCAATATAAATGATTGTATAGAGATTATGGAGAAGATAGATAAGGTAGATAATATAGCTATAATGGGTGGCGGATTAGTAGGAGTAGATGCTCTCACTGGACTAATAGATACTAAGAAAAATCTATATTTAGTAGAGATGCAGGACAGATTATTATCTATTCAATTAGATAAAAGAGCTGCTAAGACTTATGAAGATGCTTTTCTAGAAAGAGGAGTAAATTTTTATTTTGGAATTGGTGCCGAAAGGTTAAACATTGATGGGGAAGATAATATTAAAAGTCTTACTTTAAGCAATGGGGAAGAAATTCCCTGCGAATTACTTATTGTAACTGCTGGAGTTCGCTCTAATATTGGATTTCTAAAGGACTCTACAATTGAAGTAGATAAAAAGGGTCTCATTATTGATAGAAGTGGAATAACTAATATACCTGATGTCTATGGTGCAGGTGATGTTACTGGTCGAGGACCTATATGGCCTGTTGCAGTAAAGGAAGGAGTTATTGCCGGTAGCAATATGGCTGGAGTCAATAAAGAAATGACGGATTTTTTTACTAGTAAATCTACTATGAATTTTTTTGGCATACCAACTATGTCATTAGGCATAAATGAGCCAGTAGATCATAGCTATCTAGTAGAGATAGAAGATGATAATAAGGGAAATTACAAGAAGATTATTCATAAAGATGGGAAAATACAAGGAGCTATTCTTCAAGGTGATTTATCCTATGCTGGAGTGTTAACACAACTAATTAAAGAGAATATAGATATCTCTAAGGTAAAGAAACCAATTTTTAAAATCGACTACTCGGATTTTTTCAATATTAGAAATAATTTTGAATTTAGTTATGAATAGGGGGATTATTGTGGATAAATCGTTTATAGAAAGATTAGAAAATATGCCAGTTCCTGTTTTACCTACTATGGTTGGAGTTTTAACTTTATCTAATGTATATCAAGGTTTAGGTTTTACTGGAATACGACATGGATTTATGTGGCTTGGAACCTGTATCTGGATTCTTTATCTAATAAAGATTTTGAAATACCCTAAGACATTTCTAAAAGAATATACTACTACAGTTCCAAGTAGTTTATATGCTGGTTTTACAATGGTTATGATGCTTTTAGGCAGTTATTATTTTGCTTTTAATAAATCTTTAGGAAAAGGAATTTGGTTAATTGGATTGAGTCTTCACGTAATTCATATCCTTATATTTACTTATAGAAATATAGTTAAAAATTTTAATAAGGAAACTTTTTTGCCTAGTTGGTTTGTTACTTATAATGGTATTATGGTTTCCGCAGTAGTAGGTGGAGCTATGAATGAGCCATTTATCATTAAGATAGTTGTTTATTATGGTATTGTTGTTTATCTATTACTTTTACCTTTTATACTTAATAGATTGATAAAAGTAGAAGTTAAAGCACCGGTTTATCATACAATGGCAATTTTATTGGCACCGTGTAGTTTATGTTTAGTGAGCTATTTAAATAATATAGAAAATCCAAATTCATATTTAGTATTTGGTCTTTATTTTGCAGTTCTTTGTTCATTGGCTTTTGTAATTTATAAATTGCCAAGGTTCTTTTCCTTTGATTTTGCACCAAGTTATGCAGGAATGACTTTCCCAATGGCAATAGGAATTGTTGCTTCTCTACAAATGTCCAAATTTATAGGAGGACTTGGATATGAGAAATTATCTATTGCTATTAAACAATTAGCTGGATTTCAAATTTATTTAACTACTGCCATAATAGGCTATGTATTAATTCAATTTTTAATAATGTTTTTGGGAAGTAAAAAGAAAATAAGTAAAGAATTAGTATAGTTTGAAATTATATTTTTTATTGCTTAAAATGGAATTCTTAGGTGAATTCCATTTTTTATGTGGAAAGATTACAATGAATGGGATATCCTAAATATATAATTGTATGGTAATTAGAATAAGAGGTGAAGAAATGTATAAGGTATTTGTAGTAGAAGATGATGAAAAAATTTTAAAACTTATTAGAGATAAATTAGAAAGATATAACTATACTGTAGTTACAGTAAAGGACTATTCCAATATAAAAGGAGAATTCATAGAAGAAAACCCACATCTAGTTCTTTTAGATATAAATTTACCTAATTATGATGGGTTCTTTTGGTGTAGGGAACTGAGAAGTATATCTAAGGTACCTATTATATTTATATCAGCTAGATTTTCAGATATGGATCAAGTACTAGCAATAGAAAATGGTGGTGATGATTATATTATAAAACCATTTTCCTTTGATTTATTATTAGCAAAAATAAAAGGAGTAATAAGAAGAACCTATGGAGAATATGCGGGAGATGTTTCTAAAGATATTTATGAAATAGATGGGGTATATTTATATAAAAGCCAATCAACAGTTGAATGGCAAGGGAGAAAAATAGAATTAAGTAAGAAGGAATTTGGGTTATTATATATACTTATGTCGAATATAAATAAAATAGTATCGAGAGAAATTTTATTAGAAGAATTATGGGATGATGTAGAGTTTGTTGATGATAATACTTTATCAGTAAATATTACAAGGCTTAGAAAGAGATTAGAAGATATTGGAATAAAAGACTGTATTCAGACAAAAAGGGGTCAAGGATATTCGATGATAAAGACATGGGATTAGATAAGTTTAGATTGAATCTGACAGGATTGTAAGATATATTTTTCACTTGAAAGGGAAATCAATAGATAACCTCTATTTAATTTTATATAGTATAGTAAGTGGATTAAATAAATTTAAATGCAGTAGTCCTAATTTAAATTTCGTTATATCTAATGACATATTATTTGAGGTTAAGGCAGTAAAGGAGGAAAAGATATGAAAAAGGTATTGATATTTACTGCATCTATAGGTGGTGGTCATAATGAGGCTGCATCTTGTTTAGAAAAAGAGTTTAAAAAACATGGTTTTATAGTGAAAAAATTAGATGCTTTACTGGAAATAAACAAAACCTTGGATGCATTTATAATTGGTTCTTGCAAAGTTTTAGTTAATAATTTTCCTAAATTATACGGAAGTCTATACAGTATTAGCAATAAAGAAAAATCCAATAAGTTAATTACACATTCTTTTTCAAGGATTTCCAGAGAGAAGATTTATGATATAATCTTACGAGAAAATCCTGACTTAATTATATCGACTCATGCCTTTATGGTAGGAGTAATAGGATCTTTGAAGGAAAGGGGACTAATAAATATACCTTTTATTTCAATAGTAACAGACTATGAAGCGCACCGAACTTATATAGATAAAAATGTAGATGCATATATTGCAGGTAGTGATTATACAAGCAGGACATTAATGAAACAAGGAATATCTAGAGATAAGATATATTCATATGGTATACCTATTAAGGAAGAATTTCTAAGAAGATTTAAACCAATTCATTTGAAATCAACTTCATTTCAGATTTTACTTATGGCAGGCAGTTTAGGACTTAAAGGAATGAAAAAGGTATTGAGAAATATTGTTCAAATGGAAGGGGACTATAATATTGTAACAATCTGTGGTAAAAATAGAAAACTACAAGCAAGTATAGAGAAAGAATATATGGAATTAATAGAAAGCAATAAACTTACTGTATATGGATTTACAAATAATATTCCGTTTATTATGGAAAATTCCGATATAATCATAACGAAACCTGGAGGATTGACTATTTCTGAATCAATAGCAAAACAACTACCTATAATTATTCCCTATTATATTCCGGGGCAAGAAAAAGAAAATCTTGAATTTTTGCTTAGAGAGGGACTAGCTATATATGTGCCTGAAGTAGATTCCATTAAAGGCCTTTTAGAATCTATAATGAAAGAGCCAGAAATATTGAATATTATGAAAAAGAACATGGAAGAAAGGTATAATAAGTCTTGTCTTGATAATATTATTTATCTTAGCGAGAATTTAATTGAGAATTGTAACTATAGAATGGAATTAGGATATGGCTCATAATATAGATATATTAATTTTAACAGCTGGTTTTGGATCGGGACATCTTTTAGCTGCTAAGGGAATTAAAGAGAGTATAGAGAAGGCGGATAAAACATTAAACATAGAGATTGAAGATGCTTTTAAGATATCTATACCTAGATTGTCTGATGCTATGTATAGAAGTTATAATATTTTAATAAGGAAAAATACAGGATTATATAATTATTTTCATTATAAAGATAATGAAAAACCAAAAGATAATGCTAAAAAATTTTCAAATAAATATATTATAAATAGATTAAAAAATCATATTATAAATATTAATCCTAAGTTAATTATTTCAACATTTCCAGTAATATCCCAGTATCTTTCAATATTAAAAGATAAAGATGAAATCTCAGTTCCATTGATTACTTGTATTACAGATGTAGTTAATGGATGGGAGTGGATAACAACTAATAGTGATATGTATTTTGTTGCAACAAAACATGTTAAAAATAATATGTTAGATATGGGGATAGAAGATGAAAAGATTACTGTTACAGGTATTCCATTGAGAAAAGAATTTTTAGAGTTGCCAAGACCTATAAATAATATTAAATTGCCGCAAAATAATAAACTTATAATGATTATGGGTGGCGGTATGGGATTAGTTCCAGAGGATGATATGTTTTATCGTTGGATTAATGGAATAAATAATACTAAGACCTTAGTATTGACAGGGAATAATCAGAATCTATATAAATCTATATCTAGATTGGAATTAGAAAATATTATAACTTTTAGATATACCAATGAAGTACCTTCCCTTATGGCACAATCAGATTTGTTAATAAGTAAAGCAGGAGGTATTACTTTATTTGAGGCTATTTCTTCTGATTTACCTTTCATTGCTTATGAGCCAAAATTAGGTCAGGAAATAGAAAATGCTGAGTTTATTTATGAAGAGAAAATAGGCAGTGTAGCTTCAGATATGGAAGAATTAAAAAGGATTATTCTAGAATTAATCAATGATGAAAATAAGATTAATATATATAAAACAAATATAGAAAAAATTAAAGAAAATATAAATATGGACATTTTAGCAGATAAAGCTATTAGTTTATTAAGAGAATGACAAAGAAGGATGATTAAATGAATAGTTATAGAACAATAGGCATATTAGCCCTAGGGGTTTTAACATATATTATTTTAGTTAGTTTTTATTTTAGAAAAATTTCTGCAAAGGTAAGAAGGAAATTTGTTGATTCTAAAGATATATTTTTGACCTTTGATGATGGACCAAATCCAGAGTATACTTTAAAAATATTAGATTTACTTAAAAAATATAAAATTAAAGCTACATTCTTTATAGTGGCACAAAAGGCTGATGAGAACAAAGATATAATATATAGAATTATAGAAGATGGCCATGCATTGGGACTTCATTCTAATAAACATAGTAATCCATGGTTAAGGACTTTTTGGCAGATTAAACAGGATTTCCAAAAATCAATTAAAGTTTTTGAGAAACTAAATTACCCAGTAAGGTACTATAGGGCACCTTGGGGGCTTTTTAATCCATTTACTTATTATTATTCACATAAGTATGGACTTAAGTCTGTGTTGTGGTCAATAATCACCAATGATTGGATGCCTGATACCAATGTGGACAAGATTGTCAACAAGGTTCTTGATAATGTACAAAATGGAGATATAATAGTCCTTCATGATAGTAATCATAAGGCTAATATTGATAATGGAGCACCAAAGAATACCATAGAAGCTTTAAATATAATCTTACCAGTTTTAATAGAAAGAGGATTTCATTTTGGAACTATAGATGAAGGATTTAAGTTTGAAGCAATAGAAAAAGGAGTGCTGGATCATATTGATGAAGGAACTTATCTATCAGGTGCTGATATATGAAGAAGATAGTAAATTATATTATTCTAATATTTTTATTAGGATTAACAGCATGGATATTAATTTCTAATAATGATTTTTCAGAATTTCCTATATTAATAGAGAAAACAAATAAAAGTTTTATATTATTAGCTTTTCTTTGTATGATATTGTTTTGGATATGTGATGCTTTTATAATTCATAAAATGAAGAAAATTCTAAATATTAAAGGAGGATTTGGTTCCTCCTTTAAACTTGCTATGATAGGTCAATATTATGGGGCAATTACTCCATTTGCAACAGGTGGACAGCCCGCGCAGGTATATTTATTAGCAAATGATGGGGTCCAAGTAGGGACTGCTTCTTCATTATTAATAACTAAATTTTTAATATATCAGCTGGTAGTTACATTTTATTCTGCATTTATGTTTATACTAAAATTTAGATTAATATCAGGAGAGGCAAAACTAGCCATTCCTTTCATAATAACTGGATGTTTTTTAAATTTTTCTGCATTGTTAATAATAATGGGATTCTTTTTTAATGAAAGATTATTTAAGAAAATATTTACTAAGATTTTTAACCTTGGGTATAAAATAAAACTGGTAAAGGATATTAAAAATCAAGAGGATAAACTAGATAAGTATCTTATGGATTTCAAAGAAAGTATAGATAGGATGAGAGAAGATAAGAAGAATACTTTCATGTTGATCTTAGCTACATTTATTCAATTAACATTTTATTTTTCAATAACTTATTTTGTATATTTGGCAGTTGGACTTAGGGGTGAACCATATTCTAATATTATTGGAATACAGTCCTTACTTTATATGGCAGTATCTTTTATGCCTACTCCTGGGACCATAGGTGTAGCTGAAGGTGGATTTTATATTTTATATAGTAGTATATTTCCAGATAATACTTTAACCTTTACTATGTTATTGTGGAGATTTATAGACTATTATTTTGGGATTATAGTTGGTGGATTATTTACATTATTTGATTTTATTATTAGAAAAAGTAAGATTAGTCATTCTAAGGCCTAGTAGATGGCTAACACATGGGAGTAGATAAAATTGAAATTTAAAGATTATATAAAAGACAAACTCTTATATATTGTTATTTATTTTATAAGTATATTTTTAGTTATAGCAGTAATGATGTTGGATATTATAATTAGAAAAGACAGATTGAATATAGCAAATATTATTTATAGTATTATTCTAGCATCTATAGGGTTAGGAGTAGTAATATTGTTGGAATATATTAAGAAAAAAAGATTTTACGCCCCGATTAACTATTGTCTAGAAAAAGATGAAGATCTCCAATATATTTATAATATCCCTGATAATATTAATAATGAATATGATTTCTTGAAGCAAATCTTAGTAAGAGATTATAATATTTATATAAATACATTGGAGAAATATAAGAAGACTACAAAGAGTCAAATGGATTTTAATAATATATGGATTCACGCAATGAAAACTCCTGTGTCTGTAATAAGGCTTATGCTAGAAAATGAGAAAGATAAAAACATAGATGAAAACACTAGAAAAAGTTATGAAAGTATAGAGGAAGAAATAGAAAAATTAGCTCATGGATTAGAGATGGCTTTATACACCCTTCGGATAAATGATTTTGGACTTGATTTTAAAGTAGAAGATATATCTTTGTTGGAAATAGTAAGAACTGTGATTAATGAAAATAAATCTACTTTTATAGTAAATTCCATATATCCTAAGGTTCTTTCGCGAGAAGATATATTTGTAAAAAGCGATAAGAAATGGGTAAAATTTGTTATTAGTCAAATAATATCTAATGCTATAAAATATTCAAAAGTAAAGGAAAGTGAAAACAAGGATATAATAATAAAGATTTATAAGGAAGATGATAATACTATAGTTTCCATAAAAGATAGTGGAGTTGGAATACCAAAGGTAGATTTAGAAAGAGTATTCGATCCTTTCTTTACAGGTATAAATGGCAGAAAGTATTTAGAATCTACGGGAATGGGATTATATCTATCTAAAGATATATGTAGTAGATTGGGACATGGTATAAATATAGACTCCATTGAAGGAGAAGAAACTATGGTTAGTATTACATTTTATAGTGGAAAGAGCATTTATAATTTATAAATAATTAATATGACAGTTTTGTAAGAGATAATTAAAACTTGAAAGGGAAATCAATATGATGATTTCCCTTAATTTATTATGATATATATAGAAAAACAAATTAGGAGGTAATGAAATGACAGTATTGCAAACTAAAGATTTATCTAAAATATATGGTAGTAAAGGTAAGGGTATATCTGTAAAAGCATTAGACAATCTTAATATGAATATAAAAGAAGGAGAATTTGTGGGGATAATGGGACCTTCCGGCAGTGGTAAAACCACATTGTTAAATATCCTTGCTACTATAGATTCCCCATCTTCTGGAGAAGTTTTAATAAATGGAGAAAATCCTTACAGGTTAAACGAAGATAAGTTAGCTATATTTAGAAGAAAGAATTTAGGATTTATATTCCAAGACTTTAACTTATTAGATACATTATCAGTAAAAGAAAATATTATACTTCCTTTAGTATTGGAGGGGTATCTAAAAAGAGAAATAGAGAAGAAACTAGATGAAATAACATCAGTATTAAATATCAAAGAGATTTTGGATAAAAGAACCTATGAAATATCAGGAGGTCAACAACAGAGAACTGCTTGTGCAAGAGCATTGATAAATGACCCTGCCATTATATTAGCAGATGAGCCTACTGGAAATTTAGATTCTAAAGCATCATTTGATTTAATGAGCTCCTTAGAAAATATAAATGAAAAAAGGAAAGCTACTATAGTAATGGTAACACATGATGCCTTTGCTGCAAGTTTTTGTAAGAGAATAATAATGATAAAAGATGGAAAGTTCTTCGCTGAAATAGTTAAGAGTTCTAATAGACAGATATTCTTCAAAGAAATATTAGATGCCCTATCCCTTCTTGGAGGTGGATATAATGAAAATCTCTAATATGGCTCTTAGTAATGTTAAAGGGAATTTATATAGATATATAATGTATTACTTAAGTAATTCCTTTGCAGTTACAGCATTTTTCATATTTTCCAATTTTGTATTTCATCCTTCATTAGAGATTAAAAATATAGGGGGTAGTGGTGTATCTTTAATGGGTGTAGTTAATAGTATGATAGCTTGTCAAGTTATAATAGTAATATTCTCAGTATTATTTGTAAGCTATTCTACTTCCATATTTCTAAAATCTAGGGGAAAGGAATTTGGACTTCTTTCTTTATATGGAATGACTAGGAAGCAAATAAAGAAATATGTTTTCATAGAAAATACTATAATCTCTGTTTTTTCCATAGCAACTGGTATATTGTCAGGAGTAGTATTTTCAAAACTGTTTCTTATGGCAATGGAAGCATTTATGGATATAAGTCTTCCATTTAATATATCTTTTAAGTCATTGGGACTTACAATTTTAATCTTCTTTGCCTTATTTGAAACAGTAAGTCTTCTAATGCTTTTTAAAATAAGGAATAAGGAAATAATACAACAAATTAAAAGTAGTAAAATACCTAAGGAAATACCAAAGTTCTCAAAGGCAAAATCAATTATTGGTGTTGCTCTGTTGGTATTAGGCTATGGTACAGCTTGGTTTGTAAAAGGGGCATTAGTGCCTTTGGCTATGTTGCCAGTTATATTTATAGTCATAATTGGTACTTACTTTACATTTACCCAATTTAGTATAGCCGTAGCTAATAAAATCCTAAAAAACAAGGATATAATTTATAAAAAAACTAATCTAATATCATATTCTCAAATGATATTTAAATTACAGGATACAGCTAAGGTTCTATTTGCAGCAGCTATTTTAGGAGCAATTACATTTACCGCTACAGAGACTATATATTCTTTCTTTACAGAAATAGCAAATCTATCAGGAATTGATACACCAGAGGATATTGCAATAATCCAAAAAGGAGAAACAGTAGGTGATATCAATAGTATAGATAGAATAAATGAGATATTAGAAAAACATGATTTAAAAACTAAAGAGATATATACAGTTAAAAATATATTGGTTAAAAATGAATCTAATAAGGATAATTCTGATATTAAAGAAAAAATTTTAATTATGTCTAATACGGATTATAATAAATTAGCAGTTTCTCAAAATAAGGAGGAGATTATGGTAAAAGAAAATGAAGCAGTATATAATTTCCCTTATAAGGCATTTGGCTATGATGATAATCCAGAGAAAATAAAAAGATATCCGCTTGAAACAGCAAAATTAAGTTTAAATGGAGAAGTAAATGAATATAAGGTAAATGAGGAAATCCATGATAGTATTATGGCTTTAGGTAAATTAGGATATTTTGATGCATTTATATTAAATGATAAAGACTATAACCATCTATTAGAAATATCTAATGAAGATAATATGGTTATATATAATGGTATAAAATTAGATAAGTGGAAAAGCTCCTTTAATGCATCTGTAGAAATAAGAGATATGCTAGGTGACAAATACCAAGGCAATTATTATGCTAAATCAATTCCATATAAAGATATTAGAAATAACTTTGGACTTACATTATTTATAGGATTCTTTATAGCATTTTTATTTTTCATAGCTTCAGGTAGTATAATATATTTCAAATTATTTAACGAAGTAAAACAAGATAAGGTAGAATATGATATACTAAGAAAAATTGGAGCAACAGAAAATGAAATAAATAAAATAATTACAAAGCAAATAGGAATTATATTCTTTTTACCATTTGTAGTTAGTACTATACATTCCTTGTTTGCACTGAAATCCCTTTCTAATTTACTTGAGAGAAATCTATTTACAAATGGACTTGTAGTTGCATTTGGATATTTAGTGTTTCAGATGATTTATTTTATTATAATAAGGATAATGTATATAAGAAAAGTAAAATATAATTAGAACATAGTCAATAATTAAAAGTGAATAGTGTAAAAAATGGAGTTCTGAAAAGAACTCCATTTTTTTGTAGAAATATTTGTCAAAATAGTGTATTCTTATAAGAATAATAAAAATAATTAACAAAGAATAATTGAAAGATAATATTCATTATTTTTTAATATTTTCATTGTTAACGGTTAGCTGATATAGGAGGTAGATGAACTATGCTAGGAACAATAGTAAATGTTGCGGCAATTATAGTAGGAGCATTATTTGGAATAGGGATTAGAAAAGGTATTAAAGAGGATTATAAGAATACAATAATGGACGGAATAGGTCTTTCAGTTATAGTTATTGGTGTAATGGGAGGCATTAAGTCTGATAATATTATTTTAGTAATAGGCAGCATAGTATTGGGAAGTATAATAGGAGAAGTTATTGGTATAGAAAATAAACTTGATAATTTAGGAAACTTTCTTCAAAGTAAATTTGGAGGAAAAGATAGTAATTTTTCTAAAGGATTTGTAACAGGCTCTTTAGTTTACTGTGTAGGAGCAATGGCAATAGTAGGATCTCTTGAATCTGGCATACAAGGAAGTCATGAGACTTTGTTTGCAAAGTCAATCCTAGATGGTATTTCTTCTATAATATTTGCTTCAACTTTAGGTATTGGAGTAGCATTTTCTAGTATTCCAGTATTTATTTATCAAGGAAGCATTACTATACTAGCCAATTCAGTAAGGAGTTTACTTACTCCAGAAGTAGTAAATGAAATGTCTTCAGTAGGGGGATTATTAATTATGGCAATAGGAATAAATATATTAGGAATAAAAAAGATAAAGGTAGGAAATATGTTGCCAGCAATTTTTATTCCTGTTATTTACTATATCCTAGTAAATTTGATTAATTTCCTAAGATAAAAAACTAAAATAAGAGATAGGGATAAGTGAGAACAAAAATACTGGCATAAGATTAATAAAGCAGATGGAGATGGCAGTTGGTATAAATATAATGAATATAGAAAATTAATGTTAGATGCTGGAGAATTACTTGTAAAAGGCACATATGAGTGATATTATGGGAATACCTAAGGTGTTCCCATTTAATTTATTTGCATATATTGAGAAGATTAGGAGATTTAATAAGATAAAAATAGAAAATTAGAGAAAGTATAAGATTAATGGATTAAAACACATATTTTAGTAAATAATACCTAAATATAGTCTAATTTCAGACTTGATTAGATGATTTCATTTAAGTAACATATATATTGTAAGCGTTAGCACTCATTGACAGTGAGTGCTAATAAAATGAAGGATAAAATTAATATTAACATAAGGAGGTAATATAATGAACCTTAAACCATTAGGTGATAGAATTGTAATTAAAAAGGTTGAAGTTGAAGAAAAAACAAAGAGTGGTATAGTTTTACCAAGTACTGCTAAGGAACAACCACAAATGGCAGAAGTAGTTGCTATTGGTGCTGACATTACAAATGATGAAAAGAAAAAAGACCAAATTAATGTTGGAGACAAAGTAATATTCTCAAAATATGCTGGAACAGAAATCAAAGTAGATGGCAATGAATTAACTATATTAAAGTTAGCTGATATTTTAGCAGTAGTGGAATAAAACTAATTGTCAATTTTAAATTTACAAAGTAAATTAAAAAGGAGTGTGGATATAAATGGCGAAGGAAATTATGTTTGGCGAAGACGCACGTCGTGCCATGGAAAGAGGTATAAATCAATTAGCAGATACTGTAAAAGTTACATTAGGACCAAAGGGAAGAAATGTAGTATTAGATAAAAAATTTGGTGCTCCACTTATTACAAATGATGGTGTAACTATAGCTCGTGAAATAGAATTAGAAGATAAATATGAAAATATGGGCGCTCAACTTGTTAAAGAAGTAGCTACAAAAACTAATGATGTAGCAGGAGATGGAACTACAACGGCTACTCTACTTGCTCAAGCTATTATTAGAGAAGGATTAAAGAATGTAGCAGCAGGTGCAAACCCAATGATTCTTCAAAAAGGAATTAAATCAGCTGTAAATACTACAGTAGAAGAAATCAAAAGATTTTCTAAGAAAGTTGAATCAAAGGAATCTATCGCTCAAGTTGCTTCAATTTCAGCTGGAGATGAAGAAATAGGTAACTTAATAGCTGATGCTATGGAAAAGGTAGGTAATGATGGAGTTATAACTGTAGAAGAATCTAGATCTATGGGAACTACTTTAGATGTAGTAGAAGGTATGCAATTTGATAGAGGATATGTATCAGCTTATATGGTAACTGACACTGAAAAAATGATAGCAGAATATGAAAATCCATATATATTAATCACTGACAAGAAGATTAGCAATATCCAAGAAATCCTTCCAATCCTTGAACAAATAGTACAATTAGGTAAACCACTTGTAATTATTGCTGAAGATATCGAAGGAGAAGCAATGGCTACATTAGTAGTTAATAAATTAAGAGGAACATTTAACTGTGTTGCTGTTAAGGCACCTGGTTTTGGAGATAGAAGAAAAGAAATGTTACAAGATATAGCAATTTTAACAGGCGGAGAAGTAATATCAGAAGAATTAGGATATGACTTAAAAGAAGCTACTATTGAAATGTTAGGTAGAGCAGCAAAAATTAAAGTAGATAAAGAAAATACTGTAATAGTTAATGGAGAAGGCAATCAAGAAGAAATCCAAAATAGAGTTAAACAAATTAAAGCTCAACTTGAAGAAACTGAATCAGAATTTGATTCTGAAAAACTTCAAGAAAGACTTGCCAAATTATCAGGTGGAGTAGCAGTAATCCAAGTAGGTGCTGCAACTGAAACTGAATTAAAAGAAAGAAAACTTAGAATAGAAGATGCTCTTGCAGCAACTCGTGCAGCAGTAGAAGAAGGAATTGTACCTGGTGGTGGAACAGTATTAGTAGATTCAATACCAGCTGTAGCTAAATTACTTGAAAATGCTCATGGAGATGAGAAAACAGGTATTAGCATTATTCTTCGTGCATTAGAGGAACCAGTTAGACAAATTGCAGCTAATGCTGGACTTGAAGGTTCTGTAATAGTTGAAAAAGTAAGATCAGAAGCTGATGGAATAGGATTTGATGCTCTAAACGAAAAATATATAAATATGATTGAAGCAGGTATAGTTGACCCAACTAAGGTAACTAGATCAGCATTACAAAATGCTTCATCTGTAGCATCTATGGTACTTACTACAGAAGGTGCAGTAGTAGATATAGAAAAAGAAGATCCAATGGCATCCATGGCAGGCATGGGGGGCATGGGTGGAATGGGCGGTATGATGTAATAAAAAAAACTTCCGAAGGAAACTTCGGGAGTTTTTTTGCATATATTTACATATGGATTGAAATATAATTAGTTAGGAGGCTTTATATGATTCTTATTATAAATAAGAGGAAATTAATAATTATTTTTTTAGTAATCATTATAATTTGCTTTATTCTCAAATTTGCTTTCACGGAAAGATATGTTGAGACAAATACTATTCCCAAGGGATATATTGCCATAGTCATAGATGATTTAGGCAATAACGATGAGGGAACAGAGGAACTAATTAAACTTGATATACCTATTACTGCAGCTGTAATGCCTTTTCTTGAATATAGTGAGGTAGATGCAAAAAAGGCCTATGATGCTGGAATGGAAATAATATTGCATTTGCCAATGGAACCAGAAGTAGGTGACCCAAATTGGTTGGGACCTAGAGCAATAAAAGCTGGCTTTTCTAATGATGAAGTTAAAAAAGTTGTTTATGATGCTTTGGAACAAGTAAAATGGGCGAAGGGAATCAATAATCATATGGGATCTAAGGTCATGAAGAATGAAATGACTATGAGAGAAATACTAAATATAGCAAAGGAAAAAGATATTTACTTTTTAAATAGCAGAACAGATGAATCAACGATTTGTGAAGAACTAAGTAGAGAAATAGGAGTGGAATATTTCATAAGAAATATTTTTTTGGATAATGAGAAAACAGAATATTACATATCAAGGGCTATGGAAGAACTTAGTAAGACAGCTTTAGAAAAAGGTTATGCAATAGGAATTGGACATGTAGGAGGGCAAGGAGGCAAGATAACAATAGATACAATAAATAAGATGTCTAAGAAATTAAAAGAAGAAGGAATAGAATTTATATATGTATCTCAGATATCTAATATTTTAAATAAGTAATATATTTTAATTATATGATGAATGAGATTTTATACAATTTTAAAAACTACTTTATGCTGTTAATGAAGATAAAAAGGAACTTCCTTATATTTTGTCTATGAACAAAATATAAGGAAGTTCCTTTTTTAAAAGATAAATCTTGTATCGATAAAAGACTAAAATCTTGGATATTAACTTGCTTAATTATTGAGTATGTCTATATGAGCTTTTAACATGGCAATAACTTCTTCTTTTTCTTTATTAATAGGGGAAATTTGTGACATAGTATGCTTAAAATATTCATAAAATGATTTAATCACCATATCTTCTTCAACAGACAATTGTATTTCTGATATATCCTCTGATGAGCTAAATGTTTTTAATAATACATATTGCCTTTCTTTAACTGTACAGTATATATCAATATTATTTAGAAAATTATCTATATTTTTTGGCATAAAAGCAATATTAAAATTATCATATGTTTCAAGAAGGTAGATGATATTCTGCAAAATTTCCACTATATCCTGTAATTCTAAATTAATTATCTCAATTCCAATAGAATAATTAAAATGAAATTGTTTATTGATAATTAAATATTCAATGGAATCTATACAATATATATCTGTATATTTATAATTTTGTATATTTTTTAGGAATGAATTAATTCGCCTTTCATGAATATTTAATGCTATTATTATTTCATTATCAGGGATACCCTTTTTTCTAAGAAGCTTTTCAAATAAATTTTTAGTTAGCATAAGCATACTAAAACAATATTTGTATTGAAATCTATTTCCAATACTTTCTTCAGATTCAACTAAGTCATAATAATATTCTAAGTATTTTGGTTGATATTTTATAAGGGGTAGAGTATGATTTGTAAGTATCATATTAAGGTAGTTTGTGAAAACATCTATTCCAGTTTTATTTCTTAAATAAAATCCACAGTCAATTTTAGTATCTGAAACAGTGGGAAAGCAAGATAATAAGCCGATATCAGAAACTAAAAATACTTCTCTATATATGACGTAGGTATTATATATATTATAATAAGATATATTGATTTTGCCAGTTATTATAACTGGATATATAAAATCTATTAACTTTATTATTCTATTAACATTATTATCTAATTTCAATAATAGAATTACTTGCCAACCTTTATCTATGGCATTTAATAGGGCATTGCGAAAATGAATTAATTTATCATAGTCATTTATTGTACTTGTACTATTATAGGTTATATAAATTATCTTATTATTCTCATATTCTTGCTCTATTGCAATTTCAAGTAGAGATATATAAGCAGAAAAAATGTTTTCAATTCCCAAGATTATTTTGTCTTCATCTGATAAACTTACACTTTGATTTAGAAAATTAATATTATCATGTTGATTAGAATAAATTTGTTCTTCATTAAAGGGATTAGTAATTTGTTTTTTATCTATCAATTTATTTTTTTTTTGATTTTTCTCTTTTTTTTTACACTCAATTGAGTATCCTTGTGATTCCAACAACATTTTTTTAGTTTTCTCTACTATATCCCCATGAAATTCTTTAGTTTTACACACTTTAATAAAATATTCATCTATATACCTTTCTTGAAATGAATTCTTAATATTTTTTGAAAGGTATTCAGTAATACTCTCGATATATACTGTATTATATGCAGGAATTCTTTTTCCATTAGCCCATCGATTGACAAGTGAACTATCAACATTTATAGCTTTTGCTAATTGATTCATACTTATATCCAAAGTGGAAAGTAAAAAGGATAGACATTCACCAAATTTTACATTAGTTGTCAAAGGGTTCCCTCCTTAAAATAAATGACAATAAATTTATATTATCATATTGGATATAGATAGATATATAATGTCACAACCGAGGCAATGACTTTAATGTTAATATTGTATAACTAATATGGATATTAATATATAATTATACAATAATATACAAAAAAATACATAGTTTTATATTTTACATTAATGAGGAGGAGTATGTTTTGAGATTAAAGAGTATAAAAACAAAATTAACTTTATCATATGGAGTGCTTTTACTTGTGATTTGCATAGGTTTTGGGCTTGTATCTTATGGTAGAGCATCAAAAGCACTTTCGGAAAATATTAATGAATCACTTTATCAAATTGCAAAAGAAGATGCTAAGTTTGTTTCTGAAGGTATGAAAGTACAGCTTAATGCACTTGAGGCATTGGCAGAAAGCCATTGGATAAAAAGTGATGAATTAACTATAGATGAAAAGTTAGAGTTATTAGATACTGAAGTAAAAAGAAGTGGACATATAGATATGAGTATAGCAGATATCAATGGTAATGCAAAAAATACCAATGGTGTAATCTACAATATTTCAGATAGACAGTACTACATTGAGGTGTTATCAGGCGAAAGTGCAGTATCAGATCCAATTGTAAGCAGGACGGAAAATGAAGTGGTAATATGCTATGCAGTTCCTATTAGAGATGGGGATAAGATAAAAGGAGTGCTAATTGCTGATCGTGATGGAAATGTCTTAAGTGATTTTACTAGTGATATGCAATATGGTGAAAATAGTTCAGTATTTATGATAAATAAACAGGGGACATCTATAGCTGATAAAGATAGAAGTATTGTTATGGAAATGTATAATGCTATTGAAAATGCTAAAGATAACCCTGAATTAGAAACTTTAGCTGAAATGGAGAGACGAATGATTGAAGAGGAAGCGGGAGTAGGGGAATATGTTTATAAAGGCATAACTAAATATATGGGATTCGCTCCAGTGGAAGGAACAGAATGGTTGTTAGCCATAACTGCACCAAAGTCAGAAGTTATGTCAGGAGTAAATAGTCTAGCAGTTTCTATGTTCATTGTCTCAATTATTTGTATTGCAATTGGTTTAGTTGTTACTTCATTTATAGCAATGGGTATTTCAAGCCCTGTAAGAGAGGCAGCAGATTATTTAAATATAGTAGCTACTGGAGATTTTACAGGAGTAATATCTTCAAGACTTCTTGAAATGGAAGATGAAACAGGTACCCTTGCAAATGCAATAAATACTATGCAGCAATCCGTAAAAAATATTATTGAAGAGGTCATTAATGAATCATCTAATGTAAGTGAGATGCTTATTAATATTGATGCAAATATGGGCGAGCTTAATAAAAGTATAGAAGAAATTTCTGCCACTACAGAAGAATTATCTGCAGGAACCGAAGAAAATGCCGCATCTACAGAAGAAATGAGTGCAACGACTACAGAGATTGAAAGAGCTATTGAATCTGCTGCATCTAAAGCACAAGAAGGTGCAATTATGGTAAATGAAATAAATAATATGAGTCAAGATATGAAACAAAAAGCAATAGCGGCAAAAGGAGATACAATTGAAGTGTATACAAAAACAAAGAGTGATTTGAGAAATGCTATTGAGCAATCAAAATCAGTTAATCAAATAAACGAACTATCTGAGGCAATTCTTGAAATAACTTCACAGACTAATTTATTGGCATTAAATGCTGCTATTGAGGCTGCTAGGGCAGGGGAGGCTGGTAAAGGCTTTGCAGTTGTTGCAGATGAAATTAGAAAACTCGCAGAAGGGTCTAAAAATATGGTTTCTAGGATACAAGAAGTAACTAAGGTGATCTTTGAAGCTGTGAATAATCTTTCATTTACTTCAGGTGAAGTTATGGAGTTTATTGATAAGAAGGTACTACAGGATTATGAGAATCTCGTTAATACTAGTGAAGAATATAGTCAAAATTCCATAGGAATAAATGACATGGTAAATGAATTTAGTGCCACATCTGAGGAGCTTTTAGCGTCAATGCAAAATATGGTACGAGCTATTGATGACATAGCAGTTGCCGCTAATGAAGAAGCAGAAGGGGCTACTAGCATAGCACAGGAAACATCGGTTATAACACAGATGTCAGATGATGTAATTAAATTGGCAAAATCAGCAAAAGAAAAATCTGAATTGTTATTGAAGGCAGTTTCAAAATTTAGTATATAATTAATGAATTAAGCAATAGGATATATTTAAAAAGAATAGTAGTTATATTTAAACTTCCTTATGGTGATTTCACCATAAAGGAAGTTTTTTTATATAAATATGAAAAGACGACTGTAGTTTTTGTACAAAACTACAAAGCTACAAAAGGATTAAATATTTTATAAGAAATTACAAATCTACAAAACAACTAAATATTTTATAAAAAAATGCAAAGCTACAAAATCCAATATTAATATCTTAAATACTCACAAAAAAATTAGGGAGAAAATGTAGTAGTATAAAGTCACAAATAAAAATACACAGGAGGTAATAAACGTGAAGGAATACTTAAAAGTAGCTAATGATCCAGTATTGTGGCTAATGTGTTTACCAGTAGTAACAGTAGTAGCAATTCAAGCAATTATATTTTCTAAGAAAGCATTTCAAACGGCTAGTATTGTAAAACTTACTAAAAAAGAAGCGAAGGATGCATTTAGAATAGGTGCAATATCAGCAATAGGACCTGCTGTAGCAGTATTTGTAGTAATGCTAGGCATGATGGCTGTAGTAGGAGGACCAATGACTTGGCTAAGATTAGCTATAATTGGGGCGGCACCAACAGAATTGGCCGCATCTACTATGGGTGCAAAAGCTATGGGGGTAGAATTCGGTGGAGAAAACTATGGAGTATTAGAATATGCCAATTCTGTTTGGGCAATGACTTTAAATGGTATTGGATGGCTTTTATTCGTTGGCTTATTTACTCATAAACTAGAGGGATTAAGACACAAAGTATCAAAGGGAGATCCAAAGCTTACGGGTGAAATAGGTGGTGCTGCAATGTTAGGAGCAATGGCATATTTAGTAGGAGGCCATTTAATAGCAGGTGGTGGAAGACTAATAGCAGCATTAGCAGCAGGAATATCAATGATAATCTTTGGGAAATTAGCAGAAAAACATCCTAAGATTGCAGAGTATAATCTAGGATTAGCAATGGTTGTAGGAATGGTTGTCGCAGTAGCGTATGTAGGATACTAGGAGGGATAGAAATGGAAAGTAATAAAAATCAAGCATACTATGAAAGTTTTACAAAACCAATAATTAAGACTGGAAAGTGGACTTTACTCCTTGCAGTAGCATTATGTTTTCTACCACCACTATATTTGTGGGTAAGATATGGGGCATTACCGCCATTTCGTGCAATAGTGACAGGATGGTTTTTAATATTTTCAATCTATGGAACTTATTATTTTATTGAGCCTATATCATATTTCCCAATATTAGGAATGGCAGGAACATATATGTCTTTCTTAGCAGGAAATATAGGTAATATGAGGGTGCCTTGTGCAGCAGTTGCTCAAGAAGCATTAAAAGTTGAACCGGGTTCCGAAAAAGCAGAACTAGTGGCTACATTAGGAATTGCAGGTTCAATTATTACAAATTTAATAGTGGTTACAATAGCAGCAGTTGCTGGAAATGAATTGATGAAATTATTTCCACCAGTGATACTTAAAGCTTTTGAATTTGTATTACCATCAATATTTGGAGCAATGTTTGCAATGTTTGCAGTTAAGTATCCAAAATATGGTGCATTTGCCATAGGTATAACATTATTCCTTTTAGGTGTGGTAAAGGTACTGCCAGTATATATTTTAATTCCTTTATGTGTATTCAGTACAATAGTTTTTGCTACAACTTCATATAAAAATAAAGCAAAGAAACAACAATAATAAAAAATAACAATGCATTGGAGGGGGACGTAATGAAAGATAATAGTATATTAAAACTAGTTGATAAAGATGAAACAATAGAATTGCTTCAAAAGATGATAGGCTTTAAGACAGTAAATGAGCCAGGAGACGAATTACCTCTAGCTAAGTTTATAAAAGAAAGACTAGATGATATTGGACTAGAGTCAATAGTTGATGATTTAGGAAATAACCGAGGAAATGTAATAGGAAGATTAAGAGGTACTGGTGAAAGAGAGGCATTATTGTTTAATGGACATTTAGATATTGTTCCTCCAGGAGATATTCAGTGGGATTACGATCCATATAGTGGAGAGGTAGTAGATGGAAAAATCTATGGTAGAGGTTCTGCTGATATGAAGGGTGGATTAGCAGCAATGTTTATAGCACTAAAGGCAGTAAAAGAGGCAGGATGGAAATTAAAAGGTGATTTTATTTATTCTGCTACTGCAGGGGAAGAGATAGATAGCATAGGTGCAGTAAAATTTGTACAAGATGGTGGATTAGATGAAGTAGGGGCAATAATTATTGGGGAACCAAGTGCAGGTGAAATAAATATTGCAGAAAAAGGTGCATTTTGGGTTGAGATAACCACTTATGGCAAGACTTCTCATGGGGCTTTTCCAGAGAAAGGCACTAATGCAGTAATTCATATGAATGCCCTATTATCTGAGTTAATAAGTTATAAGTTTAAATATGAAGAAAATTCAACATTAGGACATCCTACAATGAATATTTCCACTATTGATGGCGGAGTAAAGACTAATGTTGTACCAGATAAATGCAGTATTACCATAGATATGAGAACCGTACCTGGTATGGTTCATAGTGAAATTGTAAAGGATTTCGAAATGATAATTGAAAAATTATCTAAAGAAATAGATGATTTTAAAGCAGATATTAAAATATTAAATGATAGAGCAGCTGTAGAAACTAAACCAAATCATCCATTTATTAAATTAGCTGAAGAAACTGTTAAAGAAGAGTTTGGTAAAGAAGTTAAAGCTAAGGGAGTAAATTTTTATACAGATGCCTCAATATTTTTACCAGCTAAACAAATACCTTGTATATTTTATGGACCAGGAGATTCAATCATGGCTCATCAGCCAAATGAGTATATAACAATAGATAGTCTAATGGAATCAGTTCATTTTTATATAGCTATGATAGAAAGGTATCTTGTATTATAAATTATTATTTATTAATATAGGGGGAATTAGATTGGATATAACTAAAACTGCCAAAGAAGTAGGAAATAGTATTATAAACTGGCGAAGAGGCTTACATCAAATTCCTGAAATAGGATTCAACTTACAACAGACTTCTCAGTATGTAATCAAACAACTTGAAGAAATGGGAATTGAATACAAAAATAACGTTGGAATTTCTGGTATAGTAGGACTTATAAAGGGAGAAAAACCAGGAAAGACAATAGCATTAAGAGCTGATATGGACGCTCTTCCCATTAAAGAAGAAACAGGACTTTCATTTGCATCTAAGAATGGCAATATGCATGCTTGTGGTCATGATGCTCATACTGCAATTCTTTTAGGAGTAGCTAAAGTATTAAATGAAAACAAAGATAAGTTAAAGGGAAATATAAAATTAATATTCCAACCTGCAGAAGAGGGACCTGGCGGAGCAAAGCCAATGATAGAAGATGGTGCTTTGGAAAATCCAAAGGTAGATGCTATTATGGGACTTCATGTAGGGAATTTAACTAGCAATAGTAAATCAGGATCCATAATGATATCTTATAATAATATGATGGCTTGTTTAGATAGGTTTAAATTAAAGTTAATAGGAAAAGGATGCCACGGTGCTTATCCTGAAACAGGAGTAGATCCAATTGCCATGGCAGGATATTTTATATCTAATGTACAATCTATAATCAGTAGGGAATTAAGTCCCACTGATCCAGCAGTTATTACTATTGGAAAGATTAACGGAGGATTTGCGTACAATATAATTCCAGATAGTGTAGAGCTAGAGGGAACCGTAAGGGCAGTAGACCAAAGCGTAAGAGAAAATATAGCTAAGAGAATAGAAGATTTCGCAAAAGGTATTTCTGAAACCATGAGAGGAACCTATGAATATGAATATATATTTGGATATCCTCCATTAGTAAATGATGAAGAATTCACTAAGAATTTTATAGAATCTGCCAAAAAAATTATTCCAGAAGAAGACATAATTGAAATGAGAAAGCCTGCAATGGGTGGAGAAGATATGGCATATTTTTTAAATGAAGTTCCGGGGACATTCTTCTTTATGAGTACTCCAGAAGCAGTTAATGGAGAATGTTATCCTCATCATAATTCTAAATTTGATATAAATGAAGAAGTACTTTGGATAGGAGCAGCATTACTTGTTCAAGGGGCTATGGATTATTTAGAGGAAAATTAAATTTATATTTAATATCTGATAACTTCCTAGTTTCAAGGGTTAACCTAAAACTAGGAAGTTATTTATTTTTTGCCATTGTCGAAAAATGTCTTACTTATGATATAATAAAGTTATAATATATTAAATAGGAGAGAGAATATAATATGGGAGTGACAATAAGAGAGGTATTAAACACAAAGTTTTTTGCAGACTATTATTTGATTGCTGGAGAAAAAGGTTTAGATAGAGAGATACAAGCAGTATCCCTTTTTGATGCCCCAGACGGATATAAATGGGTTAAGGGTAAGGAGTTTATGCTTTCTTCTGGATATTTGTTTAAAGATAATATTTCTCTATTTAAGGAAGTGATTTTATTTTTATATAAACAAAATTCAACATGTATGGCAATAAAAAGAGATAGATATTTAAGAGAAATTCCAATGGAAATAATAGATTTATGTAATGATTTAGGATTTCCACTAATTAATGTTCCAAATAATGTACCTTGGATTGATATAATAAATGCCGTAAACTCTATTGTTATGAATAGGTATATAACTCATATTATTGATAAAAAAAATGCTGATAAGTTGGTATTGAGAAGTGATGACTTTCATAAAAAAATTGAAAAGACAATAATATGTCTTTCAGAAGAATTAAACTGTCCATTATCTATAGTTGATATTTTGGAGAAAGAAATTTTTGATTATCCTAAGAAACAATCTTTTTTGAAAGATAATATTTCTTTTAATAAGGAAGATGATTTTTCTTTTAATTATCAGAAAGAAATATTATGTGATAAATTAAATATTTATAGAATAACAAACATAGAAGATAAAGAGAAATGTCCATTTATAATAATGCCCATATTAATAAAAGGGGTAGCTGTATCAAAACTAATGGTATGGGAACATAATGGAAAACTTGATTACTATGATTTGTTTGTTTTAAGACTTAGTTATACTTTACTTTTAGAAATATATGAACAAATTTATCTTATGAACTCTTTTGAGAGACGTTTTTATGATGATTTAATTAAGTCTTTAATCAATGAGGAATTGGACTCTAAACAAAGTTTAATTAAGGCAATAAACAGTATTCAAGATTTTAAGCTAAATATAGAAAATAAGTTTGTATGTATATGTATAAAACAAGACGAGAATAATCCATCATTTTATAATGATCGAGAAAAGATATCTTCTACATTCTTATTAAATCTTTCAAAGGATAAATCTATATTTGGTATATTAGATGATAATACTATAATTCTTATATATGATGTTGAAAACTATAGTAAGGATATTGTCAAAAAGGTAAAAAAGGATTTTGATGGAATATTTAAAGAGATAAAAAATAACTTCCCAGATAGAAAGATAAAATTAGGTATAGGAGATATGGTAGAAGATATTTGCGGCATAAGAAAAAGTTATGTAGGGTCTTTAAAGGCTGTAGATATTGGTTCTTATATTTACACAGATGGAGAAATGATAGCCTATGAAGATTTGGGACCATTTGGTTTATTACGCTTAGAGAGTATTCAAAGAAAAGATTTTGATAATAATTTTAGTCAGGTATATCCATTATTAAAAGAGCAAGATAGTAAGGAACTGATATCAACATTAAAAGTTTATCTAGAAAGTGAATCAAATTGTAATATTGCTGCAAAGAAATTATTTATTCATAGTAATACAGTAAGATATAGAATTGCAAAAATACAACAAATTTGTAATATTGATTTAGAGAATCCCATAGAAAGGTTGAAAATGGAAATTACATTGAAGTTTATCGATGTATTGGCCCATTAAAAGAATCTTGATTGGATCTTTTTATTACAATAACGTTACAATTGTTAAAATATTGTTTAACTAAAATTCACATAGGTATATAATATATATCTATTTTATATAATTCTAAAAAGGGGGTTTTGCCATGCAGTATATATTTATCATAGGTGGAGTGCTAGGATTTTTAATACTCCTATTATTGTTTTGGAGGAAGGCGCCTGCAGATAAGGCAATGGTAATTACAGGTTTAAGAAAAAGGGTTTTATCAGGTAAAGGTGGATTTATGATTCCATTTTTAGAGACTTCTTGTACAATTTCCCTGGAAAACATCAGTATGACTACTGATGTAAATGAGGCACCTTCTAAACAAGGTATATTTGTAAACATTGTAGGCACAGCCATAGTAAAGGTAAACAATGAAGATACTAGTATACTTAAAGCGGTAGAACAATTTTGTAATGGGGGAGCAAAAAACACAGTTTCAGTTATTAGCAGCATGGTAGAACAAATATTAGAAGGTAAATTAAGAGGGATAATATCAACCCTTACTGTAGAACAAATAAATGAAGATAGAGCTGCTTTTGAACAAAGAATAGAAGATGATATTAGAGAGGAATTACACTCTATGGGATTATTATTAATCTCTTATTCTATTCTTAGAATATCAACTCAAGGAGGCTATTTAGAGAATAGAGCCATACCTCAAATCGCTTCAGCAAAGGCAGATGCAGATATTGCTACTGCTGAAAGAAAAAGAGATACTGAAATACGTACTGCCAATGCAGTAAGGGAAGGTGAAAGGGCAAAGCTATTGGCTGATACAGAAATAGCAGAAAGCCAAAGAGATAAATCTATAAAAGTTGAGAGCTATAGAGCAGAGCAAGATAAGGCTAGGGCAGATGCTGACGTGGCATATAAGTTAAAAGAAATTGAAAATGAATCTTTAGTAGCAGAACAACAGGCGGCGTTAGCTAAGAAAAATGCTACAGTAGTTGAAGAAAGACTTGTAGCTGAAGTAAAGAAACCAGCAGATGCGAAGAAATATGAAACTGAGGTAAATGCTGAGGCAGAGAAAATAAGATCCATAAAACAGGCTGAAGCGCAGGCTGAGGCAATAAGAATTAAGGCAGTGGCAGAGGCAGACGCATTAAAGATAGCAGCCATAGCAGAAGCAGAAGCAATTAAAGCAAAGGGTATAGCAGAAGCAGAAGCAATTAAAGCAAAGGGTATAGCTGAAGCTGAGTCTAAGGATAAATTAGCAGAAGCCATGGCTAAATATGGAGATGCAGCCATAGTAGAGTTAGTAGTAGGTAAATTACCAGAAATAATGGCAGAAGTTGCTAAGCCAATGGAACAAGTTGATAAGATAACTATAATAGATAATGGTGGTAAAGAAGGTGCGTCAAAACTTACAAAATTGGTAACTGATGTGACAACCAACGGATTTCAAACGGTTAAAGATATAACAGGCATAGATTTAACCAGTATTATAACTTCCTTTGCTAATAAGGAAAACAATGTTTTACCAAAAGAAGAGAAAAAAGAAAATGAAGATTTAGATGAGATGGAAGAAGCACTTGCAGATAATTAAATAATATATAAATAAAAAGAATTATTTTAAAGTGCACCCCAAAAGTCAGACAATAAATTTGACTTTTGGAGGTGTATTTTTATGCAGTAATATATTTTTTTCTTTCGTTATATTAATTGAATATATAATTATTGATATTATTATAAAAAGGATGTAATATTAATAAAGAAATATATTTAAATGTATTAGAACAGGGGGTGCAGTAACATAAAAAAGCATATAATCTATATATTACTTACTTATAGTGGTTCAATGCTTTCCAAGGTTATAAATAAATATACTAAAGAACCATATTCTCATGTATCCATTGCTTTTGATGAGGAATTAAAGGAATTATATAGCTTTGGAAGACTAAGACCTAGCAATCCAATTTTTGCAGGATTTGTAAAAGAAGATGTAATTAATGGAACATATGCAAGATTTCCAGAAACCACATGTGCATTATATTCCCTTGAAATTAATGAAAGACAATATAAAAAGTTAATGAAAGAATTGCAGAAGTTTAAGAGAGATGGGGATAAGTATGGATATAATTTAATAGGACTTTTAGGAGTCATGGTTAATTATCCAATTGAGAGAAAATATAATTATTTTTGTTCTCAGTTTGTGTCATCATTACTTAGGAAAAGTGGTATAAAATTAATTGACAAACATACAGCTTTAACATCACCAAGGGATTTTAGGGAATGTAAGGAATTAAATCTTGTATACGAAGGAAAGCTGCAAAATTATGGTCTACAGCAATCATATATCTATTAATAAATTATTTTAAAAAGAAGAACAAAAAGTTCTTCTTTTTTTGCAGTATTTTAATTTTACTTTGCGTTATAATTAATGAAAGGAAGGAGGGGAGATATGATTAATGAATCAGTATTGATAAAAAAGGCATTGGAAGGAGATGAAAATTCCTTTGCTCAAATAGTTGATTTGTATAAAAACTATGTATTTGCTATTATACTTAATTTTATTAAAGATTATAATGAAGTGGAAAATGTTGCACAAGAAGTATTTTTACAGGTTTATCTCTCCCTTTCAACTTACGAATCTAATAATTTTAAAGGATGGATTGGTAGAATTGCATCAAACAAGTCTATAGATTGGCTTAGAAAGAAAAAAACCAAATTTAGAGAAGAAGTAATGGAGGATAGTGAAGATTTAATAGATAATCCTAAATTTAGCCATAGTCATACTCCAGAGGAAATATTAATAGAAAAGGAAAAGAAAGAAGAGATATCAAAGTTATGTAAATCTATTCCTCCTATATATGAAGAAACTATAACAAAATTTTACTTACAGGGAAAATCATATGAAGAGATTGCGACAGAAGAAGGAACAACTGTTAAGACCATAGCTTCAAGATTATATCGAGGAAGGAATATGTTAAAAGAGAAATGGAGGGAAAGAGTATGAAACATTATGATTATGTAGAATGGGTTTTATATAAAAATAATCTTCTTGATGATGAAATCCATGAAAAAATGGAAGAACATTTACTTTTATGTGATGAATGTATGGAGATTTTTCTTTCTCTCATAGATGAAAAAGATATTGAAATGGCAGAAGCTTTTATACCAGAAGATTTTACAGATAAGGTCTTAGGCAGTATTAAAAATATTACTCCTGTAAAGAGAACAGTAAAGAAAAAAACAAAGGGAAAAGTATCTAATGATTTCTTTATATATTATGCATCAGTAGCATCAGTGGCAATTATTCTTACGGCAGGAGGATTTTTCGGAAAAGTGGTGGATACTGTGCCACAAATAGTATCAAATGTATCTATGGAAGAAAGTAGATTCAAAGCAAATAGAATATATGATATTACAGAGGAAATAACAAATAGAACCTCTCAATTTATAAATAATTTTCAATTTAGAATAAGTAAGGAGGATTAATATGAGACGAAAAAGCAAGTTTACTACATTTTTATTATCATTTGTACCCGGATTATCTCATTTTTATTTAGGATATGTCGATAGAGGATTTATCTATCTAATCATATTTGGAATGTTATGTGTAAGCTCTGTTGGTTTAGGGATTTTGATATCAGATGATGCACCGCTTCTAATTGCACTTGTAGGTGTTCCGATTATTTGGCTAGTAGCATTAATAGATGCATTTTCCACAATTAATAATATGAGATATGGTGATAGTTCACAAATAGAAAATAGTTGGGAATCAGAAGAAATGAAGTTAGCAAACAAAAAAATTATTACTTTAGCTTTATCTATGATACCAGGAGCAGGTCATATGTATTTAGGGCATCAGAAAAAAGGTTTAATATTTATGGGCGGATTTTTCTTTGCTATATTTTTCATGGGATGGTTGCAATTAAGTTTTTTACTATTTTTATTGCCTCTAATTTGGTTCTATTCTTTCTTTGATGCTTTCCATACATTAAATGGAAGCAATGTTGAAGATATAGATCTCTCAAGAGTATTACCAGTGATAAAACATGAATATATAGGTATGGGACTTATTGGAATGGGTATATTTATTGCATTACAAAAAATACTATATCCAGTTTTAGCTCCATATATAGGCTATGAAATAAGAAACTATATCCAAACATCCATAGTGTCTTTGATATTTATCATAGGTGGTATAAAAATGCTTCAAAAGAAAAAAGAAGTGGAAGATATAGAGGGGGATGAAGAGGATGAAGAGTAAACGAGTAGGTACCATATCAATGGCAATAGTTCTAATTGGATTTGGTATACTAATATTTATTGCTCAGATTAATAAAATATCAGCTGTAGAACTATCTATTAAATTTTGGCCTAGTATATTAGTTTTGCTAGGAGGAGAAATACTTTGGTTTAGCTTTAAAGAAAAGAAAGAAAATGAAAATATATCAATAAGATATGATATCTTCTCTGTATTTATTGTAATGGTTATATTAGGAATTAATATATGTATTTATGGACTTATTGAAACAGGTGCAATGAAATGGATAAAAACAAAGATATCCTTAGAAACATATAATTATGAATTACCATTTGAAGAACATAGTGTTGAAGAGAATATAGAAAAAATAGTGATTAATAGTCGTGGATATTCAAATTTAACTGTTAGAGCTGATGACAATAATAAAATAATATCTTCAGGAAATATTAATGTAATATCAGATAGTGAAGAAAATGCTAAGAAAGTACTAAATGAAGATTATATTAACATAAATAAATCAGGTAATACAATGTATATAAGCTTTAAAGAAAATTATAACTTTCAAAATCTAAGCATTACAATACCAGATAGTAAAAAAGTTGAGATAAATGGTGGTAATGATTTAGATCTAATAATTGATAGTATTAATAATGATCTTATAATAGACAATATTAATAATGTAAAACTAAGGATAAATAAAGATGCAAATATTAAATTAGAAACTACTGTTAATCATGAAGATGGTCTGAGAGGAAATGCAAAATGGAATATTACTTCAATTGGGGATGAAGATTCACCTGAATATGATAAATATAAGGGAGAATTAGTATATGGTGATGGAAAAAACAAGATAAATATACTTAATTGTTATAATATAGCAGTAGATGAAATATAAAAGAATTGAAATTATCTTATAAAATGGCTCTTATAAAATAGGCAATTATTGCCTATTTTATAAGAGCCATTTTAATATTTGGTCATATTCCTAGTTTATTATTAGCAATTAGCTTATTTAATAACTAAATTTTTAAATAGTTGTTTTAAACAATTTGTTAAATGACAATTTAAAAATAATTTTTGTAAAAAAGAAATTTAACTATCCAGATATAATATTACACTAATGGAAACATGTCTAATCAACAACTTAAATGATAAACCGAACTAAATTTTACTTGTAAATATTCATAAAAAATATCCTATATAATTCTGAGAGAGTAATATTATATTATTATCATTTCATAAGATAGAATCATAAGATGAAATAAAGTATAAAGAAACATTTTTATTTTTATATTTATTAAATCAATCCCATAAATGCTGAAAATTTAAATAGCCATAGATATGATTAATTCAAATTTTAATAAATAGCTATAAAATAAGATGAGCTGAATATTTGACAAAGCTTATTATTTATTGAATATGCAAAATGCTAAGAGCTAGTGTTCTGACTTAAATATTGCACTAGTAAATATATATATTAAGAAAGGAAATGAGAAATGGCAAATGAAAGAATATTAGAAATTAAAGATTTGCATACTGCATTTAGATTTCAAGATGAATATTTTGATGCAGTAGACGGAGTTTCCTTATCTCTACACAAGAATGAACTGTTGGCAATAGTAGGAGAATCAGGTTGTGGTAAAAGTACAGTTGCTAATTCCATAGTTGGATTACATGATAAGAATTTTACTAGGGTAAGTGGAGAGATTATCTACAAAGGTGAAAATATAATTAACTATTCTGAGGAAGAACTGAATAAAATAAGGGGCAAGGAAATTGGTTTTATTTTTCAAGATCCATTGGCGTCATTAAATCCATTACATAAAATTGGGAAACAAATAGAGGAATCCCTCATTTATCATACTGATTTGAGTAAGGAAGAAAGGCATAAAAGAATGCTAGAACTTTTAGAACTAGTAGGTATAGTTAATCCTAAGATGACAGCCAATCAATTTCCCCATCAATTATCTGGAGGAATGAGGCAGAGAGTATTGATTGCCATAGCCCTTTCATGTAAACCTAATATAATTATAGCAGATGAACCAACTACTGCTTTAGACGTTACAATTCAAGCACAGATATTAGATCTATTAACAGAACTAAAGAATGAAATTAATGCAGGAATTATTCTTATAACTCACGATTTAGGAGTTGTTGCTCAGATGGCTGATAGAGTTGCTGTAATGTATGCTGGACAGATTGTTGAGATTGCTGAGGCAAAAGAACTCTTTGGAAATCCCCTTCATCCCTATACAAGATCATTACTAGATTCAATACCTCAATCGGATTCAGTAGGAAAAGAGTTACATGTTATTCAGGGAATAGTTCCATCTTTAAAAAATTTACCAAGGGAAGGGTGTCGATTTGCACCGAGAATTCCATGGATATCAGAATCAGAACACGAGAGAAATCCAATACTTCGTGAGATTTCAAAAGAACATTTTGTAAGATGCAGTTGCTGGAAAAATTTCCACTTTGAAAATGAAGGAGGTCATTAAAATGAGTTTCTTAGAAATAAGTGATTTAAAAGTTCATTTTCCTATTCGTGGAGGTTTTTTTAATACTATAGAAGATTATACTCGGGCAGTTGATGGCGTTACTTTTTCAATTGAAGAAGGAAAAACATATGGACTTATTGGAGAATCAGGTTCAGGAAAAACCACTATCGGAAAAGCTATAGTTGGTTTAGAAAATCCAACTGGCGGAGAAATTTTATATAATGGACAAAGAGTAAACTCAAAAAGACTTAGAAAAAGATTAGGTTATAACAAAGAAGTACAAATGATATTTCAAGATGTTTTGTCTAGTTTAGATCCTAAAAAAAGAATTCGAGATATAATAGCTGAGCCAATTCGAAATTATGAAAATTTATCAAAAGAAGAAGAACTGAAAAAAATTTTAACACTATTAAATATAGTGGGAATGCCAGAAGATGCTTTATATAAATATCCACATGAATTCTCAGGAGGACAAAGACAAAGAATAGGTGTTGCAAGGGCTGTAGCTTTAAATCCAAAACTTATTGTTGCAGATGAACCTGTTTCAGCTCTTGATTTATCAGTCCAAGCACAGGTTCTTAATTTTTTAAAAAGGATACAAAAAGATTTTAATTTAAGTTATCTTTTTATATCACATGATTTAGGAGTGGTTAAGCATATGTGTGATTATATATATATTATGTATAGGGGAAGATTTGTGGAAACGGGTACGAGAGATGACATATATAATAATCCTCAACATATTTATACTAAAAGGCTAATTGCGGCTATTCCAGAAGTTGATGCTTATAATAGAGAGAAAGTCCGTGAGAATAGAATCAAAGTGGAGCAGGAATATATAGAAAAGAAAAATTTGTTTTATGACGAAAATGGCAAGGTATTTGATTTGGTTCAAATATCAAAAACTCATTATGTTGCAATAAAGGATAAGGAGGTTTTAAATAATGTGGAAAACAGTATTGCGTAGAGTCCTGTTAATGATACCTCAAATTATAATATTAAGCATAATTGTTTTTGTCCTTGGTAAAATGATGCCAGGGGATCCATTTACTGGTTTAATAACTCCAGATATTGATCCTCTAGCTCTTGAAGAATTGAGAGAGAAAGCTGGATTAAATGATCCTATACCAACTCAGTATAAAAATTGGATAGTTAGAATTATTAAAGACAAAGATTTTGGAAAATCTTATACTTATAAAATGCCAGTTGCTACATTAATTGGGGAGAGAGCTAGAAATACACTATGGTTGTCATTGTTAACATTAATACTTACATACTTAATAGCTATACCCCTAGGAATATATTCTGGCCGGTATCAGAACTCTCTCTTTGATAAAATTGTAATAGCATATAATTTTATTAGCTATGCTATACCTTCATTTATTATTTCACTAATACTTTTGTTGATATTTGGATATAGGCTTAAATGGTTTCCAACTACTGGATCTGTTGAAATTGGTATCTCAAAAGGTACATTTTCTTATTTCCTTAGCAGATTACATTACATGATTTTGCCAGCCATTGCAGGCGCAATTGTAAGAACTACTGGAACTATACAATATCTTAGAAATGAAATAATAGATGCTAAGACTCAAGATTATGTTAAAACTGCAAGAAGTAAAGGAGTCCCTATAAATAAGGTTTACACTCACCATATATTTAGAAATTCTCTGCTTCCAGTAGCTGCATTTTTTGGATTTACAATTACTGGACTTTTAAGTGGATCTGTTTTTATAGAAACTATTTTTAGCTATTCAGGTATGGGAGAGTTGTTTATTTCTTCAATTACCAGCAGAGATTATTCAGTAATGAATGCTTTAGTTTTATTGTTTGGAGTTTTAACATTATTTGGAAGCCTACTGTCGGATATAATAATGACAATTGTTGATCCAAGAATAAGAATAGAATAGGGGGTAGCGAGTATGAATAAGAATCAGGTCGGCAAAAAATCTGTTGCCTCTAAGATAGATAAAGAAGGATTAAAGTCTATTAGCGAAGTCCCTTCATTTTGGAAGATTTTAAAGAGAGAATTTAAAGTAGATAAAGTTGCGACTACTTGTTTGATTATTTTAATTATTATTTTCGCAGCTGTATTAATAGGAACTTTAATATTAGACCAAAAAGAAATTATGAAAATTAGTTTAAAAAATAAATATAAAGCACCAGGGAAAGAGTTTATTTTAGGAACAGATATTGGTGGAAGGTCAATAGTTGGGCAACTGATAATAGGAGGAAGAAATTCTATTTTAATCGGATTTGCCGTCACTCTATTGACATCAGGAATAGGCATGGTTGTAGGATTAATTGTAGGATTTTATGGAGGAAAGGTTGATAATATAATAATGAGAATATGTGATTTTATTTCAATATTACCTACGACTTTACTTATTATTACCTTTGTAGTTGTTATACCTACTTATAATATGTGGCATTTTATATTTATAATGAGTGTATTTTACTGGGTAGGTATGACTAGGCTAGTAAGAAGCAAGGCATTGTCAGAAAATAAAAGGGATTATGTGAATGCTTCTAAAATAATGGGAACTAGCGATTTGAAAATCATGTATGGAGGTATTTTACCCAATATTAGCTCCATTATCATAGTTGATTTAATTTTAAGCCTTGCTGGTAATATTGGGATTGAAACTGGATTATCCTTTTTAGGATTTGGATTACCACCTTCAACACCTTCCTTAGGAACGTTGATTTCTTATGCTAGAACTCCAGGGGCAATGTCAAACAAACTATGGCTGTGGTTACCTGCATCATTATTGACATTAGTGATGATGCTGTGTATAAATTATGTCGGGCAAGCAGTTAGAAGAGCTTCCGATGCAAAACAAAGATTAGGTTAAAGGGGGATTTAAAAAATGAAAAAAGGTTGGAAAGTTATTATTCCATTATTTATGGTACTCTCACTTGTATTAACATCTTGTGGAAATAAGAATGTAAGTGTACCAGAGGAAGATGTTACTCAAGTAGAAGATACCAATCATGGAGAAGAGGTACAAGAAGAAAAGGATTTTGGAGAAGTAAAGTTACCTTATCCACAGGTACTAGAAAAAGCAGGGGAAACAATTGGCGGAACACTTAATATTGGATTAGTTACACCTACACCTTTTGAGGGGGTTTTTAACACATTTTTATATTCAAACAATGTAGATTATAAATTAATGCAACCTACAAATGGAACATTTATGAAGTCTGGTCCGAATCATGAAATTGTAGACGGGGGATACTGTAATGTTGAATTTAATAAGGATACCAAGACAGCTACTTATAAAATTCATAAAGATTTAACTTGGTGCGATGGAGTGCCAGTAACAGTTGATGATATAATATTCGTATATGAATCTATAGCAGATAAAGCTTATACAGGTGTAAGATTTGATGGTGATTATAAAAATGTTGTAGGCATGGTAGAATACCATGAAGGAACTGCTGATACTATTTCAGGTCTTAAAAAGATTGATGATAAGACACTTGAAGTATCCTTCAAAGAATTTTCTCCGGGGATACTGTGGGGGTCAGGGATTACTTACAATGCTGAGCCAGCACATTATCTTAAGGATATTCCATTAGAGGATATGGAAGGTCATGAAAGGGTTAGAATCAAACCTTTATCTTGTGGTCCATTTATGGTTTCAAATATAGTACCAGGTGAATCAGTGGAATATGTTCCAAATCCATATTGGTTCGGAGAAAAACCTAAAGTCGATAAGATTATTTATAAAAGAACAACTCCTGATACTATAGTAGAAGCATTAAAATCTGGTACCTTTGATTTAGTTGATGAGGTAAATGTTGATAGCTATCTAGAATATAAAGATTTAAAAAATATTACATTACTTTCAAATATAAGTGAAACTTATGGATATATAGGATTTAAATGTGGGAAATGGGATAAGGAAAAAGGCGAAGTTGTAATGGATCCAAATAAGAAGATGTCAGATCTTAAGCTAAGACAGGCAATTGGCTATGCTATGAATAATGAAGAGGTAGCAGAGGTGTTTTATAATAATTTGAGAATACCTGCTAACGCATTACTTACACCTTCCCATGCTACATTTTGGAATTCTAACCAAGAAAGATATGATTATAATCCAGAGAAAGCAAAAAAAATTCTTGACGAAGCTGGTTATATAGATATAGATGGAGACGGTATGAGGGAAGACCCAAATGGAAATAAATTAAAGATTAATTTGCTTTCAATGTCAGGTGGAGATATTGCAGAACCATTGGCACAGTTTTATATCCAATGCTGGAATGAGATTGGGTTAGATGTAGGTCTACAGAATGGTAGATTAATAGAAATGAACGCATTTTATGATATGGTTAAGAAAGATAATGAAGATATTGATTTATTTATGGGAGCGTTTGGAACGGGATCTAATCCAGACCCATCAGGATTATATGGAAGAGATGCTTTATTTAACTATTCAAGATTTGCAACAGAGGAAAATGATAAATTATTAAAAGCTATTGCTTCTGAAGATGCATTCGGAGAAGATGGAATTGATAATGATTATTTAATAAAAGCTTATCATGATTGGGAAAAATATGCACATGATCAGGCTATAATGATACCAACTCACTATAGAATTACTTTAGCGGCAGTTAATAATAGAGTTAGTAGTTTTGATTTAAGTATAGTCACTGATTGGGGATGGGAGAATATTGGTTTATTGTCAGATACTCCTGAAATAGCAAAATAACAAAATAAATTAAAATAAATTGTTGAATAAATACAATAAAGAAATTATCTTAAAATTGATTTCTTTAATTACTTTTGAGAGTGTGTAAATAGATTTGTATTTTGTGTGCTTGTATATAAATCATGAAACGAGGGTATCATTATTGCTTAATTTTTTTACAACAATTTTGTACAAATTAAAACTATTATAGACTTTAAATGACATCCCCTATACAGGCTGAGCGGTATATAAAAAGGAGCAATTAATTTTATAAAATTAACGATTAACTTCTAAATACTATAAAGTGGAGTCTTTTAAAATGATGAATGAAGAAATATTTGATTTATCAGTTCCTTGATGCTGGCAGCTATGATACCATAAGTTATTCTGAGAAACTATATACTTTTATAATTGACATAAATAAACTCTTAAAAAGATTAGAAATTTATAAATATAGAAAGAGGTTGTTTTAAAAACAACCTCTTTTTATGTCGATTAATGTAGCGAATCTTAGCTTGTACATATATTTTTTTTATGGTATTCTAAGCTTAACAATTGTAACTAAAGTAGGTGTTTAATGATATGACAGATTACATATGCAAATCAATATTAAAAGAATTAAATTCAAAAAATATTATAAAAGAAGATGATATGGAAGTATATTATTATGGACTGCAATTACTTATAGCTACATTATTTAAATGTTTAGGAATTCTCATTATTGCTGCTTTTACTGGTATAGTAAAAGAAACTGTTGTATTTATTATATTTTTTAGTAGCTTGCGAATACAAGCTGGAGGATATCATGCTAAGACTGTTTTGAATTGCTTTATAGGGACTATAATTTTAATTTCTATTTCCATTATACTAGTAAAAATCCTATTTATGGCTTATCAGCCGTACTATATTCTAATATCTATGGTAGCTTCAATAGCCCTTGTTTTCTTATATGCACCATCGGAAAGTGAAAATAAACCATTAACTAAAGAAGAAGAAATAATATATAGACGAAAAAGTTTACAAACCGTAATTATAGGAAATATTATTATATTGATTTTAATGGCTTTCAGCGATAAATCTATTTACTTTGGAGTCATAGCTTCTACTGGTTTTTTATTAGAATCATTAACCCTAATACATCCTTGCAAACGTAAAAGTAAAACAAACTAGTATTTAAAGAATTGCTGGCAAAAGGGTGATTCTTTTTTATTAATTGATTTTCTTAATACTATATATTATTGAACAATAGATAAAGTAAATAGATGGAAGATGTTATATTATAAGGTATTAAATTATAATATCTAAAAAGACTTTTTCTCAAGTATTGGAGGTATATAGTATAATGAATTCAATGGTAATGAATTTCTTTACAAATACGATTGATACGACTCTAGTTTTCTATTTTTTAGTTAAGATACTTCATAAAAAAGATATAGATTTAAAAGTATGTATTCTGTTTTTATTAAAGCTAATAATTTTTAATACACTAATTAATGAAATATTTGGTCTTGCAAATTCTTTAGGATTCTTATCTATATTTATTGTATCTACAATAGTTTATTCATATTTATTATCTGAAAAATTTTATAAAGCATTACTTTATAGTATTTTAGGAACGGGATTAATGTTTCTTATTGAAATTATCACTGTTAATATAATCGCATTAATTTTTAAAATTACTCCATCAACAATATTAGAATTAAATATATACCGAGTTTTAGCAATTATTTGTGCTAAAGGTGGATTTTACTTATTTATTAAATATTTGATACAAAAAATTTATATACCTCGATATATGAAAGCTAATAATATGTGGAGTATTATTTTAAGTGGATTTTTTAATATTTTAGTCGTATACATGATATTTGTTTTATATAAGATAATGGAAATAAAATCAGTTGCAGGATATGTGTTTTCAATAGGTATGGGAATAGGAGTAATAATATTTAGCTGGCTCATATTCTCAACCTCAAAAAGAAAGATATATCAAAATCAGCAGGAAATTATTTGGAAAATTAAAGAAGAAGAATTTCATAAAAAGGATTTTTACATTAAGAGTATGAATGATATTCTTCATACTATAAGGTCACAAAGGCATGATTTAAATAATTATCTTAGTACTCTTTACGGACTACTATGTTTAGAAGATTATGAAGATGCTAAAAATTACATAACAAAGATTAATGATAGAGTTAGTAATATGAATAAAATAATAGAAACAAATCATCCTGTAATTACTGCTCTTGTAAGTATGAAGAAAAACAAAGCATTTGAAGAGAATATTGACATGGAATTAGAAATAGATATGCCTGAAGATATTTCCATTGATTTTGTTGATTTATCCATTATAATAGGTAATTTATTGGATAATGCAATAGAGGCATGTACTTTAATGGATAAAGATCTTGAAAGGAAAATTAAGTTATCCATAAGTGTTAAAGAAAAGCATTTGATTCTTGAAGTAACTAATACAAAATCTCAAAAAATAAAATTAGAGACTGAGAATATTACAGGAAGGTTCACAACTAAAGTTGACCAAGAGAACCACGGATTTGGTCTAGGTAATATTGAATTTATAGTCAAACAATATAATGGAATTATGAATATAGAAGATTTGGGACAAGAGTTTAAGGTAAATATAGCATTACCTATAGGAAAAGATATTAAGTATGGGATGCAATCTACCATTTATGCCATATAGCTGGTAGTGCAATATATACTATGTATATATAAAAAAGAAAAGGGGGATAAGGATGAAAAACAAAAGATACCTACTTAATTTAGTAGCAGTTTTAGCATTTACATTTGCAGAAATTAGTGCAATGAGTAATTGCTGGGGATTTTTATATCAACCAAAGATGCCTCAACAATTAAGAAAGTAAATTATGATAGTCATTAAAGAAAAAATCTCAAGGGATAAAATTCTTTGAGATTTTTTCTTTTTTTATTAAAAATTTATTTTATAACTTGTTTTTTTTACATTTATAAATTAGAATATAATATTAAGATATAATAAAGTATTATTAATTTATATATTGTTATACTAATAAATAGAGTATTTTTATAGAAAATAAAGGAGGAGTTAATATTGGAATTTGTAGGAGAAGGTTTGACTTTTGATGATGTTCTTTTACTTCCTGGCAAATCAGAAGTATTGCCTAAGGAAACTCATATCAGTACTTATTTAACTAAAAATATAAAATTAAATATACCTTTAATGAGCGCTGGAATGGATACGGTAACTGAATCGAAAATGGCAATAGCTATGGCTAGAGAGGGCGGAATCGGCATTATTCATAAAAATATGACTATAGAACAACAAGCAATGGAGGTAGATAAAGTAAAAAGATCAGAACATGGTGTAATCACTGATCCATTTTTTTTATCTCCACATCATAGTGTATCGGATGCATTAGAGTTAATGGAGAGATATCATATATCAGGAGTTCCTATAACAGATGAAGATGGAAAATTAGTAGGGATTATAACTAATAGGGATATTAGATTTGAAAAGGAAACTGCGAAAAAAATTGATGATGTGATGACTAAGAAAAATTTAGTTACTGCTACAATTGATATATCTATGGATGAAGCTTTGGACATTATGAAACAACATAAGATTGAAAAACTTCCTCTTGTAGATGACGAATTTATGCTATCTGGATTAATAACTATAAAGGATATAGAAAAATCTATTCAATATCCAAATTCAGCAAAAGATGATACTGGTAGACTTTTAGCTGGTGCGGCTGTTGGAGTAACTGGAGATATGATGGAAAGGGTATCTGCTTTAATTAAGTCTAAGGTTGACGTTATAGTCTTAGACACTGCACATGGACATTCTAAAGGAGTATTAGAAGCTGTAAGCAAAATAAAGAGAGAGTATCCAAACTTACAAGTAATTGCTGGAAATGTGGCAACTGCTGAAGCAACTGTAGACTTAATAAAACACGGAGCAGATGCTGTAAAAGTAGGAATAGGACCTGGCTCTATTTGTACTACTAGAGTTGTAACTGGTATTGGTGTACCACAAATAACAGCTGTAATCAATTGTGCTAAGGCAGCGAAGGAATATGATATTCCAGTTATTGCTGATGGAGGAATTAAATATTCCGGAGATATAACAAAAGCAATAGCAGCTGGAGCAAATGTAATAATGGCAGGTTCATTATTTGCCGGAACTGATGAGAGTCCAGGTGAAGAAGTTCTATATGAGGGAAGAAGATATAAAGAATACAGAGGAATGGGCTCTATGGGAGCAATGGATTCAGGAAGTAAAGACAGATATTTCCAAGAAGATGTTAAAAAATATGTTCCAGAAGGTGTAGAAGGTAGAATTCATTATAGGGGACCATTAGGAGATGTTGTGTATCAACTTATTGGTGGATTAAAATCAGGAATGGGATATGTTGGAGCTAAAAATATTGAAGAACTACAAGAAAAAGCAAGATTTATAAAAATAACATCGGCATCTTTGATAGAAAATCATCCACATGATATTCATATTACAAAGGAATCACCAAATTATAGTAGAAGATAAAAGGAGTGAAAGAATGCAAGATTTTATAAATAAAAGTATTGAAGAAATTAAAAATAAGGTGGGAAATAAAAAGGCTATATGTGCACTATCAGGAGGGGTAGATTCTTCTGTAGCAGCAGTACTAGTTCATAGAGCTATAGGAGATAATCTAACTTGTGTATTTGTTGATCATGGCCTTTTAAGAAAAAACGAAAAACAAGAAGTAGAAAAGGTGTTTAGAGATAAATTCCATATAAATCTAATCGTAGTTGATGCAGAAGATAGATTTTTAGGTAAACTAAAAGGAGTTACTGATCCTGAACAAAAGAGAAAGATAATAGGGGAAGAATTTATTAGAGTGTTTGAAGAAGAACAATCTAAACTTGAAGGTATTGAATTCTTAGTTCAAGGTACAATTTATCCAGATATAGTTGAAAGTGTTAATGAAGACGGTAAGGTAGCTGTTAAATCTCACCATAATGTAGGAGGACTTCCTGAAGATGTAAACTTTGAGCTTATAGAACCACTTAAAGAGTTATACAAGGAAGAAGTTAGGGAAGTAGGTAGGGCATTAGGAATAGAAGAAGAATTAGTAAGCAGGCAACCATTCCCAGGACCAGGATTAGGTGTTAGATGTCTAGGAGAATTAACTAAGGAAAAATTAGATATCCTTAGGGATGCTGACTATATCTATAGAGAAGAAATCAAAAAAGCAGGATTGGACAAGGAAATCTGGCAATACTTTGCAGTATTACCTAATATTCAATCAGTAGGTGTTATAGATGGCAAAAGAACCTATAAACATTTAATAGGATTAAGAGCTATAACTACTAAAGATGCTATGACTGCTAAATGGTATCCAATACCACTAGATTTATTAGAAAAAATATCTACAAGAATTACAGATGAAGTACCTCAAGTAAATAGGGTGGTATTTGACATAACAAGTAAACCACCGGCTACTATTGAGTGGGAGTAATGAATTTAAGTCTTGGAACCTTTGGAAACAGAGGCTTCAAGACATTTTTATTTTTTGAAATTACTAAAAAGGTACTTTTAGGATTTGTTTTATCCATATTTTGAGTGATGAATGGTTATTCTGCTTCTTTAGTGAATCAGCTGGAGTTTTATGGAGGTTAAGAGATGTGTTTTTAAAATGAATAGGGTAGATGAACTAGGAACTAAAATAAAGAAAGATGATATTATAGAAACTATTTCAGGAATTGGTGGAGTAGAAAGAAGATTATTAATAGAATAAATTTTGGCAATTTAGTAATTAGCAACTTTACAATTGAAGTAGGACCTATGGATTATGGTTTTGAAATAGATGGAATAATGGTTATGGATTTTTTAAAAGTAGTGGGAGCAATAATTTATTTAGATAAAATGGTCATATGTGACTAAAAGTATAGATATAAGGCATGGGAAGTTATATGTATAGGTAGATTATTGTGAATTAAAGATTATTTATATAAATTGTAAAGGAGAAAAATTATGGAACATACTGAACGCTGGTTAGAATGGGCAAAAGAATTACAGTTTTTATCTCAGGTAGGATTAACTTATTCTAAAGATGTCTTTGATATCGAACGATTTGAAAGAATTAGAGAAATATCTGCTGAAATGATTAGTTACCAGAGTGACATGCATTTAGAAAAAGTGAAGGATTTATTTTGTAATGAAACTGGTTTTCAAACGCCTAAACTAGATACAAGGGATGCAATATTTGATAATAGAAAAATATTGTTGGTTAAAGAAAGGAGTGAAAAATGGTCTTTGCCAGGTGGCTGGGTAGATGTGAATCAATCTATAAAGTCAAATACTATAAAGGAAGTAAAAGAAGAATCTGGTTTGGATGTCAAAGCTTTAAGGTTAATAGCTTTACAAGATAGAAATAAACATAATAAACCTACTTATGCTTATGGGATTTGCAAAGTATTTATTCTTTGCGAGATAATAGGTGGTCGTTTTAGTCCTAATATTGAAACTGTAGAAAGTAAATTCTGGGGATTAGAAGAGATTCCTTTATTAGCAGAAGAGAAAAATAATATGGAGCAGATTGAAATGTGTTTTAATGCATATCAAAATGAGAAGTGGGAAGTCCAATTTGATTAAGAAAATAGAAAACTACATTTATTATTTAGTCGCATAATTTATAGAATGTGTCTTGCTTGCAGATAATATTAGATTCTATTATTCCTATTAACTTAGAAATTCTTCTGTTAATAATCAAAACTTTGTGTGTCAAGCTAATGATATGAAAATTCATAACTAATAATAAAAAACAAAAAGCCAATAAAATATTCCAACTAACTATTTTATAGAGGATTTAATCAAAGATTAAATCCTCTATAAAATTATATATAAAATATAGAATATCTTAAGTTCTTAAAAATACCAAATTTCTATTCGACTTCGCCTATAGGAAATGTGCTATAATAATGACACTAGTATGAGGTATAGATAAATCAATAGGTTTGTACAATCATGATAGTTTTAGGATTGAAAGTTTCCCATCCGTATTCCATATAGTAGAGTATTGGTGAGATTTACTAAAGGATTATAATTTAAAGGTTATTGCAGAAATAGCGTCAGATGACTTAAGTGAGTTGTTGACTAATAAAATAAATAATATGGATAAAAAAGCTATGTTGCTCAATAGTTAAAATACCATTTCTATTGCCGCGAAAAATCACAATTTTATTAACAATTGGGGATTTAAAGTAATAGTTTCTTTAATAATTACAACAGCGGTAAATTTAATTACAAGAAAAATAGAATTTAAAAATTAATTTTGCAATCTTCCAATGTTGTTGAACATAAGTAGGGTTTATACGAAGTAATCTAAAATATGTTAATAAGGGTGAAAATATTGGCTAAAGAAAGAGATAAAATAAGAGTGTTTCTATATGTAAGTATGATTTTAGCTGTTGTACTAGGGGTATACGCTCAAGATATTGCTTATTTTTTATATAATAAATTGACTATACACTTAATAGTAGGTTTAAGCATTGCTACAGCAGCGAGTATAATCTTATTTCTAACTCCACCTATATTAGTATGTAAATTTAATAAGCGAATAGAGATTGGAGATAAAGAATTTAATATATATCTAGGAATTAATGTTTTAATAGGTATAATGATATCTGCTTTTTCATTAATCGTTTTAATAGCATGGTTAGGGTAATAAAAGAATTAATGATATGAGCATGAGCTATCATTCTAAAATGATTCCTATGTATAATAAAATATGCTTTGGATAATAGAATCGGAGATATTCATGCTCAAACATGACCAGCCAATATAAAGATTATAGAACTTATGAAAAATTGTGGTATTAAGGAATGTAATTATGAGGAAAGTTTTCGTATTGTTAGAGGTGAATTATATGCTGGCCTCACATTTAATTAAATATTCTAAAATATAAAGAATCCAATAAAAAATATATTATTTAACTCGATATTTTTCAAGTAGGTTGTCAAATTTAATTATAAAAATATAAGATTGTTCCATTACTGATTTGTCATTGAGCCATCTTTCTAGATGTTTTACTCTAGCCTTTTCATAGGTTTCAATACGTTTTTCCATTATATTTTCACCTAGATCATAATGCTTTGTATGAGGTAATAAAATTAATCCCAATATATCCGTTTAACAAACTGTCATATCCATTTTCTTAATTCATTAAGGCTCCCATCTACGGTCCATTTTTGTTGTGTTCTAAAATTGATTCTTAATTTATTTTGATCTCCTTAGATTACATTTGTTTTTAAATTTATAATTATTATGTTAAATATAGAAGAAAGGTCGGACAAAAAGCATTACTTGATTGTATTACTTATAGAGGGGTGGAAGGGGGGAAGCATATGTTATACACAGATGAAGAATTTCAGGAAATCTATCATAGAAATATTTCTATGATTTATAAGATTTCCATGATGTTCTTAAAAAAGCCCGATGATGCAGAAGATGCAGTACAGAGTGTATTTATAGAATTATTAAAGTTGAAAACAAAATTTGAAAGTTTAGAGCATGAGAAAGCTTGGTTAATTGTAGCAACTCAAAATCACTGTAAGAATATTGTAGCCCACTGGTGGAAGAAAAAGAGGACGGATTTAGAAAAAATTCCAGAGCTAGTTTATCTAGATGACAATTTAAAAGTTTTTATATGGGATGAGATATTAAAGCTACCAGATAAATATAAAATTGTGGTTTATCTGTATTATTATGAAGGTTATCAGACAGAAGAGATAGGGGAGATTTTGGGAATAAACAGTTCTACTATAAGGACACAACTTTCTACAGCACGAAAGTTATTAAAACCAGTTTTTAAGGAGGTAAATTATGTGTACTAAGTTGATTAGAGATACTATTGCAGGAATAGAACCTACTGAAGGAAAAGTAGATGAAATTTGTGAAAAATTATTGATTGAGAAAAGAGAACTAGAAATAAGTGAGAAAAGAAAAGGAAACCCTGGAAGGCTAAAAAAATTACTTCCTCTAGTAGCAGTTTTTACAATAATAATTTCTACAACAGCATTGGCTTATACGGGAGTGGACTTTAGTTTTTTAAAGTATTTAAATGAAAAAAACATAGTAAATGAAAGTTTAATTGGGGACATTGGAGTAGATGACTATATTTATAATATAGATAAAGAGATAGCAAATAAAAACGGAATTTTGCATATAAAACAAGTCATAATGGATGAAGATACAATTTTTCTTTATATGAGTTTTGAAGGTAAAGAAGATATAGACTTTACGGGAAAGAATAGATATTATTCTTTTAAAGGAGATGTATATAATAAACAATGGTTTTCAGAAGATGAAGTAGAAAGAAAAAAATTGATGGATGAATATGCAGAAAGCGAAATAGAGGTAGTAGAAAAAGGTTCAGCTGTCTATATAGATGGAATAGAGTTAAGAATTATGAAGGGAAATCCTAGAATTATAAAAGTGGATAAGAATAAAATGGGTTTAGTATTTTCTTATAATATGAGAGAATATTTAGAAGAATTTGAAGGGTTTATAGGTAGTAAAATGACTTTTTGTTTTAAAGATTTAGGATATTATAAAACTTATCCAATGACTTCAGATGATGGGAAGGATATCAATGTAATATCAGATAGATTTGTACCTTTGGTAAAAGGTAATTGGGAAGGCAATATTAAATTGGATGGGAAACTTCTTCCAACTAAGACTTATAAGATAGATGAAGAAATTGATTATAGTATAAAAGATGGAACAGAGGTAAAAATAAAAATTACAGATATAGGAATATCTAATTTTTCTCTAAAAATAAACGTAGAATGTGAAAAAAATGAAGATGTAGATATAGTAACACAATTAATCTTTGAACATACAGATCAACAATCCAAAATTGATGGAAATGTAGTCAGAAGTGGAGATATTAAATTAAAACATAAGAATGATAAGATTACACAGGCAGTAACCAATATAATTTTATCTTATTCAGAAGATGGAAGGATAACAGTAGAGAGAAGTTTCGACAGTCCAATCAATTTAGAAGAATTAAAATCCATAATTATTTGGGGAAAAGAGATAAAACTTAAGTAGGTGATTAGTTTAGGGTTGTAAGTAGAGATACTTATAACCCTATTTTGTTACGGTATTAAATTGTTATTATGGTTATTAACCACAGATATGATAAGAGAAATAGTGGAGTACATTATTAGCTAACTATAAAGATATAATTAATTGCGTAGTTATAGATATTTTAAATGTAAATTAGAGGTATAAATATGAGGAACCTGAGATATATGACTACTGTAGTTATGAAAATTATAGGAAATACTTTACAAGTAGTGTACTATAGGATATAATACACATAGTACACTGGAAAGGAGGGCTCTTATGTTTAATATAAATATTATGAGTGATAAACCCCTATATGAACAAATTATAGATAATATAAAAGAATTATCTTTAAAAAACATACTTAAGCCAGATGATAAACTACCTTCTGTAAGGCAGATGGCTAGTATGCTTTCTATCAATCCTAATACTGTTAGCAAAGCTTATCAAGAGCTGGAAAGACAGAGAATAATATATACTGTTCAAGGAAGGGGAACTTTTATGAGTGATTATAGTAAAGGTCCTGTTGATTACGATAGATTAGAAAAGGTTTTGGGAGAACTTAGAGATATATGTATAGAGTTAGCACACTTAGGATATGACAAAAATAAAATTTATAAAGAGATAGATAAAATACAATTAGGTATAGGAGGGGGGATAAAATGATAGAAGTAATAGGTGTAAATAAAGTTTTTAATGACTTTAAAGTCTTAGATGATATTAATATAAGTATAAAAAAAGGTACAATACATGGAGTAATAGGAGAAAATGGAGCAGGGAAAACTACCTTATTACAGATGTTATCAGGAGTATATCAAGTAGAGGAAGGAAAAATACTCATAGATGGTGAGGAAGTTTATGAGAATAGAAGAGTTAAAGAGAAAATAGGATATGTAGCAGATAGAAACCAATACTTTAAAGACTATAGAGTAAAAGAATTATTAGACTTTTACTCAGGAATATATAAAAACTTTTCAATAGATGACTTTTATAATTATAATAAAATTTTTAATTTAAAATTAGATAAAAAAATAAGGCAACTATCAAAGGGTATGCAAATGAGATTAGCCTTAATGCTGAATCTATCAATAAATCCGGAAATTTTAATATTAGATGAACCAACTTCTGGGCTAGATGCTATTATAAAAAAAGATTTACTAGATATTCTAATAAATCAAGTACATGAAAAAGAAACAACAGTAGTTATAAGTTCTCATCATATTGGAGAGTTAGAGAAAATATGTGATGAAGTAACAATACTTCACAGAGGGAAAGTTAAATATCAATCTAATATAGATGAAATAAAAGAAAGTGTTAAAAAGCTACAAGTCATATTTAAAGAAGATGTGGAAGCAGAACTTGAAAAAATAGATAATATTATAAATATTGAAAAGATAGGAAGTGTATATTATTTAATCATTGATAATTATGGCGAGGAAGTATTATCAGATTTAAATAATTTAGGAGCAGAACTTATTGAAAATGTAGGAATTTCTTTAGAAGAGATATTTATATATACAAATAAAAAAATAGATAGGAGTGAAATATATGAATAGATCAATATTAAAACATGAGATTAGATCTATGAAATGGATATCATTGTTATCTGTTATAATTAGTTTTTTTATAATATTAATGTTTAGTATAAATTTGAATACTAGGTACGAGGGTATTATTTTAGACGGTATATCGAGAAATAAAACTCTAATTAAAGATGCAATAGAAAGAATTACACCTATGGCATTAGTATTATTTACAGTTATTGCAATAATACAAGTTTTTATGCAATTTCAATCAGAAAAAGGTCAAGAAGTAGGTAGGTTTTTAAAATCATTACCAATAAAGAGGGAAACATTTTTTAAAATAAAGATATTAATTGGATTAGTAAATATAACATTAGGGTTCATAGTTTTAATAATAGGTTTAATAATTGTAAGAAAAAGCAATATGTTTTGGATAAAAGATATATACAGAATAAGCTTAATATCAGCACCTTTTATAGAAATGGATAGTGTAAGTACTATTTTAAAAGAAATAGGGATAATCTATTTCGTAGTCATTAGCTTTTATACATTTCTATTCATGATTCAATATACTTTTACAAATACAGTTGGTGGTATAGTAACTGGAATATTAATATGGTTAGCTCCTTTATTCTTACTATGGGCTACAATATTAACATTAGGAAGATTTAATATTATTTCCATGTATAGATCTGAGCTATTAAACAAGATATTGGGAAAAGCTAATTGGTTATTGCCTTGGACATATCCTATAGACTATGGCTCCATAGATTTAATTAGAGATCATACAGGAAGAGGGATAGTAGGAAGATATATTATAGAAAACTTATCATTAAAATATCTGGTGAGTATAATTCTAAGTTCATTAAACATAACCATAGCTTACAAATTTGCAAAGAATTCAAAAATAGAAGATGAAAATAGAATAATAATATTTAAGATATTTAGGCAAATATTTAAGTTTGGAGTTACGATATGTAGTGGATTATTAGTATCTATGATTTTTAATAGATTTTTGATGATTGAAATAAATAATATATTATTCTTGATTATAATCTTGGTATCAGCGTATATAGGTTATTTTATAAGTAATAAAATAACTGAAGTAGGAAATAGATAGGAGGGATAATATGAATAAATTAATAGTGTTAATTGGCTGCTCTTTAATCTTGACTGGCTGTTCAAGCTCAATAAATACAAGAGCTAGTTTAAATGATGGAGCAGAAGTAGTGAAAGTGATTTCGCTTGAAAATGACCAAGAGCAGATGTATATAAATGATGATATGAAAGAAGTTATAGATGAAATAAATAATTTAAGAGAAAAATATAAAGATATTTTGAAGGAAGGCAATTTTGAATCACTATATATAAATATATATGATAATTATCAAAGAGATTCTTATGATACAAGATTTGATAATAATATGTCTAGATACAATGAAGATTATTTTAATGATTTAGTTCAGATTATAGATAAGAGTATAGCTCATGGGTTAAAAGATTATGTAGATGAAATGTCAAATAAAAAATTAGAACCAAATGATTCAATTTCAAAAAAAATAGGAAGAGCAGTTGCAACAGTTATAACAGCAGACAATATAAATTATAAAGATAATCGTATAGTTATTGAACTAAATATTCTAGATATTAAAGATGATAATTATAGAAATATTTTTAATAAAATTTCAGATAATAACTATATTTTAGATAATGTAGTTAAGGGAGAAGAATTGGATTTAATAAATTTTGTAAATTGCAATGGATATACAAGAAACTATAGAGCTAATAATCCTAGTATAAGATATAATTTGTTTTTAAAAGATAAAGAGATAGAAAAAGTAAATATACTTATAAAAAAAGTTAAAGATAATAAATTAGATGGAATAGATATAGAAGTTTTTCTAAACTTGCTTTCTAGCCTAAATTTAAATGAAGAGGAAAAGAAAGTACTATTAGAAGAATATAGAAATATCTTTGAGGAAAAAGTTAATAGTAGAAAAACATCTACAGAAAAATATAATATTATTATTGAAGGTAATAAAGGAAATAAATATTTAGGAGAAAACAAGCAATTTATTTATTTTTCTATTGAAAACCGTCTATGAGCTCAATCATGGGATCAGCAATACTAAGCTCTTTAGTCTCAAGAATATACTGTATATCTTATAAAAACAAAAAATCCTTTTTGATTAAAGGATTTTTTGTTTTTTAATGTGTTTTTTATTTTATATTCATTTTAAATAATCTAAGTTTTATTAATATACTTCTCTAACAGTAAGTTCTTCGCTTATAGTAAACCCAAATCCATCTTCACGGATTCTCTTTACTGTTTCTTTTACAAATTTGTCTGCATTTTCAATAGCTTCTTCAGCTACCATAATACCTTTTTTAGTTATTTCGCCTTTAGCTAACATTTCAGCACCAATAATTAATGGTATTGCTGTAAGTGGAGCCATATTTCCTGCTACTCTTCCTATATAAGACATACTTTTGCCATCTTTTTTACCATGTAGCTCTGTGGCTGCACATGCAGTAACTCCCTTTAAAAATTCCTTAAGTTCTTCTTCTGTCATTGTGGGTTTGCTTGCTTTTTGTGCTAATAATACAGCTAGTGCAAAATCACGAGGTGATACAGGATTACCATTGATGTCAAGCGGATAATTAGATGTAAGACCTGCTAAGCTAAGGTCTTTAAAGCCTTCATATGCTGATACTGGTTCAAGGCTGAACCTTACAGATACATTTTGAATTCCAGATGAATATCTAGGGAATGTAAATACTTCAGGATGACCTATTCTGGTAACCTTACGAACGCCATAAGGTTCTCCAAAATCGAAATTCCATTCTTCACGGAATGAAGGTTCATTTAATTTTTCTCCATTTTTAATATATGGAGCATTGTGTACACATTCTAACATATGTCCAAGTACTGCAGGACCACCTGGTTCTTTCTCATCACATGCAAAGTAAAATATAGCTTCATTTAGTGAGTCGAAATAACGTTGTTCTGCACTACATGCTAGTACTGATAAAAATCCTGGGCTTGCACCAAGGCCCATTATCATACTAAGACCTTTTTCTTCAGCCTTCTTTGGTAAGTCTGATTCAAATATTTTATGGAATGCTTCAATATCATCACAGAAATCAATATAGTGTTTACCAGCTTTTATTGTAGTTTCTATAATCTTATATGCAAGAATATGATAAGGACCTGTACAGTTAGCAACTACATCACAATCCTTTATAAGTTCGTATAAAGCTTCCTCATCAGAAACATCAACTTCTGCTGCTTTTACTATTGGTGAGTTAAGACTTTCTACAATTTTCTTGTTTTTTTCAAGATTACGAGATGAAATTATTACTTCATCAAAGATGCTACCATGATTGATTAAATCTCTAATACCATAAAGTGCTTGAGAACCTGCTCCACCTAATACAACTAGTTTCATAAATAATCCCCCTTAAATCATTTTTGTGTATTTGGTTATTACCAGCTTGTTAATATTATATCATCAGTAGATGTAATAGTCTAACAAAATAGTAATTAATTTCCATTTATGATTTTATATATGAATTATTATATTTTTAATTACATCCTATATAGTGCTAAGATATATTAAATTCCATAATTAATACAAATATCTATGATAATACAATAATATAAAAATATATACTACAAAATAGAAAATATAAAAGTCAAAAAGAGTAGAATAACAAAATTGAATCCTTTAGAAACAGAAGGTTCAAGAGCTGTTATTTTTTGGTAGGTAGATTGAATTATTCTAGTTATCATTCAAGTATATATCCAACTTATTATGTTATAATACGTTTAGAAATTATTTGTTTTATATCTAAAGGGAGGAAAATTAAATTGAAAGCAGGATTATTAGAAATTTTAAGAAAAGAGGTAAGTCCAGCATTAGGGTGTACGGGACCAATATCTGTTTCTTTTGCTGTAAGCAAAGCAAAGGATATAGTTGGAGGAGTTATAGAGGAAGTAACAGTTACTATGGATCGTGATACATATAAGAATTCTATTTCAGTAGGGATTCCTGGAACTAAAGAAAAATGGTGAGGTTATTTTAAAAAAAGAATTTAATAATGATAAAAATGCTATATATCAACCAGGTCATGAAATAGGAGATTATACCATTAAGGATTTTATTAAATTTTCAAAAGAAGTTTCAATTGAATCTCTAGATTTTATTAAAACGGCTGTAGATATGAATATGGAACTAGCTAAAATAGGGATTAAAAAAAGCAGTGGAGATGGGTTTGGAAAAGCATAGTTACAAATAGGTGGAAAAAATCCCTTATATAAGGCAAAAGCCTATACGGCATCAGCCTCTGATGCAAGAATGGAAGGAGAAAGTTTACCTGCTATGAGTTGTGCTAGTAGTGGAAATGTGGGAATTACAGCATCTATACCATTAGCGATTATGGCAGAAGAAGAAAACTGTAGTGAGGAAAAGATGATTCGTTCTGTTGCATTAAGTTTTCTTATTACAGTTTATGTTAAGAATCATATTGGAAGATTATCACCGATGTGTGCATGCTCAATAGCAGCCTCTTTAGGTGTTGCCGCAGGGATGGCTTATTTACTTAATGGAACTGATGAAGAAATAGATAGGAGTATTACAAATGTAATAGGAAGTATAGGTGGTATTTTATGCGACGGAGCTAAAAATGGATGTGCCTTAAAGTTATCAACTGCAATAGGAGTTGCAATAGAATCAGCTTATTTAACAAAAGTAGGTGCTTCAATTGATACTGGTGAAGGATTAGTTTCTAAGACAGCAGACGATAGTATAAAAATCCTCGGAAAAATTGCAAGAGAAGGAATGATAAAGGCAGATATTGTAATGTGTAAAGAGATTATATCAAGGAAATCGGTATAACTTTAATTTTATATAAATAAATATTAGGAAAACTTTTTAAATTATTTTCTTATCTAAAACCCATGGAATTCCATGGGTTTTAGATTTATATTATATTTTATTTTTAAATATCTTTAAATTATATGTAACTTTTCTTCCATTTTTACGAATAGTTAGTGGAGGATGATAAAATGGAAATTAAAATACAAAATCTTAGTAAGAAATATAAAAATGTAAAGGCTTTAAATAATATTAATTTAACTATTAAAACTCCATCTATGATTGGACTTATAGGCCCAAATGGAGCTGGAAAAAGCACATTAATGAAGATCCTAGTAGGACAATCTATAGCTACAGAAGGGGATGTGCTAATAGATGGAGTTTCATTAAATAAGAGAGAAAAATATTTAAAAAGTAGGCTAGGATATTTACCTCAAGACTTTGGACTATATGAGGAGTTAAAAGTAGAGGAATATCTAGACTATATGGCTTCATTGAAAGGAATAAACAGAAATAAAAAAGAAGTGATAAAAAGAGTTTTAATAATGACTAATCTTGAAGAAAAAAGAAAACTTAAAATAAAGACACTTTCTGGAGGACAAAAGCAGAGAGTTGGAATTGCCCAGGCAATGTTAAATAATCCAGAACTAATTATAGTTGATGAACCAACAGTAGGGTTGGACCCTGAGGAAAGAATTAAGTTTAGGAATCTTTTTTCTGAAGATTCTATTAATAAAATAGTTATATTGTCTACCCATATCATTGAAGACGTAGAATCTATATGTAATCTAATTATTGTTATAAATAAGGGGAAAATACTTTTCGTTGGAGAACCTAGTGAATTAGTCAGTAAAGCCGTAGGTCATGTGGGAATTGTAGAGATTAGAGGTAATGATAAGGATGATTTCTTACAGAGAGAATCAAAAGGAGAGTTTAAAATTATATCTACAGTTATAACTCCTTCTGGTATTAAATATAGGGTAGTATCTGAGAATCTAGATTCTTATTTTGAAAAAGTAGTTCCTTCATTAGAAGATGCTTATATGTATTGTATGTTGGAGGAGGAAAGACAATATGGGGTTATTTAAGAACGAAGTTAGATTAATGTTTAAATCCAAGATGGTTATAATTTTAATTGTAGTTGCCTGCATTATGGTTTCTATAGGTATCAATTCATTAAATATGTCTAATGACTTTGATCTATTTTATATAAATAGATCTTCTTCAACTATTTCCTTTGGTTCTGCAAAATTTGGAGCATCAATATGTTCTATATTATTTGGTTTGTTTACAGTGTTGACTTTAGATAAGGATAAGAGAAAGAGAAGTAAAGAGGTTATAGAATCCAATATTAGCTACCATAATTTAATGATGATTAGGATTTTATCAATAGTTTTTTATGAAATATTAACAACTATACTTGGAATGATAATTGTTATTGCTACACAAAGGTTTATATATGGTATTCCGATTAATATTTTTTATTATTTATTTAATTATTGGATTATATTTTTTCCATCTCTTTTATTCTCTACTTTAATAGTAAGTGGACTATATTTTTTAACAGATAGTATGGATATAAGCTTTATAACTTTAGGAATATTTTTTGTTAAGAGTCTAACTTCAAACAATTATTTGTTTACATGGGTACAGACTAATATAGATATTATTTCAGATTTTGTAGGAATTCAGGTTATAGGAAATACAATTCTATATAATAGGCTATTATGGATTTTTATTTGTATTTCAATATTTTCCATAGGATTATTGTGTAAGAGAAGATATGAATTTGGTCTAGGAAATTCATTTTCAGTTAATATAAAAAACAGAGCATTGATATTATTAGTTATAGCTGCAATACTTGGAAGTGGATTTACTTATATAAAAGAACCTTATACAATGGAATTAGTTAGAGATTTTGAATCTGTTATTGGTGAAAAAGTAAGCTTAATTAGCCTTAGTCCAGAAATTATTTTTAATAATGAAAAGGGAGAAATGAAAGGTACGGTTTTATATAAATTCATAAATAAAGGCTCTAATTCAATTATATTTGAGACAAATACTGGACTGAGTATAGACTATATAAAGGTTAATGGAGAAGAAACAGGATATAAAGAAACTAAGAATAAAACTACTATTGAAATACCTATACCAAATACGGAAAAAATAGAAATAGCAATTTCATATGAAGGCAAGGTAAAATCAGATAAAAATAGTGTAGGCAGAGGTATGCCAGGATATATTTCTAAAGATAGTATTTATTTGATTGAGAACTCTAATTGGATTTTTAGACCTTTAGTTAAAGAGGGAGATAATATAAAGATTTCTGGATATTATTCTGCACCAGATTATTTAACGATGATAGTACCTGGAAGACTTGTAGATATGGAAATAAAAAATGGGATGAAAAAATGGATATTCGAGTATAATTCCCATACATGTGATATTGGAGCATTTGCAGGTATATATAAAAAATCTCAAATTGCATTTGAAAATATGATTGTAGAATTTTATTATTCTCCTAGACATGAAGAATATGTTAAAAATATGAAAATAGAAGAAAATATAAAAAATATAATGAAATATTATACTGAAAATATAGGAGAATATTATTCAGATATATATCCTTTAAAGATTGCAGAAGTTCCTCTATATAAACGGGGAGGACATTCATCTGAGAATGTTATAACTGTTTCTGAAAACATGTTGAATCGTGAAAAGGACATGTATTCAATAATAAACAATGAAGACCTTCAATATAGTGATATGAGAATGGATGTTTTTATGGAGGATATAAGTCTTATAGCCCATGAAATGGCTCATCAATGGTGGGGAACTGGGGTTAATGTAGTAGAAGCAAGCCCTTGGTCTAGTGAAGGACTTGCCCAGTATTTTTCCTATAAATATATACAAAATGAATTTGAGGATATTGTATCAAATATGTATTTAAGTAGATGGGAAAGACGTGTAAATGAGTTAAAGAACTATTATTATATAAATAATAATGAAATGTTAGATAGAGTAAATGAAAAATATAGAAGATCTTTAGAAATGGAAAAGATGCAAAGTGAATTATACTATTTAATGCCTATTAAACTATTAAAGGGAGAAGAACTTCTAGGAGAAGAAGAATTTTTAATGGAATTAGGAAAAGTATATAAAAAATATGTATCAAAAGATTTAACTTATGAAGAATTTCTTAAAGAGATGAATCTTTCTAAGGGGGACATAGAAATTGAATAATATTAATCTATTAAAATACGAACTTAAAAGAATTATAATATCAAAGAAATATTTTTATATGCTACTTCTAGTGATGGCATCGGCTTATGATTCATTAACTAGACTGGTAACAGGAGGATATTATGGAACTGCCCCATTTTCAGAATGGACCTATACATTTTTTATTCAATTAACTTCACCTTTAGTAATAAGTATTATGATATTCATAATGACTAGTATTTTTACTGAGAAAGAGTTGAGAGCTAGAAAGATATTATTTTCAGCACCAATATCTCAAAGTAAATATTATATATTAAAATCCATCTCTATAATAATTGCATTTATAATAACAGCTTCGATTCCTATTATAATAAGTTTTGTATATTATAAAGTTTTATTTAATTATACTCAATTTTTCATTTTTATGAAGTCTATTATATGGTTTCTCATTCCTTCTTTTATATTTCTCCTAGGGGTTGCAATGGCTTTAGGGAAAATTAGTATAAGGTTATTATATGGATTAATTCCAATTACTTTTTTATTAGGGACTATAGATACGACGTATATTTTGCCACAATGGCTAGATATATTTGGAGCTCATTTTTTTAAGATGGCTACATTTGCTGATTTATTTGGAAGAGAAAGTGAAATTGTATCATTAAATATACCAAATTCTTTTATTTATACTAGGATTGTATTTATCACTTTGGGAATTATATTTTTAATATATACATGTATGAAGAGTGAAAAGGAATAAATGAAATATGACGATGCAAAAGAATAAGGAAAACAGGAGGTGGGAAAGTGGAAGAACAGTTACAATTATTAAAAGATGGAAATGAAGATGCTTTTGAAGAATTCATTCTTGAAAATAGAAAAGCTGCTGTAAATTTTGCATTAAATATACTCAAAGATTACTATGCAGCAGAAGACATTGTACAAGACAGCTTTGCCATCTTTTATGTATATAGATATAAGTTGAATAACTATAGTACCTTAAAATCCTATTTGTTTTCTATTATACACAATAAATCTGTAGATTATATTAGAAATAATAATAAAAATATTTACATTGATTATGATACTATTTCCACTATTTCTCCTGAAGAAATTCTTATAGAAAAAGAAAAGAAAGATAGGTTTATGAAAAATTTTAATAGACTTAATGAGAATGAAAAAAACATACTTTATTTATATGCCTTTCAAGAAATGAGTTATAAGGAAATTGCAGAAGTATTAAAAATTAGCTTAGCTAAAGTGAAGATTACTATTTTTAGATCAAGAAAAAAATTAAAGGCTTCCTATATGGAAAAATAAGCTATTTGGAGGTAGAGCTTATGAAATATTATGAAGATGAGCGAAGATATTTAAATGAGATATGGAAAAAAGTAAGAACACATGAGTATGATAGGTATCAATTAGAAAAAACAAAAGAAAATAAGAAACTTTTGAGGAGAATAGAGATAAAATTATCACTTTTAATATTTGGAAGTTTAGCTTTTATAAGTTTGATGCTATATTTTATATTGGGAATTAGTATGGAGATGTTAATGATATGTATACCAGCATTTTTATTAGGAGCTCAAGTATATGAATACTTGACTTTTTATGAAACTAAAAGGAGGATATTCTGTGAAAATTGAGATTAAGGAATTGGTAAAAGACTATGGGCGTTATAGGGCATTAGATGATGTAAATCTTACTTTTGAGGGAGGATTACATGGACTTTTAGGACCTAATGGGGCAGGAAAGACAACTTTTATTAGAATTTTATCTACATTATTACCTAAGACATCAGGAGAAATTTATTATGATGATATAAAGATAGATAATAAAAAGGAAATAAGAAAGCTAATAGGTTATCTTCCGCAGGAATTCTCCTTTTATCCAAATTTCACAGTTTATGAAACATTAGATTACTTTTCTTCTCTTTCCAATATAAAATTAGATAAAAAAGAAATATTACAGAGGCTAGAAAGAGTACATCTTCAAGATATATATAAAGCAAAAATAAAGACTCTTTCAGGAGGAATGAAGAGAAGACTAGGAATAGCTGTAGCAATAATATCAGATCCAGAAGTATTAATTGTAGATGAGCCTACGGCTGGCCTTGATCCAGAAGAAAGAATAAGGATTAGAAATATGCTTTCTGAATTTGGAAAAACAAAAACCATACTATTATCAACTCATATTGTTGAAGATATTCAATTAAGTTGTAAAAGCCTTTCTATCCTCAATAAAGGAAAAGTTCTTTATAATGGAACAGTAAAGGATATAATAAAAAATGCTGATGGATATATATGGAATTTGACTATAGATGCAGAAGAATTTTATCAATTTATGGACAAGTACAATGTTATTTCATCTATAATAGACGGGGAGAAAATTTCCTTGAGAATATTATCAAAGGAGAAGCCTTCTTTAAAAGCTTGTAATATTCAACCGACCTTAGAAGATGCATATATGAAACTCATAAAGGGGGTATAGAAATTGCTCAGAAAAATCTTTTTAAAGCAAATAAAGGAACAAATCAAAAGCATAAATATATGGATTTTAATAGTAGCTATATTTTTATTTTACTATACTCAGTTTATAGGGGATATAAAGAGATATAGTGTTAATCCTATAGAGTCTAGGATAAAGGATGAAGTATTTTTATCTATAGATCAATTTTTCGGAATTACAAAGGAGTATACGGATTTAGAAGAATTAATGGAAGCTATTTATAATAATATGAAAATTGATTATGAATCTGGAAAGGTACTGAAAATAAAAGGAACAAATAGAATATACGAAAAGATAGATGACGAACAGAAAAAGACTTTATACGAAGCCATAACTGAGATTGAACAAAAGGATTTTATATTTGATTCTAATATACTAGAAAAAGTAGATAAGTCTTTAGGAGAAAATACGGTCTATGATTTATATAAATTAGATTTAAATCTCTATTCAGAATATATATATAATAATATGAAATATGATTATGAATTAGGAAATACTCTAAGGTTCAGAGGAATAGGCAGGGTATATGAGAAGATAAATAATGAACAGAGAAAATATTTAAAAGAGGCTATGGAGGAAATAAAAAACACCTCTTTTGAAACTATGGATGAATATGATGAATTTATGGGAAAAGTAGATGTAGCTTTAGGAGGACATACTATATATAATAAAAATAATAATATAACAATGATTATGGAAATTAAACATAATGACTATGAAAAAGAAATAGAAAAATATAATACCATAGTCAAAGAGGATAAGATAACTAATGCTTATGGGAGACTTTTTGCTGATTATATAGGAATTGCTACAAGTTTGTTTACTGTATTTATAACTGCCTTTACTCTTATAAAAGATAAAAGATATAGTACTAATGAGATTATATACACTACTAGAGTATCCTCCTATAAGTATATTATAGGAAAATATTTAGGAGATATAATAATTGCAATTTTAATAGTATTATTAGTAGCTGCCCGTGCAACATGGGTATTTCATGGATTTTCAAAACTAATAGGAGAATCTATTTCTTATACAGCATTTTTTAAGTATTCCATATTATGGATTTTTCCGACTATTATGTTTGTAACGTCCTTAAGTTATGTACTTCAACTTATATTTGATAATGGAATAGTTCCTATTATATTTCAATTTTTTTATTGGAGATATAGTGTTACTCCTCTAATACCAAAGGGCATTCAACCTACAAAATATTTCATAAGGTTTAATAGAGTTGTTCCATATTCGGAGTTTCAGCCGCTTATAAAGGATATATGTTTAAATAGAATACTATTTACTCTATTTGCTTTAATATTATTATTTATAGCTATAAAGCTGTGGGATAGGAAGAGAGGGAATATAAATAGTGGATTTAAAATTAGAAAAAAAGGTATTTTACACTAATGTAAAGATAATTTCATTTAATATTATAGCCTTAGCATTAGTATATATAGGAACCCTTTATCTAATGGTAAATATAAATAGTTTATCAGAAGATAGTATAATTTTTATTGGTGAGCAGCTTCTATCGCCTATTGGAATAGGGATGTTTGTTGGAATAGGACTGATTGAAAATGGATATAAAGTAGGAGAAATGGTTTACTTAAAACCATATCCTTATTGGAAAATTGTTTTCTATCGGATCATCATTGTATCTATACAGTTGTTTCTAATATTAGCCATTTTAATTAATAATTATAGACTGATAGTATTTGGATAAAATTAATTTAATAATAGGTTTCTATAAAAGTAAAATTTACTTTGATTAGTACTAGTTTTGGTATATAATTAGTTAATGGGTAATAATGAATAAGCTGGAGGTGATAAGATTGGCTGATATGGAGAATATACTACAGCAAATTTTAGAAAATCAGTTATTTATGCAAAACCAATTTAATAACATGCAAAATCAATTTAATAACATGCAAAATCAAATAAACACCATGGATAACAAAATTGACAATAATCATAAACAGGTAATGGATCGTCTAGATAATGTGGAAAAAGGATTATTAACTTTAGAAAATAACCAGAGCGCAATTAAGGAATTTATATTACAAAGTGACTCATCATTTAGAAAAAGTGAAGAAACTTATAAAGTAATTCAAGATATTAGAAATATATTTGCAAAAGAAGATTAATATATTAAAACCATAATTTTAGCTATTGCTACTATTATGGTTTTATACTTTTACACATAAAAAAGATTAAATATAGTTGGTTAATATTTAACATCTATCAAACAAAGACCCTTAGGTTCAATCATAGGACCTGCAATACTACGGTCCTTAGATTCAAGTATAGATTTTATATCCTTTGGGTTAATTTCTTCTTTCCCTACTCTAACTAAAGTTCCTGTAATAATTCTGATCATGTTGTGTAAGAACCCATCACCTTCAAAGTCTATGTATATATAGTTGCTTTCCTCTGAGATACTAATACTTGTTATAGTTCTAACAAAACTTTTCTTTTTTGATTTCATAGTAGTAAAGGCAGAGAAGTCAAAGGTTCCCACCAATTCGTCAGCAGCCTTTTGCATTAAAGAGAGATTTAGTTTTTCAGGAATATGAGAAACAAATTTCCTAGTAAATACATTTTGATATTTATTATTATCTATTGTATATCTATATAATTTGGATTTTGTATTATATCTTGAATGGAATCTTTCATCTTCTTCTAGAAGATTATAAGCTACGATATCATCAGGTAAATATCGATTAATATATTTTTCTATTTCTTCTATGGTCATATTAGAATTGGTAAAGAAATTGCAAACTAAAGATTGTGCATGAACTCCCTTATCAGTTCTTGAGCAGCCTATTACATTTATATTTTCAGATGTCATTTTACTAAGTAAATCTTCTAATTTTCCTTGTATAGTATTATTTTTATCACCTAATCTTTGCCAGCCTGAATATCGACTACCATCGAATTGTAAGTTCATTTTAATATTTTTCATTTTATCTACTCCCATTAATTGATATAATCATTATAACTCATATTGTAGATTCTATAAATATAAAAAATAATCACTCTGTATATACAGAGTGATCAAAGCAAATATAAACTATACTTACTCCATTTCCTTTAAAATTCTTAAATAATGGTTTGCTTCTCTTAGAACGTGATCTCCCAAGAGAGGTATGATGATGGACCTGATTTTACATGCTAATAAACCCTGAGTACCAGCTTTTTTAAAGGCCATTACTTTCTCTGTTGCTTTTAGACTTTTATTTAATATCTCTTTTTCATTGTTTTTATTGCAGTTTTCTTCTAATATTTTTTCTAATGTTTCGGCCAATTCTTCTGCTGTTTCCTTTAAATTTTCTTCTGTAGGGTCAAGTAGTCCATCAATAAACTCTAAATGTTCTTCCATTATTTGATTCCAAAAATTTAGTTCATCGCATATAGTTCTATCTGGTAACTTTCTATTTTGTAGAGATTTTAATGATTCCATATATAATTTAGCTTCTCGAAGAATATGTTCTATTAGAAGAGGATAAAGGGTGGTAAATATCTTACATTCTAATTGAGATTTAATCAATTTTTCCTTAAAGTCAATGACTTCCTCTAATAAATTAATTGATCTCATATTTATATTATATAATTTTTCTTCTAACCATTCAGTATAGTTAAAGTCTACATCTGATTTTAAATTACTTTCAACTTTAGTAATTTCCGTATTTATAGAAGAACCAGATAATTGTGAGGATATTTCTTCAGCTTTTAAAGTAAAAGGTGTTATAATCTCATTTGATTCTAATACTTGATTTTCTATGGCACAGTTTGCAAATACAACTGTTTCAGCCAGTACCACTTCAAATGATTTCTTAAGTAAATTAGCTTCACCGATTTCAGCACTATTAATTGGTGGAAGATTAACTTCTATGAAAAACATATGCTCTTTCATAATCCTTTGAAAAAATAAATTTGTTTCCAACGAAATTTGAATAAATTCTTTTCTCGATAACAATAAAATCCCCCCTTTAAATATAATATTCATATAAATATAATATTATGAGGGGATTGATGATTAGTTTATACTGTTATTAAGTTTTTCTCTAATACTATCATTGATTATATTGTTATTTGCCTTCAAATTACTTAGAAATTCTTTTATTATATTTGAAAAATTAGTATATTGATATTTTTCCATAGTCTTTTCAAAATCTTTAATTACATTTTCCCTCATTGCAAAAGTGTTTTCGTCAAAGTTAGGACTATGGTTATCTCCATAGAAATAAGTGTAGACATACCATTTATAGATTTCATTGACCCTTGGCAATAAATTAGAATATGGATAAATCATTTTAAAACTTTCCACGGTCAATATTCTTTCAGCTAATTTATCCCTTGGTATTATAAGGCTACCATCTTTCATGAAGGGTTCATTAGTGTCTAAGGCTAATATTTTAAGATAATCATTATATTCATTGGTAATATTTTCACTAAAGTTATCTATAAACTTTTGATTATCAATCGAGTAATAATACATATTCTCAGAAGTATCTAATTTATATCCCAAAGTTATATTATCTATTAAATGTTTTTTCAATTCAGGTTCATCTTTTAACACTTTTTCACGATTTAAATATTCTAAGCTGTTTAATTTATCGATAGATAAACCATATTTTTTAAATAGATAATCAAAGTTCTCACTATATTGATACATTTTAAATAAATCATCTATTTCAATACTTTTGTTTAAAGACATTTCATCTAATTTTTTTATATATTCAGTTAAAATCTCTGTATTATCATGTGTGGATAACTTGCCTTTGTGCTCATTTATATATTTTAATGCTTCTGGAAAATTGCTTTCTATTAGTTTTTTTGATTCCTCAAGGACTTCTTTATCGGAATTTTCTTTGGAATAATCTTTTCTTTCAACTTGAAGTAATTCAGCACTATCTTTACCATCCCATTTATACCAAAGAGTCATTTTATCAGAACCTACGGAACTTGAATCTTCAGTTTCTGGATCTACTGTATAAATACTAAATTCTAAAATTCCATCATTATTTATATCCTTGATTTCATTATTAGTATATACGGATATTAAAGATATTTTATTTTCATTTAATATATTTTTAAGTTTCTCATCTTTTAAAATAAATCCATAGGTTACTCCAGAGTGAGCACCTACACTGTTATTAAGAAGTAATCCATTTTGATCTTGAGATATTTTTCCGATTACAATTTGATAATTAGTATTATCATAGTTCATTGAGACTTTATCTATAAGGGTATATTTATCTCCATTAAATTTGTATATTTCTAAACTTCCTTCATCAGCCATATTATTAGGATCTCTCTCTTTAAATACAGCAATTTCAGGTATATTATCATCATCAAGGTTTCCAATAGCATAAGAAGGATTATTATTTGTAAGTTCATTTCCAAATTTAGTTGCATATTCCATATATGTTTTATCTTTTAGAAAGTCATAATCTTTATCTTTTGATAAGATAAAGTCTTTTATTGACTGCTCTAGAGTCAAAGGAGCAGGCGAGCTTTCATTAGTAGAACAAGCAATTAAAAAAATAGCCAGACATAATACTAGGACTATGAGTTTCATTGATTTCTGTGACATATAGCACTCTCCTTTCTATAAGGATATTATACACTGAAATCACTAGTCGTTGGTAACAAACAAGTTACAATAATAACTGCCATTTTTGTTAAAATAATATCTATTGTTTTGTTAATATGTTATAATTATATAAATATGAAATAATAGGAGGATAATTAAATGTCAGTTAATGTAAAGATTTGTATGGGGACCCATTGTGCCATGATGGGAAATTTAAATTTACAGGAGAGTATTGAGAATCTCCAATCTGAATATCCAGGTAAAATTGAAATTGAGGCGGTAAAATGTCTAAAATATTGTGAAAATAATAAAGCACCTGTAGTCGAAATAAATGGTAAAATAATTACTAATGCTAGTGCGGAAAAAATCATATCACAAATACTAGAGGAGGTCAGATGATGAGAGGTATATTTACACCTATTACACATATCCGAAGGCAAGTATTTACAGAGATAGCAAAGGTAGCTTGGGAAGAAAGAGACCCAAGAGAAGTAGATGACATACCTTATAAAGTAATAAGTGGAGAAGTACCAAATTATAGAGGAAGTATTTTTCATGAAAGGGCAATTGTAGCAGCTAGAACTAGACTTGGATTGGGATTAGATAGAAAACTAAATGTTGATAATGGTCGTTTGTCTAAGGTAATTGATGAAGCTGTTGTAACCCATAGTATAATTAAAGAACCTTTAGTAAATGTAATTCCTTTCGCTTGTGCGTCTTGTGAAAGTTCAAAGCATTTTGTTACTGATAACTGCAGAAAATGTATTGCTCATCCATGTATGATTGTCTGTCCAGTTAATGCTATTAGTATTGGTAAGGATAGAGCGATAATAGACAAGGAGAAATGTATAGATTGTGGCAAATGTGCAAAAGCATGTCAATACCATGCAATTATGAAATTAGAAAGACCTTGTAAAGTTGCATGTGGAGTAGATGCTATAGAATCAGATGAATTAGGAAGAGCAAAAATAAATTATGACAAATGTGTAAGTTGTGGAATGTGTATAGTAAATTGTCCTTTTGCAGCCATTACAGATAAATCTGATATATTCCAACTAGTTTTAGCTATTAAACAAGGCGAAGAAGTACATGCAATAATAGCACCTTCTTTTGTAGGACAATTTGGACCATTTGCAACACCAGGAAAAATAGTAAGAGCAGCCAAAGATTTAGGATTTACAGAAATTATAGAGGTGGCCCTTGGAGCAGATGCTGCTGCACGACATGAGGCTGAAATGTTTCCGCAATTGGTACCAGACAAACAACCATTTTTAGGTACATCATGCTGTCCATCTTGGACAATGACAGCTAAAAAATTCTTTCCAGATTTATATAAATATATATCTTCATCAAATACACCTATGGTAGAGACTGCAAAAGCAATTAAGAAAAGAAGTCCAAGTGGTAAAATAGTATTTATAGGACCATGTATTTCAAAGAAAATTGAGGCAATGGATGAAGAAGTTAGGCCATATATTGATTTTGTAATTACATATGAGGAACTTGCTGCAATATTTGTAGCGGCTAATATTGACGTTGCTGAGATTAAAGAAGATGAAATTGTTGCAGATGCTTCAACAAAAGGAAGAAATTTTGCATTTGCATCAGGTGTTGCATCATCTGTAAAATCAAGTATAGAACAGGCTCATCCAGGATTAGAAATACCAGTTCATAATGCAAATGGATTGTCAGATTGCCGTAAGATGTTAGCAATGGCAAAGGCGGGTAAATTTAATGGATATTTATTAGAAGGTATGGCATGCCCAGGAGGATGTGTAGGTGGACCAGGAACAATGTTACCAATAGAAAAGGGTGAAAAAGAAGCGAAGGAATTTGCTAAAAAGTCACCATATAGTGATGTTTTCCAAAATCCATTTTTTGAGGAAGATAATGAGGAGAAATAAAACTTTAAATTTAAATTTAAATTGGTAAAGGGCTATTACAAAGCATCCAGTCGTAAGATTGGATGCTTTGTTTATTTGTCGAAATTTACACTATGAGAAATTTAAGAAAAATAGAGGAGAATAAGGAGTATTGGAGAATAAGTAATATAGTGTAAAATTTAATTGAAGGAAGTATAGGTAGAAAATAATATTTAATTATTTTTTAGACAAAATCCAAAGGAGTTCGTAATTAGAAGACAGTATGAAACTACATTTAAAGAACTCAGTCTTGGGTTTTTATTAGATTTTAACTTAAAGTTGGCTAAAGCTGATAAATCCTGGGTTACTATATGGGTGGAGGGGTATAGTAAAGGGAAACCTGTAGAGCCTTTTCATCTTATTGAACTTTCATCTGGATTAAGCTCAAAGGAAGTAGAAGAAGGATCTATGGGATTTGGAATGATAGACTCTCATAATAAAGAAAAATTACTTTTTCTTTATTCACCATATTCTGGGTCAAGACTTTATATTGATGACGATAATTTATTTGTAAATTCTAGAGCTAGTACATGGGACTATGCCATAGGAAATGAAAAAATTACTTTGGAATCAGGACAAGAACTAATTTTAGGAGTGTATCGTCAGGTTGAAAAATCTTTAAGGACTTATGACTATCAAGACTTAGATTCTATAAATCAAATGATAAATGAGGATATAACTGTGCTTTTACTTAAAATCAAGGTAGAAGAGGAAAACGAACCAATGGAAGTAAAGGAAGAGTAATGCTAAGAAGTGATTTATTTTGAAGAAATTAGAAACTGCAATTAAGTTGAGAGGGGAAGGAAGAGTAAATATGAAAAAAATAGAGCATAATTCAGTGGGCATTATGTGGGAAAAGTATTTAGAAACAATTGGCGAATCTATTTCTAATACTAAGAAAGAATATGTATCATGGCATTTTGAGATAACAGAAGATGCAGCAAACAAATTAGCAAAACTGGTTTTGGAAGGCAAGAAAAAAGCTACAGCATCTTCATTATGGGTGTATGACTACGAGGGAGAACCTATACCAAATGGAGGTGATTACAGTATAATAACGGATTGGGACGGTATTGCAGTATGTATTATTCAGACAAGACATGTTGAAATAATACCATTCAAATTAATTACAGAAGAACATGCAAGAAAAGAAGGTGAAGGAGACTTAAGTCTTGAATATTGGAGAAAAGTTCATGAAGAATTTTTTACTGAAGAATGTAATAGTATTAACAAAGAATTCACCGAAGATATGCCAGTTATTTTTGAGGAGTTTAAGGTAGTTTATATTTAATTGAAGATAAGTCTAAAAAATGAAAATTATATTAAGAAGAAGGAAGTATATATGAAAAAACTAATTATTATTAATGAGGTGCTAGGAGTTGATAATATGATAAAGGTGAATTTTTATGATTTAAATACAGTAGAAGATATCAAACTTCAATTTGCAGTTATTATGGCAAAATATAGAGGCAAATGGATATTTGTAAGGCATAAAGAGAGGTCGACTTGGGAAATTCCAGGAGGACATAGAGAAATAAATGAAGATATTAATTTTACTGCTTCAAGAGAATTAAAAGAAGAGACTGGTGCAAAGAATTTTAGAATTCTTCCGGTTTGTATATACTCTGTAACTAGGAATGAGACTAAATCTTTTGGGCAATTATTTTATTCTGAGGTAGAAAGTCTCGATGAATTGCCAAATTCTGAAATAGGTGAGATCAGGTTATTCGACACCATACCTCAAGGCTTAACCTATCCTTTAATTCAACCATATTTATTTGAGAGAATAGAGGAGTTTTGCGTGGAATTAATTGAAGATTAGTTGGGGGCAGATATATATTACTTGTTAGTATGTGTAAAATTATGTGTAATTAACTATATTAATAAGAAACAATATGCTGCCATATTAGACCTTGTATACTTTACTTAATCTAATTCTAAGAAGAGATTAGAAGCAAATAACTCAATATATATTTCTCAATAGACTTAAAGAAAAAAGAATATGGGATAAGTGACCCAAGGTTACTGTAATCTATAAATAAAGCTTGAATAGAATTATATAAAGTAAAAGTTTGGAGGAAGAATTATGGGATCTAAAAATTTCAGGGTTATAATATTATTTAGCATTTTTGTAATATTATTTCCATCAGTAATTTATGCAAATTCATCTTGGCATTGGCTAACTACTAGTCCCTTAACAGTTTTGCCTTTCGCCATTATTTTTACATTGATTATTGAAATAATTATGGTAATAAAATTGGGTAAGGTAAGGAATTATAAAAAAGTTATAATGATTGTAAGTCTAGCAAATCTAATATCTTTCCTTGTGCCATATATAGATAGAGCATATCGGTTTAGACCTATGAGCCGTGAGTATGCTTTATTAGATGCTTTTCATGCAGGGCCATTCTATATAGTATTAGTGGGATATTTATTATTAACTGTTCTGGTAGAATTACCAGTGGTATATTTGTTACTTAGAAAAGATTCTGATGATGAAAAAGATTTGAATAAATCAATTATATTTTCTAATATAATAACTACTTTATTAGTTGCAATATGTGAAAGGCTTATTTGTATTGGCAAATGGTAATTTATAAGCTAAAATAGTTAGAAACTTAGAGGTGAGGCTTTGAAGGTAGCATTTTTAGATAGAGATGGAACAATTATAGAAGATTATGAAGATAATTTATGGAGTAGTATAACTGAACCTGTTTTTATAGATGGATCAATAGATGCCCTTAAAGCTATAAGGCAAAAGGGATATGAAATCGTTATTATAACAAATCAATATTTGATAAATGAGAATATCATTAGCTTAGAACAATATGAAGATATTGCAAATAAGTTTACAAAAAAATTGTTAGATAATGGAGTTGAAATATTAGATACATTCTACTGTCCACATTCTAAAGAAGAAAACTGTAACTGTATGAAACCCAAAGATGGAATGATAAAAATGGCATTAGAAAAATATCTCAATATAGATTTGGAAAGTTCTTTTATAGTTGGAGATTCCTTATGTGATGTTCAACTTGGAGAAAGGTTAGGGATAAAGACATTTGGTATAGGATTAGACAAAAGGGGAGGAAAAACAATAAAAGTAGATTCTATAAAAGATATAGTTAAATATTTATAGATATGTTTTGTCGAGGCTAAGTCAATGGAAAATTGTTTATATTAGGATTATATGAAAGCTATAGATCATTTAAATAGATATGTTTCAAATGTAGATAAATTTATTGATTTTTATAGAGAGGTTCTTGATTATGGACTAATTGATAAAGGAATTAAAGAAAATGGGAAAAACTATGCAATTCTTAAGAGTGATAGACATGAACTATTTATTTCTGAAAGAGATAATTTTAAAATAGAAACAGAGGAAAATTTTAGACATATTGGCTATTATATTGAAAATGTAGATGAGCTTCTTGAGAGCTTGAAATTAAAAGGATATGTAGATCAAGAGAAGGAAATTATAGTTAATCCATTTTCAAGGCAGTTTTATATAAAAGATCCAGATGGCTTTGAAATAGACTTAATTCAATGGACAGATAAGAATAAATTTTATCATCACTTAAAAGATAAAAATATAAAATGGGTTATCCTCAAATATCATTTGCTCGTAAATATGAAAAAAAGTTAGAAGATAATTTTATTGTTGTTAATTGGGATCAAAGAGGTTCTGGCATGTCTTATTCATCTAATATTCCAAAAGAGTCTATGAATAGAGGACAGTTTATAGAAGATACAAAAGAACTTATTGATTATCTATGTGAAAAGTATGAAAAAGAAAAGATATATCTAGTGGGACATTCTTGGGGAACAGAACTTGGTTTGTATGTAGTAGATAAATATCCAGAAAAAGTAGCTGCCTTTATAAGTGTTGGACAAGTTGTTAATGGAATAGAAAGTGAAGTGATTTCATATGATTATGTTCTAGGAATGGCTAATGAGAACAATGATAAAAAGGCCCTAGAAGACCTAATGAGAATAGGAGAGCCGCCTTATAAGAATACTGTTAATGATATTGCAATACAGAGAAAATGGCTATCTGAATATGGAGGAGTGGAAAGAAAAGTAGATATGATTATAACACCCCCTCTGTGTTGATTGAAGAATACTATAATGAGATAATGGCACCTAAAAAAGAATTGATATGGTTTGAAGAATCAGCACATTTTCCAAATTTTGAGGAGTATGAAAAGTTTAATGAGCTAGTTATACGAATAAAAGATAATATTGAAAGTGAGGTTAATCATGGAAAATTCAAGCATAAGTAAATATACATTTGAATCCCCTAGATTAGGATTTAGAATGTGGCAAGAATCAGACAGAGAATTATTTGCTAAGATGAATGCTAGTAAGGAAGTAATGAGATACTTTCCAAAGACTTTAGATTCTAAAGAAACAGATGATTTTCTTAATAGGGTACAAGAACATTTCAAGGAAAATGGTTATGGCTTATGGGCAGTAGAAATAAAAGATACTAAAGAATTTATAGGATTTATCGGATTATTGACTGCAACTTTTGAATCAGATTTTACACCATGTGTTGAAATAGGATGGAGATTAGATAATAAATACTGGAATAAGGGGTATGCAACGGAAGGTGCAAAGGCATGTTTAGAGTATGGATTTAATAAATTGAATTTAGATACCATATATTCTTTTACAGCAGAGATAAACAAGCCGTCTGAAAATGTTATGAAGAAGATAGGTCTAAAGAAGGTTGGAGAATTTGACCATCCAAAGGTGGAAGATAGTAGTCGGTTAAAACATCATGTTTTTTATAAGATAGATAAGAAAGAATATCAAAGAATTTAGATACAAAATTTATAATAAAGGGGAGAGGTTTTATGGCAACATGGGGGGCGCATATTAGAATAGCTGAAACTATTCTAAATGCAGATAGGAGTTTAGATGAAAAATATTTTCTTGTAGGTAATGTAGGTCCAGATTGTGGTGAACCTAATGAGGATTGGAGTGAGTTTTTCCCTTCTAAATCAGTTAGTCATTGGATTAATGAAGATGATGTTATTGAAGCAGAAAAATTTTACAATGAATATCTGAATAAAGAAATAGAAGATAACAAATTGTATTCATTCTTATTAGGTTATTATGTCCATTTATTAACGGATATTGAGTGGATAAACATAATAGATGAAAAGAAAAAAATAGATGGTGAATATAAGAAATTAGAGACAGATGAAAAATTTATATGGACTATTAAGGAAGATTGGTATGACTTAGATCATCTATATTTTAGGAAAAACCCTAATTGTATATTCCATAGGATATTTAAAAACATAGAATCATTCCCTAATTATCTAGATTATTATCCTGCTGGAGCAATAGAGAGACGATTAAGATATATTAGCGAATTTTATACTAAATATAGTGGTAATCCAGAAAGAGAATATATATACTTGACAGAAAAGGAAATGGATGATTTTGTAAGTAAAAAATCCGATTATATTATAGAATTGTTAAAAGGGAAAAGAAAATAGGAAATAATTTTATAAACCTCTTATTGAATTTTAAATTTTGAATCAGTGAGAGGCTATTTTTATGCTGTAAGAGATTGTATAAAAAGAAGGTATTTAGTAAACTTTGTAGAATAAGTATATAATGTAGATTGTTGAGGAGGAATTTATAATATGAATGAAAGGATAATTGAAAAATTTTGGACTTTAATGAGTGATGGAATGTTTGATGAAGTAGGAGAGTTAATGCAAGAAGATGCTAATGTAAGACTACCAAATACTAGAGAATTTTTCAGAGGTAGAGATAAATATATTAACTTTAATAAAAAGTACCCAGGGTGTTGGATAATAACCGTAGATAAAATTTTCTCTAAAGATGAGATAGTTATTTCTGCTGTAAAAGTAGAATCAGAGGATAAATCAAGCAGCTTTTATGCTACTTCTTTTTTTACTATTAAAGATAATTTAATTAGTGAGATTGCAGAATATTGGGGTGATAATGGAGAGCCGCCACAGTGGAGAATTGAAGAATCACTATCAGAAAGATATTAATTATATTTAAAGAAGAGTAATAAGTAATTAATTTAATTAAAATGTGATAATTTCAGTACTCTCATTATATATGGATTTACATAAATTAATACAAAGAATTCTCTGTTTATTAGAGTTTATATAAATGAAATTTTTAAAGAAAATAGAAATTGGATAAATAAATGATAAAGGTGTAAAATATGTATTAATTAATATAAAGGATGATTTTGACAGAGCTTAGGAGGTAAAGGTTTGGAAAACAATATGATTGTTATTGTTAAAGGAATAATTCTGTATAATGATAGAGTTTTAATTGTAAAACGTGATGCTAATGAACACATTGGAGCAGGTAATTGGGAGTTTGTTGGAGGAAAAGTTGAATTTGGAGAAGAATTAGAAGAAGCATTATATAGGGAAGTAAGAGAAGAAGTTAGATTAGATATTTCCATAGATAGGCTTCTCTATGCTACTACTTTTAAAACCAATCCTGAAAAGCAGGGAGTTATACTTGTATATAGATGCTATGCAAAAGATGATAAAATTAAACTTTCAGAAGAACATAGTAACTATAAATGGGTATTTGAAGAGGAGTTAAGAGAACTAATATTTGAAGACATTTTGGATGATATGGATAAGTACAATATTTTTCCATTAATATTTTAAAATAGAAGAATTTAAGTCATTGTAATGGAATAAAGAAGATTATGAAAAATAGTTTGATAAATATCAATTTTATTTTAAAACAATTCTTGACATATATAAACCATACTGTTAATATGTAAGTGTAATAAATAATAAATACGTTGCTCATATAGGTTCCATAATATGGTTGGGACGTTTCTACAAATGACCGAGAATCATTTAGCTATGAGCGAAAGTGTACCTAGGGTTCCGAAGATTTTATCTTGCTGGACCAAGCGGTACAGATACTCTAAAAGGTATTACACCGAAGGGATAAAAGCCCAGTCGGGTAGGTTTCGCTTTGCCTACCCGGCTGGGCTTAATTTAATTTTTTGAGGAGGGTTAAATTTGGAATTTAAAAGAATTTTTATCGAAAAGAAAGAAGAGTTTAACACTGAAGGACAGTTATTATTGAAAGATTTTAGAGATTATTTAGGAGTGAAAAATTTAAAAGCGGTAAGGACAGTTAATGTATATGATTTAATTAATGTGACAGAAGGAGAAAAGGAAGTAATAGTCAAAGAAATACTCTTTGAAGAAATCCTAGATAATAAATATGAAAATAACCTTCCAATTAAAGCAAATGAAAGATTATTTAGAGTTGAATATCTAAAAGGTCAGTACAATCAAAGAGAAGACTCTACAAATCAAATGATTAGAATGTTAACAAAAAATGAAGATATAATAGTGCAAAATTCAAAGATAATAATACTAGAAAACATAACAGAAGAAGAATTGAATAAAATAAAAAGATATTATATGAATCCAGTAGAGATGAAAGAGGTTTCCGTTGATAGCTTTAAATTTGAAAGTGAAGAAGAAACCACAAAAGATATTGAAATAATAGATGGATTTATAGATATGAATCCATCCGATATAAAGTTTTTTAAATCAAAATATGGAATTGGAATGGATATAGAAGATATCTTATTCTGCCAGAAACATTTTAAAGAAGAAGATAGAAATCCAACTATTACAGAGTTGAAATTAATAGATACCTATTGGTCAGATCACTGTAGACATACTACATTTATGACAGAAATTACAGACATATCTATGGAAGAAGGAAAGTATAAAGAAGTATTTCAAAATGCATTAAATGAATATATAAAATCTAAAGAATTTGTTTATGAGAATAAAGAAAGACCAATTTGTTTAATGGATTTGGCTACTATCAATATGAAAGAAACAAAGAAAAAAGGTTTACTAGATGATAAGGAAGAATCAGATGAAGTTAATGCTGCTAGCATTGAAATAGATGTAGATGTGAACGGAGTAAATGAAAAATGGTTATTGATGTTTAAAAACGAAACTCATAATCATCCTACAGAGATAGAACCTTTTGGTGGTGCATCTACTTGTTTAGGTGGAGCCATAAGAGACCCATTATCAGGAAGAGCATATGTATATCAAGCCATGAGGATTACAGGTTCCGCAGATCCAAGATCTAAATATGAGGATACTTTACCTGGAAAATTACCGCAAAGAAAGATTACACAAACAGCTAAGGCTGGATATAGTTCTTATGGATATCAAATAGGTGCGGCAACAGGATATGTTAAGGAAATATATGACAAAGGTTATATGGCTAAGAGAATGGAATTAGGTGCATTAGTTGCAGCAGCACCAAAGAATGCTGTATTTAGAGGAAATTCTGAGCCAGGAGATTTGATTGTTTTAGTAGGGGGAAAGACTGGTAGAGATGGATTAGGTGGAGCTGTTGGTTCTTCTAAGGAACATACTGAAGAATCTTTACACACATCTGGTGCAGAGGTACAAAAAGGAAATCCTCCTATAGAGAGAAAGATAGTTCGTCTATTTAGAAATGAAGAAGTATCTAAGATGATTAAAAAATGTAATGATTTTGGTGCTGGAGGAGTTTCAGTAGCTATAGGTGAATTAGCAGATGGACTTTTCATTGAATTAGATAAAGTGCCACTAAAATATCTTGGACTTGATGGTACAGAGATTGCATTATCTGAATCTCAAGAAAGAATGGCTGTAGTTATAGCACCAGAAAATCTAGAAAAATTTAAGTCCTTTGTAAAAGAAGAAGATGTAGAGGGCACAGTAGTTGCTAAGGTTACAGAGGAGAAAGTTCTCAAAATGGTTTGGAGAGGAAAGACTATAGTAAATATTAAGAGAGATTTCCTAGATACAAACGGTATAAGAAAGAAAAATAAAGTTAATATAGAACACCCTATGGAAGAACTATATTTAAATAAAATCCCATCCCATATAGAAGGAAAGAATATTAAAGAAGCGTTTATAGAAAACGTAAAGGATTTAAATATTTGCAGTCAAAAAGGTTTAGTAGAAGGCTTCGACCATACTGTAGGAGCAAGCACAGTGTTGATGCCTTTGGGTGGTAAATATGGACTTACTCCGGCAGAGGGAATGGCAGCAAAGCTTCCTGTATTAGAAGGAGAAACAAATACTTGCTCTTTAATGAGTTATGGTTATGAGCCAAAGATTTCAAAATGGAGCCCATTCCATGGTGGATATTATGCTGTTATAGAATCTGTTGCTAAGATTGTAGCCATGGGTGGAGATTACAAAAAGATAAGATTAACTTTCCAAGAATATTTTGAAAGAATTGGTAATGATCCAACTAAATGGGGAAAACCATTTTCTGCATTACTTGGTGCATTTCTAGTACAAAAAGAATTAGATACTCCAAGTATTGGAGGAAAGGATAGTATGAGTGGTACATTTGAAGATATTCATGTTCCACCAACTTTAGTTAGTTTTGCAGTGACTACAGATAAAGTAAAAAATATTATTTCACCAGAATTTAAAAAAGCTGGTTCAACTGTGGCATTAGTTAAGTTGGATATAGATGAAAATGGTATGGTTGATTTTAATCAATTAAAATCAAATTATTCTACAATTAAGGAACTAATAAATAAAGGTCAAATAATTTCAGCTTCCACAGTTAAATTTGGTGGTATTGGAAGATCTATTGCAGAAATGACCATAGGCAATAAAATAGGATTTAAGTTTAATGAAATAAATAAAGATGAATTATTTAAACCATTATATGGCTCCATAGTAGTTGAGTTAAAGGATATAGAAACATTAGAGAATGCTGATTATAGAATCCTTGGAACTACCATAGAAGAAAAATATATTGAAATAGATAAAGAAATCATCCAACTAGATTCTTTAATTAAATCCTTTGAGGAACCATTGAATGAAGTATTCCCAGTATATAAAGATGAAGAGTCCATAGAAAGTATGGTTTATAGTAAAGGAAATATAGTTACAAGAAAAGCTAATATAGTAAAACCAAAGGTTTTAATACCAATATTTACGGGAACTCATGGAGAATATGATATGACCCGTTGCTTTGAAGAAATTGGAGGCAAAGTAGATACATTTGTATTTAAAACTTTATCTATAAAAGACATGGAAGAATCATATAAGGAGCTAGCAAGAATAATTAAGGATTATCAAATAATAGGATTGCCAAATGGCTCGTTACTAGGAGATGAACCAGAGACTGGCGGAAAATTGATGAAACTAATATTAAGTAATCCTTATATAAAGGAAGAAATAAATAATCATTTATATAAAAGAGATGGGTTAATACTTGGTGTAGGTGCTGGTTTCTTGGGATTGATGAAATTAGGTTTAATGGAAAATGATTCGGATAATAATGGATTAAATATTATTTACAATAAGAGTGGTCAGTTTGCTTCAACTTTAACTAATATAAGAGTTAGTTCAAATCTATCACCTTGGTTTAGCGAAATGAAAGTAGGAGATATATATACTGTTCCAGTAGCTACAAAGGAAGGAAGAGTAGTAGGAGAAAATGTAGATGAATTAATAGCTAAGGGACAAGTTTCAACTCAATTTGCAGATGAAAATCCAACTGGGGCTATATATGGTATAGAATCTATAACTAGTCCTGATGGAAGGATACTAGGTACTATTTCCTCCATAGATAGAATTGGAAATGGATTATATAAGAATTCAGAAATATTAGGAAAACATAAGATTTTTGAATCAGGTATAAAATATTTTAGATAGGAGAATAGAGGATGAAAGTTAGTATATTAATGGGAAGTATATCAGATAAACCTATAGCGGAAAAGGTAATAAAGATTTTTGATAAATTTGGAGTGGAATATGAGTTAAAAGTAATATCTGCCCATAGAACTCCGTATAAGGCTATTGAATTTGCTGAAAATGCTGAAAAAAACAATACAGAAGTTATTATAGCCATAGCTGGAAAGGCAGCCCATTTGGCTGGAGTATTAGCAGGAGTAACCCCTCTTCCTGTAATAGGAATTCCTGCTAAATCCTCCACTATGGACGGATTAGATTCACTTCTTTCTGTAGTACAAATGCCAAAGGGTGTTCCAGTAGCTACAGTAGCCATAGATGGTGGAGAAAATGGAGGACTCCTAGCAGTTCAGATGCTTTCTATAAAGTATCCTGAGCTAAGAGAAAAATTTAAGGAATACAAAAAAGAGATGGCAACGGAAGTCGAGCAAATAAATTTGAGTTGCGAAACTGCGAGTAGAAACTAACTAGAGAGAAGGTGCAATCTTGAGCGGAGTTGTAGGAATTTATAGCAAGAAAAGAAATGATGTGTCAAAAATAATATACTATGGATTATATGCATTACAACATAGAGGTCAAGCAAGTACTGGTATTGCAGTAAATAACAATGGGTTTGTTGATTATTTTAAGGACTCAGGTTTAGTACATGAAGTATTTCCAAAGGAAACTATGGAAAGGCTTCGAGGAAATATTGGTATAGGACATGTAAGATATATAACTATAGGTGATAATACTACTATAAATGCACAACCTTTAGTTGTAGGATATAAAAGAGGTGCATTGGCATTGGCTCATGATGGTGCTATAGTAAATTTTGAAAGATTAAGAGATGAGTTAGAGGACAATGGCACCATATTTCAATCCCAATTAGATACTGAAGTAATAGCTAACCTGATTGCAAGATATCATAAGGATAATATAGAAGATGCTGTAATAAAGGCTTTAGATACTATAAATGGTACCTATGGACTTGTTATGATGACTACAGATAAGTTAATAGGTGCAAGGGACCCTTATGGGGTTAAACCTCTTTCTTTAGGAAAAATTGGAGAAGATTATATAATAGCATCAGAGACTTGTGCTTTTGATACTATAGGAGCTGAATTTATAAGAGATATAGAACCTGGAGAAATTGTAGTTATAGATGAAAATGGGTTGAAATCAATAAGAAAAGCTTCAAAAAGCAAAAAGCTATGTCTGTTTGAAATAATATATTTTGCAAGACCAGATAGTAAATTAGATAATAAGAGCATTTATTTATCAAGAATAGAAGCAGGGAAAGAGTTAGCTAGAGAATCTGCTGTAGATGGAGATATTGTTATAGGTGCTCCAGACTCTGGTACAATAGCAGCCATAGGATATGCAGAAGAATCGGGAATTCCCTATGCAGAAGGACTAATAAAAAATAGATATGTTGGAAGAACATTTATAGAGCCTACTCAAGAATTAAGAGAGCAGGGAGTTAGGATAAAACTTAATGTATTAAAGGAAAATGTTGAAGGGAAAAGAGTAATATTAGTAGATGACTCTATAGTAAGAGGAACTACTATAAAAAGAACTATTGAGATGATAAAAAATGCAGGTGCAAAGGAAATACATGTAAGGATATCTTCACCGCCAGTTCTTTATTCATGTCATTTAGGTATGGATACACCTAATAGACAAAATTTAATAGCGGCTCAAATGACAAAGGAAGAAATAAAAGAATTAATAGGAGTAGATTCCTTAGAATATTTGTCTCTTGACGGATTATTAAAGGCTTCAGGAGGAAAATTATTTTGTACAGGATGTTTAAGTAATGATTATCCAATATCTAATGGTATCGAATAATTATAAATATAATGAAGGTAATTAATATTAAAGAAATGTATGATGTATAACTTAAATAATATATAATTGCAAAATTAATATTTCATAGACTTAAAATTAAGGTCAAGGTCATAAATATTGTAAATCATGTAATTAAGCAGAAATAAATTTGTGATTTTTAAACTTATATTTACCATCAGATTATAAATCATTAGTATTTTATCATGTTTTAATCTAATGAGATGCAAATAAAAAAATACTGTGAATTGGGAATTATGGATTGGAGGGTTCGGCATGAGTTTAACATATAAAGATGCAGGTGTAGATAAAGAAGCAGGATATAAAGAAGTACAGCTTATAAAAGGGATGATAAAGAAAACTCATATTCCAGGAGTGCTATCAGATATAGGCGGATTTGCAGGTTTATTTCAATTAGATACTAAATCCTATGAAGAACCAGTTTTAGTATCGGGAACAGATGGAGTAGGGACAAAGTTAAGAGTAGCTTTTATGATGGATGAACATAATACAATAGGTGAAGATTGTGTAGCTATGTGTGCCAATGACATACTTTGTCAAGGAGCTAAGCCTTTATTTTTCCTAGATTATATAGCTACAGGAAAGCTTGTACCTGAGAAGATGGCTAGTATCGTAGAAGGTGTATCTAATGGATGTATTAAAGCAGGTTGTGCATTAATTGGTGGAGAAACTGCTGAAATGCCAGGATTTTATAAAGAAGAAGAATATGATGTGGCAGGTTTCTGTGTAGGAGTAGTCGATAAGAAAAAAATAATAAACGGTTCTACAATAGAAGAAGGGGACTATATTATAGGGCTGCCATCTAGTGGAGTTCATAGCAATGGTTTTTCCCTTGTAAGAAAAATAGTATTTGATAAGGAAAATATGAAAGTAGATCAATATATAGAAGAACTAGGCTGTACCATAGGTGAAGAACTTCTAAAACCTACTAGAATATATACGAATCCAGTATACAATTTAGTAGAAAAATTTAATATTAAAGGATTATCCCATATAACTGGAGGAGGCTTTTATGAAAACATTCCAAGAATGTTACCAGATGGGCTAACAGTTTATATAGATACTGCTAAAATAAATACACCAGTTATTTTTAACCTACTGCAACAATGGGGAAATATTTCTAAAGATGAAATGTATGGTACCTTTAATATGGGAATAGGTATGGTTATGGCAGTGAGTAAAGATGAATTAAATGATATAGCTAAATTTTTACAAGACCAAGGAGAGGAGTTTGTAATTCTTGGTGAAGTTAAAAAAGGAGACAAAGGAGTAGTATTATGTCACCAGTAAATATGGGTGTTTTAATTTCTGGAGGAGGTACTAATCTCCAGTCTATAATAGATAATATTAAAGATGGAAATATAAATGGAGAAATAAAACTAATTATTTCTAATAAAGAAGATGCTTATGGTTTAACTAGAGGAAAAGATGCAGGAATAGAAAGCATATATTTAGATAGGAAATTATTTAATAATGATAGAGAATATAATTTAGAATTAATAAAAAGGTTTAAAGAAAAAGATGTTAAGCTAATTATTCTAGCTGGATATTTAAAAGTCCTATCTAAAGAGTTTATTCAAGAATTTAGGGAAAGAATAATAAATATTCATCCTTCTTTGATACCTAGTTTTTGTGGAAAGGGATATTATGGTGAAAATGTACATCAAGGAGTATTGGACTATGGAGTAAAAGTAACAGGTGCTACAGTTCATTTTGTAGACGAGGGAACGGATACAGGACCTATAATACTTCAAGAAATTGTATACGTAGATAATCAGGACACAGTAACCACATTAAAAGAAAAAGTATTAAAGGTAGAGCATAAACTCTTAGTACAAGCTGTTAAACTATATTGTGAAGATAGACTAACTATTCAGGGAAGAAAAGTGATTATAAAATAGAGGTGAAGTAATGAAAAGGGCGTTGATTAGTGTTTTTCATAAGGAAGGTATAGTAGAATTTGCATTGGAATTAAAGAAATTAGACTGGGAGATAATATCAACTGGCGGAACACATAAAATTTTAAAAGAAGCTGGGATTGAAGTAATAGAAGTGGAAGATGTAACTAAATTTCCAGAGATATTAGATGGTAGGGTAAAGACTTTAAATCCATATATCCATGGTGGACTCTTATATAGGAGAGATGATGAGAAACATGTAAAAACAATAAAAGATATGGAAATTAATCCTATTGATATGGTAGTAAACAACCTTTATCCTTTTGAAGAGACTATAAAGAAACAAGGGGTAACCCATGAAGAAATCATTGAGAATATAGACATTGGTGGACCATCTATGATCAGGGCAGCAGCTAAAAACTATAATGATGTAACAGTAATAGTAGACCCATCGGATTATTTAATGGTATTAGATGAATTAAAATCTGAAGGAAAAACTAGTTTAAAGACAAGACAATATTTAGCAAGAAAGGTGTTTAACTATACAGCTTATTATGATACTTTGATATCAAATTATTTTAATGAAATAGAAGAGGTTGTTTTTCCAGATATACTAACTTTAGCTTATAAATCTAAGAAAGAATTAAGATATGGAGAAAATCCTCATCAAAGAGCAGCTTTTTATAAGGAAGTGGGAAAAAAAGAAGGCACTATTGCAGGAGCAATACAACTTCATGGAAAAGAACTTTCTTTCAATAATATTAATGATGCTAATGGTTGTATCGAAGCTTTAAAGGAATTCGAGGAACCTACTGTAGTCGCTGTAAAACATGCTAATCCTTGTGGTATTGGCAGTGGAAAAGATATATTAGAGGCTTATGAGAAAGCTTATGAATGTGATAAAGTATCTATATTTGGTGGAATAATTGCAGCTAATAGGGAAATAGATGAAAAAGTAGCTGCTAGAATAAATGAAATATTTGTTGAGATAGTAATGGCACCTTCATTTACTGAAAAGGCACTAGAGATACTTACTCAGAAAAAGAATATAAGAGTATTACAAATAAAAGATATTATGGATAAGAATTATAAAGAATTAGATAAAAAGAAAGTATTAGGTGGGCTTTTAATTCAAGATAAAGATAATATCTTATTAAATGAAGAGTTAAAAATAGTAACGGAAAAACGTCCTACAGAGGAAGAAATAGAAGACCTATTATTTGCTTGGAAAGCTGTAAAAAGTGTAAAATCCAATGGAGTGGTTATAGCTAAAAATAAAGCAACTATAGGTATTGGACTAGGAGAAGTAAATAGAGTATGGGCAGTGCAAAATGCAATAGAAAGAGCTGGAGAAAAAGTTAAGGGTGGAGTTTTAGCTTCAGATGGCTTTTTCCCATTTAAAGATTCTATAGAATCTTTGGCAAAGGCTGGAGTTACAGCAATAATTCAACCAGGTGGATCTATAAGAGATAAAGAAGTAATAGAAGAAGCCAATAAAAGTGGCATTGCCATGATAATTACTGGTATAAGACATTTCAAACATTAATGTCTAGGGGGTAAGAAGATGAAAGTATTAGTTATAGGCAGTGGTGGCAGGGAACATGCATTATGCTGGAAAATAGCTCAAAGCAAGAGGGTAAATAAAATTTATTGTGCTCCAGGAAATGGTGGAACGGCTGAAATAGCTGAAAATATATCTATAAATGTAGATGAAATAGATAAATTAGTTCAATTTGCCATGGAAAATAATATAGATTTAACTGTAGTAGGACCAGAATTGCCCTTAGTATTGGGATTAGTAGATAAATTTAAGGAAAAAGGATTAAAGATTTTCGGAGTTAATAAAGAGTGTGCTGAGTTTGAGGGCAGCAAAGATTTCTCTAAAGGCTTTATGGAAAAATATAATATCCCTACTGCTAAGTATAAGACATATACCAATTTAAATGAAGCAATAGATGGGATTAAGGAATTCACCTATCCATTAGTTATAAAGGCAGATGGGCTATGTGCTGGAAAAGGTGTAATCATTTGCCATAATGAGAAGGAAGCTATAGATACATTGAATAATATTTTAGGGGAAAAAATATTTGGTTCTGAAGGAGAAAAAGTAGTCATAGAGGAATTCCTAGATGGTATAGAGGCATCACTTCTTTGTGTAGTCACTAAGGACAAAGTAATTCCAATGGAATCTGCTAAAGACTATAAGAAGATATATGATGGTGATGAAGGACCGAATACTGGAGGTGTGGGATGCTTCTCGCCTAGTCCGATTTTCAATCATGAACTGAAGGAAAAAATTGAAAAGAATATACTTAATAATATAAAAATTGGATTTAATCAAGAAAAAATGGATTTTAGAGGAATATTATTTATTGGTTTGATGATAGTAGATGGGGAGCCAAAGGTCCTAGAATTTAATGTAAGATTTGGTGATCCTGAAACGGAAGTACTGCTTCCAAGACTGGAATCAGATATAATTGATATATTTGAAAAAACAATAGACGGGACATTGATTAAATCAGATTTAGAATGGAAAGAAAAAGCTTGTGTTACTGTAGTAATTACATCTGATGGTTATCCTAGTGATTATGAAAAAGGATTTAGAATTACAGGAATAAATGAACTAGATAAAAGTATTATACTCTTTCATAATGGTACGAGATTAGATAAAGAGTTGACTACAAATGGAGGAAGGGTCCTATCTGTTACTAGTTTAGGAGATACAATTGAAAAAGCTAGAGAAAATATATATTTAAACATAGAAAAGCTTCAATTTAATGGAATGAAATATAGAAAAGATATAGGAAAACTCTAATTGTTAACTATTAATTTATAAAGCAGGGGAAAACCTGCTTTTTTTATTGAAAAGGATTTCAAAAAAAATATTGTTCTGTTATAATACTATATAGTACTATAATTTTTTAATAGGTTGAAGCAATAAAAAACCTTTAGGAAGATATTTATTTTATTAAGATTTAGTCCATATTAGTAAGGGTATAATTTACTTAGGTAATTTTAATAATAGGTAATATAAAATAAATATAAGGAGGAATTAGTATGAAGACTGATGTTCAAATTGCTCAGGAAGCGAAAATGATGCCGATATCTGAGGTAGCGTCTAAGCTAGGGATAAATGAAGATAAGCTTATACATTATGGAAAGTATAAGGCAAAAGTCGACCTAAGACTTTTGGAGGAATTAAAGGACAAACCAGATGGAAAGCTAATCTTAGTTACTGCAATTAACCCTACTCCAGCAGGAGAAGGTAAGACTACTACAAATATAGGGCTTTCAATGGGTTTAAATAAAATAGGTAAGACTGCTATAACAGCTCTTAGAGAACCATCCCTTGGACCTAGCTTTGGTATTAAAGGAGGAGCCGCTGGGGGAGGATATGCTCAAGTAGTACCTATGGAAGATATTAACCTTCATTTTACAGGTGATTTTCATGCAATAACTACAGCTCATAACTTAATTTCGGCTTTATTAGATAATCATATTCACCAAGGAAATGCGTTGAATATTGACCCAAGAAGAGTAGTATGGAAGAGAGTTCTTGATATGAATGATAGAGCTCTAAGAGATATAGTAGTAGGATTAGGTGGAAAACCAAATGGTATGCCAAGACAAGATGGATTTGATATAACAGTTGCTTCAGAGATAATGGCAATATTCTGTTTATCAAAAGATTTGGAAGATTTCAAAGCTAGAGTAGGAGAAATCATCGTGGCATATAAATTTGACGGAAGTCCAGTATTTGCTAAAGATCTTCAAGCTCAAGGTGCAGTAGCATTACTTATGAAAGATGCTGTAAACCCTAACCTTGTTCAAACATTAGAAAACACACCAGCATTAATCCATGGTGGACCGTTTGCAAATATTGCCCATGGATGTAACTCAATGTTAGCTACAAAATTAGCCCTAAAAATGGCAGAATATACAATTACAGAGGCAGGATTTGGTGCAGATTTAGGCGCAGAGAAATTCTTTGATATTAAATGTAGATTTGGTGGATTAAAACCGGATGCTACTGTTATTGTAGCTACAATAAGAGCACTGAAATACAATGGTGGAGTTAAGAAGGATGAATTAGGTTCTGAAAATCTAGAAGCATTAGCTAAAGGATTTGAAAACTTAGAGAAACATATTGAAAATATTAATAAATTTGGAGTACCTGCTATAGTGGCTATCAATAAATTCCCAACAGATACTGAAGCTGAACTTAATTACGTACTTGAAAGATGTAAGTCATTAGGTGCAGAAGCTGTATTATCAGAAGTATGGGGTAAAGGTGGAGAAGGCGGAATAGAAATGGCTAAGGCTGTAGTAGAAGTATGTGAAACAAAAGAATCCAATTTCAAGACCTTATATGATGTTGAAGACTCAATTAAAGCTAAGATTGAAAAAATAGCTAAGGAAGTTTATGGTGCAGATGGAGTTGACTTTACTAAATCTTGTGAAAAAACAATTGCTAATATAGAAAAGTTGGGATTTGATAAGATGCCAATTTGTATGGCAAAAACTCAATACTCACTTTCAGATGACCCAACTTTACTTGGTAGGCCAAGAGGATTTAAAATTACAGTTAGAGATATAAAGGTATCTAGAGGTGCAGGTTTCTTAGTAGCTTTAACGGGAGAAATCATGACAATGCCAGGATTACCAAAGGTTCCAGCTGCAAACAATATTGATATATTGCCAAGTGGAGAAATAGTAGGATTATTCTAAATAATAGCTGGGCAAAGACCCAGCTATTATTATCCCTATGTCATTTTAAACACTTTAGGATAAAACTATAATCTATTAGGAGGAAGAAATATGGAATTTAATTCAAAAATAAAATCTGATCAGGTAGATAAATTTTTTGAGGCAATTTTACTTCTGGACAATAAGGAGGAATGCTATAGGTTTTTTGAGGATATATGCACTATAAAGGAAATACAAGCAATAGCACAAAGATTAGAAGTTGCAAAATTACTTAAAGCGAATAAGACTTATAATGAGATAGAAGCAGATACAGGTGCTAGTACAGCAACAATAAGCAGGATAAACAGGGCTTTAAACTATGGTGCAGAGGGATATAATATTATATTAAGAAAACTTGGTATAATAGATTAGTGAGGGACCAAGAGTCCCTTGTTTCTTATTGTAATACATAAAAGAATTGAAATAATAGTAGTGTATAATTTTGATTTAAGATATTGATATGCTATAAATGATTTTAGATTAAGATAATAAGGCAATGACCAGTTAAAGGTTATTGCTTTTTATTATATGGATAAACTTGTTATGATTTGTGTATTAAGGGTATTTATCTAAAGAATGTATAAAACTTGGGATAGAAAGAAGGGGTAGAAATGATGTGGAAAGATAAATACAAAGTAGGGGTAGAATTAATTGATGAACAGCATAAGGAATTATTTAAGCGTTTATCAGAGTTTATCCAGATTGTTCAAAGTAAAACTACTGATTGGGATGAAAGATTGGACAAGGTAAAAGAAACAATGGAATTTATGAAAGAGTACGTAGTGTTTCATTTTGATGATGAAGAGGCATACCAAGCAAAGATCAACTATCCAGATATTGAGATACACAAAGAAGCTCATAGAAAATTTAAAGAAGGAATTAATGACTATGCTAGGATTTTTGAGGAAGGCGGATTTACGGAGGAAAAGATGCAAGAGTTCAGTGCTAAGCTTATGACATGGCTAATTATGCATGTTGGTAAAATGGATCAAAAGATTGGAGAATATGTAAGAGAAAAAGGAGGACAAGATTAATGAAAGCAGAATATATAAACTCCTTTTATAAAGCAACTCAGGATGTATTTCAATTAATGCTTGATACAAATGTTGAAAGAGGTAATTTAAAAGTAGTAGATGATATGGTTTGCAGTAAAGAAGCAAATGTCGTCCTTGGGGTTACAGGGGATTTAAAAGGTACAATTTTATTTGGTTTTACTAAAGATATGACATTGGAAATGGTAAAGATAATGTCAGGAATGGAAATGGATGAAATTGATAACTTTGTATCATCAGCATTAGGTGAGGTAGCGAATATTATTGGAGGAAATGCAATAACTAATTTAACTAATCATAATTATATATGTGATATTGCTCCACCACAAATAATCATAGGGAAATATAAATCTATTTCCATGGCAAACAGAAAGGCATTACTTATGCCCCTAAAAACACCTATCGGTGAATTCGATATTAATATATTTTTAGCAGAAAATTAAATTTTAATTGTATTGTATAATAAATATTACTAATATATAATTATATTAAAGGATATAATTGAGATAGGGATAAGGGGAGGTGCAAGTATGACTAATGAAGAATTTCAAATATTAGTATTGGAGAAATTGGGAAACTTAGAAATCGGACAAAATAATTTAGTTGATGGACAGAAACGATTAGAAAAAAGACAAGAGAACTTAGAACTGAGACAAGGGAAACTAGAAGAAGGACAAGGAAGACTAGAAGAAAGACAGAAAAGATTAGAAGAAAAACAAGAAAAGTTAGAAGATAGACAAATAAAATTAGAAGAAGGGCAAATAAGACTAGAGGAAAGACAGGAAAGATTAGAAGAAGGTCAAGTGAGATTAGGACAAAGACAAGAAAAATTAGAAGATAGTCAAAAAAATCTATTGGAAAATCAAAATGACTTAATGAAAGCACAAAAAAGTCTAGAAGAAGGACAGAAAGAAATTCTTATAAAACTTGAAGGTGTAATAGAACAGACTGCTAATTTAACGGAATTCAGACATGAAATCAAACAAGAACTTGCAGAAATAAAGTCGAATATATCAAGAATAGAGATAGCTACTGCTGATAATTGGAGTGACATCGCAAGACTGAAGGCAGTAAGATAATATAGTTTAAGAACTCATTATGGGTTCTTTTTTGTTTTAATTGAAAAGTTACATTTATGATGTTACTCCCAGATATTCTGTTTACTAACTAAATAGGATATTTTGGTGGTGTTTTATGGTTTTAATTGTTATTAGATTAAATTAAATATTGATAAATTAATATTTTTTCTTACTTCATTGGAATAATGTCCTATTTATTATATAATAGGAAAGAAAGAAACGAATGTTTAGAAAGGTGTGGAGTAATGGATTACCTAAATGGATTAAATGATAGACAGAGAGATGCTGTATTACATACCGTAGGACCTCTGCTTATTTTAGCAGGGGCAGGGTCAGGAAAAACTAAAGTAGTAACTCATAAAATAGCATATTTAATCGAAGAAAAAGGAATTTTCCCGGGAAATATTTTGGCAATAACCTTTACAAATAAAGCTGCAAATGAGATGAAAGAAAGGGTAGCCAAGCTATTATCGACAGATGTAGATAATATGTGGATGGGTACGTTTCACTCGATCTGTGTTAGAATACTTAGACGAGATATTGATAAAATCGGATATAATAGATCTTTTACAATATATGACAGAGATGACCAGATAACATTAATAAAAGAGTGTATAAAAGAAAAAAATCTAGATAAGGACACATATAAGGAATCTTCGGTTTTATCTCAGATTGGCAAATTAAAAGATGCTATGACAGATCCAGATAAATTTATAAATCAAAATTATAAGGATTTTTATTTAAGGAATATTGGAGAATTATATGCTCTATATCAAGAAAAGCTTAAGCAATATAATGCATTAGATTTTGATGATTTAATAATAAAAACAGTACAGCTTTTAAAGTCAAATTCTGATATCTTAGACTATTATCAAAGGAAATTTCAATATGTGTTTGTGGATGAATACCAAGATACAAATAAGGTACAATATGAATTAATTAAGTTGCTATCAGACAAGTATAAGAATATTTGTGTGGTAGGAGATGAGTCGCAATCTATTTATGGTTGGAGAGGAGCTGATATTACTAATATCCTAAACTTTGAAAATGATTTTCAAGGATCTACAACTATAATATTGGAGCAAAATTATAGATCTACACAGAATATACTTAACTTAGCCAATAGAGTAATAAAAAACAACTCTGAAAGAAAAGATAAGAATCTATGGACTGAAAATAATGAGGGGGAACCTATATATTATGAAGAGTTGCCAGATTCTGAAGATGAAGCATTATTTGTAGCTAGTAAAATAGATGAACTAATATCTCAAGAGTACAGTCTATCTGATTGTGTTATACTTTATAGAACCAATGCTCAATCTCGTTCTTTTGAAGAATCTTTTATGAGAAAAAATATTCCATATAAAATCGTAGGAGGACTTAAATTCTATGATAGAAAGGAAATAAAGGACATAGTAGCTTATTTAAATGTACTAGAAAATCCAGTAGATAATATTTCGCTTAAAAGAATAATAAATGTTCCTAAAAGAGGAATAGGAAATGCGACTATAGATAAATTGGAGGAATTTGCATCAGAGACCAATGATTCTATTTATGGAGCATTATTATCTTTAGATAAGATATCGGATTTAAATTCTAGAGCAAAGAATAGTTTAAAGCCATTTATAGATATGATGAATAAGCTTATAGCTATGAAGGAAATAATGGGAGTAAAAGATTTTATAGAGGAAGTTATTAATACTACAGGATATATTAAGGATTTAGAAAGAGAAGATACTATAGAGGCTCAAACAAGAATAGAAAATATTAAAGAGTTTATATCTGTTGCAATAGACTTTGAAGCACGAATGGGAGAAAGTAATTTAGAAGAATTTCTAGCCAATGTAGCTTTACTTTCAGATGTAGATAAAACATCTGACACTACTAATGTAGTTACAATGATGACTGTACACAGTGCTAAGGGGTTAGAGTTTCCAACTGTATTTTTAGTTGGTATGGAAGATGGACTATTTCCTATGACTAGAGCATTAGACAATGAGTCACAATTAGAAGAAGAAAGAAGACTTTGCTATGTTGCCATCACTAGGGCGAAAAAGCTATTATTCATAACCAATGCAAGAGTAAGGACAATTTATGGGAATGTAAACTATACCCTACCATCTAGATTTATTGATGAAATGGGAGATGCTATAGAAAGAAAAGAAAAGAAAAATATTAAGGAGCAGCTAGTATCAGTAAGGGATTTTACAGCTAAAAAAGAAAGATTTTCCCCTAAACCATTTGTAATGCAAGTTCAGTCTAAACCTCAAGGTGATATAAATTTAGATGTAAGTGTAGGAGATAAAGTAAAACATAAGAAATTTGGAATAGGCACTATAGTTCAAATAAAGGATAGAGATAATGATAAGGAATTAGTGATATCATTTGATGGAGAAGGTCTAAAAAGATTGCTTCTTTCCATTGCTCCTATAGAAATATTGAGGTGATATTATGGATAATGAAAAAAGAATAGAAGAACTTATAGAGATAATTAGTGATTTGAATTATCATTATTATACCTTAGACGAGCCTAAGGTATCTGATAAGGAATACGATTTATTATATGATGAACTAATAAAATTAGAAAAGGAAACTGGGATAATACATCTATATTCTCCAACGCAGAGAGTAGGAGGAGAGTTAGTAGATAAGTTTGAAAAACATACTCATTTAGGGAGATTGTGGAGTTTAGATAAGAGTCAAAATGAAGTAGAGCTAATTAACTGGGATAATAGAGTTAGAAAGGCTATAAATGAATACAATTTATCTAATGAAGATAAACTACCTAATCCAAAATATATAGTGGAATATAAATTTGATGGACTGACTATAAACCTTACTTATAATAATGGATTATTGGTACAAGGTGCTACAAGGGGAAATGGAACCATTGGAGAAGCTATATTACCGCAGCTTAAGACCATAAAATCTATTCCTTTAAAGATAGATTTTAAAGGAGTTATGGAGGTACAAGGTGAAGGGTTAATGCCTTTATCTGCATTGGAGGAATACAATAGATATGCATTAGAACCCCTTAAAAATGCTAGAAATGCAGCAGCAGGAGCTTTAAGAAATTTAGATTCTAAAGTGACAGCAGAAAGAAACCTAATAGGATATTTTTATAATATAGGATATATAGAAGGAAAGACATTTCAAAAACATACTGAGGTATTGGAATTTTTAAAAGAAAATAGATTACCTGTTTTTCCCTATGTAAAAGAATTCGAATCAATAGAAGATATAATTAAGGAAATTGAAATAATAAAGGAAGAAAGGCATAATCTAGATATATTAACTGATGGACTAGTTATAAAAATAGATGATATAAGAACTAGGGAGATTCTTGGTTATACAAATAAATTTCCCAGGTGGGCAATAGCTTATAAATTTGAGGCAGAAGAGACTACAACAAAATTATTAGAAGTAGTATGGAATGTTGGAAGAACATCTAAGGTAACGCCTACTGCAATACTAGAGCCAGTGGAAATTGGAGGAGTTACAGTTAGAAGGGCCACATTGAATAATTATGACGATATTGAAAGAAAAGGAGTAAGGATAAACTCGAGGGTACTTATTAGAAGATCCAATGATGTTATTCCAGAGATATTAGGAATAGTTGAAACAGATGATGAAACTTATGAAATAGAAAAACCTATACATTGTCCAGCATGTAATTCCGAACTGATTCAAAATGGAGTTCATATATTTTGTCCAAATTCATTATCTTGTAAACCACAGTTAGTATCAAGACTAGTTCATTTTGCTAGTCGAGATGCTATGAATATAGAAGGATTTAGTGAAAAGACAGCAGAAAAGTTTCTAGAGGAATTAGATATAGTAGATTTACCTCAGATATATGAAGTAAAATATGAGGATTTAATTAAATTAGAAGGATTTAAGGATAAGAAGACAAATAATTTATTGGAAGCTATAGAAAAATCTAAACATATATCCTTAACATCTTTTATATATGCGTTGGGAATAAATAATGTGGGCATAAAAACAGCAAATGATTTAGCGAATTATTTTAAATCACTGGACAATCTAAAAAAGGCAACCTTTGAAGAATTAATAACTGTAGGAGAAGTTGGAGAGATAATAGCTAATAGTATTTTAGAGTTCTTTCATGATGAAAGAATATTAGAAAGCCTAGATAAGTTATTATCTGAAGGTGTAAATCCATATTTTGAAGAAGTTGAAGTACAGCAATCTATATTTACAGATAAAACTGTAGTTATTACAGGTACAATAGAGGGACTTAGTAGGAATGAAATAAAGGATATTGTAGAGAAAATGGGGGGGAAAGTAACAGGTTCTGTTAGTAAGAAAACAGACTATGTTATAGTAGGAGAAGACCCAGGCTCTAAATATACTAAGGCATTAGAATTAGGCATTGAGATAATAAATGAGGAAACATTATTACAATTAACAAAGAATAATTGAAAAATTAAAGCAATAGTTATAAAATATTTTTATATATTTAGTTGAGTAGACAATTTTTAGATATTAATTGTTTAGTGTTTTAATTCTCGATTTTCAATTGAATAATTAGGAGGGTAAGATTATGATTACTAAGGAACAGGTAGAACATATAGCTAATTTAGCTAGATTAAAGTTCTCAGAAGAAGAGATAGATGAGTTTACAAATAAGTTTGCAGAAGTTCTAGAATATATAGAAACATTAAATGAAGTAGATACAGAAAATGTGGAACCTACTTATCAAGTTAATAATCATATTCAAGTATTAAGAGAAGATATAGTAGAAGAAGGAGAAGGATTAACTAGAGAAGAAGTCCTTCAAAATGCAATAGAAGAACAATATGGATATTTTAAATTACTAAGGATAGTGGAATAAGAAGGGGTGAGATAATGGATATTACAAAATTATCAGCATTTGAAATGAGAAAGAAAATACATGAAAAAGAAATATCAAGTAGAGAATTGATTGAAGCCCATTTTAATAAAATAGATGAAATGGAAAAAGATATAAATGCTTTTATATCTTTAAATAGAGAGGAAGCCTTAAAAGCGGCAGATAGAGTAGATGAAAAAATAAAGAATGGTGAAGGAATAGGATTATTAGCAGGATTACCTATAGGGATTAAGGACAATATTATGACCAAAGATTTGAGAACTACTTGTGCATCTAAGATGCTAGAGAATTTCATTCCACCATATGATGCAACAGTTGTAGAAAAAATTAAATCTGCCGATGGGATAATTATAGGAAAGACTAATATGGATGAGTTTGCTATGGGCTCATCTACAGAGACTTCATATTTTGGACCTACTAAAAATCCTGTTGATTTAGAAAGAGTACCTGGAGGGTCCTCTGGAGGATCAGCTGCAGCAGTAAAGGCTGGAGAAGTAGCATTAGCTTTAGGTACAGATACAGGAGGCTCTATTAGACAACCAGCATCTTATTGTGATGTTGTAGGGATAAAGCCAACCTATGGTATAGTATCAAGATATGGTGTGGTTCCTATGGCTAACACATTGGATCAAGTAGGAGTATTTGGAAGAGATGTAAAGGATGCTGTCTTTATGTTATCTTCCATAACTGGATATGATAAGAAAGACTCCACTTCTTTTAATAATCCAGAAGGAACTATAATATTTGGAAGTTTTCCTGAGAAAATAGATTTTAACAATTATTTAAAAGGAATGAAAATAGGATTTCCTAAGGAGTTCTTTAATGAGGGTGTAGATGATAGCATTAAAGAACAAACAACTAAATCAATTAAAATATTGGAATCTTTAGGTGCTGAAGTAGACGAGATTTCTTTACCCCATTTAGAATATGGTCTATCGACTTATTATATTATATCAACATCAGAAATTAGTTCTAATTTAGCTAGATTTGATGGTGTCAGATATGGATATAGAGCCAAGGAATATACTACATTAGATGAATTATATATAAACTCAAGAACTGAAGCCTTTGGAGAAGAAGTAAAAAGAAGAATAATGTTAGGTACTTATTCATTAAGTAGAGGATATGCAGATCAACATTATAAAAAGGCATTGAAAATAAGAACTTTAATAAAAAAAGACTTTGACAAGGCTTTTAATAAATATGATATAATCATATCTCCTACATCTCCTATGCTACCATTTAAGTTTGGAGAAAAAACTAAAGATCCTTTATCCATGTATATGGCGGACTTATTTACTGTTCCAGTTAATCTTGCAGGTCTTTGTGCAATGAGTATACCATGTGGATATGTAGATGGACTTCCTGTAGGTCTTCAAATAATCGGAGATAGATTTAAGGAAGCAAATATTATTAAAGCGGGGCTAGGATTTGAAGGAGGACTAAAAAATGAGCTATAAAACTATAATTGGACTTGAAATCCATACTGAACTTATGACTAAAACAAAAATGTTCTGTAGCTGTACAAATGCTTTCGGTAGTGAAGCCAATACACATTGTTGTCCTGTTTGTATTGGACTGCCTGGAGCACTTCCTGTGATAAATAAAACTGCTGTAGAATATGCCATAAAGGCAGGGATTGCCTTTAATTGCGAAATAAATACTAGGACTCGAATGGATAGAAAAAATTATTTTTATTCAGATTTGGTTAAAGGTTATCAAATTTCTCAAGATGATATACCTTTATGTGATGGTGGTTATATAGAGATAGAATTGGAAAGTGGAACTAAAGAAATCCATTTGCAAAGGATTCATATAGAAGAAGATACAGGAAAACAAACACATACAACAGATGGAGATACACTAATTGACTACAATAGATCTGGAGTACCTCTAATAGAAATAGTAACAAAGCCAGAGATGAATACAGCAGAGGAAGCTAGATTATTCCTTGAAAAACTTAAAGAAACTCTAAAATATATAGAAGTATCAGATTGTAAAATGGAAGAAGGCTCCCTTAGATGTGATGTAAATATAAATGTTGTGGATAATGAAACTGGAGCCAAAACTAATATTACAGAGATTAAGAACTTAAACTCCTTTAAAGGTGCAGTAAAGGCTATGGAATATGAAGAACAAAGACATATAGCTCTTTTGAAGGAAGGAAAAAATACTGTTAAAGAAACTAGAAGATGGGATGAAGTAAAAAATGAAACTATAACTATGAGAGCAAAAGGAGAGGTAGCAGATTATAGATATGCTGCTGATGGAGATATATCACCTATAGAAATTAATGATAAATGGATAGAAGAAATAAAAAATAACCTTCCAGAGTTACCTCATGATAAAAAGGAAAGATTTATTAAGGAATATGAGCTGGAAGAATATGATGCGGGAGTATTGACATCATCTAAAGAATTAGCTTCTTTCTTTGAAGAAACTATAAAACATATAGATGATTCAAAATTAGTCAGTAATTGGATTATGGGAGATGTTTTAAGGAGATTAAAAGACGAAGAAGTAGAAATTCAAGATACTTCTCTTACTCCAGAGGCTCTAGCAAAGTTAATATCTATTGTTAAAGAAGGTAAAATTAATAATAATACTGGAAAAAAAGTATTAAAGGAGATTTTCGATACAGGTAAAGACCCAGAAACAATAGTAAAAGAACAAGGATTAGTTCAAATTAGCGATGAGGGAGCATTAAAAGAAATAGTAGCAAAAGTCCTAGATGAAAACGAGCAATCTATTATTGATTATAAAAATGGTAAAGATAGAGCTATTGGATTTTTGGTGGGACAAATAATGAAAGCATCAAGGGGCAAGGCTAATCCTCAAATTGTAAATAAAATGATTATAGATATGATAAATGAAAGATAGATGGGAAACCCCGTCTATTTTTTTATACCAAGCTCTATTCAGATAATTTTAACTTGAAAAAACATTCAGAATACAATACAATTATAATAATAATTATTATTCATGGCACATAAAATATTTTAAGGAGGGATATTATGGCTAAGAAAAAGGTAAGTCTTACATTACGAGTTCTTATTGGACTCATACTTGGATTAGTTATTGGAATTATAGTTTTCCAATTACCTAGTGGAATAATCAAAGATGTAATTTTAATCAATGGAATCTTTCAATTAATTGGTCAGATATTTTTAAGAGGAATAATGATGCTTGTAGTTCCTTTAGTTTTTATTTCATTAGTAAATGGTGCTGCGAACATTGGAGATGTAAAGAAATTAGGCAGGGTTGGAGTAAAAACCGTAGGCTTTTATCTAACCACTACTGCCATAGCTATTGTCATTGCATTGATATTGGGATTTTTCTTAAAACCTGGAGTTGGATTAGATATGTCTGCTATAGAAGTGGTAGAGCCTACAATAAATCCTAAAGTACCACTTATTCAAATTTTATATGAAATGGTGCCTAAAAATCCTATAGCTGCAATGGCTGAAGGTAATATGCTCCAAATCATTGTATTTGCTATACTAACAGGTATAGGTTTATCTTTATTAGGCAAAAAAGTCGAATTTTTATCAAAATTATTTATCAATTTAAATGATCTAATAATGAAGTTAGTAGAAATAGTAATGTTATTTGCACCAATAGGAGTCTTCGGCCTTATAGCAAAAACCTTTGCTACAGTGGGATATTCGGGAGTATTACCTTTGATTAAATATATACTTACAGTATATGTTGGACTAATAATTCATATGTTCTTTGTTTATGGAGGTCTTTTAAAAGGATTAACGGACTTATCACCAAGGGTATTCTATAAGAAATTTTTACCAGCAATGTCAGTAGCATTTTCTACTGCCAGTAGTAATGCTACAGTTCCAGTATCTTTGGAAATAGCAGAAAAGGAATTAGGTATTTCAAAGAATATTGCATCTTTTACTATTCCATTAGGAGCGACAATTAATATGGACGGTACTGCTATAATGCAGGGTATAGCAGTGTTTTTTATAGCTCAAGTATATGGATATGAACTAACTCTGGGGATGATATTGACCGTAATACTTACTGCTACTTTGGCATCCATAGGTACTGCTGGGGTCCCAGGAGCTGGTACCATAATGCTTTCTATGGTACTTCAGTCAATAGGTTTGCCTTTAGAAGGAATTGGATTACTTATGGGTATAGATAGACTTGTGGATATGGGAAGAACTGTTACAAATATTACTGGTGATGCAGTATGTACTGCAGTAATAGCAAAACAAGAAGGAGAATTAAATATGGAAATTGCAAAATCATGATATATGGAAATAGGATCTAAAAATGGATCCTATTTCTATGTATTTTAAAATAAAAAAATATTTATTATTGATAATTAGAAGTGGTATAATATTACGAAGGTAAGTTAAAAAAGCAAATGGCAAAACTGAAATGTAAATGTGAACTATGTCAAAATCAGGAGGTGCACTTTGAGAGAAAAGATTGTAATTGCAATTGGCGGTAATGCAATAATATCTGAAGGACAAAAGGGAACAGCAGAGGAGCAGTATAGCAATATAAATAAAATGTGTCCATATATTGCAGATTTAATCGAAGATGGATATAAAATTATATTAACTCATGGAAATGGACCACAAGTAGGAAATATACTTTTACAAAGTGAAGCTGCTAAGGATAAGATTCCTGTACTACCTATTGATGTATGTGTGGCTGAGACCCAAGGTGAACTAGGTTATATGATAAAACAATCCCTAGGAAATTTACTAAAAGAAAGAGGCATTAAAAAGGATGTTGTTTGTATACTATCACAGGTATTAGTTGATGAAAATGATTCAGCATTTAAGGAACCAACAAAACCAATAGGACCATTTTACAGTAAAGAGGAAGCAGAAGAAATTGCTGAGACTAAAAATTATATAATGGTAGAAGATAGTGGCAGAGGGTATAGAAGAGTAGTACCATCTCCACGACCTTTAGATATTATTGAACAATCAGCAGTAAAGGTATTAGCAGACAGCGGAACTATAGTGATTACTGTAGGAGGCGGTGGTATCCCAGTTGCTAATGATAATGGAATGCTTAAGGGTGTAGAGGCTGTTATTGATAAGGACTATGCATCGTCTTTGTTAGCAAATCAAATAGATGCGGACTTCCTTGTGATTTTAACAGGAGTTCCACAGGTAGCAATAAACTTTGGGAAATCAAATCAACAACTTTTATCTGAAATATCTTTACAGGAAGCTAAAAAATATTATGAAGAAGGACAGTTCCCAAAGGGAAGTATGGGACCAAAGATAGAGGCAGGGATAGAATATTTAGATAGAGGTGGAAAAAAGGTAATTATCACTTCTTTAGATCTTTTAAAGGAAGCAATAGAAGGAAAAGCAGGGACAATGATTATAAAATAGATAGTAAAAACACCCTTGGATAAATAATAACTTATCCAAGGGTGTTTTGCTACTTGTTCCTTTAAAGTTCTGGAGAGTTTATGGATTATCTTTTTTTTCTTTTTCAGTAAAATAAGGGCAATCTTTTGTAGGAGTGTTGGATGGAGGAATAACCGATTTTAAAGAACATAAACCATCATCTTCATATATACATTTTTCAGAACAAGGTATCATCAAATATAAACCCTCCCTTAATATAATTGACAATGGAAAGTGGAAGAATAAAGTTAGTATAGAATAGCAACTTATTATTTAATTACTTTATAAATATCTTAATTATTAATTATCCATTGCTTTAATTATTCTATCCAAAATAAGTTTAAATATTATTAAAAGATATTTTAAAGTGTACCCAAAGTGTATAAAAAGTGTTATACATATGGTACAATATAATTGATTAAAATATAGAGGAAACACTTTAGGAGGTAGCAAAATGGAAATAGGAAAATTACCTAATGACGTTCTAGAGAAAATAGTTTTATCAAATATAACGAATAAAAGAAAAGAAGTATTAGTCAGAGCAGCAGTAGGAGAAGACAATGCTATAATTGACCTTGGAAATAATTTATGCGTAATGAGTACAGATCCTATTACAGGAGCAACTAAAGATATTGGAAGACTGGCAGTACATATTTCATGCAATGATGTATCTACTAGTGGTGCAGAGCCTATAGGGATATTGATTACTATTTTGGCACCACCTGATACTACAGAAGAAGATATAGAAAATATAATGAAGGACGCAGGAGAAGTAGCAAAGGAGATAAATGTAGAAATAGTAGGAGGACATACAGAGATTACTGATGCAGTAAATAGAATCGTATTAAGTACAACGGTTATCGGAAAACAATCTAAAGAAAAACTTCCAGATTCGAGAAAGATAAATATAGGAGATAAGATATTAATTACTAAATATGCAGGAATAGAGGGAACATCCATAATTGCAAAAGAGTTGGAAGATAAATTGATTGATAAACTAGGAAAAGATAAACTTCAAATAGCACAAAAAATGGATAGTATGATTAGTGTAGTTAAGGAAGGCATTATCTGCGGTAAAATTGGTGTAAGATATATGCATGATATTACTGAAGGAGGAGTTTTAGGAGCAGTTTGGGAAGCTGCTAAGGCTACTGGTAAAGGAGTAAAGATATTAGAAGAATTGATACCAGTTGAAGATGTAACTAGAGAAATTGCAGATATAACAAATATAGACTTATATAGATTAATATCTAGCGGTTCTATGTTAATTATTGCAGAAGAGGAAAAGGTTTCTATAATCAATAATGAATTGGAGAAAGCTGGGATTAAGAGTACAGTCATAGGAGAAATCATAGAAAAAGGCATTATATTAGAGAAAAATGGAGAAAATTATGATGTAAAACCACCGGAAGCTGATGAATTATATAAAGCATTATCCTTCCAAAACTAATATTACATTATGATTACAAAATTCGGAATTCGTTGACATAATAATTGACTAAATGATATAACTAAAATAGGCAGATTTTACTAAGGGTAGTAGGACATGGGAGGTAGATAAATGAAAAAATGGAAAGTAATGCTGTCACTATTTGTGGTATTATTCTTGTTTAGCCAAATAGGACATGCAGACAACAACAGAATTCAAGTAAGTATGAATGGTACTAAGGTATCTGTAAAACCAGTGCCGATTATTATGGACGGACAAGCGATAAACACTGAATTTCCCTCCTTTGTTCATACTAATAGGACTTTAGTTCCTATTAGATTTGTAGCAGAAATCTATGGTGCTGAAGTAAAATGGGACCAAAAGACTCAGACTGCTACAGTAGTTTACAAGGACAAGGAAGGAATTTTCACTATAAATAGTAATAAGGCTGTAATAAACGGTGAAAAGAAAACTTTGGATGAGTATGCCATTCCTAGATTAGCAACTTTAGGAAATAAAGGTACTAGAACTATGGTTCCGTTAAGATTTGTCAATGAAGTATTTGGCTATGAAACTGGTTGGGATAGTGCTAAAAATGTACCATATATTAATTCTAAACAAGAAGATAAACCAGAGATACCAGATAACGTAAGTGCTATAAAAGGCATTTCCATTGGAAAGGGAAGTACAGATAAGAACAAAATAGTTATAAACAGTAGTAAGAGTATTGTATATGAAACAATGTTTTTAGAAGATTTAAATAGTCTAGTTATAGACATTAAAGATTCTAAGCTCGATTTAGTCAATACTAAAGATACTCAAGGAAGTATAAATGTAAATGATGATATTATCGAAAAAATTGAGTATTCACAGTTTTCCTCAAATCCTAATATTACTAGAGTAGTAATAAAATTAAAGAAAAAAATGGAGAATAATATTTCACTAACAAATGATGGAAAGGATATGGTTGTATCATTTGGAAATAATGTAAAATCCATTACAAAGGAAATAATTGATGGAAAGGAAGCTATTGTAGTTCAAGGTACTTCTAAGATTAAGTCTAATATAATGAAACTTAAATCTCCAGAAAGGGTAGTAATAGATTTAATGGATTCTGTAATAGGAGATAATGTTCAATATAGTTACGATTATGATTTGGGATTTATTAAAGGCGTTAGAGTTTCACAGTTTAGTAGTGATAGTAACTATAGTTCTATGGATCAAATTGTTAGAGTAGTATTAGATGTAAAAGAAGGAGTATCTGAGCCAGATGTAAAGATAGATTATGCTGATGACAAAATTATAATCTATCCTGAAAAATCTTTATGGGAAAATATTTCTTATACTCCAGAGGGTGCTGATAAGATTTTTACTATTAACAATCTTGTGGAAACAGAATATACTGTAGACTATGAATCTGAAAGTAAATTAATAGAAATAACTATTCCAACAGATGATGTGGAATTAAATGAAGGCATTATGTCTATAAACGATGGACTAATAGATAAAGTTGAAGTAGTTAAAGATAAAAAAGACACAAAAGTTTATGTTAGACTTACACGAGATATAGAGTATATTTTACTCTCTAGAACATTTGACAGTAAAGTTTCTTTGTTAATAAGGAAAGGTGGTCAAAATGTTAAACCTTCAGGCAGACTAATTGTTATAGATGCTGGTCATGGTGGTAAGGACCCTGGAGCTACATCTGTCACTAAAAAAACAGAAAAAGAATTAAACCTTAGTATATCATTAAAGCTTAATGAGGCGTTGAAATCTTCAGGTTACAATACAATAATGACTAGAGATACAGATGAATTTATTGATTTGTATGAAAGAGCTAGAATAGCAAATGATAATTATGCTGATGTGTTTGTAAGTATACACGGTAACTCTCATGACAATAAGTCTATAGCTGGAATTCAAGTATTATATTGTCCGGCGACTAATTCAGATAAAAAAGGGGTAGACCAACATCCTTTTGCCAAGGTTATAATGGAAGAGTTATTAAAGGCAACAGGAGCAGTAGATAAAGGCATTGTTCAAAGACCAAATTTAGTGGTTCTTAGGGAAACAAAAATGCCAGCAGTTTTAGTAGAAACAGGATTTATATCCAATGCGGCAGAGGAAAAACTTTTGTATACTGAACAATATCAGTATAAAATAGTTGATGCTATTGTAAAAGGAATAGAAAAGTATTTGGAAATGTATTAATATATAAGCAAGGGAGACCTTGCTTATTATATTTTAAGGAGGAAATGGTATGGGCTTATTATTTGGATATTTTTTTATTTTCTTTGCAAGGGTAATGGATGTATCTTTGGCTACTATTAGGACACTAATGGTTGTACAAGGAAGAAAGCTTCAAGCAGCATTAATTGGATTTTTTGAGGTAAGTATTTATGTAACAGCATTAAGTAAAGTAGTGAGCAGTTTAGACAATCCCTTAAATCTTTTATCTTATGCACTAGGTTTTGCCTGCGGAAATTATTTGGGAATTACAATAGAAAATAAGATTGCATTAGGAAATTTAGCAACTCAAATCATTTTAAAAACATCTGATAATAAGGAATTAATTCAAATTCTTAGAGAAAAAGGGTTTGGTGTAACTGTTATAATAGGTCAAGGATTAGAAGGCAGTAAGGAAATATTAAATGTAGCAATAAATCGTAAAGACTTACCTAATTTAAAGAAAATAGTATATGAATATGATAAAAATGCGTTTATTACAGTAAACAATATTAATCCAATTAGTGGTGGGTATTTTGCATCTAACAAAAAGTAAAAGATAAATTAATCATAGTCTGACAACTCTTCTAATATAATGTAATAGTATAATTTAGGAGGGTTGATGATGGTGAACAGGAGAATAATATTATTTGGACTAATAATAGTCTTAGGTCTAACGGTACTAGGTATTGGGAAAAACCTTATTAATGATAGGTTATCAGCTAAGGATAATGACATAGAAATAATTAGTTCTGATCAAAAAGATGTAGAGGTAACTGAAGAAGAAGGAATGAGAAAGACGGTCATGTATTTTAAAGATAAGGATGGCTACCTAGTTCCTGTAATGAGAAAAATTCCTTGGGAGGAAGGAATTGCAAAAGTAACACTTAACAACATGATTGATAGTCCTCAACTTAGAGAAACCCTAAACCCTACTGGACTATTGCCTGTAATTCCAGCAGGTACAGAGGTATTAGGAATCTCTATAAATGATGAAACTGGTGTATGTAAGGTAGATTTTTCTGAGAAAGTTTTAGAAAATCAATCAGAAAAGGAAGAAGAAAATTTTATAAAGGGAGTAGTATATACTCTAACAGAGTTCCCAGCTATTAAAGAAGTACAAATTTTAGTTGGGGGAAAGGAATTGCCTTCTTTAAAATATGGGGCAGATGTTAGCAAACCTTTGGCAAGGGAAAATATTAATTTAGTTGGCAAATTGGAAGATGGTCGTTCTAAAGTGGTTGTTTATTATAAGGGAATGAATGAAGAAGAATTTGAATATTTTATACCAGTTACTATACCTACTTTAGCACCAGTGGCAAATGTATATTCTGCTTTAGATCTTTTATTTGAAGGACCGCCACAAGATGTAGGATTATTTTCAGATATTCCAAGGGGCATTATGCTTCAAGGGGTAGAAGTAAAAGATGGTACTGCATATGTAGATATATCCTATGATAGTTACTCAGACTCATCTGAAGATGGAATGTTTAGTGACATAGTAAAAAATATAGGTCTAACATTGAGTCAATTTAATGAAATTGATAATGTTGAATTACTTATAGATGGGGAAACAATAAATACTACGATTCCAGTTTTTGCTAATGAATATTAATAGGATAATAATTGCTAATAAAGGAATTGGGAAGCGAGCTATGCTCGCTTTTTCTTTTTCATAGAGAAATAGAATGGAGAAATATAGGACAAGTTTTTTGAAATAGATATTATTGATTTTCACTTGAACTAGTAGATTTTGATTGATTCTCAGGTTTTTTAGGATACCATCCTTTACTTACACGAACTTCCTGCTCAAATAATTCCTTAATACTCCAAAATAAAGTAAATCCTAAAACAGCCATTAATGAAGAAATGGCAATATTAGATATAAACATTGCAGTTAAATTGCATATGATACCTAAAATCAAAAATACTGGCCATGCTTTTTTTCCAAAATGATATTCTGTTTTTATAACAATAGGGTGAAATACACCAATAATAATAAATGCTCCAATGCCGACTAAGATTCCACTTATGTTCATTTAAATTCCCTCCTATAGAATAATATTTATCAGACAAATGTAAAAAAGTCAACAGTTTATATTCTCATTTTTATAGATAAAAGTATTTTTATTTGGTAAAATATAATAGCATAATAGATACTAAAATAAAGGAGTATATAACTAGACATGAGAAAAAGAAAACTTGTATTATCTACTAGTAATGAACATAAAGTAGAGGAAATAAAAAATATCCTTGAGGATTTATCAATAGAAGTTGTTTCAAAGAAAGATGTAGGTTTAGGAGATTTAGATGTAATAGAAGACGGAGAGACATTGGAGGAAAATAGCTTTAAAAAGGCAAAGGCACTCTCAGAAAGAGTAGATTATATGGTTTTAGCAGATGATACTGGTTTGTTTGTAGATGCACTAAATGGAGAGCCTGGAGTTTATTCTGCCAGATATGCAGGAGAAGAAGGAAACGATGAGAAAAACAACAATAAACTTTTACAGAAATTAGGAAACAAGTCTTTAGGTGATAGAAATGCTAAATTTGAAACAGTAATAGTATTAATAACTGAGAATAAAGAGAAGATAGTAGTATCAGGTGAATGTAAAGGAAAAATAGGATTTGAACCAAAAGGGAATAATGGATTTGGATATGATTCTTTATTTATTCCAAAAGGATATGATAAGTCATTTGGAGAATTAGGAGAAGAAACAAAAAATGAAATAAGCCATAGAGCAAAAGCATTAGAAAATTTGAAAGAAGAATTAAAGAATATGTTAGAGGTTGATTAATATGAGAATAGCAGTAGTTAGTGATACCCATGGAGATAACAAAGCTATTATAGAAAAGCTGTCAGAAATAAAAAAACCAGATATTTTATGTCATCTTGGAGACTATGTAACTGACGCCGTTAAAATATCTAAGGCAATAGGAGTCAAAGCTATAATAGTAAGGGGTAATGGAGATTATCTTCATAGTGAATATAAAGAGGATGAAATAATTGATATTAGAGGAAAGAAAATTCTTTTAACCCATGGACATAAATATAATGTGCAAAATGGAATGACCAATCTGTATTATAAAGGATTGGAATTAGGTGTGGATATGGTGTTGTTTGGACATATACATATACCTATTATAGAGAAAATAGGAGATATGATTATAATGAATCCTGGAAGTCCATCTTTGCCGAGAAATGCTGAAAAAACAAGGACTTTCGGTATGGTAGAAATTGAAGAGACAATAAAAACTAAAATAATTCAAATAAATTCATAATATGCTATTGACATTGTATTTAGAACCTGATATAATTTTAAATTGTTAGCGAATGGAGTTATTTTAAAAGGCATCACTGAGTAGCGAACTATGCGGGTATAGCTCAGTGGTAGAGCGCTGGCTTCCCAAGCCAGTTGCGAGGGTTCGATCCCCTTTACCCGCTCCAAATGTGAGCTTGCACCTATAGCTCAGTAGGATAGAGCAACGGACTTCTAATCCGTGTGCCGGGGGTTCGAATCCTCCTAGGTGCGCCAAAAAAAGTTTTAAATATGGTGGGTGTGGCCTAGTTGGTTATGGCGCCAGATTGTGGCTCTGGAGGTCGTGGGTTCGAATCCCATCATCCACCCCATATGCATCATCTGTTAACAAATAAAATTATATATGATCCATTAGCTCAGTCGGCAGAGCACCTGACTTTTAATCAGGGTGTCCCGCGTTCGAGTCGCGGATGGATCACCATTAATGCCTTATTAGGCATATGCGGGAGTGGCGGAATTGGCAGACGCGCTAGACTTAGGATCTAGTGTCATTGACGTGGGGGTTCAAGTCCTCTTTCCCGCACCATACATAGAATTGGCATTAGCCAATTTTTTTTATATATAATATTAATATGCACCAGTAGCTCAATGGATAGAGCACTTGACTTCGGATCAAGGTGTTGGGGGTTCGAGTCCTCTCTGGTGTGCCAACAATAGCCTTACAATTTTTGTATGTAAGGCTATTGTTCTGGTAATCCGTGTATAGAAATAATTAGCATTGAATTTGTAAAAATTTATTGATAAAATTATTACAAATTGGTATCTTGTAATTTATCTTAAAGCATGAAAATTGTTAATTATTAATTGGAGGTAAACTAATGAAGGAGCTAATATTCGGGCTTATTGGTGGAACGGCTTTATTGATGTATGGTGTAGATATGATGGGAGATGGTCTTGAAAAGGCTTCTGGAGAAACTATGAAAAAGATACTCACAGTATTAACTGGCAGAGTATGGAGTGCTTTTTTAGTAGGGATTTTTGTTACTGCAATAGTTCAAAGTAGTACTGCTGTTACAGTATTAACTGTTGGATTTGTTAATTCTGGGCTTATGAAACTCTCACAGGCAATAGGTATTATTTATGGGGCTAATATTGGCACGACAATAACGGCTCAGCTTATGGCATTTAGTTTTAAATTCAAATTAACAGATATAGCCTTGCCGGTTCTTGGCATAGGTTTTGGCATTAATTGTATCGTAAAAAACAAGAAAATTAAAAATATAGGTCAAGCTCTTATGGGCTTTGGAATGATGTTTTTAGGGTTAAAAATATTAAATGAAGGAGTTCCATATATGCAGCAAAGTGAAACTCTAAAATACTTTTTTACCCACTATGCGTCTATTCCAGCAGTTGGTTTACTTTTAGGTATATGTGTTACTGCAATGGTACATAGTAGTGCTGCTACAATTGGACTTGTAATGGTCTTAGGTCAAGCAGGACTTTTGGATTTACAATCAGCAATATATATTATTTTAGGTGATAATATAGGGACTTGCTTTACAGCACAACTTGCAAGTATGACAGGAAATATAAATGCTCGAAGAACAGCTTGGGGTCATACTCTTTATAATATTTTTGGAGTTTTATTGGCTTTTGTAGCAATGCCAGTATTTTTGAAGGCTATTGTATTTTTAACAGATTATTTTCCTAAGCCAGAAGCAGGTATATCAACATATATTGCAAATTCGCATACATTATTTAATTCAATAAATGCCCTAATATTTTTACCTCTAACAAAATTCTATGTGAAATTTCTTAATAAGCTAATAAGGTCAAAAGGAAATGGAACTAAGGAAAAGGTAATACTGGACAAACTTTTGATAGATACACCAGTGGCAGCATTAGAAGCTTCCAGGACAGAGCTTATTAGAGGTACTCAAATTTTAAAAGACATGGTTTCAGACGTAATGAATATGGTGTATACAGATGATAAAAGAAAAGTAGCTGAAATCATGGATAACGAGGCAGAAATAAATCAAATGCAGAAGGATTTAACAAGGTATATAGTGGAAGTTTCAAGAGTAGAATTGACAGAAAGACAATCTCTTATGGTGCCAGCTATGATAAGTAGTATAAATAATATTGAAAGATCTGGAGATAGGGTTATTGAAATATATACCTTATTTAATAGAAAAATAGATGGAAATCTTTCATTTACAGATGTTGCCATAAATGAATTAAAAGAATTAGAGAAAACTATTATTGAGCTATTTGATAATACTGTTATTGTTCTTAAAAAGAGAGATAATGAGATTATAAAAAGAATTGTTGAATTAGAAGATAGAGTAGATGAAATGAGTGAAACTTTTCAAGAGAACCATATAAGAAGACTTAATGAAGGGACCTGCAACGTAGATTCAGGAGTGCTTTTTATAGATATAGTAGGTCATCTTGAAAGGATTGCAGATCATATATATAAAATAGCCATGTATACAAAGGATGAATTATTTGGAGATAAGAGAAAATATAATTAAATGTATATAATAAATTGTAGAGTTCATTAATGGACTCTATTTTTATAAATAATAAAATTAACCTGTTGTGCTAGTAAATTTGAGATTAGATAAATTTACCAATTATTTT
>NZ_JBEBOY010000003.1:0-182239 GCF_040396155.1 Tissierella praeacuta
GGTTTTGGTGATAGAAATTTCATTTTTATATCACCATGAATAATTCAGGTTAAATATAAGAATACTCATATTTACTTTAGATATGAGTATTTTTATTTTACAAATAGTATTTAAAATCATTGAAACAATTTTTTATTTGATATATAATGTATATGAAAAGTTTTCGTGCTTTAATTCGGTAATATAAAATTAGGTTAATTAGGAGCATCTTGAGTAAGATCATGTATATAAGTAAATATAACAAGTATATTGAAGAAACTAATAAGTGTTATTACAAAACATATGAAAAACTATATCAGAATAAACGATAGCCAGCAAAAACAAGATATAATATGTGTTTTTTGCGGGTTTTTTTGTACTTAAATTTATAAAGGTGATAATTTAATTCCAAGAATAATCAAAATCTGCTATTAACTAACTAATTATAAAGCATGAAAGCTTACTAGAGAAAGAAGAGATAATATATTAATTGAAAGGAGGGATCTACTATTAGGGCTAGACTTGATTTTTAGATAACTAAAGGAAGAATTAGTGATTTAATAAAAAACGTATAAATAATGATTTTTACTATTTATACGTACTATATTTGAAAAAATTCAAGAACATAAGGATATTGCATATAAATCTTATTAAATATTAATTTAATGGAGGAATGAAAATGAAAATTACAGATATTAGAATAGGAGAGATTTCAGTACCGCTTAAAACACCTTTTAAAACAGCATTGAGAACTGTAAACAGTGTTGAAGATATAATGGTTGAAATTCATACGGATACAGGTAATATTGGATTTGGAGAAGCTCCTCCAACGGGTGTTATAACTGGAGACACTAAAGGAGCAATAGTTGGAGCAATCCAAGACCATATAAAGAAAAGCATAGTTGGTATGGATTTGGAAAACTTTGAAGATATAATGCTGAAATTAAATAAATGTGTTTTGAATAATACAAGTGCTAAAGCGGCAATAGATATAGCACTTTATGATTTATACGGTCAATTATATAATGCTCCTCTTTATAAAATTCTAGGAGGTTATAGAAAAGAAATAATAACTGATATTACTATAAGTGTTAATTCTCCAGAGGAAATGGCAAGTGATAGTATAGATGCTATTAAAAGAGGATTCACAACATTGAAAATTAAAGTTGGAAAAGATTCTTTAATGGATTTGGAAAGAATGAAGGCCATAAGAAAGGCTGTAGGATATGATGTAAAACTTAGAATAGATGCAAATCAAGGATGGAAGCCAAAAGAGGCTGTTCAAGCTCTTAGAAAGATGGAAGATGCAGGGTTAGATATTGAATTTGTTGAACAACCTGTAGAAGCAAGTGATATTGATGGTTTGAAATTCGTAACTGACAATGTATCTATACCTGTTTTAGCAGATGAAAGCGTATTTTCTCCTCAAAATGCATTAACCATACTTCAAAAAAGAGCAGCTGATTTTGTAAATATTAAGCTAATGAAAACAGGTGGCATCCATAATGCTCTTAAAATATGTTCTATAGCAGAAATATATGGAGTAGAATGTATGATAGGCTGTATGTTAGAAGCGAAAGTTAGTGTAAATGCAGCAGTACATTTAGCAGCGGCAAAAAGTATAATAACAAAAATAGATTTAGATGGTCCTGTACTTTGCAGTGAAGATCCTGTAGAGGGAGGAGCAATTTTTGATGAATATAAAATTACTTTAAATGATGATCCTGGTCTTGGAATTAAGAAGATTAATGGCATAAGATATTTAGATTAAAATTTTAATAAAATAATTTATTGTGTTAATTAAATTTATAGGAGTAGTGAATACTTTCTTACAGAGAAAGTATTCCTATATTGATTAATTATAAATTAACGCAGTAGGTTAATTTATAAAATAAAAATTATGAAAAGGAGAGATACAATGATTACCAATGGCTTTACTTATATTGCATTTTTAGTTTTCTTTGCAGCTATTCTTGTAGGAATAAAAAAGATTACCAACTGGAAAATCTTTGATTATGTTCCTCCCATTGTAATGGTGTATTTGTTCAACATGCTTTTCTGTACTTTTAATCTATGGGATATATCAGCTACTTCAGCTGCATACTCTGCTGTAAAGAACAATATGTTATATGGTATGATCTTTGTTATGTTATTACGTTGTGATGTACGTAGAATGGTTAAACTGGGACCAAGGATTCTTACCATTTTCTTTAGTTGTGCATTAACTATTGTGTTAGGATTTATTGTTACTTTTATAATATTTAAAGGTGCCCTTGGTGCAGAATCATGGAGAGCATTTGGCGCCCTTTGTGCATCATGGATTGGCGGATCAGGTAATATGGCTGCTATGCAGCTGGCATTTGAAGTTCCAGAAGGTGATTATGCTTGTGCACTTATTGTTGATACGATTTTTTATTCAGTCTGGATTGCTGTTTTACTTATTGCTGTTCCTTATGCAGAAAGATGGAACAAATTCTGTAAAGCCAACATATCAAGCTTGGAGAAGGTTTCAGTAATGTCAAGTGATGATGAATCTGAGAAACATAAGGTTGACGGTGCTAGTCTTACAATTCTTTTAGGTCTGTCTTTTATGGTCTCTGCATTAAGCCAGAATGCTGGAGGTTGGCTCAATGAAATTACAGGAATTAGTGCTTCAACATGGACTGTACTTATAGTTACATTTGTCGGGCTTATTGCAGCTTTATCTCCCCTTGGGAAAATTGGAGGTGCAGAGGAATTATCAACTATGTATCTTTACGTAGTTATTTCATTACTTGCATCTCGTGCAGGCCTGAACGATCTAATGAGTGCACCACTTTGGCTATTGGCTGGTTTAGTTGTACTTATTGTTCATATCGTTTTGATGGTTATTATTTCAAAAGCATTTCATTTTGACCTTTGTATGGTATCCACTGCTTCCCTTGCAAATATTGGTGGAGCAGCTTCTGCACCTATAGTAGCTGCTGCATATGATGGAAGTTATGCTGGCATAGGTGTTTTGATGGGAGTTTTAGGAGCAGCGGCTGGAAATATTTTAGGGCTGCTATGTGGATATATAATGAAATTGTTGGCTTGATGATTGTAATTTTATAAATAAATATAAGTCCCTTACCTGAAAGCAGATAAGGGACTTTTTATAAAAACACAAACAATACTAATGAGGGGGAATAGAAATGAAAAAGGGATTGATATCCATTTTCTTAATGTTATCTATATTTATGTCGCTAGTTATGCCTAGTTTTGCATCAAAAACAGCTATACAAATTTCCAATGCAGTCTATCTTGGAGTTGTTGGATATGGTATTGCTGAAGCTGGCAATAAGGATAATTTCCAGTATCGATTTAGTGTAGATGGAGAAGAAGTTATTTATAGAGTATCTAATGTAAATGGCTACGCAATTAATAATGTTTTAGCTGAAGGATATATATTTGATTTAACTGTTGAAAGTAATACAATCATAGGTATTAATGCTGCTGAACCTGATGTAATAGGAACTGTTCAATCTATAGGATTAAGTTCCATAACAGTGAGCGGAAACGATGTTAATATTACTGAGGATACAAAAGTTTATGAGATCCTTACTAAGGCAGGAGGAGCAGAAGTTAAAACCGTATCTTTAGAAACTGGTAGGTCAGTAAAGGTATATGGTAATCCAGCCGATGCTATTTATATTACATTCATATCAGATCCATATGAAGCACCAATTAGTGGAGTACCTGGTCAGCGGACACTTAAAAATTTTCTTGCTACTGCTATGGAACCTGTTGGGACAGTTCTATATATTTACGGCGGCAGTTGGGATTGGCAAGACTTAGGCTCAAGTAACCAAGCAACAAGTATTGGACTATTTCATACATGGATGGATTTCTTCCAATCAAAGGACCATACTTATACCTATAGAAATAACGATAATTTTGCTGAAAGTTATTATCCGCATAAGGGATATAACGAATATTACTATGCAGGTATGGACTGCTCAGGATATGTGGGTTGGGCATTATACAATGTAATGAATACACAAAACAGTAAAGATGGTTATGTTATGAGTTCAACAAAGATGGCAAGGACTTTTGCTGAAGACTATGGATATGGTACTTGGACTCGTGAATTTAATAGTTCAAGCTTTAAAGCAGGAGATATATTTAGTATAAATGGGCATGTATGCATTTGCCTAGGAGTATGTGATGATGGAAGTTTGGTTATTCTGCATTCTACACCATCTGATAGTAGGAGTGGTAATCCTGGAGGTGGTGTACAGCTCAGTGGTATAGGAGAAAATGAAGACTGTCACGCTTATAAACTTGCTAAAAAATATATGGAATGCTATTATCCAGCATGGAGCCATAGATATCCAGCAGTTTTTAAAACCTATAGCAGCTACACCTCTCTTTCAAATGCTAATGCAGGTAAATTCTCCTGGAATCTCAATGAAACGGGTTTATTAGATCCAGATGGATATAAAGATAAATCAGCAGGAGAGATTTTAAAAGATTTATTTGGTGAAAATACTGGTGAAGAAATTGGAAATAAATAAAGGAAGAACTTCTAGATGGTGTAGAAACTAGAGGAGTGGCAACAATGCTTAATTCAGCAGATGATTCTAATATAGTTTATTTATATAGAATATTAATAAAAACTATAAATTGTATATAATAAATAAAATATTCTAATAAGTCGGAAAGATAGTTGACAATAATTCCACAAGTTGGTACATTATAATGTAAGTAAATGTATTTTAAAATATATTTACTTACATCCTCAAATTATTTATAAAGAAATAGATGTACATGAAAGAAGATAATACAAAACTAATGATTGGATATCAATATCCAATCATTAGTTTTTATTAAGAACATTTATATGAACAGGGGGAGAAAAGATGTTTAATAAAAAAATTAAGAAGTTGATTTCATTTTTTATACTGGTAGGGTTATTTTTAACTGGATGTACTACTACACAAACTTTACAGTCATCTCAGCAGATATTCATAAAGGATATTTTAGAGTTTTTAACATCAGAAGAATGTAGTGGACGACTGCCTGGTACAGAAGGAAATAGAAAAGCAGAGGAATATATAAAAGATATTTTTCAAAATTTAGGATTAGAGCATTATAAAGATAGCTATTTTTTTCAATATAATCATATAGGATGGAAAACTAAAAAAGAAGATTATAAAATGATTATTAAACTCACAGATGGAGAAATATTACAATGTAAATATGGGGAAGATTTTTTAGAAAATGATTTGATCAATATTGATTTTAAAGGGAAGCTAACATTAGATTATAAAGATAAGGATATAGAAAACAAATTTATATTATTAGAAGAAAGAAGTGATATATTAGAATTGGAGAAAGAACCTAAAGGGGCAATATTTCCTATGGAAAGTTTTAGAAGGGGAGCACCAAGACTTTATACTGGTGGGATGTCTATGGTGCAAATAAGTCCTCAAGTTTATAATAAGATAAAGGACAAGGGAGTAGAGGAAATAGAGATTAAATTTGAAGTAGAAGTAGTAGAAGAAGAATTTCCTCAAAACAATATAGTGGGAATAATACCAGGTAATAATAGAAAAAATGCCATAGTAATAACAGCACATTTTGATCACGTCGGGAATAATGGAGATATGATATGGAAAGGTGCCATAGATAATGGCACAGGGGTATCCGTATTGTTAAATGCGGCAGAAAGATTAAAGAAACATTCTGAAAAAGAAAAGTTTGAACAGGATATAGTATTTTGTGCATTTAATGGAGAAGACTCTGGTTTTCAAGGAAGTATTCCATTTGTAAAAGATATAAAAATGATGTATGAAAATATATATAATATAAATATAGACAGTGTAGGAGTTAAAGGCGGAGGGAAATTACTAATAGACGGAGAAGATGATAGCCCACTTATAAAAAGAATTTCTGCACATCTAAGGGAATATGATTCTGATATATCTACAGACAAAGAATTAATAAAAGGAAGTAGTGACCATATGGAGTTTATAAATAATGGAATATCTGCAATAGGGTTGTCTCAAGAGGGATGTGAGGATATAATTCATACTTTAGAGGACGATGTGGACAAAGTAGATATAGAATATTTAGAGAAGTTAGCTCATAGTGTAGCTGAATTTATAATAAATAATTCTGAGGAAACTTTTTTGCCTATAGGAGATAATACATCTGCTATGTATGAATGGGAATCTGATAGAATATCAGAGGAACGGAACAAATTAAATCTTAACGAATATAAATATATAGAAATAGACGGAAAAGAAAAATTAATTAGAAAGGATACAGATTTTTTTTATGGTTCAGTATTTCCAGATATAAGCATTTATAAAGGTAGAAGGATTGAAGATTTTTATAGTTTATATCCTAGTTTTTTATTTCCTGAAAAGTTAGGAGAACATAAACTAATTTTATTGAGTGCATCTGATAATTCAGAGGATTATGTATCTAATCCAAAATTAGATGAAGTTTATAGAATAGAAAGTAAAATAGAAAATATTGAAATGTTAAATTTAATATATGGTCTTGATCCTAAAGATAGAATGGATAAATGGTTTTCTGAAGGTATTGGTATTGTTCTAATAATGGAAGAAGAGAATCAAAGCGAAAGTAATATAACTCATTATTCGTATTATCAAGATAATGATATAGATTCTAAGGAAGTTGCCATTGGTGATGAGATATATTATCCTATATATAGGAATTCAGATAATAAATTAAATGGCTTATATAAAAATGTAAAGGGAAATGGGAAAGTTTATCATATAATTCTTACTGTTCCTTATATAGCAAATGACGATTGGCCCTATGAAACAATAGATAAGACAATAGAGGCTTATAATAAATTAAATATAAAGGATTTTTTAGAAGATGTATTGAACACATTGAAAGATAATGATTAAATATAAAGGAGATACTAGTTTTCATATATTTTTATGGTTAATCTCATAAAAAATGGATATATATATGAAGAAAGATGCATATTCTATATATTGTTTGGAGTATGTATAATGAAAAATATAAAGGGGGAATTTTGATGAACGCAATGACTGCAGAAAATTTAAGATCGGCATTTGGTGGTGAATCTCAAGCCCATATGAGATATAGAATATGGGGAGATAAGGCAAAAAAGGATGGATTTCCAACAGTAGCTAGATTATTTAGAGCTACATCAGATGCAGAAGAAGTTCATGCTACTTTACATTTTAAAGCATTAAAAGATGTTTCAGGAGATTTCCTAGTAGCATCTGGAGCAGGATTTGGACTTAGTACTACTTCAGAGAATCTTCAAGGAGCAATCAATGGGGAATTACATGAGGTAAACCAAATGTATCCAGCTTATATAGCAGTAGCAGAGATGCAAAGAGAAAAAACAGCTTTATCAGCTATGAAATTTGCTATTGAAGCAGAGAAGGTTCATGCAGAGCTTTTTACTAAAGCTAAGGAAGCAGTAGATGCAGGTAAAGACTTAGAAGCAAATGTTATAGAACTATGTCCAATTTGCGGATATATAACATTAACAGGAGAAGAAGACAAATGTCCACTTTGTGGTGCTAAGAAAGAGATATTCATAGAATATTAATATTTAAAATAAATGCTAGATGCCAAGGGTGTCTAGCTTTCTGTTTTTAATTTAATAAACTTGAAATCTATTCAAAAATTAGTATAATTAAATAAGCAGCGTTTTGTTATTAATTATCAATTGTTAATTACGTAAGTGGACTATGGCTATCAATTGATAAAGGGAGTGTTTTATTATGGTAATTGAAACTATGCTTTTATCTTTACTGCTAGGGAAATTAATAGGTGGAAAGATAAAAAATATTGGTAACTTATATATAAATGGATGGTATTTATTTGTTGCAGCTTTCTCAGTAGAAATTATATCTTTGTTAATAGTTTCCAGAACCAGTGGAGGTTTAAATGATATTATAGAAAATAATTTTTTATATATACATATATTCATTTATTTATTATTAATCATTGGTTTAAGTATGAACTTTTATGAAAGAGGATTTAGAGTCACTTTATTTGGAGCTATTTTAAATTTTTTGCCTCTTTCTTTAAATAACGGAAGAATGCCAGTTGCAATAGATGCACTTAAACATTCCAATTTATATACTCAGTTAGCATTACTAGATGAAGGAAGAATAATGACTCATACTTTAGCTGATGAATTTACAAAATTGGTTTTTTTAGGGGATATAATACCAATTCCAAAACCATATCCTTTTCCCAAAGTAATAAGTATAGGAGATATTTTTATATCATTAGGACTTTTAATATTGATTCAATCTTATATGAAAAAAAGATATGAATCAGAAGGAAAAACCATAGAGTTTTATAGACCCTAATGTCATTAGGGTTTATTTTTTTATATTTTTGGGAAACTATAAGAAAAGACATAAGGAGGTAGTTTTTTGGAACTTAGACTTTTCATTATAGCTATAATACCTGCGGCAATCATAATCACAGGTATATATTTATCTGATAGACATGATAGAGAACCTCTAAAGGTTTTGTTATTTACCTATATTTTAGGAGCATTAACTGTGATTCCTTCAGTTATAGTTGAAGAATTTTTAATTAGATTTAATATATTTCCTGGTGTATTAGGTGCTTTTTATAATGCATTTTTTGTTGCAGGATTTACAGAAGAATTTTTTAAAAGGTTAGTTGTACTAAAATACCCTTATAAAACAAAATTTTTCAACGAAAAACTAGATGGTATAGTGTATTCAGTATTTGCCACAATGGGTTTTGCAACTGTAGAAAATGTAATCTACGTAGCATACAGATATACTAACAATCCTTTCATTGGATTATATAGAGGAGTATTTTCAGTTCCCGCCCATGCTGTTTTTGGTATAACCATGGGATATTATCTATCTTTAGCCAAATTTGATACAAATTTAGATAGAAGAAGAATGAATATGAGAAAATCATTGTATATGCCACTTATTATGCATGGAATATTTGATTTTATACTGATGGCTCAAATACCACAGCTTACTATGATTTTTGTTCCATATGTAATATTCTTATGGATATTAAATCAAAGGAAGTTAGCAAATTTCATGTATGACTCAAAATCTAGAGTAATAGGTCTAAAAAGAAAAGAATAAGCCAGTTGGCTTATTCTTTTTTTGAAAATTATTAAATGTTATCTTGACAGATATAGAACACTGGTGTACTATATAGTTAATACACTAGTAATAAGCGAGGTGAGGTAAATGATATTCCATGATAATCTGCCAATTTATATTCAGATTATGAATTTAATAAAGAAGAGGATTGTTATAGGGGAATTAAAGGAGGGAGAAAAATTGCCATCAGTAAGAGAACTGTCTACAGAACTTAAGGTTAATCCAAATACTATACAAAGGTCATATCAAGAGCTTGAAAGAGAAGATTTAGTATTTACACAAAGAGGCACGGGTACATTTGTTGTAGAGGATAAGGAGATAATAAAGGATTTAAAGAAAAATATGGCATCAAATGTAGTTAAATCTTTTATCATAGACATGAAATCTTTGGGGTTCACTTCGGAAGAGATTATAGAATTGATTAACGAGAATGCAAAGGAGGTAAAGTAATGGAGAATATTATAGAAATTAAAGGACTTACTAAATCTTATCGTAATAAAAGAGCATTAAATAATATATCCTTAGACATAGAAAAGGGAAAGGTAATTGGAATACTTGGACCTAATGGAAGTGGAAAGACTACTATGATAAAGATTATTACTGGTATACTTAGAGAATCAAATGGAGAGATATTAATAGATGGAAATAAACCAGGGGCAATTACAAAATCTATAGTATCGTATTTGCCAGATAGAAATTTCTTATATAATTGGATGGATATACAAGATGCAGTAAATTTTTATAAAGACTTTTATAAAGACTTTGATGAAAATAAAGCCTATGAATTATTAGATTTTATGAAATTAGATAGAAAGATGAAAATTAATTCTCTGTCTAAAGGAATGACAGAAAAATTAAATCTTACATTAGTTTTATCAAGAAATGCTAAGGTATATATATTAGATGAACCAATTGCAGGAGTAGATCCAGTGGCTAGGGACCAAATCCTTGATGCAATAATAAAAAATTATAATGAGAATAGTACAATGCTTATTACTACCCATCTAGTAAGGGATATGGAAAATATCTTTGATGATGTAGTTTTCATAAGAGAAGGAGAAATTTATTTAACTGGTAATGCAGAAACTTTAAGAGAAGAAAGAGGTATGCAAATAGATGACCTCTACAAAGAAATATTTGGAGAATAGGAGGGATACAATGAGAAAATATATGAAGTATGAAATAAAGGGAAGCTATAAATTTATATTAGGTATAATAGCTATAGTATTAATTGCATCAACTATTATCCAAATTAATATATCAAGATATGATGCATCAAATAGTATTAATGGTTTTGCTACACTTATGCTACTTGTATCTATATTGGTTATATTTGGAGCATTTTTAACAGCATTTTTCCAAATTATAGGCTCTTTTAGAAAAGAATTATATGAAGATAGGGGATATTTAACTTTTACTCTTCCTCTTACAGGTAATAAAATCCTTGGAGCGAAATTAATAGTGGCTGTAATCTGGTTTTTAGCTTTGGGAATTTCAATAGTATTATATAATTTATTGCTCGCTATGATATTATATGGTTCTGATTGGATAAACATTATTAAACAAATAATAAACACTGTAAATTTAGGGGTATTCTCCATAGGAATAGTGTCATTAGTATCGGCTATATTAACTTTAATTTTAATATATTTTTCAATGACATTAAGTCGTGTAAGCATAAAAAATAAAAAAATTGGCGGATTATGGTTTATTATATTTTTAATATTAAATTCTTTAGCAGGATATTTTACTTTTAAAGTAATTAACGTATTTCCATACTATATGAGTTTGGAAAACTTTAAGATATTACATTCTTATGAGTTAAATTTCTTTCCGACTCTAACTGGTATTACTAAGCAACAACTAATATTATTTGGCAATAATTTTGATGCATATATAAATATATTTGGTGTTTTATCAATGATAATAATGGGGTTAGGTGCATTTTTAGCCACAGGATATTTAATAGAAAAGAAAATAGACATTTAAATATACTAAAAAGGTGGAGTTGTCCACCTTTTTAATATTCACTAAATTTATTTTTTAATATATAATATGACTTTTTAAGTCTTTCCTCTATAATAGGTTCATTCCATTCATCCCATGTATATAGATAAGTATCGTTATTCAATATCTTTCCTTCATTTATTCTAGGGAAAGAATCGAAACTTTCAGGTCTGTTAGGGTCAAATGCAACTATAGATACTTTAACGCCCTCAACATTTTTTCTTGAGTTTAGTCCGTCTATATACATATCTCCTAGAATCTCTTTAGTACTAGGGTCTGTAAATCCTAAAAGAAGCCAAGGAATTTTTATTTCAATAAAATTATCTTTTTTATTTATATAATAATCTGCAAGAGAGTCATAGTTTTCTGATTCTGGATTTCCATTACCATGTTTTAATAAACCAGTTTCATAATCATTAAATGGTATTTTTTGTTTTGCCTTTGGTATAGTTATTTCCTTATTTAAAGCTAATTTTATAGGATTATATAAGCCACTATTCTTATTTTCAAAGGAAGGGGTGTCTGGTAACATCTTCAATACTTTTCCGTATTGATAATAATGGGAATCGTAATAGCTATCTACTACAACTCTTGAATCACCACTATCATTAATATTAATTATAAAATCTATGCCATTTTCTGTTAATATATTTTCATTATAAGGATTTGTCGTATTACCCTGTTCAGGATTTGTATCTAAGAAAATCAGTGTATCTAGGGAAGTATTTCTTAAATCCTTGTATTCTATGGCAAAATAAATATATTTTTCATCGTGATCCATATAGACATTTTTAATTTTATCAGTATTTTTTTTATCAGAAGTGTATATAGGTTTGGTCTTATTGTTTTTCCAATCTTTCTTATCTCCATCAATTTTAACCTTATATCTATCAAAACTTAAAAGACCAAATTGTTGTTCACAGCTTTGTGCATTTGACCAATATGACCTTCTATGAAGATTATCAAAATCCATTGTATTCCAAGATTCTTTAAACCATTCATCCTGCCAAGAAAAAACAATTCCACCTAAGTAACCTTCATGGACAATATCTTCAAACAGATTCGCTGCTATATTTCCTTGCTCTTCCTCTGATATAAAACCTTGATTCCAGCCATGGATATTTACATGGGACATCCCTCTAGAACTAGGAATGCCAAACTCTGCAATTAAAACAGGTATTTCATGAGCCTTAATAAGGTCTTGTAAATATCCATTATAATTATTTGCCTTACCCCTATAATCTATATGTTTAGTATACTTTGGATCAAAGTTTAAGAAATCCGGATAATAAGGATATGTATGATAAGAAGCAAAATATCCAGTTTCTATATTTCTAAGTTTTATTACATTTGGATTAATATTTGCTATGTTTTCTTGTTCAATAGGCTCATATGGCTGTTTCAATATATCTGTACTTGTCCAATTTGTAAAGCTAATAGGTCTTTGCCATTTATATTTTTCCATTTCATAGGAGAGAGTATAATCCATTATATCAGCTAACCAAATTTCAAAGGGATTTGCATCTTCTGTATATACAAAATCTCCATCATAATCTCCTTTATCTAATCTAGTAGTATTCATATTATTTACCATATATGGATACCATTCTATTCCAAGAATCCATCCAATTACATAAGGAGATACATCTGCAGTATAATCTACAGTTGAATGCCCAAATCTTTCTGTTAAAGTAGCATTTCCATGAATTACATCTATGACTTGACTTATCTCTTCTTTAAAAGGGAGGATATTATCTAACTTAAATGCATCTAAAGATTCTTTTAGCGGTTCTTCATCCATCCAAACTCCTTGAAATAAATAAATTTTATTTTCGTGTTTATCATTATACTTTTTTAATTCTGTATAAAATTCTGGGGGATGAATAGTATATGTACGAACAGCATTAGCATTCATTTCACCAATATAATTAAACCATCTAGAATATTCTTCTTTAGATATTCCAGCTTCCTCAGGCCATTTACCTGGTATTGTAATTCCGATATTTACACCTTTAATAATTATATCTTGCCACTGTCCATCTTTTAGTACTTGAAATCTATTTCCATTTATTTTACTAGAGAAATTAATTTCATTATTTAAATATACTTCAACTGGCTGTTTTTTAAAATAACTAAAAGAAAAAATAAATAGTAAAATCAATACACTAATAAAAAGAATAGACTTTTTCTTCATGAAGTATTCCCTCCTATTAATTTTCTAATATATACCCTTCCATAAGCTTGATAATTATTTGATTTTGAAATATTATTAAAGAGAATATATAATTAGTTATATTTTACCTAATATTATACCATATAAAGGAATGAATATTATGAATTTTAAAATTCAATATAGAAGAAAAGTATTTTTGGACTGAAAGACATAGAGTATTTAGTTCATATATCTTATGCTAGAGTAGAATAAACTAATGGAATTAAAGGATATAGCAATAAATTTATATAGTTAAAGGCAGTAAAAAAAATATATATAAGTTACAGAACTGGTCATACTATGAAATGATGGTATTATGAATCTATATTTATTAAAGTTTTAACCTAGTGAAAAAAGGTATAGAGGGATCTTGTTTATTAAAAAATCTAATTTAATAGTAAATAAGGGGGATGGCGATTTGAGGGTAGATGGTTTCAGTGTAATAATGAGGTTAATAATTAAGAAATCATAAACTAGTATTAGTTAGAATAATAATATTAGAGAGAAAGTTATAAATAGGGGTGATATTGTGAATGGCAAACTAAAGTTGGCGATTATTTTATTTTTTGTGTTTCTATTGGTTTTTGTTACAGTAGTTGTGGTTAGTGAATATATGAATATGAATAAAATAAGATCTGAATATCCAGACTTACATGAAGATGTCTATAATTTTAGGAAGGATAGTCTAAAGGTATGGGCTATTAGATTGTTCCTTCAATTTATTATACCTTTATTATTTCTTACATCTAGGTTATCTTATAGAATAAGATATTTAGTAGAGAGTAATAAATCATTGTTTCTTACGGGATTATTATATGGCATTGTTTTTTTTACAATAATATTTTTAGTAAATCTTCCTTTGGATTATTATAGCTCCTTCTATTTAAAACATAAATATGGATTATCTAACCAGACATTTATAAGATGGATTGAAGTCACATTAAAGAGCTTTATAATAAATGATTTAATTATTTCATTTTTTATATTCATTCCTTTTTACATTATCTATAGAAATCCTAAGATCTGGTGGCTTCAATTATCATTTTTAATTATACCATTTATTATATTTATGGTATTTATTTCTCCTTTCGTTATAGACCCTATATTTAATAAATATACATCCATAGAAAATGAAAGGCTAGGAAAGGAAATAACAAAACTTCTTGATAAGGCAGATATACAAAATGCAAAGATATATAAGGTTGATAAGAGTAAGGATACTAAAACTATGAATGCATATATGACTGGTATATTTCATTCAAAGAGAATAGTTCTTTGGGACACAACTATTAATAATCTAGAGGAAAAAGAGGTTCTTAGTATAACTGCTCATGAAATAGGTCATTATGTAAAGGGACATATTTGGAAAAACATTATTTTTAGTAGTATAGGTACAATTTTATTATTGTTTTTAGTTTATATTACATCTACATGGATACTTAATTTATCTAATGGAGTATTTGGAATCAGAAAACTTTATGATATAGCTGCAGTGCCATTGTTAATTTTGGTACTCAATTTTTATTCATTTATAGGTTCACCAATTGCAAACTATTCTTCAAGGAAAATGGAAATTGAAGCAGATGCTTATGAAATAATTCTTACTGAAGATAGAGAATCAGCTATATCTGGTATGGAAAAATTATATAAGGAAAGCTTAGGGTTACCTAGACCAAGTGAGATTTTTAAGATATGGTATCATACCCATCCTACATTAGAAGAGAGAATAGATTTCTATAAAAACTATAATTCTTAATAAAAAATTAAAGTGATGGTTTTCCATCACTTTAGTTATGTCTACTTGCTAAATCATTTAATAAATCAGAAGTGAGTTTGTTTATATCTTCCATTTGTTTATTTAGTCTGTCAAATTTTTTAGATAGTTCTTTGTCCTTCGTATTGCCTAAATCATTAGAATTAAGCAGCATACTAATACTTGTGAAATGTTCCATATTAGAAAAATTATTTTCTTCTATTTTCTTAGCTTGATTGAGTATTTCATCCATAGCTCTTGGATTTTCCATACAATCATCCTTTCATATATCTATAGAATTAGTATGTCATAATATATAGAAATTATCATAAAAAATAAGAGGTATATTATTTTTTATTTATATCATCTACCCATTCTTTTGCTTTTATTACAGCATCATATGTTGGTATTGAAACTCCTGAATCAGACATCTTTTTTTCTGTATTGTAGTATATATCTGTAGGTGAATATCCAAAATCAGGATCTTTATGATTTTTATATGAACCTGTTTTTGATTTAGATTCAGTTTTAGTATTTAAACTTCTCTTATCTTCTTTCATGTAAAATCCTCCTTAAAGTTAATTGGTTTCTATTACTTTTGGTAAAGGTTGATAATTACTAATTCCCATGTTTTTTATTATATAATGGTCATCATCATAAAATATTGTAATGGTGGATTTAACTGTTGCCCCATCCATTCCATTCAGTACAATTTTTGTTTCTCCAGGATTTAGATTTTCATTTTTAATATATTTTGTAGATGGTTTAGTAATATTTTTTATTTCATGATTCCATTCTATTTTAAGAGGCTTCTCAACACCATAAAACCCCATATACAATCTATTGTCAATCATTTCTGCCCAAATCAATATTGAATCTTCAGTGGTATTTTTAAATATCAAATCTTTTACACCATAAGCAACAGTTGCATCTTGACCATAAGGTACATAATTAACTGGCATTGAATGATTATGCCTTTCTATTATTTCAAAATTAGACAACGCTGCTAGATTATAGAGAGTTGTGGCAACTTTACACACTCCTCCACCTTCAGTCATTATAATATTACCGCCTATATATGAAGCACCTTCTTTAAAACCTTTAGATTTAGTATAAGGACCTATGGCAGAATTCTGAGAAAATGTTTTTAAAGGCTTAATTACTTGACCTCTGACTTTTTGGCTGGCTAGATTAACATTATATCCTTCACCTGGTAGGGGATTATTTAATACAGCACAAAATCCAGCTATAAGAATAGGAGTATTATATTTTTCCTTTGCCTTTAAAAAATCAGCATCATTTCTCCAAGGCATATTATTTACTTGTCCCGAAATTTCTGGAATATCATATCGATTGTCTCTTTTATTAATCATAAGTTCAGGACTTTTATTAGTATTGAGAATGCTTTTACTAGAACTTACATAGTTAAAGCTATTATCAGCGGAATAAGCTGTTGTTGATAATAATATTGCTAAACTAATAGGTAGAATAGTTAACTTAAATTTATCCATAGAAACCTCCACATGCAAAATAAAATTTATATCTCAGTAATATAGTTTCTTAATTTTAAGGTTAAAATATTCTTATATAAGTTGCCATTATATGTTATTGAATTATTTTTAAAAGTGAAGGAAATTAAAAATACGTAGATTCTTTTTTATTTAAAGATTAATATATAGTACTGAATATAATTTTATTTGAATGTATCTCTAATAAATCAATCTGAGATGGAAAGTTATAATTTTCTAAAAGCAAGTTAACCTATATTTGTTTCAATAGATCTGTAATACAATAACATGATAAAAGTAATAATAGATTATTTATTGAAGAATTTATTTGCATTATATTTTATTCATATTAAATAGGAATGTGAGAAATAATAAAATTCAATATATATTTTAGATATTTTTTATTTACTAACTGAATGACTATGATATAATTTCATATAATGGAATTATGAGGTTGGTAAATTAAGGAGAAGAAATATGAATGATAAAAAAGATTTTTTAAAACGAGTAATTGATGATACTGGCAAAGGTATCAAAGGATATATAAAAGCTCAAATTACATTAATGTTTATAACCTTTATAATTCTTAATATTGGCCTAGCACTTATAAATGTTCCCCATCCTATATTAATATCAGGGGGAATATCTATATTAGATGTTATTCCTGTATTGGGGGCAGGTATTGTAATGATACCTTGGTCTATAATTAGCTTTATTATGGGAAATAAAGATTTAGGATTAAATCTAGCAATTCTTTATGTTATCTTAGTTATTTTAAGACAATTTATAGAACCTAAAATAGTAGGAAAAGAAATTGGAGTTAGACCGCTTTATACATTTATTGCGACTATATTAGGGGCTATGATACTTGGACCCATAGGTATTATGCTAGGGCCTATAATAGCTGTGATAATTAATTCAATCATGAAGATAAAAAATGAACTAAATAATAGGAGATAAGAATATGAAAAATGAAAGATTATTAAAAGATATAAAATTTATTGTAGAGTTAGATAAGATGAAGTCCATTTTAAGGCAGACAAGTATAATTGGTGAGGAAAAAAGGGAAGATGATGCTGAACATTCTTGGCATATATCTGTGATGGCAATGGTTTTAGGCGAGTATTGTAATGAGAAAATAGATATATGTAAAGTAATTAAGATGCTGCTTACTCATGATTTAGTAGAAATATTTGCTGGAGATACATTTTGCTATGATAAGGTGGGAAATGAAGATAAAAAAGAAAGAGAAGAACTGGCAGCAGAGAAGATATTTGGCATGTTAGATGAAGACAAGGGCAGAGAACTAAGGGAACTATGGGATGAGTTTGAAGAAATGAAAACTCCCGAAGCATTATTCGCAGCATCTATGGATAGACTTCAACCAATGTTGAATAATTACCATAATAATGGGGGGACTTGGAGAAAGTTTAATGTGGCTAAAGAAGATATTTACAAGAGAATAGCACCAGTTAAGGAGTCCTCAGATGAATTATGGGATTTTGTTCAAAATATGATTGAAGATGCCTATAATAGAGGATTAATATTGGCAGAATAGAAAATTGACTTATTATAAATTGGAAAATTGGTTATATTTAGAATAGTTGGAATACCATTTATTTAGGGGAGATAGTGTGGTGGAAAAAGGTAATATTGATTTTTTAAAAGATGAGGAAAAATCAAGGCTCATTGTAGCTATTGATCAATCAGCTGTATCCATTATAATGACAGATATATATGGTAATATTCAATATTGCAATCCAGCATTTGAACAAGTAACAGGTTACTCTTTAGAAGAAATTATGGGAGAAAACCCAAGAATTCTTAAAAGTGGATTAGTACCAGATGAAATATTTAAGGATATGTGGGAAACTATAACTAGGGGACAGGATTGGAAAGGAGATCTCATTAATAAAAAGAAAGATGGTACTATTTATTATGAGGAAGTTAGGATTACACCTATAACTGATGAGAAAGGGGAAATAGTAAATTTTTTAGGAGTTAGACAGGATATTTCTCGTAGAAAATATTTAGAAGAAAAGTTAAAACAAACTTCAATAAGAGATAATTTAACCAATTTATATAATAGAGGATATGTATTTGAACGATTGAGACAATGTATAGAAATATTTAAAAGGAATGGAGAAGAATTTTCCCTGGCAATAATTGATATGGATTTCTTCAAGGATATAAATGATACCTATGGGCATCAAGCTGGAGATTTTATATTAAAGGAATTTTCGGAAATCATTACCTCCAGTATTAGAGTTTATGATATAGCAGGAAGATATGGAGGGGAAGAATTTATTATAATTTTACAGGGTGTTAGAAAGAGAACCTCAGCAAAAATAATTAAAAGAATACTAGAAAAAATGAGAAACTCTACTTTTGACTATGAAGATAACGAAATAAAAATTACATTTAGTTGTGGAATATGTGATATATCGGAAATTGATAAAGATAGTTTATCAATAGAGAGTTTAATTTATAAAGCAGATAAGAGACTGTATGATGCAAAGAATACAGGAAGAAATCGGATAATAATGGACTAAATCAATTAATGATATAGAGTAATGAGGGTAGTTTCACTTCTCATTACTCTATTTTTAAGAGAATTAAAATAATAATATTTATTTGTAAAAGAAATTTAACTTAATATAGTGAACGTTTATTAATGAAGATTTGATAATAGATTTGCATAAGAAACAAAGATTATCGCCATAATGATATATATCCTTAGTAATGGAATATTTTAGAAACAATATTATAAGAAAGCTTCTTAGGGGATTTTTATCATAAGTTAATTATTTTGTAGTATAATGAAATAATGATATGTAAGACTTGCATATAAGTAAATTTATTAGTGGAGGGATAAGATGCAAATAGGTTTTTTTGATTCGGGTATCGGAGGAGTTACTGTATTATATGATACATTAAAAATATTACCTAATGAGGATTATATATATTATGCAGATACACTAAATGTTCCTTATGGACCAAAACCAAAGGAAGAAGTAAAAAGATATATATTCAATGCTATAGAGTTTATAATCAAACAAGGAGTCAAGGCAGTAGTTATTGCTTGTAATACTGCGACAAGTGTAGCAATTGAGGAATTGAGAGCTAAATATAGTATTCCAATTATTGGCATGGAACCTGCTGTAAAACCTGCTGTTGAAAAAAAACAAAATTTAGATAAACGAGTTTTAGTAACAGCAACAGCTTTGACTTTAAGGGAAGAGAAACTTCAAAATCTTATTACTAGATTAGATAATGATCATATAGTTGATTTATTGCCACTTCCAGGATTAGTTGAATTTGCAGAAAGCTTTGAGTTTAAGGAAGAAGAAGTACGACCTTATCTTGAAAAAGAATTATTTAAATATGATTTAGATAAATACGAAACTATTGTTTTAGGCTGTACTCATTTTTCTTTTTATAAGGATATATTTAGAAAAATACTTCCAGCAGATACAGATATAATTGATGGGAACTTTGGTACAGTAAAAAATTTAAAAAGAATTTTAGAAAATATGAGTGCTTTAAATGAGGGTAATGGAAATATTAATTTTTATAATTCAGGAGTAAAGGTGGAGGACAAGGAAAGATTAGATAAATATAGAGAATTGTTTAGAAGATTAGATGAAATTAATAAAGTATATTAATTTTATGAGATGAGAAGAAAGAATTAGGGAATTAAATATAAGAGGTGTGTAATGAAAATATTATATGGAACAACTAATTTGGCAAAGCTTGAAAGTATGAGGAAAACACTGAAAGCTTTAGATATAGAAATAATAGGATTGGATTCAATTAATACTGAAAATAATTATATAGATGAAACAGGAAATAACCCATTGGAAAATGCTAGAATAAAGGCATTGGAATATTATAAGAAAACAAAGATGCCAGTTTTTTCCTGTGATTCTGGTTTATATATAAAGGGATTGAATAAAGAGCAGCAGCCAGGAGTATATGTAAGAAGAGTAAATGGGAAAGAGTTAACAGATGAGGAAATGATAAAATATTATGGGGGTATTGCAAGGGAAAATGGTGGACAAGTATTTGCCAGATATGAAAATGCAATCTGCCTTATATTAGATGAAGAACATATATATGAATACCAAGGTAATGAGATATCATCTGATGAGTTCATAATTATAGATAAACCCCATCCAAGAAGAAACCAGGGATTTCCCCTTGACTCCCTTTCGGTAGAGAAAAATAGCAGCAAATATTATTTTGATATAGAAAGAAGTGAAAGAGAACAAAAAATTGAAGAAGGCTTTAGAGCCTTTTTTAAAAGATATTTACTAGAATATAATAATTACTAAGCTTTTTTAATTAACAAGGCAGTACAAATACTGCCTTGTTTTAGTTATAAGGGCATCAGAATTAAAATAGATAAAAATTTTTAAATTACAGAAGGATTTCCATAGAATATATAGAATTTAGGTATTAATAGATTTGATTTTCATATTAAATAATATATTCTTCAAGAAAAGCATTTAAGTTGGAGGTGGATTATGATTGATTATAAGATGTGAGTTTGATAAGTGGAGTGAAGAGAAATATTTTCAGGGGGAAGAGCAATGACCAAAGTTTTAAAAGATAAAGATAATTTTTTTAAAGGGGTAGATAATAACAAAGATTATTTCATTAAATTAATAGATATACCAGATTTAAAATCTAATATTACTGATTCGGTCCTTAGACAACTACCAGATTGGTTTGGGATAGAAGAGTCCATAAGAGAATATGTTGATAAAGTAAAAGACACTATTTTTTATGCAGTTTTTAATGAGGATAAACCAATAGGATTTTTAAGTTTGAAAATTAATAATAAATATACCTCAGAAATATACGTTATGGGAATTTTAAAAGAAAATCATAATAGAGGAATAGGAAGATATTTAGTTGAGAAAGCAGTAGATTACTCTCAGATAAATGATTATAAGTTTTTAATGGTAAAAACCCTTGGAGAAACTCATCCAGATAAGAATTATAAAAAGACTAGAGAGTTCTATAATAAAGTAGGATTTTATCCTATAGAAGAAATCAAAGAGATTTGGGGAGAACAAAATCCATGTTTATTGATGGTGCGGAGTTTATCAATAGAAACAAGATATTTAACTATAGATGCCAGCACAGCAGACTCAAATACTCATTAATCCTATGGATAAAAGTATAAGTCCATGGTATTCTATAAAAGATGAGGAAAAATTAATAACCCCTGAATGGAAGTTTGAAGTAAACCAACTAAAAAGATTTGTAGATTAAAATAAATAAATTTAATCCTCCTTAAAAAGGAGGATTGTTATATATTTCTTGATATTATACAGTAGTTAATATATATTGTATTTATGTTAATCATGGGACGTATGATTAGGGTAAATGTGAAAATTAGTAGATTATGATATGTTTTTAAATATATTATTACATAGGAGCTGATAATTTGAATACTAGAATTAAAATTAGTAAGGAAAATAAAGAAGAAATGAGAAATCATATAGTAAATTATTTTTCCCAAGAAAGAGATGAGGATTTAGGGGAGTTAGCATCTCAATTGTTACTAGACTTTTTCATAGAAGAGTTAGCGCCATATGTATATAATCAAGGTATAGAAGATGCTTATGTATATATGAAAGATAAAGCAGATGATTTATTTACATTGCAGGTTATAAAAAGATAGCTAATACAAATCTTAATAAATGAAATGAGTATTAATGTAATTGAATTGCAAGCATTTAAAATAAGGGGTGAGAATAATGATAAAAGAATTAGAAATATCTAAAATAGACAAGGTAATGAGGATTTGGCTTGAAGAGAATATGAAAACTCATGATTTTGTTTCCCAAAATTACTGGAAGGAAAATTACAATTTTGTAAAGAATATTCTACCAGAATCTAATGTTCTTATTTATGAAGAAGAGGGTGACGTAAAAGGATTTATAGGTATTATGGATAAATCTTATATTGCAGGACTATTTGTTTCAGAAGAATATCAGTCAGAAGGAATAGGAAGCCAACTGATTGAAAGATCCAAGGAATATTATCCGATTCTGAAATTAGATGTTTATGCTAGAAATGTGAGAGCAATAAACTTTTATAAGAAGCATGGATTTAAAATAGAACAAGAAAAAGAAAATCAAGATACTAAAGAAATTGAGTATTCAATGATATGGAGGCGGAAGATAAGATGATATTAAAATATCTAAGGCAACAAATGTTACTTCCTATAGAAGAATATATTATTAACCAGCGTGTAAATATTAAGGGAATAGATGTTTTGTTATTGAGTTTTACAATAGAAAAAGATAAAAATTGTTTGTGGATGATATATGAGAATGGGAAATACTTTAGGGATGAATCTGATTGTGAAGATAGAGAAGAGCTTAGAACCAATAGGGAAGAAATGTTGAATAATATTGAGACTAGTAATAGAGATAAACATTTTCATATAGGGGAAATGGAAATACAAGGTAATATTGTAAATTTTGGCAGTTCCAGCAGTAGTTCCATTTATAATATGAATTCAGAAGGGATAATGAGATTACAGCATTTTATTGAGCAGGGCTTGATTTCAAAAGAATGGGATGATATAGAATTAGAAAATCTTATTATTATGGAGTGTAAACAAATGGAAGATGAAGTTGCTCCTAATATAGATAAAAATCAAGAAATGTCAGTTGTATTACATATTGATAGTAGTACGATAGAAATACCGATACAACGTTCTTTTAAAGTAGAGTTTGGCAAACAGGATATAGGAACCAAAATTGTCTATTATGATAAAGAACTTAGTAAGGAGAACTACTTTTTTATAAATGAGATTTATTCCTATGATATTTATGAAGATGTTCAAAAGCAATTTGAAAAAATTGAAGATAAGGAAACTCGAGAAAGAATGTTTAATAATTTTATGGACGGACTAGAAAGAATATGTCCAAGGGGTAAGAATTTAGCTGTTATAAAATATGAAATAGAGGATAATACTCAACTATGTTTTTACATGAAAGATTATCTTGAAGCAAAACCAATAAGCTATAATGATGAATCATCAATTGGAGGTGCGTCATCAATTGGGATTATTTATAAATCTGATGAAGAAATAGGAATCAATGGCTATAAACTACGAGAATGTGTGCTTCAACCTATAGACAAAGACTTTAACGATGAATTGGAAATTGAATTGTTTTCACGATATCTCAAAATACCAGATGAACAAGTTAGAGGTTTAGAATGTAAATAGATTTAAATATTAGAGAGATTTTATTGTCAATTTTAATATTATTTAATTAAGAATGTCAGTGGAGTTTTAAGGACATTTTACATAGAAGATTGTGACTATGTAAAATGTTCTTTTATTTTAAGAACTTTAATACTTCAACTAAACACAGAATATCCATAGGATTTATGGAATAGCTGTAATTATAGATATTCTTAATTTGACATAATATAAGTAAAGTGTTATCCTCCTTGGAGGAAAGGGTATTGTCAGAAGTTTTTAAATAAATTAAAAAGATTTGATTTAGATAGCAGGAGGGATATCATGGGACATTATATAAGAAAACGTATTAGTACTGGAATTTTGACCATAGTATTTTCCTTTTGTTTAACTTTTTTCTTGATTAGATTTGCTCCAGGGAATCCGATAAAAGTTCTTGCAGGCACAGATAATCCTAATCTTGAGCTTATAGAGCATATTACTATTAGATATGGATTGGACAAACCTATACCAGTTCAATTCATTAATTATGTAAAGAATATTCTAAAGGGTGATCTGGGATATTCTTATATGAGTAATGAACCTGTATCTAAATTAATTGGCGAAAAAATATTTGCTACAATTTTACTTACACTTACAGCTTCTATATTATCAGTTATAGCAGGAACTTATCTAGGAATATATGCAGCTAGAAGAGTAAATTCCATTTTGGATAAGGTTATGTGCAGTATTTCATATATTTTTGATGCTCTTCCTGGATTTTGGTTAGGATTGATTCTTATTTTAATATTTGCATCTAAGTTAGGGATATTGCCAACTTCTGGTATGTATGATCTAAGGGCAGGATATGAGGGACTAGCTCGTGTTTTAGATATAGCTAAACATATGATTTTACCTATTAGTACACTTTTTATAATTCAAGTGCCAATGTATTTTAGAATTACAAGATCTTCTATTTTACAGACCATGTCAGAAGATTTCATATTAACACTAAGGGCTACAGGAATGAGAGAAAGTAAAATATTTAATAAATACATATTGAGAAATGCTATAATACCAACTATTACGATGTTTAGTTTATCTTTAGCATTTACAGTTAGTGGAGTAACACTTACTGAGATTGTTTTTGCATGGCCTGGTATGGGGAGGCTTATTTTAGATGCAATAATAAAAAGAGATTATCCATTACTAACAGGTATATATTTAATGATTTCCATATCAATCTGTGTGTTTATGATTATAACAGATATTATTTATGCCTTAATAGATCCAAGAATTAGACTTGAATAAGGGTGTGCTTATATATGAATAAAAAATTTCGAGATATACTTAGAAATGTAAACTCTATTAAGGAACTGAAAGTGGGAATAATAATTTTTATAATATTGATTTCTATAGCAATATTAGCTCCATTTATTGCAACTAAAGATCCGAATTTTCTAAATGATGATTTGATTGTAAAACCATCATCTGAATATATATTTGGTACTGATGGTTTAGGTAGAGATGTATTTAGTATGGTGATTTATGGTTCTAGAACATCTTTAAAAATAGGTATAGCTGTTTCTCTTATATCTTCTGTTATAGGAATTTTAATAGGAGCTATAGCAGGCTATGTAGGTGGAAAGGTAGATAGAATAATTTCAGAGATAATAAATATATTTTTAATGCTGCCTAGTTTCTTTATCATATTAATAGTTGTCGCTATTTATGGTAGCAGTTTAACAAATATAATCATTGTTATGGCTCTTACCAGCTGGACGAGCACAGCAAGGTTAATGCGTTCTCAAGCGATATCATTTAGAGAAAGGACCTTTATTAAAAGTGCGAAAATTATTGGAGAATCTGATATAAGGATATTATTTAGACATATTATACCAAATGGGATTTTTCCAATTATAACAGATTCTACTATGGCTGTATCATCAGCTATATTATCAGAAGCAGGATTATCTTTCCTAGGCTTAGGGGATCCAAATGTCATAAGCTGGGGCAAGATAATATCACATGGGAAGGTATATCTTCCACGAAGTTGGTGGATATGTACATTTCCCGGTATTGCAATTGTATTTACTGTACTTTCTTTTTATCTAATTGGAGAGGGAGTGCGTCAGGTGCTAAGTCCGAAATTAAATGAGAAAGGCTAAGGAGATATATGTCATTACTTCATATAAAAAATTTGAATATTACATACAAGACTAAAGAAAAAGAAATTAAAGCAGTAAATGATTTATCTTTAAATATAGAGCCGAGGGATTCCATTGGGATAGTTGGTGAATCTGGATCTGGAAAGTCAACTCTTGCTATGGCTATATTACAATTACTTCCTAGTAAAACATCTAAAATCATAGGTGAAATTATATTTGATGGAGTTGATTTATTAAAAATTAGCCCAGAAGAGTTGAGACAAATAAGGTGGAAGGAAATTGCTTTTGTTTTTCAAAAATCAATGAATTCTTTAAGCCCAGTACATACAATAGGATGTCAATTGTCTGATATATATAAAGTACATAGACCAAATGCAAAAAAGAGGGAAATAAGAGAAAGGATATTTGAGTTATTTAGCTTGGTAAACCTTTCAGATAATATATATAATTTTTATCCCCATGAGTTATCAGGGGGCATGATGCAAAGAGTTAGTATAGCCCTTAGTTTAATTAATTATCCAAGAGTATTAATATTAGATGAAGCTACAACAGCCCTTGATGTTGTAACACAAAAACAAATACTTAATGAAATTATAAAACTCGAAAAGCAATTGAATTTAACTAGGGTAATGATAACCCATGATGTATCTATAGTAGCATCCACATGTGAAAAAGTTGCTGTAATGTATGCAGGATATATCCTTGAAAGTGGATATGTATCAGATGTTCTTCACTTTCCTAGACATCCTTATACTAAAGGCCTTTTAAATTCTTACCCATCTCTCATGGGAGAAAAAGATGAACTAAGGGGGATTCCGGGATACCTTCCAGATCTTAGTGTGTCACATAAGGGATGTATATTTGCTAGTAGATGTAAAAATTCCATAGATAAATGTTTCACTGATATACCAAAAATGATAAGTTTTCCAAATGATTGGAATGTAGCTTGTCATTTGGTAGGAGGTGCACATGGTGGGTAGTTTATTGAAGGTAAATAATTTAACTAAATGGTATGTTCAGAAAAAAAGTATTAAGGTAGATGGAGTAAAAAATAGGAAACAAATTACTAAGGCTGTTGATGGTGTTAGTTTCTCCATTGAAAAAGGAGAGATTTTAGGTATAATAGGTCAGTCTGGATGTGGAAAATCAACTTTAGCTAGATTATTAGTTGCTCTTGAAAACCCAACAGAAGGGAGTATTGAATTTCAAGGTAAATCTATTGAAAATATATTAAAGAAAGAACGTTTAAAATTTAGGCAGGATTGTCAAATGATTTTTCAAAATCCATTTGATACTTTTGATCCAAGAAATAGTGTGAAAAGGATTCTAACTACTCCTTTAGAAATACATGGAATAGGGGATTCAGAAGAAGAAAGATTAAATATATGTATAAAGTCTATGGAAAGTGCAGGTATAGTTCCAGCAAAGGATTATATTAATAGATATCCCCATGAGCTTTCTGGTGGACAATTACAGAGAATATCAATAATTAGATCCATGCTTTTAAGTCCTAAACTTATTATTGCTGATGAGCCTGTTTCTATGCTTGATGTATCTGTTCGTGCAGATATAATAAACCTTCTATTGGAGTTAACAAAGATAAGAGATGTAGGCTTGATTTTTATAAGCCATGATATTGCAACAACAAGATATATATCTGATAAAATTGCAGTGATGTATCTAGGTAAAATCGTTGAAATAGGGAATACAGAAGATATAATACAAAATCCAAAGAATCCATACACCAAACTTTTAATATCAAGTTGTATAAATAAAAATAATATATAAATAAATGGAGGGAAAGAGATGAAAAAATTATCTTTATTTCTTGCTATAATCCTATGTCTTGGACTATTTACAGGATGTGCTAAGAAAAATGAATCAATGGAGGCTGGTAAAGGGGAAAATGCAGAACATGTTGAATCTGCTTTAGAAGTTTCAAAGGAGCCTAAAGAAGGTGGAGTATTTATTGCAAGTATGGGCGGAGAACCTAGAACTTATAATCCTGATGGATTTTCTGATGATGGTGCATATCCAATAATTCAAAATGTTTTTAATAAGCTTGTAAAGATTAATGGATATGATGAAATAATTCCAGATCTTGCAAAGAAATGGGAATTCTCAGAAGATGAAACTGCCATAACATTTTATCTTCAAGAAAATGTAAAATGGCATGATGGTAAAGATTTTAGTTCAGAAGATGTAAAATGGACTTTTGACCAGATTATAAAAGAAGAAGGCTTTGCTGCAAACTCTCTCTCAGATATAAAAGAAGTCACATGTCCTGATAAAAACACAGTAGTAATCAAATTAGAGGGACCTAATTCAGGAATTCTTGGATATATTGCATGGTTTGGAACATATATAATGCCAAAACATATATATGAAGGCACTGATTGGCTTGAAAATCCAGCTAATCAAAATCCTATAGGTACTGGCCCATTTAAATTTGTAGAGCATAAAAAAGGTGAAAGCGTGACTATTGAAAGAAACAATGATTACTGGGGTGATAAACCATATTTAGATAAAGTCATATTCTCCATAATTCCAGAACAGAGTACAGCTTATCAAGCATGGTTAAATGGAGAAACTGATGAAAATAAAAATGGGGTACCAGCCAATGAAATTAGTAGATTTGAAAATGATGAAAATTATGTAATTTATGATAAACTTTGGCCAAATAAGGGATATATACATTTCAATATGAATAAAGGTAAATTTGCTGATTTAAAAGTTAGACAAGCAGTAGCTTATGGTATTGATAGAGATGAGATATTCACAAAAGCATTAAAAGAGATAGGGGAAAAATCCGAATATTTCATATCACCGCTTTATGATTGGGCTTTAAATAAAGATGCAAAACTTCCAGAAAGAGATATAGAAAAGGCTAAATCATTATTAGAAGAAGCTGGATATAAAGCAGATTCAAATGGAATATATTTTACTACAACAGTAGATATTTATCCAGGGTTTGAAGATGTAGTAGAAGTTCTTAAATCAAACTTTAAAGAATTCGGTATAGATTTAAAAGTTAATGCTATGGATGATTCATCCTATGACGAAAAAGTTTGGTTCGGACATGACTTTGAATTGACTATGCTTGGTGGGTATCAAGGACCTGATATATCTGCCATTGGGAACCGTTTTGGAACGGGCAGTGTAATGAATCTAGGAGAATATAATAATCCTAGAATGGATGAGCTTTTAGAACAAGGAGTAATTCCGTCAAAAAAAGAAGAAAGAGCACCTATATATAAAGAAATGCAAACATTATTAGCTGAAGATCTTCCAGCAATATTCTTATATGAAAAGGGAGCAAAAATAGTTGTTAAATCTTATGTAAAAGGTCATCCAGCAGGAGAAGCTGTAGAAAAGGCATCGGAATCAGAATATACTTATATTTGGTTAGATAAATAATTTAAAGAATAGGACTGTTTCAATATGAAATTTGAGGCAGTCTTTTTTTATAAATAAATGGGATATACATCAACTAATGGTATTTAGATATATTCATAAAATACTTCAGCAAGACTGATTATGACAAGATTGTTTTGAATTTCCATAGAATAAAAAATAATATATAAGTTTTAATTTATTGAATTGATATTTATAAGAAATTTATTTAATAATTAAAAGGAATTATTGATATATCTATGATATAATATGCTAAATTATAAGTTTTCATGGAAAACAAAAACTTTATATAAGAGGAGAAAAATTTTTATGGAAGCATTGTTGAATAAAATAATGAGCGAATACGATTCTAAGGAAACTATAATTATTGGAATTGATGGTCTAGGAGGGGCAGGTAAGAGTACAATAACAGAATTGCTAAAAACACAATTGCAGAATATTAACTATTATCCTGTTGTTTTACATATTGATGATTTTATACATCCAAAACATATTAGGTATGATGAATCTAAAGAAGAATGGTATTGCTATTATAATATTCAATGGAGGTATGATTATTTAATTAAAGAAGTTTTGCTGCCAATAAAACAAGGTATTGAGATTTATAAAGAAATAGAATTATATAATAAAGAAAATGATTTATATATATTAGAACAAATAAGAATACCACATGGGTCAATCTTGCTAATAGAAGGGATATTTTTACAAAGGAAAGAGTTAGAAAGATACTTTGATTATATGATTTATGTTGAAGTACCTAAGGAGACAAGGTTTACTCGCGTAATAAATAGAGATACTTACATAGGAGAAGCCAAGGATATAAAACTAAAGTATGAAAGACGATATTTTCCAGCAGAAAATAAATATATTAAAGAATATTGTCCTATTGAAAATGCAGATTTTGTGTTAGATAATATTTAATAATAGAAGATTAAAGCAATTTAAAAGAAGGATTTATTAAAATATAATAATATAAAATAAAGGAGCGTTTTTTATGGCGGATATTATTATAAAATTACTTGAGCAATCAGATGAAGAAAAGCTTTTTAGATTTGAAATTGAAAATAGAGACTTTTTCGAAAGTATGGTTTCATCAAGGGGAGACAGCTATTATGATTTTAATAATTTCAAAACAATAGTCAAGGAGTTAGTAGAGGAACAAGAAAAAGGACAAGTATATATGTATTTGATATTAGATGAGAGTGGAGAAATTATTGGCAGAGTAAATCTAGTATCAATAATAAGGGGAGATTTTAATAAAGCTGAATTGGGTTATAGAATAGCTGAGAAACATCAGGGCAAAGGCTATGCAACAAAAGCTGTAAAACTTATTTTAGATGAAGCAGCTAATAAACATAAGCTTCATAGAATAGAGGCAGGAACATCATCAAATAATATAGGCTCACAAATAGTTTTAATTAAAAATGGATTTCAATTTTCTGGACGTTATAATAAATATATTTATCATAATGGACAATGGCATGATAGTATAAATTTCGAGAGGATACTTGATTAAATTGATTTAGTTTGATTCTCTAATATTGGGATTTAATTTTTTCCATATTATTACTTGTTTATAAATCCACCCCTACATCAATATATAGGAGTGGGTTTTTTATTTAAGCCAAATGATAGTTGCTAGTGTATAGCAAAGTTTTTAAAATAGGAATTCGCTGAATTATTGAAGGAGTCATGATTGATTAAGATTCATGTTAAATAGAGTATGAATCACAGAGGCTGTCGGATGCTGTCATAATTAATCTGTTGACAAAGTTAATTTATTTAGATAGGTTTAAGATAAAGTAATAATATAAAAATATAGGAATATATGTATCTGAAAATATATATTTATTTGGTGTGTTGGGTTTGAACTATGAAAATAAATTATATGATTTGTGAGGTTTTTATTAAATGAGTAAATTTCGTATTTTGATTATTGACTTTACTAATAACTATAATTGAACCTTCTTTAAGATTTGTTTATATTTTAATATAATTTTTTATAGAATAAGAAATAAGAGGTTGCTAATTATAATTTAAAATTACACTATAGATTTAAAATTGAAGTAAAGAAGTTATAAACAAAGGTTTACACCATTAGATGTAAATATTAATAGTATGAGTTAATAATATAATTGAATATTTTGTTAGAAAGGATCTTATTAATGAAAATTAAAAAGAATATTAGAAATATTTTTATTGTGACTGTTCTTATTATAATTGTTATTTTCTCAAAAAAATATATTTTATATTATGACTTGACACAAGTATATTGGAGTAAGAATTTTCCTATGTCCTATACACAGGAAAATATAAGTAATTTTGAAGGTAGAGATGGTATTTACTATGATATATTAAAATATGAAAGAGATATTAGAGAAGATATTTCAAAAGATAAATTAAATGGAATTTCTAATAATACCAGTAGTAATATTCCTTTAGAATATGAAAAGACTATTAAAGAAATAAGCATTGAAGATATAATAAAAAAATTATCTATGCTAAATTTAACAGATGAAGAACTACAAATTGTAAAGAAATTATCAAAAGATATAACTCAAATGAAAGATCCTATTATATTTGGAGGAGAAACTTTGACTACTAAACTTTTCATTATTTATGATAAAGATAATTTTACTTTACATTTATTCAAATATCATGAATAGAATTTTTAGAATCTTGAATCCAAAAGAAATTTTAGGGGTGTTTTACAAAGTTTCAATATTTATGAAACTTAATCAACTTATTTTTATTTACGGCTTCATTGCCTATGAATTAGCTAACATTATGATAACTTAACCCACCCCTACATTAATATATAGGAGTGGGTTTCTTATTTAAGCCACATTTTGTATAAGTTTTTCTCTATAAATATCCATTAATTCTTTTTCAGTCACGTCCGTACTTAGTTTATTCAATACTACTTGACCCTTATCTAACATAATTATTCTATCTGAATATTCTATAGCGTCTTTCATATTATGAGAAATCATTATAGTTGTCATGGAATATTTTTTTATTAATTCCTTAGTTTTTTGCATTACTACACTTGAAGTTTTAGGGTCTAAAGCAGCTGTGTGTTCATCAAGTAAAAGCAGGTCTGGGTGTTTCATGGCTGCCATTATAAGAGATAGAGATTGCCTTTGACCACCAGATAGAAATTTTACTTTAGTATTTAATTTGTTTTCAAGACCTAAATCTAAATCCTTTAATAATTCTATATAATTATCTATATTATTCTTTTTTATAAGTTTTCTTAAAGTAAATTTTTCTCCTTTTTTATTTGCTAAGGACATATTCTCAAGTATAGTAAGGGAAGGAGATACTCCCATGGAAGGACTTTGATATACTCTTCCTATATAACTTGCCCGTTGTTCTTCTTTTAAATTTCCTATGTTTTTTCCATTTAATAGAATCTGTCCAGTATCTGCTAATATGCTGCCACCTATGATATTGAGGAGAGTAGATTTTCCACAGCCATTGGAACCGATAATTGCCGTACATTTATTTTTTTCTATTTCCAAATTAAAATTATTAAAAATATTTATTTCATTATCTGTATTTTTATTAAAACTCTTTGATAGGTTTACTATTTTCAACATTTTTTCTCCCTCCAGATTCTTTCATAGATCTAAATAAACCAACTGCGAAGTTATTGTAAGATAGAAATGCTATTACAATTATTGCATTTATAGCTTTAAGGTCATTAGGATTTAATCCTAAATCTATGGCAATTCCACCGATAATTTTATAGATTACTGCCCCCAATATTGCTCGTGTTGTATTTTTTATTATGTTAGAGTTTTTCATTATAGTATCGCCTATTATAATTGAAGCAAGAGCTATAACTATAATAGAATTACCCATAGTTATATCTGAGAATCCTTGTATTTGGGCCATTAGGGCACCACTTAAAGCTATTAATCCATTAGATAACATTAATCCTATTATTTTATATTTATCACTACTTTCTCCCAGTGATTTTACTAAAGATTCATTATCTCCTGTTGCAATTAGTAAATATCCAGTTTCAGTTTTTAAAAATAGGTCAAGTACTATTTTTATCAATAGCACTATTACACCTAATACTACTAAGGATGAACCTAAATCGAAAACTGAGCTATAACTAAATAATGGTATATTGGATTTTCCATTTATTTTTAAATTCACAGAATATAATATAGTCATAGTTAAGATTCCAGATAGTAAAGGTTTTATTTTTAATTTGGTAAAAAAAGTTGCTGTAAGTAAACCAGCCAAAGTACCAAATAAAAAGGCCATTGAAGTACTTATTATAGGATTAATTCCCATAGATATAAATTTAGCAAATATAAAAGCTCCAAAGGGGAAGGTTCCCTCTACTGAAAGATCTGCTATGTCTAATATTTTATAGGTAAGGAACACACCCATGGCTAAGACTGCAAATATAAGTCCTTGTTCCAAGGATGTAATAATTAATGAATTCATATATATCACCTCAAATTTCTAATCAATTTTTGTTGCATTTTTAAATACTTCATTATTCTCATTAATTTCTAAAGCTTTTAATGTTGTTTCATTAATAACTTTTTTAGTATTGGCAGCAGTCTGTGATGGAATATCAGAAGGCATTTTTTTATCAATTAAAATTTCCTTAGCCATTTGTGCAGTTTGCTTACCTAACTCATAGTAACTAATTCCATCAGTAATGAGAATACCGCCTTTTACATGAGAATCTTCCGCAGCTACAGTAATTAACTTATTAGATATGGCTTTCTCAGAAACTATATTTATTGCAGATGCCACCATATTATCTGTTATTGTATATATTCCATCTGCTTTTTTGACTATGGAATCTACAGCCTGTGGTATATCTGATATTGTAGAGATACCAACATCTACTATTTCAAGACCCATTGAAGGTGCTAATTCTTTTGCCATTTCAACTTGGATTTGTGAATTTGCCTCATTAGTATTAAAAATAATTCCAACTTTTTTAATATTATTATCTAAGTCCTTAAACAACTGTAACTGTTTATCCATTTGAGTAGCATCTGATGTTCCAGTTATATTTCCACCAGGACTTTCCATTGTATTTATTAACTCAGCACTTACAGGATCAGTTACTGCACTAAATAGTATAGGAATATCTTTTGTAGCCTGCTTAGCAGATTGTACTGCTGGTGTTGCTATTGCATATATTAAATCAACTTTATCCTTAAGGAATTTTTGAGATATAGTAACTGTAGTTGGAATATCTCCTTGCGCATTTTGGTAATCAATTTCAGCATCTACACCAAGCTCCTTTAATCCATCTTCAAAACCACGTCTAGCATCATCTAATGCTGAATGGTCTGATAGTTGACTAATTCCAATCTTAAATGTTTTTTCATTAGATTTATCATTTGACTGATTTACATTTGGATTACAACCTGTTAAAACCATAATACTTGCTGCTGCTAAAGACACTAATTTACTAATTTTACTTTTTTTCATTTTTTTATCCTCCTCAATTTGAATTGATGATTGAGAATTGACAATTTAAATTTGGTTAAGTAACCTCCCGCAGTTTTGCAACTCAAATCTATTTACTCGTTACACTCATATAGATTTGGTCCTAATGGACACTCCTAATGATAAATGCTACATTAAGGTTGGTGCTCATTGCGTTTGACCTATATCAACTCACAACCTCTATCTACCCCGTAGGGTATAATTCAGTGGTGTCCGTTAGGACCTGGCGTTCGTTGTGTTAGGTCATAAAAAAAATCCTTCGATCTCTATAAGTTTAGCTTTTAGCTATACTTATAGGGACGAAAGATTATATTTCCGTGGTACCACCCTAATTATGACAAAGTCATCACTCAATCAGACCTAACAGTCCTATCCCCTATAACGATGGGCATTCGGATTTGCCTACTCGGATAATCTTTTAGCAAATCGGCTCAGGAGTGTATATTACATATCTTGTTATTGTTGGTTTTCACCCTTCCCAACTCTCTTTAAATAATCAACGATATCTTTCTCTCCATCAGAGCATTTTTTAATATTACAGATTATGATAATACTTTAATCTGATAATGTCAATAGTTTTTATGAAAAAATATTTTTTGAATTTCTGATGGTTTGATGTAAATCCTGACAGAGCCTAGTGGTATTATAAGTATAGCTAAAAATATTTAGTTTTATTTTGATATATTAATTTCCCACTTCTAAAGCATCTTTAAATATTGGAAGATTTTTATCTAATTCTAAAGATTCTAAGGTTTTTATATTTACAGTTGTTATGGTTTTGTCTGCTACTCCTACAGGTATAGTAGAAATATCTTTTTTATCTACAAGTATTTCTTTAGCCATTTTAGCAGTTTGCTTACCTAGTTCATAATAACTAAGTCCATTAGTTATTAATATTCCACCCTTTACTTGTGTTTCTTCTGCACAAACAGATATAATTTTTTTATCTATAAGTTTTCTTGATAACAATTCTACAGATGATGCAATTAGATTATCACTAAGGGCATAAACAGCATCTACTTTATTTAGTAGAGAATCTACTGCTTGTGGAAGTTCATTTATATTATTTACTCCGATTGTAACTACCTCTAAGCCTTCAGTTGGAGCTAGATTTTTTACTTCTTCTATTTGAATTTCAGAGTTTGCTTCATTGGTATTATATAATATACCTATGGTTTTTATATTAGGGTTGATTTCTTTAAACATTTTTAACTGAGAAGCAGTAGGCGCCATATCAGATGTTCCAGTTATATTTCCGCCAACATTGTTCCAATCTTCAACTATTTCTGACTTTACAGGATCAGTTACTGCACTAAATAGTATAGGAATATCTTTTGTAGCTTGCTTAGCAGATTGTACTGCTGGTGTTGCTATTGCATATATTAAATCAACTTCATCCTTAAGGAATTTTTGAGATATATTAACTGTAGTAGGAATATCTCCTTGTGCATTTTGATAATCAATTTCAGCATCTACACCAAGCTCTTTTAATCCATCTTCAAAACCACGTCTAGCATCATCTAATGCTGGATGGTCTGATAGTTGACTAATTCCAATCTTAAATGTTTTTCCATTAGAAGCATTACTAACATTTTTACTATTTGAACTACAACCTGATAAAACCATGATACTTACTGCTGCTAAAGATATTAATTTACTAATCTTCTTTTTCCTCATTTTATTATCCTCCTTAAAATGTAAACAATAAATTTTATAGGATAATTAGCATAGATTGAATGCCATGGAATAATTGGGCAATAAAAAAATCTTTCAATCCTTGTAAATATAGCTTTTAGCTATACTTACAGGGACGAAAGATTATATTTCCGCGGTACCACCCTAATTATGACAAAGTCATCACTCAATCAGACCTAACAGTCCTATCCCCTATAACGATGGGCATTCGGATTCGTCTACTTGTATAATACGTTTAACGAATCTGCTTAGGAGTGAATATTACATATCTTCTTAATGTTGGCTTTCACCTTTTCCAACTCTCTGTAATTAAGACAGGATATCTTTCTCTCCATCAGAGCATTTTTAATATTACAAATTATAATAATACTTTAATTTGATAATGTCAATAGCTTTTTAAAAAAAGTTTATTAGAATGCTATAATATATATTCGATTACACATAAATAAAACCTTATTATTTGCAAATAATAATGATATGTAGTATACTAGTATAGTTAGATTAATAATTGGAATGTAATTAAAGTATTTAAAATAATCTTTGAAGTAACCTTATCTTTATTTTAAAGTTATAATGGTGACAATTTAGATAAACCATTTACTTTATATCTATATTACTCGAAAGGGTATCATATTTATTCAATCGTGAATTTTCCATATGAAATTTTAAACATGAATATGACTAATTAATTGATAACTAATATATGATTGTATGTTAGTTTTTGTGATGTAAAATTTAAAAAGGAGGTGTTTAAATGACAGAAAATGTTATGTTTGCACTTGTAGGATTGTTTTTAGTAACTGCTTTTACAAATATTCTAGCAACACTAAAGACAATATTGATGTCTAAAAAAATTATGAATCCAGTTTATTTGTTAGTTTTTGCAGATGCCATGATTTTTGCAAGTATTGTTAGTAAAGTCACCAGCTCAGATGGGGTTCAATTTACTATGGCATATGCTTTAGGAAGAACCGCAGGAGTTTTTATAGGCAGTAAAATTGAAGATAGATTAGCACTTGGTATTTTAGAAGTAGATTTATTTCTAAGTGACAAAAATAAGGTTATGGAAATATCAAATAAACTTAGAAAAACTGGATATACAGTTAATAATTTTCTTGTTGGAGGAAATGATGAGAAAAAAAGATATCAAATTGAAGTTATAATAAAAAGAAAAGAGTTTAAAATATTTGAAGATATTATAGCAGAATTTGATATAGTTAATCCAACTTTAAAAGTTAAGACTTTAAATAGAGTAGATGGAAAAATTACAACTACAAGATTTAAAGAGGCATAAAATCATATAGATGGGAAATAACCCAGCTATAGTTAAAGAAGTGATAATAGCTGAATTACTTCTAAGAGCCTAACAGTTAACAGAGTTTTTATATTGATTAGGGGAAAGTCCCATATAATTTTTAAATGCTCTGCTGAAATAATGTTGACTACTATATCCTACCATATTTGCAATATCATTTATGGTATAATCATTATTTTTATCCAATAGAAGCTTTATTGCCATGTTGATTCTCAATTTATTAAGATAATCAGTAAAGCTAATGCCTGTTTTTTGTTTAATTATTCTAGTAAGGTATGATTGACTTATATGAAGTTGCTCAGCTATAAGATTTAGAGTTAAATTATTTTGAGTAAAGTTTTCCTTTATATAGTTAATTGCTTGATTTCCAATACATTTATGGCTTATATTATCAGTATCTATTTCTTTTAATTTGTTTATTTCCCACATTCTTTCACGGTATGAATCCATTGCTTTAATGATAATATTCTTAAAATCCCTATATTGTATAGGTTTGAGCAAATAACTAAATACTCCAAGGTCCAATGCTTTTTGTGCATATTCAAATTGATCATATCCTGATATAATGATTATCTTAGCATTAGGGTCAATTTCTCTAGTTTTCTCTATTACTTCAAGACCATTCATAAAAGGCATATTAATATCCATTAAAATAATTTCAGGTTGGTATATATTAATTAATTGTAAGGCTTCTTCACCATCTTGTGCTGTTCCCACAACAGATAAATCTAAATCATAGGATTCAATTAAATTTTTTAAACCATTACGTATTATTTCCTCATCATCTGCTATGACTATTCTAAACATTGAAATCCCTCACTTATCTTTGGTATTTTTAGAAATACTTTAGTTCCTTTTTCAAATTCACTGTCAATATTAATACTGTAGTTATCTTTAAAAGTAAGCTTTAAACGTTCGTTAATATTATATAATCCATAGTGTTCAGATTCAATGGATTGATAAAGATTTTTTCTGGTTTCATCAAGTTTTTTCTGGTCCATACCTAGTCCGTTATCTATAACTTCAACAAATATATAATCATTTTCAGATAATATATTTATATGAATAAATCCCTTTTGCCTTTTTAACTTTAATCCATGATAAATAGAATTTTCTACTAAAGGTTGTATTATCATTTTAGGAACTAGGTACTGGGAAATTTGCTCATCTAAATCAATGCTATAACTGATTTTATCTTTATAGCGTGTTTCTTGGATTTCCAAATAATTGCGTACATGTTTAATTTCATCATCAATTGTAATAAATTCTTTTCCATCACTTAATGATATTCTAAAGAATACAGATAATGAATTAATCATATCCGCCACATCAAAAGCATTATATTCTAATGCTTTCCACTGTATTGTATCTAATGTATTATATAAAAAATGAGGGTTTATTTGTGATTGTAGTACCCTTAATTCTGCATTTCTCTTCTGAGTTTGTACTTGATATACTTGGTTAATTAATTTTTTTATATCCATAAGCATCTGATTAAAAACCTTGCCTAGAACAGATATTTCATCATTATTTTTAGTTTCATAATAAGAATCTAAATTTCCATTAGACACTTCTAACATATGATTTTTTAGTTTGTGAATTGGTTTAACTATATTTCCTGATACAATAATAGCAAGTAAAATTGCAATTAATAGTAGAATTATTCCTAAAACGACAACTAAATTAATGATATTATTTGTTTGATTATGAATACAGCTATTTTCTACCATAGTACATAAGAGCCAGTCTTCGGTATAGGGAATAGAAGAGAAGAACAAAGTAGCATCTTTATTAGATATGTTTTTTAGACTTATTGTTCCAGAATTTACTTTCTTAGATTTTTTAATTATTTTATCTAATTCTTCTATTGAAATATATTTATTTGTTAAATCATCTTTTGAAATAGAGTATATGTCCATATTCTTATTCATAATCCAAGAAAATCCATTATAAACGTCAATACCATTTGCTATTTCAGAAATTTTTTCTAAATTAACTGCACCATTAATAAACCCTATTTTTTCCTTTTTATCATTCATAATAGGATAACAAATAATAAAAATAGGTGTATTATCAGATTTAGAAATAACTGGTTTAGATATAATATATTCTTTATCTGAGGACATTAAATTGTGGAAATAATCACGATTAAATACGTGAATAGTAATATTGTCATTTATCCATCCATACCCATCAGTACCTCCTATTGCAAAGGTTTCATTTAAGTTTCCATATTGTGTACTCAATACTTTATTTAATCTAGTTAAATAAGGTCTTAGAGATAATAAATTAAACTCCTTAGTGGAGGCATATTCATGAATAATCCTTATTTCACTTATACGCTGATTTAACCAAGAGCCAATTTCATTTGATTTTGAGTCAATTAACTGTAATGTTTGATGTTCAAGTTGTTCCATATTTAGGGTTTTAACCTTCGTGTCCAATACAAATAATAAGGGAGTAAAGGTAAGTACTATACATAAAACGAAAACTGTGATAATTTTTAATCGCAATGACATGTCTTTCACCTTTAAATTTGACTTTTAAACTTAATAATTATTATATAAGATTTTGTCATATTTTTAAACATTGTATTTAAAAGTGCAAAAATAGACATATCAGTGTAAATACGAAAAACAATATCTATGTTAAACTAATAACAACATAAATAATAAATTAACAAAAATTTAGGGGGGACAGAAATTGAAAAAAATTTTAGCATTTTTATTAGTAGCTGTTATGATATTAAGCTTAGTAGGCTGCAATAAAACTGAAAAGGCAAATAATGAAAACACTGCAACATCTATAAAAGATGGTGTATATGAAGGTGTTGGTACAGGTAAAGGTGGAGAAATAAAAGTTGAAGTAACAATTGCAGATGACACTATTACTGCTATAAAAGTAGTAAGCCATAATGAAACACCAGGATTTGATACTGCAATGGAAACATTAACAGAAAGTATTATATCCCAAAATAGTCTTGAAGTAGATGGTGTTTCAGGATGTACATTTACTTCTAATGGATTTTTGGAAGCAGTAAATGCAGCATTAACTTCAGCAGGAGCAACTCCAGAAATGTTGAAAAAGGTAAATGCTGAAGCTTTAAATGAAAATAAAGAAGAAGTCACAGAAATCCATGATGTTGTAGTAATTGGTGCTGGTGGGGCAGGACTTTCTGCTGCTATAGAAGCTAAAGCAGCAGGAGCTGATGTAATAGTTTTAGAAAAGATGCCTATGGCTGGTGGAAATACTTTGATATCAGGTGCTGAATATGCCTGTTCAAATAACTGGTTACAGAAAAAAGAAGGCATTGAAGATAGTGTAGAACTTCATATAGAAGATACCTTAAAAGGTGGAGACAATAAGGGAAATGAAGAATTAGTTAGAGTTTTGGCAGAAAATGCTTTAGCTGGTGCTGAGTGGTTAAGAGATGAAGTTGGAGTTGTTTGGGAAGATGAGTTAATGTTCTTTGGTGGACATTCAGTCAAGAGAAGTTTAGTACCAGCAGGTGCTAGCGGTAGGGAAATAATATCTAAACAATTGGCTAAAGCTGAGAGTATGGGAATTACTGTTCTTTTAAATACTAAGGCAACTGATTTAATTACAGATGACAAAGGAAAAGTTGTTGGAGTAAAAGCAGAAGGTGAAAAAGCAAATTATACTTTTAATACTAATAAAGCAGTAATCATAGCATCAGGAGGATTTGGATCTAATATTGAAATGAGAAAGAAATATAATCCTGATATAGATGAAGCAATTTTATCTACTAATTCAACAGGTAGTACAGGAGACGGTATTACAATGGCTGAAAAAATCGGTGCAGATTTAGTAGGTATGGAATATATTCAAACATATCCAATATGTGACCCACTAACAGGTACATTACTTTATTTTGATGATGCAAGATTATATGGTCATACTGTTATTGTAAATAAAGAAGGTAAAAGATTTGTAGAAGAATTAGGTAGACGTGACGTAATGTCTATGGCTATTAAGGCTCAGACAGGACATGTATGTTATGAACTAATTGACCAAAAAGGATTTGTAGCAAGTAGTTTACAAGAAAATCATGGACCAGAACTTGATTACTTATATAAAAATGATTTATTAGTAAAGGCAGATACTATAAAAGAAGCTGCTGATTTCTTCGGAATTGATGCAGAAGAATTACAAAAAACTGTTGATAAATATAATGGATATGTAGCAGATGGAAAAGATCCAGAATTCAACAAAAGAAGTTTACCTTCAACTATAGAAGTTGGACCATTCTATATTTTAAAAGCTACCCCAGCTGTTCACCATACAATGGGTGGTATAAAAATAAATACAAACGCTCAAGTAATAAATACAGAAGGAAATGTAATAGAAGGTTTATATGCAGCAGGTGAAGTAACTGGAGGAATCCAAGGGGCAAATAGATTAGGAAGTAATGCGCTTGCTGATATTACAGTATTCGGTAGAATTGCTGGACAAAACGCAGCTAAATAAGGTTTAAAGATAAAGATTTAAAGGCTCTTTCAAGTGATTGGAAGAGTCTTTTGTGTTTTGAGAAGGGATTTCCATAAAGATGTAGAATAAGTAATAGTATATACTTATAAAATTAGGTAGGAGGATGATAAAATGCAATTTTTTGGAATTGTTGGATATTATACGATTTGGTTTACTCCGGCTATATTTGTTATCAATTTGATAGGGGCTATAAAAGCTATTAAAGAAGGGAGACAGGTTGAAAAATATACAATTGCATGTTGCATTAGTTTAATGCTAATAGTAATTCCTATGTATATGATGTTAATGTATGCATAGTAGTGAGAATAATATATATTTGAAGTTATAATGCAATATTTATAAGGGAACAATCTACCTTGAATCTTGAAAGATATTAAAAACTATGAAGAATATAAGTGGATACTAATAAAATGGAATAGAGAAAATTATATTAGATTGTAGTCTTTGAAGACAGAAAAATTGTTGAGTATAAAGATTGTGATGAATTTGCAAATAATAAAGAGTCATTGTATGCTAATATATATGTCATAAAATAGTATTATTTGACTTGATTATATAAAGGTGTCTATATATTAGGGTTCAAAAATATAGAGCTATAAGGTATAATAAATTAATAATTCAAATGAGGAGAGATATATATGAAAAAAATAGTTGTATTTGGAAGTAAACATTGTCCAGATTGTGGACCAGCGAAAGAACATCTTTCAAGCCAGAATATTAAGTTTTTATATTTAGATATTTCAGAAGGGATGTTGAATCTAAAAAGATTTTTAAAATATAGGGATAACTATGAAGAATTTAAAGAAATCAAAGCAGCAGGAAACATAGGAATACCTTGCATAGTTATAAATGATGGGGAACAAATTATCTTTGATTATAATGAACTAGAAATATAAAAGATAGATATTATAAATTCATTAATCTTTAGTGATATAATATAAACCAAAGATAAAATATAGTGGAGGAAAATATGAAGGAAACAATATATATAACAGGACATAAAAATCCTGATTCGGATTCAATATGTGCAGCTTTAGCATATGCGGAGTATAAAAACGCTAATGGAGATATTAATGCTATCCCTGTAAGATTGGGAGAGATAAATAGGGAGACACAATTTATTCTAGAATATTTTGGAGTACCTGCTCCTACTTTTTTAGAAACTGTTAGACTAAGTGTTGAAGATTTAGATTTTGATAAAATAGCTCCAGTTAGTCCTGATATATCTTTACGTATGGCTTTAGAATTGATGAAGAGAAATAATTTAAATAGTCTTCCCGTAATAGATAGTAATGAGCAATTAGCAGGAATTGTAACTATATCAGATATAATAGGGTCATATATTGACGTGTGGGATAATGGTATTTTAGGGAAATCAGGTACTTCTATAGACAATATCATAGACACTCTTTCTGCTAAAACTATTATAATACCAGAAGAAGTGAAACCATTTAAGGGAAAAATTTTAGTTTTAGCTATGGAACCTAAATCAGCAGGAGAATATATAGAGGAAAATGATATAGTCATATGTGGTAATAGGAAGGACGCCCAAAAACTTGCGATTAATAGTAATATTTCTTTAATGATTGTAACTGGAAATATTAACGTAGATGAAGAGATTATAAATTTAGGGAAAGAAAAGGGTGTAACAATAATATCCACACCTCATGATACATTTACAACTTCTAGATTAATAACTCAATCTATTCCTATTAGTCATGTTATGACTGAGGATGATTTAGTAGTATTTACTCTTGATGATTTAGTAGACAATGTAAAGGAAAAAATGTCTCAAACAAGATATAGATCATATCCAGTAATAGATGATGATAACAATAATAAAGTAGTTGGTTTAATATCAAGATATCATCTAATAGCTAGTATGAAGAAGAAAATAATTTTAGTTGACCATAATGAAAGAAGTCAATCAGTTGATGGATTAGAGGAATGTGAGATATTAGAGATTATAGACCATCACAGAGTAGCAGATGTATTTACAGGAAACCCAATATATTTTAGAAATGAACCTGTAGGAAGCACATCTACTATAATAGCCTCTATATTATTTGAAAATGGCAGAAGACCTTCAAAGAAAATGGCAGGAATACTTGCAGCAGCTATAATCTCCGATACTTTATTATTTAGATCTCCTACATCAACTAATGTAGATAGAATGATATTGGAAAGATTGGTGAGAATTGCAGATTTAGATGTAGAAAAGTTTGCTATGGATATGTTTAAGGCGGGCACTTCCTTAGTGGGTAAAACACCACAAGAGTTACTTAATCAGGATTTTAAAACATTTACTATAGATGAGGATAAAATAGGAATAGCTCAAGTATATACAATGGATCCAGATAGTCTAAAGGATATGAAATCTGATTTAATATCATTAATGGAAGAAAGAGCAAAGGAAAGAGGATATTCCATATTTATATTAATGCTAACGGATATATTTAATGAAGCGTCTGAAATGGTAGTAGTAGGACATAATAAGGAATTAGTAGCAAAAGCATTTGGAAAGCCACTTGTAAACAATTCATTTTATGCTCAGGGAGTACTTTCAAGAAAGAAACAAGTAGTTCCACCAATTACAAATACATTAACGGATATGAAAGAGTTATAGAATTATATAAAGAATAATAATGGAGCTGTCTCAAAATAAAAATTTGGGGCAGTTTTTTGTATATAGATGAATTTGTCATAGCTAAGTAATAAATTAATTCAATTATGACAAGTTTGATCAAGTTGCTTTAATAAATGAAAACATAGAAGTTGATTTCTATGTTGTATAGTAATTAAAAATAAGATGTGGTGATGGAAATTGATTGTTAGTAAGGAATATTTGATTTAATAATAATATGAATCTTACATATCTATTTAAGATGCATGATAATAAAATTGACATATGTAGATGGGAGTAATGTAGAATTTATAATTAGGGGAAGGAGAAATAAAACGACTTCAAGAAGGTCACTCACTATATTTCAACGGAGAAGATATTGAAAGTATAAAAGAGTAATGGAGATTTCTTTATTAGTTTATGAGAAACATCATTTTGACAAATTTTTAAATTTATTGACGTATTTATCAACAAGTATTATACTATATTAAGAAAAAGCATAACTAAATAAGACAGTTCGAAACCATCCTGTCTATAAATAAAACTAAGGGTCTATGGATAAAAATACTTTGTTTTTATAAGGCACTTTGTGCCTTTTTTTATTATGTAAAATACAATAGTATTTCTTAGTCTATTGTTTATGGCATATAAAGAACTTTTCTTATTTAGAATTTATTAAAATTAAGGAGAGGGAAAGATGAATATTAAACCATCAGCAATAGGTAAAGAAACTATTACTAAAAAAATAGCTATATCAGGAGTTACGGTAGGGATTTATGTTATATTAATGTATTTAACTCAAGGATTTGCCTTTGGACAATATCAGATAAGAATAGCAACATCATTTTATTGTTTAAGTGGTATTTATCCATTTTTAATACTTCCATTGGCAGTAGGAAATATGATAAGCAATATATTCATGGGAGGGCTAGGAATTTTTGATATATTAGGAGGATTTATAGTAGGACTTGTTACTGCAGGGATAGTTGCTTTAATTAAAGGTTTTAAATTAAATGATTGGTTTATAGTTATTCCAATAATTTTTGGACCAGGATTAATAGTTCCGATATGGCTTTCGGTTATATTAAATATACCTTATAAAATATTGGCAGCTAGTTTATGTATTGGACAAATCATTCCAGGAATAGTTGGAGTTATTCTTTTTAAACAATTAAAAAACAGAATATAAGCTTAAGAGAAAGGAAGATACAAACATGGTTGGAAGAAAAGAAGGGGAATTAGAGGGAGTAACATTATTAGGAAATCAAGGAACTAAATATAGTTATAATTATGATCCATCTGTTCTAGAAACATTTGAGAACAAGCACAAAGAAAATGATTACTTTGTAAAATTTAATTGTCCAGAATTTACAAGTCTTTGCCCTAAAACAGGACAACCTGACTTTGCATCTCTATATATATCCTATGTTCCAGAAAGTTTAATGGTAGAAAGTAAGTCCTTGAAACTTTATCTATTTAGTTTTAGAAATCATGGAGACTTTCATGAAGACTGTATGAATATAATAATGAAAGATTTAATAAGGCTTTTAGATCCAAAGTATATTGAAGTATGGGGAAAGTTTACTCCAAGAGGTGGAATTTCCATTGACCCATATTGCAATTATGGTAAGGAAGGAACAAAATGGAAAGGTGTAGCTGAAAAGAGATTATTTTATCATGATATGAACCCGGAAAATATCGATAATAGGTAAATTAATTATTAAAGATAACAGGAAAATCCTAAGCTGTTATCAATAGATTAAATAGTTTAGAATATATTTAATTAAAGGTTGATATAGAAAATGTCAATGATTAATATGTGGAGTATCTGATTTTGGTTAAATTTAACTAAAATCAGATACTTTTTTATGATCTATAGAAAAACCTCATATTTAGTGTATATTTCTATATTTTGGGTATATTTTAGAATTATAGGAATGCTTTCGGAAACTATAATATATGATATTTTATTGTTTAAGGATTTACTTAGTTAAGATTTTAAAATATTTAATTAAATCATATGAAAATCAGAAGATTGCTGTAGTCCTTTATATCACGTATTATTTAAAATAACATAGAATATTTTGGGAAAAGAAGGAATCTGAAAAACAATATAGAATAGTTATAGAAAGTGGTGGATATTTTAGATTTTATTATATCTTAGTTAAGGAGGATATTATGTCTAATAGACTTTTTTCTTTTGAGAAAGATTCAGCCAGATTATTCAATTCCAGCTGAGAAACCTGGATGGGTCACTTATACATCTGGACCTAATATAATACTTGGTATTTTAGTTGGAGCAGATGTTCTAATTATACTAATTTTAATTTGGAAGATTACTTGCCAAATTCTGCTGATAGTTCTTCAAGCCTTTGAAGCATATGCTAGTTAGTAACATTTCATACTATAACACTGATAATATAAAGCAGTTTGCTTAAGTCAATAATTATTAGGAGGGAGAAATTATGTTTAAGAGGAAAAAAGCTAAAAAGAATAACAAATCAAATGAAATTGACTTAATTCTTTTAAGAACCACTAGCAATAATTTTGAACTAGAGATAATTAAAAGTATATTAGATGATAATAATATTCCATATATTTTAAAGGATCAAGGCATTGGCGGATATATGAGAATAATTAGTGGAGATTCATCACCCTATAGAACAGATATATTAGTCGAAAAATCTACTTATAATCAAGCAAAAGAAATTTTAGAACAAATTACATTTGAATAAAATAGGTAAGGGAAAAAATAGTAGAAGTTGCCAAAGCTTTAGGCATTAAAAAACTATTTTAAAATCCAAAAGTTTAAATAAATATTAAAGTATAAAAACTGTCAAAAGAAGTAGGAGAAAAGAAATGCTTAATGAAATATATAAAGAATATGGAGAATATTTTTATGTTCCAATGACTCAAGGATATAGTATAGCCGTTCCTGTTAGTGTTGGTTGCAGTTGGAATAAATGTTTGTACTGTGATTTAAATCAAGGAAATAAATATAGATTTTTAGGTTTAGAAGAAATAGATAGAAGATTAAAAATGCTTAAATCTCATTATTCAAATAGACGGAGTCCAGTTAAGAAAGTGGTAATGGCAGGAGGGAATCCTTTCTGTTTAGATACCAACATATTAATAGAGATAATTAAATTAATAAAGTATTATTTTCCCGATGTAAAAAATATTAGTAGCTTTGCAAGAGCTGATGATATATTAAGAAAAAGTAAAGATGAATTAATTCAGCTTGAAAAATTAGGTATGGGGGAATTATCTATTGGAATAGAATCAGGCAATGATGAGATTTTAGCATTTCATAATAAGGGAATTACAAGAAATGATAATTTTTTAGCATTAACTAGATTAGAAGAATGTAATATAAGTTATTCCACATATATTATGTTAGGATTAGGAGGAAGGAAATTAAGCAAAGAAAATGCCATAGATACAGCTGAGTTTTTATCTAATTTTAATCCAGATGTAGTAATTGTAGTTACCTTAGTATTATTTAAAAATGCAAAACTGATTGAAAAGATTAAAAACAAAGAATTTATTCGATTAAGACCTTTGGAATCCTTGAAAGAAGAGAGACTTTTAATAGAAAATTTAAATTTAAAAAATACAATATTTAATGGAACTCATAAGACAAATGCATTGATATTAAAAGGTAAATTACCACAGCAAAAGGATATATTGTTAAATAAAATTGATGATGCCTTAGGAAATTATAATAGTAAGGATATTAAAAACAAAGAGATCTCTAAATGGAGAAGATGGTCTGTTGAATAGAAGTGAAATATTTATAGTTATAGATATATAATTATAATAAGGTGAGTAGATGGAGTATATTGAAATTGATAATGTACAATCACTCCTAAGAAATGGGTGGATAACAGTTTTTGAATATAGTTAGTTTTGACAATTGATCTAAAATTATTTATATAGAAGATAGTTTTAATATTTCAATCATGATATTATATTAATGGTAAAATTGTAATTAAATAACAATTACACCATTAATATAAAACTATATAAAAGGAGTAAATAAATTATGGAAATTAAAGAAGTAAAGATTGAAATATATATTCCAGAAGAATATATACTAGAATTAAGAGATGAGCTTAATAAAATAAATGCTGGTAGAGTAGGAGATTATGACAATTGTATGTCTATAACAAATGTAAGAGGATATTGGCGACCATTAGAAGGGGCTAATCCTTATAATGGACAAGTAGGAGAAATCTGTGAAGGTGAAGAATGTAAAGTTGAAGTAAGATGCAAGAAAGAATATGTAAAAAATGCAATTGAAGCCATTAGAAAGATTCATCCATATGAAGAGCCATTATTTAATATAATTCCAATTATGAATAGTTTATTTGAGTAATATTAAGTATATATTTTCTTGCTTTAATATTGAAATGGTCCTACAGACATATTCATTTGAACATGTAATTATGAAGATAAACATATAGATCTCATTTAGATTATTATATAATTTGGTTATTTTATGATCTATAAAATCATAAGGATAAAATATAAAAATAGGGGGACATACTATGCAAAAATTATCCAAGGAAGCTTTTAATGAAATAAAAGCCTACATGAATGCAGGAATTAGACCATTGGAAAAGGCTATATTTAATTATTATTTTAATGATTCAAATGGTGAAGACATATTGGACATGCTAGAAGAATTTCAAAATCCAGATGGTGGATTTGGTAAGGGAATAGAGCCTGATTTTAAATTAGTAGATTCATCCCCTATGGCAACATCAATTGGATTAAGGTATTTAAATATATTGAGTAATAGTGATAGAGCACAGAGAATGATAGGTAAGGCTATTGAATATCTGGAGTTAGCCTTTGATAGGGAAAGAAAGGGTTGGTATAGCGTTCCTAATATTGTTAATGATTATCCTCATGCACCATGGTGGGATTATAGAGATGATATAGGAATGACTGTTATTGATTATTCATGGGGAAATCCTACAGCTGAACTAATAGGATATCTTTATAAATATAGAAAATACCTTACTAAATTGGATATATTTTCATTGATTAATTATGCAATAGATAATTTAAATAAACGTAGGGAATTTAATTCTGAACATGAAATATTTTGTTATATAAGGATGTATAATAACTTAAGTGACGAATTTTCTACTCAGATAGAAGATACTTTAAAGATAGCCATATCTCAATTAATCAATGTTAATGAAGATGAATGGACAGAATATGTTCCAATGCCATTAAAGTTTATAGAGTTTGATTCTGATAATTTTTTTGGAATTGATATTGAATTTATAAATAAAAACTTAGACTATGTAATAGCCAATCTTGAGGAAAATAAAAAAATACTGCCGACATGGGAATGGAATGATTATTTAGATGAATGGGAGATTGCTAAGACTGAATGGACAGGAAATTTAACCCTGAAAGCTCTATTATCTTTGAAGAAATTCAATAGGTTATAGTAAATATTCCCAATGAAGAATTTTATGAAATTTGGTAATAAGAATCGGAAAGATAAATTAAGACAAATTGAGTATTATTTACTATTATGAATTATCTTTATGAAGATTTTATAAATTAGAATTGAGGTGGAAAATATGCAAAGAGCTGAAACCAAAATACCTGATTTTGAGATTCGATTTGCAGAGAAAAAGGACTCAGAACTGATTGTAAAGTATATTCGTGATTTAGCTTCTTATGAAGATGAATTAGACCAAGTTACTGCAACACCAGAATCATTAGAGAAGTATATGTTTGACCAACATGGAGCAGAAGCACTTATTGGTGAATATAGAGGAGAGCCTATAGGGTTTGCATTTTTTCATAATAGTTTCTCCACCTTTTTAGGTAAACCAGGTATTGCCTTAGTAGATTTGTACATAGAGCCTAAGATGAGAGGCAATGGTTTTGGGAAAGCAATACTTTCGTATTTAGCATATGTTGCTAAAAATAGAGAGTGCCATCGTTTAGAGTGGTGGTGCCATGATTGGAATGCAATAGCAATTGAGAGATATATTAATTGGGGAGCAAATGTTGTAAAGGATATTAAAGTCTATCGTATGGATGAAAAAACCCTTAATGATTTTTCAAAGGAATATGCTAAGTAAATTTTGTGACCTTAACATAAATTAATAAACAGAGGCAAGTTTCCTTGCCTCTGTTTTTACTAAAATGCTGGAACTACAGCTCCATCATAATTTTCTTCTATATATTTCTTAATCTTTTCAGATTGCAATGCTTTTAATAACTTAACAAATCTATCTTGAGTTTCCTCTCCAGATCTTACTGCTATAATATTAGCATAAGGTGATTCTTCACCTTCAATTAAAAGTCCGTCTTTTACTGGATTAAGTCCTCCTTCAAGGGCATAGTTACCATTGATTATTGCAGCATCAATACCACTTAAAGCCTTTGGTAGAAAAGCAGCTTCAAGAGCCTCAAATTTAATGTTTTTAGGGTTATCCACTATGTCAGTTTTCTCATTAGCTTCATATCCAACTCCATCTTTTAGTTTCAATAATCCATTAGCTTCTAGTAAAAGTAAGGCTCTGCCGCCATTTACTGTGTCATTTGGTATAGCTATTACAGCACCGTCTGGTATTTCTTCTACAGTTTTATATTTATATGAATATAAAGCCATTGGTTCTATATGAACCTTTCCTAAAGAGACTAAATCTAGTTTTTCTTTTTCATTAAAATCATTTAAATATGGCTCGTGTTGGAAGAAGTTAGCATCTATATCTCCATTATTAAGAGATAGGTTAGGAGTTACATAATCTGTGAATTCAATTATTTCAACTTCGACTCCCTCTTTTTTCAAATCATCTACTACTAAAGCAACTAATGGTGCATGTGGATCTGATGATACGCCTATTTTAATCTTATTAGATTCTGAAGATTTTTTACTGCAGCCTGCTAATACTGATAATGATAATACGACAATTAGTACAATCGATAATAATTTTTTCAATTTAATTCCCCCATTTATTTTTTATTTATTTTTAAAGAAATATAATTACCTAAAAATTGAACTCCTTGAACTAAAGCTATGATAACTATAAGGGCTCCAATCATTACATCTGTTTGAAACTTATATAGTCCAAAACGAATAGCTAGATTACCTAGTCCACCGCCTCCTATGGCACCAGCCATTGCTGAATATCCGATTAAATTTATTATGGTTAAGGTTACTCCAGAGACTATTGAAGGAAGTGATTCTGGAATAAGAACTTTTTTAATAATTTGTGGAACTGTAGCTCCCATAGCAAGGCTAGATTCAATTACACCCTTATCAATTTCCTTTAAACTTCCTTCCATAACTCTAGCTACAAAAGGAGCAGCTGCTATGGACAATGGTACTATAGTTGCTGTTGTACCTATTTGTGTACCTACTATGAATTCTGAAATTGGAAAGACTAAAATCATTAGAATAATAAATGGTAAAGACCTTAGTATATTGATGACACTTCCTAAAATTTTATTAAATAAAGGTTTTTCCCATATGTTGCCTTTTTCTGTAATTACCAATAAGATTCCCAGAGGAAATCCTATTAATAAAGAGAATAATGTTGAGATAGCTACCATGTATATAGTTTCAAATAAAGAAGGTATAATTAATTCAGCCATTATATCACCTCCACATAGACATCTTCACTTTTTAAAAATGAAAGAGCCTGATTTACTTCTTCATTTTCACCAATTAATTCTAATATTAGATGGCCAACACTTGTTGATTGCAATTTGTTAATATTTCCAGACAATATGTTTACATCAATATTAAATTTTCTGATAATTTTAGATACAATTGGTTTTTTTGCACTATCTCCTAAAAAGCTTAATCTAATGAGTTTTCCTTTAAAATCATTTGGATTTATGATTTCCTCTTCTATATTTCCTTGTAATGAATTAATAAAGGTTTGTGCAATTTTTGTCTTAGGTTCCCTAAATAGATTTTCTACAGTATTTTCTTCTACAACTTGCCCATTTGCCATAATAGCTACCCTATCGCATATTTCCTTTACTACTTCCATTTGATGAGTTATCATAACTATGGTTATATCCATTTCATCCCTAATTTTTTTCAATAATTCCAATATGGATTTTGTAGTTTTGGGATCTAATGCTGAGGTACCCTCATCACTGAGAAGTATTTTAGGATTGTTTGCAATAGCTCTGGCTATGGCTACCCTTTGTTTTTGCCCTCCGCTTAGTTGACTAGGATAACTATCTTTCTTATCTACCAAATCCACATATTCTAAAAGTTTATTAACTTTATTGTGGATTTCCTTAGAAGACATATTATCTAAACGCAAAGGAAAGGCAATATTTTCATAAACAGTTTTTTGAGATAATAGGTTAAAATGTTGAAATATCATTCCTATTTCTTTTCTTTCTTTTCTTAGACTTTCTTTATCAAGACTTGTTAAATCTACACCATCTATAAATATTTTTCCTTCTGTCGGCTCTTCAAGTCTGTTTAGACATCTAATTAAAGTAGATTTTCCGGCACCACTTAATCCAATAATTCCAAAGATTTCTCCTTTATTTATACTTAGACTTACATTTTCTACTGCTGTAAAATTTTCTTTATCAACGGTAAAGACCTTAGATAAATTATGGATTTTAATCATTTAATACATTCACCCCTTAAATTCTTAAAACAAAAACCTCTTTTAAAAGAGGTTCAAATAAAAAACCTCTTTAGAAGAAAGAGGTTTAAGTTCCTCTCTCATCTCCCGGTATAAATACCGTTGGATTTAGCACCTTGTAATAATACAGGTTGCCGGGCTTCATAGGGCCATTCCCTCCGCCTCTCTCGATAAGAGTTTTATATTCAGTTAATTTTAAAATCTATTATAATGGTTTTTTTTCCCTTTGTCAACTATAACTTATATTTTTATAATTCGTCAAACCATGCTGAATCATCAGAATTCACAAAAAAAGATTGTGGATATAAAAATATATCACTAAATAGACCTATATAAGCATCTGGTCTTCTAGCATTTGAATCGTCATAATTTATGAAATCTGTGTTTTGGAGATTTTCACTTTGATAGTATATATTGAATTCTGAATTATTTTTTATATTAGGAATTTTTTTCATTTTGTACACCTCCTGAACTTAGTTTTTCCTATCTGTTTAATTATATTTAAGAATCTTTTGGCAGAATAAAAAAATCCTTTTAACAAATAATAAAAGAGTAATAAAAAAACTGAAAGGAGTGTATTTATGGCACTTAAAAATACTGTAAATTTAAATAATGTAACTCAACAAGAACTCAACTGTGTAAAAGAAATAGCAGGTGGACATTTAACTATGAGTACAAAATTTGGAGATTATGCAAATCAAGTTCAAGACCCACAATTAAAACAAATGCTTCAACAAGCAAGTACAGACGCAAAAACTACTGCGACTAATTTAATTAATTCATTATAGGAGGAGGTAAAGTAAATGATGCAAGAAAGAGATATAGTAAACGATATTTTAGCAGGAACTAAAGCTAGTATAAACAGTTATACAACAGCTATAATGGAATGTTCGAATCAACAATTAAGAACAACTTTACAGACATTAAGAAATGAAGCAGAACAAATGCAATATCAACTATACCAAATGGCTGAGCAAAAAGGATACTATACTGCAGCACCAGCGGCTAATCAAAATGATATAAATCAAATAAAAACGACTTTAACATCAGCAGTAAATAGTACAACTACAGCAAGTAACAATCAAAACCAACAGATGCAATAAATAACAAAAACGGTGTTCTTCACCGTTTTTGTTATTTATTTTTAATATTTATTATAAAAAAATTATAGACATTATATTTATAATGTGGTATCCTATTATAAATATAAATACCTTTAATCTAATCCCGTGAGGTTAGGAAGGAGAGCGTAGATAAATATTTGCAGTATACTTATGCCTTCCTGTTGGGAAGGCATTTTTCGAGCGCTAATCCTTTAAAGGTCTACATGACTAAAGGAGGTTTTAAAATGTTAAAAGGAAGACATTTAATTGATCCACAGGATTTTACAGTGGAGGAACTAGAGGAAATATTCCAATTGGCAGAAGAAATTGTTAAAAGCCCAGGGGATTTCACTCATCTATGTGAAGGAAAGCTATTGGGAACTTTATTTTTCGAACCTAGTACTAGAACTAGACTGAGTTTTGAATCAGCAATGCTTAGACTAGGAGGCCAGGTAGTAGGATTCTCAGAGCCAGGTTCAAGTTCCGTAACTAAAGGAGAAAATTTGGCTGATACAATAAGAACAGTTGCAGCATATACAGATATTATTGCTATGCGTCATCCTAAAGAAGGTGCACCAAAATATGGTTCGCAGTTTTCTAGTATTCCTTTAATTAATGCAGGTGATGGTGGTCATCAGCATCCAACTCAAACACTTACAGACCTTTTGACTATTAGAATTGCAAAAGGCAGCTTTTCAAATTTGACCATAGGATTATGTGGCGACTTAAAATTTGGTCGTACAGTCCATTCTTTAATAAAGGCAATGTCAAGATATATAAATATTAGATTTATACTTATATCCCCTAATGAATTAAAAGTACCTGAATATATTAAAACTGAAATCTTAGATAAGAAAGCTATTGATTATATAGAAGTGGAAAGACTAGAAGAAGTTATAGATAAACTAGATATACTATATATGACTAGAGTACAAAAAGAACGTTTCTTCAACGAGGCAGACTATATAAGATTAAAAGACAGTTATATTTTAGATAACGAGAAATTAAAATTTGCTAAGTCAGATTTAACTATTCTTCATCCACTTCCAAGAGTAAACGAAATAAGTATGGAAGTTGATAATGACTCTAGAGCTTGGTATTTTAGGCAGGCTAAATACGGTATGTTTGTTAGAATGGCATTAATCGCAAAATTATTGGGGGTGAAATAATGTTAAATATCAATAGTATTACAAAAGGCATTGTAATAGATCATATTAAACCAGGATATGGATTTTTTATATTTAAACATTTAAAACTAGATGAGGCTGATTTCACTGTGGCTCTTATAATGAATGCTACCAGTAAAAAGCATGGATGTAAAGATATGATTAAGATTGAAAATGTCATAGATATAGATTTAACAATGTTAGGATTTATAGATCCTAATATTACAGTAAATATTATTGAGAGTGAACGAATTACAGAAAAAATCACTTTATCATTGCCAGATAAAATAGAGGGGATTATTGAATGTAAAAATCCAAGGTGTATAACCTCAAATGAAAGGGGAATAGTTCATAAGTTTGTATTAATAGATGAGAATAAAGGAAGATACAAATGTGAATATTGTGACCAAATATATTCTTGGGAGGGATAAAATGGATATTCTTATAAAAGGAGCAAGAATAGTAGATGAGTCCAAGGATTTCTTCGGAGATTTATATATTAAAGATGGAAGAATAGAGAATTTTGGAACAAATTTAAATTATAATTGTAAAAAAATAGATGGAGAAGGCTTAGTTCTTATGCCTTCCTTCATCGATTTACATGTTCATTTTAGAGAGCCAGGATTTACTTATAAAGAAGATTTATTGACTGGAGGATTAGCAGCATTAAAAGGGGGATATACATTAGTCAATTTAATGGGAAATACTAATCCAGTTTGTTCCTCCATGGAGATAGTAGAGTATGTGTTAAATAGAGCTAAAGAATTGGACTTAGTAGATGTTCATCAAACAGTTTCCATTACAAAAGACTTCGATGGACATACCCTTGAGCATTTAGATACATTGGATAATAGAGTAAAATTTATATCTGATGATGGTAAGGGAATAAAATCAAATATAGTTATGTATAATGCTATGGTGAAGGCTAAAGAAAGAAAATTGACTATAATGACCCATGCAGAAGATGATGATTTAACTCCAATTAACTATAGAATTTCAGAAAATATTATTACAATTAGGGATATTTATTTATCAAAGGTAACAGGAGCAAGACTTCATTTATGTCATGTAAGTACAATGGAAGCCATAGAAGAAATAAGAAGGGCTAAATCTGATGGGGTAAATGTAACCTGTGAAGTAACACCCCATCATATATCTCTTTGGGATAATAGTTTTAAAGTCAATCCTCCCATAAGAACAAAACTTGATGTGGAGGCAATTATTCAAGGAATAATAGCTGGCACCGTAGATACCATATCTACAGATCATGCGCCGCATAGTAAAGAAGATAAAGAAAAGGGAGCTCCAGGACTATCAGGTATAGAAACAGCTTTTTCCGTTTCTTATACTACCTTAGTTAAGTCTGATAGAATAGATTTAATGAAACTATCTAAAATCATGTCAGCAAATCCAGGCAGAATAATTGGAGTAAGAAAAGGTAAAATAGAAAAAGGATATGATGGAGATATGGTCTTATTGGATTTAAATAAGGAGGTCATAATAGATGGAGATAAATTTATATCTAAGGGAAAGAATACTCCATTTAATGGAATGAAATTTTATGGAGAAGTAGTTATAACATTTAAGAATGGAGATATTAAATATATAAATGAGGATTTTTTAATATAAGTTAGGGGGCGAATACGTGATAATTGATAGATTATATGATGAGGTGGAGAAAAAAGGTAATGTATGTGTCGGACTAGACACTCATTTAGATTATATACCTGAAAAAATGAAGAAAAGATATAAAGATATAGATGAAGTTATTTTTAGATTTAACAAGAGAATAATTGATTGTACAGAGGATTTAACTGCAATTTATAAATTGCAGATTGCATATTATGAAGCTTATGGAATTCGTGGATTATTTGCTTATATAAAAACCTTAAAATATCTAAAGAGTATCAATGCCTTATCCATAGGAGATGTAAAACGTGGAGATATTGCATCTACAGCAGATATGTATGCTAAGGCACATTTTGAAGGGGATTTTGAAACTGATTTTATCACCATTAATCCGTATATGGGATTTGATAGTATTACTCCATATTTTAAATATTTAGATAAGGGAAATAAAGGATTATTTGTTCTTCTTAGAACATCTAATTCAGGTTCAAAGGATATAGAATATCTAAATGTAGAGGGCAAGAGCCTTTATTACCATGTAGGGGACAAACTAGAAGAAATGGGCAAAAAATATATTGGAAAATCTGGATATAGTTTAATAGGAGCTGTAGTAGGTGGTACTCATACTGATGAAGCTATGGAAATTAGGGAAAGATATAAGGATATGTATTTTTTAATACCTGGATATGGAGCTCAAGGAGCTAAGGGAAAAGATGTGAGTCTTTATCTAAATGAAGGAAATGGGGGAATTGTTAATTCATCAAGGGGAATAATTACAGCATATATGAAGCATGAAGATGGAATTAAAGAATTTGAGAAATATACTAGAGAAGCTGTACTTTCCATGAGGGAGGATATAGGCTGTGAAAGATAGTTATAAGGACGGGATAATTTATTCAAATACTGAAATAAGTCCAAATATATATGAAATAGTATTAGAAGGAGATTTTAACGGAGTACCGGGACAATTTTATATGGTAAGAGGGTGGAATGGATTGGATCCATTTTTACCTAGACCAATAAGTATTGCTGATATAGAAAGCAGGAGAATTAAGTTTTTATATGAAGTGAGGGGAAGAGGGACACATATAATATCAAAGTTAAGAAAAGGAGATAGATTAAGTATATTAGGACCCTTAGGTAATGGATTTAATTTAAAAACCCAAGGGAAAATTGCTTTGATATCTGGAGGTGCAGGCATTGCACCAATGTTATATTTGGCAAAAAATATTTCAGGAGAAATCCATATTTACAGTGGGTTTAGGAATAATGCTTATTTTTTAGACCAAATAAAGCCTCATGTAAATAATGTATTTGTAGCTACGGAAGATGGTTCTGTTGGTCATAAGGGATTTGTAACTGAATTGTTTGAGCCGAGTAAATATGATTTAGTATTTACCTGTGGACCAATTCTTATGATGGAAGTAGTGATAAAGATGTGTAAGGATAAAGTGCCAGTATATGTTTCAATGGAAAATCGTATGGCATGTGGTATAGGTGCTTGCCTTGGATGTACTATAGAGACTATATGGGGAATGGAAAGAGTTTGTAAGGAAGGACCAGTATTTAAAGGTGAGGAGGTAATTTTCCATGACTAAAGTAAATATATGTGGAGTGGAATTAAAAAATCCAGTTATAGCTGCCTCAGGAACCTTTGGATTTGGTAGAGAATTTGAAGAATATCTTTCTATAGAAAGATTAGGAGGAATATCTACTAAGGGACTTACTTTAAATAAAAAAGATGGAAATAAAGGAATACGGATATATGAAACTTCATCGGGACTTATGAATAGTATAGGTTTGCAAAACCCTGGAGTAAAAGGATTTATTGAGGATGAATTACCGTTTTTAGAGAAAAAGGATATGGTAATATTAGCTAATCTAGGAGGAAGCACTTTAGATGATTATTTAAAGGGTATAGAATTGTTAAATGACACTTCAGCTCATTTTATTGAGCTGAATATTTCGTGTCCCAATGTAAAAGAAGGTGGTATGGCCTTTGGCATAAAATGTGATACTGCATCCCAGATAGTAAAGGAAGCTAAAAAGGTATCTAAAAAACCAATGATTGTAAAGCTATCTCCAAATGCAGAGAATATAAAGGATATGGCATATACATGTGTAGAAGCTGGGGCTGATGGACTTTCTTTGGTAAATACATTTAATGCTTTAGCAATAGACATTTATAAGAGAAAGCCTGTATTTAATAATATAACTGCTGGCTTGTCAGGACCTTGTATAAAACCAATAGCTCTAAGAATGGTATATGAAGTAAATCAAGTTGTAGATGTACCTATAATAGGCATAGGTGGAATAGCAACAGCAGAGGATGCTATAGAATTTATTATGGCTGGAGCTATGGCTGTCCAAGTAGGAAGTGCTAATTTTATTAAACCAAATATCTCTGTGGATATTATTAGAGGTATAGAAAATTTTATGAATAAAGAAGGTATTAAATCACTGGAAGAAATAAGAGGAATAATTTAAGACAATTAACAAAGAACGATTAAGACATTGATTTATTAATTGGTTTTATGGTTTTCGATTGCCAACTGTTAATCGTTAATTGCCAATTGAAGAAAGGGGTTTTAGTATGATAATCGACTTATTAAAGGAATCAAATGCATTACTTGAAGGCCATTTTTTATTGTCATCAGGGAAACATAGCAATAGATATGTACAATGTGCAAAACTATTACAATACCCAGATAGAGCAGAAAAAGCTATAGCTTATATAGTAGAGAAAGTAAAAGATTTAGATATTGATATAGTTGTAGGTCCTGCTATGGGAGGGATTATTGTAGCTTATGAACTAGGACGTCAATTAGGTAAACCTTCTATATTTACTGAAAGAGAAGAAGGAGAAATGAAACTAAAAAGAGGTTTCCATATTGAAAAAGGACAAAGGGTATTTATTACTGAAGATGTTGTAACTACTGGAAAGTCAGCATATGAAGCCATTAGAGTTGTGGAGGAATATGGTGGAGTAGTAGTTGGTATAGCTTGTATAGTTGATAGGTCCAAAGGAGATATTAGATATCCTGTATATGGTGGCACTAAACTAGAGATAAAAACCTATGATATAGAAGAATGTCCATTATGTAAAGAAGGATTGCCAATAGTAAAACCGGGAAGCAGAAAAATATAGATTTATATCCTTGGTTAAAAGATTCTAATGATTGTCAAAAGAATAATTCTTTTGACAATCATTTTTATTTATTATAAGGATATTGATTTAAAGAACTCAATCTATTTACAAATAAATATTTTGAGGCATACCTAGAAATGGTTTATATTCAATTTGGAGTATTATTGAATAAATCTCTTGTATATTTTTATTCTTTTTTATTTAATTTATTTATAGAGGAATTAACTTTCAAAATTATTATAGTATTTGTAATCAATAATACTAAATTGAGCAATAATAAAATTGTAATTATTACATATGCTGGAATAAACATTTTATCATCTCCACTCTTTTATATTGACTAATATGATAGTAATTTATCAAGTAAAAGTCAATATAATAGATTGATGAATAATTAAATTTAGAAATCATTTATTTTAATGATCCCTTAGATTATAAGCTTAGTATCATTTTTATAAGAAATGATTTCAATGTCTCAAGTATAGGATGATAAACTTAGTCTTTTGTTTCTTTATATAAGTCTGAGCCAATAGTCCTATTTTTATCTTCAATTATACTGTCCAATGACTTCTTCTTAGGATTAGATAAAATATCTTCAGGTATGTTTATAAAGCTACCTCTAGGAGGAAAAGACTCACTATTTGAGTAAAATCCGAAACCATCTGAATCACTCTTTTTATTAGATAAATTAGATTGCTTTTTACTCACATCATCAGTGTAATGCGGCTGATTAAGCTTTTCTTTATGGTTCATATTGTCACCTCCATTTATAATAGTAGTATTCACTATAGAGTTATTTATATTAATGCAAAAAAAGGAAATATAAATTATAATAATTAGTAGAAATGTCTATATTAATCCTTCGTATTAATCTTTTGTAAAGAATGATAAATTATATTATTTGTAAAATTCGAAAAAAATAGTAAAATTATATATAGGGAGTGGTTTAATGTTTAGCAAGGCTATTAATTTAGATGAAAGTATATTAATTAAAAATAGAATATCCTTATTACATAATGATGATTCTTGGAATAAGTTATTTGGAGATGCTAATGATAAGAATATCCAGAATGCTAAAGAAGAACTTATACAACTTGTAAATAAGGAGAGGGAAATAGAAATCAGAAATAGGGAATTGCAAAAAGAAAAAATGAAATGTATGAAAATGATTCTTGGAGTATCTGATTCTATAAATAATGATAATAAAATTGAGAATATAAAGCTTTTAGATGATTATAAAAACTCAATTATTAATATAAATGAAGAATTAGAGGAAATCACATTTCAGCTTGAAACTATACCAAAGGAAATAAGAGAAGTAAATCTTAGGCTCTTAAATGCTACTATTCAATATGGTTATAATGAACTTAAAACCAAAGAGAGAGTTGTTAATGAATCAGTAAGTGAAATAGCAGTTTTAAGACAAAGATTAAAGGAATTAATAAAAACAAAGAATGATTATGAAGAATGGGTAAATGAAGCTTATACTTTTCTTCATGGACTTCTTGGGTCTGAAGTTATTGAGAAAATTGATAGAGAGAGATTTAAATAATATGGTTTATAAAAATAGAGGAAATATAGGAATAGATATTGTAAATGTAAATAGAATAGAAGATATAATCTCAAGAAAAAAAGATAGATTTTATCACAAGATATTTACAATGGAGGAAATAGAGTATATTGTAAGGAATAAGGATAAGGGCACAACTGTAGCGGGGATTTTTGCCGCTAAAGAGGCCATTAGCAAAGTCCTAGGAACTGGAATAGGTATTGTAAAATGGAAAGATATAGAGATACTTCATTATGATAATGGAAAGCCATATGTAAAGCTTATTGGCAGAGGAAATTCAAGATTGAAAGAATTGGGACTTGATGGAATAGAAATATCTATTTCACACGAACAAGAATATGCTATAGCCTTTGCAATGGGATATAAAAGTGATAATATAGATATAAAAATAGATGATTCTATAAAAATATTACTCCCTAAGCGGAAAAAAGACAGTCATAAAGGAACTTATGGTAGAGTGGCTGTTATAGGTGGAAGTAAAGGTATGACAGGGGCTCCTTATTTAACTTCCATGGCAGCCCTAAGAACTGGTTCAGGTCTTGTATATAGTATAGTACCTAAATCTTTAGAGACTATTATGTCTATAAAACTTACAGAAGTCATAGTAAAATCAGTAGAGGATGATAATAAAGGACATTTTACAAAGTCGTCATTAGTTGATGTCCTTAGAGAAATAAAAAATATGAATGTATTAGCCATAGGACCAGGTCTTGGAGTAGACGAAGAAAGAACATATCTAATAGAAGAAATTATAAATAACTATGATGGTCCAATAGTTTTAGACGCAGACGGAATAAATTGCTTATCTTTTAATTCAAATATTTTATGTAATTTAAATCAGACAATTGTTATTACCCCACATCCAGGAGAATTAGCCCAATTTTTAGGTAAGAGCATAAAAGAAATTCAAGAAAATAGAATTTATTATTCTAAATATACTTCTTGTAAATATAATATAGTAGTAGTTCTAAAAGGATATAATACTATAGTTGCAGCACCTAATGGAGAAGTATATATAAATGCAACTGGAAATCAAGGAATGGCTACTGCAGGGTCTGGGGATTTACTAACAGGAATTATAGCTTCTTTTATAGGGCAGGGTATAGAATCGCTTGCCGCAACAAAGCTAGGTGTATTTTGTCATGGGCTAGCAGGAGATTTAGTAAATGCTTATAAAGGAGAGTATGGAATTATCGCTACAGATATATTAGAAAATATCCCCTACAGTATTAAAAAAATTTATGAGTAAAGGTTGGGGTGATATTGAAAAGGCTCCTATTATTTATAGTGATTATTATGCTTGTATTAACATCATGTAATTTTTCTTATAACAAGAAGCTTCCGTATAAAGATAAAAGAGTCTTGTCTAAGATGGAAAAAACTTATGAAAAATATAAAGGATATAAATGTAAAGCTAATGTTAGGATCATTTCAGAAGATACAGAATCAATATATTTAATAGAAGAAACATATAATAAACCTAATAAATATAAATTAGAAATTTTAAAGCCAAAAGAAAGTAAAGGAATAATAATTTTAAATACTGATGATAAGGTTTTTGTTGAACACCCATCTATTAATCAATCCATATCCTTAGTAACCATAAAATCCTTAAATAAACAGATGTTGATGGGAGGATTTTATGAAAATTTGTCTAATGCTAAAACAATGAGCACTGAAAAAGTAAATGGAGAAGAATATCTTGCTTTTGAATATAACCTTGAAGACAAGAATAAATATAGGGACTATGCAAGAATTCTAGTAAAGAAGAAAGGTTTTACTCCATATAGATTAAGCATATTTGGTGAAGACGGAGCATTACAAGTGGAGATTACTTATGAAAACTTTAAGTTTATAAAAAACCTAAAGAAAAAATTATAAGGGGGATTATAATGTATACTTTAGATGAAACAAGACCAGTATGGGCAGAAATTGATTTAGATAATTTAGCTCATAATATTAAGGAAGTAAGAAAGCATACAGACAGGAAGGCATTAGTTACTGCAGTAGTTAAAGCTGATGGCTATGGTCATGGTTCTGTAAATATTTCAAGAACTTTTTTGGATAATGGGGCAGATAGATTAGCAGTAGCTGTTTTATCAGAAGCTATAGAACTGCGAAAAGCAAATATAAATGTACCCATTTTAATATTAGGTTATACCCCACCAACCCAATATGAGAAATTATTGGAATATGATATTATTCAAGCTATATATAATTATGAAGATGCTAAGATATTATCTAATAAAGCAGTAGAATTAAATAAGAAAGCTGCTATTCATATTAAAATTGATAGTGGAATGGGTAGAATTGGTTTTCTTCCTACAGAGAGTTCCATAAAAGATATAATAAATATATCTAATCTTCCTAATATTTATATAGAAGGGATCTTTACTCATTTTGCAAAAGCAGATGAAACAAATAAATCTCATGCAGAAGGACAATTTGAAAAATACATGAAAGTTGTAAATGATTTAAAGGAGCAAGGATTAAATATACCAATAAGGCATGTATGTAATAGTGCAGGGATTATTGATATACCAAGGTTTAATCTAGATATGGTTAGGGCAGGAATAATGCTTTATGGTTTCTATCCTTCAGATGAAGTGAAAAAAGAAATTGAATTAAAACCAGCAATGACTTTAAAAGCTAAGATATCACATTTAAAAGTAGTACCTAAAGGAACTGGGATTAGCTATGGTCAAATATTTGTTACGGAAAAAGAATCAAAAATAGCAACTATTCCAATAGGATATGCAGATGGATTTACAAGAATTTTAACTGGAAAAGCGGAAGTTTATATAAAGGGAAAAAGGGCGAAAATAGTTGGTAAAATCTGTATGGATCAATGTATGATAGATGTTACTCATATAGATGATGTGAAATTAGGAGATGAAGTAGTTATATTTGGGCATGCATCAGGTTATCCTACTGCTGATGAATTAGCTTTAAAACTTGGCACAATAAATTATGAAATTGTATGTATGGTAGGTCGACGGGTTCCTAGGGTATATATATCAAATGGAAACATAGTAAACATAAAAGATTATCTATTGGAATAAGGTAAATACAATAGATTGATGAATAGTTGACATAGGCAATATAAAACATATATAATTAATTTAGACTATTTTTATATATTTTATCTAAGACGTTTTGTATGGGAGGTGTCTTTATGGCTGAGACTAGAAGGATAACTGTTAGTTTACCTAATAGCCTCCTTGAAGAAGTTGATGTGATGGTTCCTATGGAGTATAAAAACCGTTCTGATTTTATAGCAGAGGCCATGAAAGTTTTTATTAGTGAGAAAAAGAAATTAAATATTATTGAACAATTAAAGGAAGGATATAAAGAGATGAGTCAAATTAATTTAGTCCTTGCTGAAATGGGGTTAGAGCAAGACAATGTTGATCTAGCTATATATGAGGCAAGTCTTAAGAGGCAGGCGATGTTATGATAGTAAAACGAGGAGATATATATTATGCTGATTTAAGTCCTGTTATAGGATCTGAACAGGGGGGAGTAAGGCCTGTACTTGTTATTCAAAATGATATTGGAAACAAATATAGTCCTACCATCATTATTGCTGCAATTACTTCTCAGATAAATAAGGCGAAGTTGCCTACACATGTGGAAATAAATGCTCCAGAATACGGACTACCTAAGGATTCAGTAGTCCTTCTGGAGCAAATAAGAACCATAGATAAAAAAAGACTTCGTGAACGAATAGGAAGATTTAGTGATGAAATGATGGTTAATGTAGATGAATGTTTAAAAATAAGTCTAGGGCTAATAGAATTATAATAAATACATACATATTAAAAAAATAAGCATTACTTAATGCTTATTTTTTTATTGGTTTTGTAGTATAATTAAATCAATTGACAAAAAACAATTAACAAAGAACAATTTTGTCAATTAATAAATAAAAAGGAATTATGAATTGGTTTTATAAGTTTTCATTGTTAATTATTGACTTTACACTGTAGAAATGGGGGTAACACATATGAAGAGTAAAATTAAGAGAATAGGAATTGGACTAGGAGCATTAGTTATATTACTTGGAGCGACAACAGTATTTTCTGAACCAGGATCTGAATCAGACCCATTAGTGACTCTTAGCTATGTTGAGAAAAAAATAGAGCAGTTGAAATATTATGTTGATGAAAAACTAGGAAGTAAAGGGAATGAAAATCAAAATATAGGTTCATGGACAGTGGTTGAAGTTTCAGCAGGGAAGTCTCTAATTTGTAAAGATGGTACAGAAATCATATTAAGATCAGGAGATGCTAGAGCCATAGCGGTAGTAAATAATGGAATAATGAATGGATTAACAGATGTTACTGCTGGAAAGGATTTGGTAATGGAAGAAAATATAAAAGCAAATCATTTACTTATAATTCCTAGAGATGATGGAAGAGGTGCTAGAGCATTAACAAATAGTTTTTTCCTTGTAAAAGGAAATTATGAAATACGATAGATAAATATTTTAGTTGATATTATATACTATAAAGGCTAAGATGTAATATAAGTTGAAATGGAGGAAAAGTTATGGAATCAATAAAAGAAAAGAAAATAACCATAATAGGATTAGGCTATATAGGTTTACCTACTGCTGCCATATTTGCTGAATCAGGTATGGAAGTATTAGGTTATGATATTAATGAAAAAATAATAAATGCTTTAAATCAAGGAAAGATTATAATCGAAGAACCAGGCCTTGAGGATTTAGTTAAAGAAGTCGTAGATAATGGAAAGCTAAAAGGTATTAATAAATTAGAAGAATCTGATGCATTTATTATTTCAGTCCCAACACCAATTAATAAAGATAAAACTGCTAATATGGACTATGTTAGAAATGCAGCAGAATCTATAGTTCCAGTACTTAGAAAGGGAAATATTGTAGTTTTAGAATCTACTTCACCACCAGAATCCACTGAAAAAATAATAGTACCTATACTTAAAAAATCAGGACTTGATATAGGTAAAGAAGTTTATGTTGCTCATTCACCAGAAAGGGTTTTACCAGGTAAGATAATTCAAGAATTAATTGGAAGTGATAGAATTATTGGTGGAATTAATGAAGAATCTGCAGAATTGGTTAAAGAATTATATAGTGTTTTTGTTAAGGGTGAAATTTTTACAACAGATTCTACGACAGCAGAAATGTGTAAACTTATGGAAAATACCTATAGGGATGTTAATATTGCATTGGCAAATGAAATTGCTATAACTTGTGAAGAAATGGAAATAAATGCATGGGATGTTATAAAATTAGCCAATAGACATCCTAGAGTTAATCTTCATCAACCAGGTCCAGGGGTAGGCGGACATTGTTTAGCAGTAGACCCTTGGTTTGTTGTAGAAAGACAAAGTAAGGGAAATATTATTAAACTTGCTAGACAGACAAATGATAGTATGCCAAAGCATATATTAGATAAATTAATGCAGATGTTTCCAGATGGAAATGCTAAAATAGCCATATTAGGTCTAACATATAAGCCAAATATAGATGATATGAGAGAAAGTCCAATAGTAAATTTAGTAAATTTATTAAGGGAAAATACTAAATTCACTTTATCATTACATGATCCTCATGCATGTAAAGATAATCTTAAAATAGGTAATCTAATGGTAGATTCCTTATATGATGCTGTAAATAATGCAGATTTAATGATTTTAGCAGTAAATCATGATGAATATAAGAATATAGATTTTGAAAAAGCTGCTGTCTTAATGAAAGAAAAGCATATTTATGACACTAGGAATTTCCTTGATGAAGCTTTCCTTAGAAGTCTAGGCTTTAAGATTACATTATTAGGTAGGGATTAATATGGAAAAAGTATTGATTATTGCCAATGAGTTTCCGCCAATGGGGGGAGCAGGCGTTCAAAGGACTACAAAATTTGTTAAGTATCTGCCTAAGTTTGGATTCCAGCCAATAGTTGTTACTAAGGAACATGTGGCAAGTTTAACAGATACAACCTTATTAGAAGATTTACCAAAAAATCTAAATGTATATAGATTAAAGCCTTATGATACTGTAAATAAGAAGGGGATACTAGGATTACCATTTAAGTTCTTAGGTACTAGAGTATTATCGCCAGACTCAGAGTATTTTTGGTATTATTTTAATAGGGATAAAGTAGTTGACATAATTAAGAAGAAAAATATAAATATTATTTATACTACTTCCTTTCCTTATAGTTCTCATTTAATGGGACTATATATAAAAAGATTACTTCCTGATATCAGATGGATAACAGATTTTAGAGATGAATGGACAAACAATCCTTACCATTTAGATAGTTGGCATAAAAGAGTAAAATTAAAATTTGAAAAGGAGAAAGAATTGGAAGTCACTAGTGAATGTGATTTTCTAATTACCAATACTCCTTTTATGTTAGAGAATTTCATTAAAGATAATCCATCTTTAATAGGACGTTCTACTTATATACCAAATGGATATGATGAAGAGGATTTTATTGAACTTAATGATGTAAGAGATGGTGGAGATAAATTTGTTATAACATATACAGGATCCCTTTATGGCAGACGAAATCTGATTGAATTCTTAGATGGTCTGAAGATAGCTGTAGATAATAATAAAATTGATAAAAATAAATTAGAAATAAGAGTAGTTGGTAATATATATCAAGAAGTTTTAAATGAATATGCTGAAAAATATGATTTAGTAGATAATATGAAGTCATTTGGATATTTGCCACATAGGGAAAGTATACAGATGCTATATAATTCAGATATTTTACTATTGGTAATAGGTAAGGGGAAGGGATCTAAGAACTTCTATACTGGAAAGATATTTGAATATATCAAAGTAAATAGACCTATTTTGGCTATTGTTCCAGAAGATGGAGCTGCTGCACAAGTAATCAATGAAACCAATACAGGAACAGTAGTAGACCCAGAAGATATAAATGGAGTTAGTATAGCATTAGAGAAGTATTATAGAAATTGGATGGAAGGTAAATTAGATCATAAGCCAAAATGGGACAAGATTCAAATATATAGTAGGGAAGCTCAAGCTAAAAGATTATCTGAGATATTAAAAGGCAACAAATAAATTTAGTAATAGTTTAGGAAGGTGAAATTTGTGAAAAAAAGATGGAATTGGATAGATACGACTATAACGATTATTATATTGTTGGCAGTTGTAGTATTCCTAAATAGAGGCAAATTAATAAAAAAGTCTAAGGAAGTTGTAACCGCAGGTGGAAAAAACATAGTAATAACTGCTGAAGCCAGTGAATTAACTGAAGAAATGGTAACAGATTTAAAAGTAGGAGATCAAATTTTTTCTCAAAATAATCTTCAAAAAGGATTTGTTGAAGAAATAAATGTCAATCCTAAAATACAATCTGTTGTAGGGGAAGACGGCAAGATTACTACTTATGAGGATGCAGAAGAAATAACAGTGATAGTGAAAGTTAAAGCTGAAGTTGCTTCATCTGGTCCTTACATGGACTTAGGCGGTCAAGAAATAAAAGTAGGACTTCCTATAATATTAAAGACAACTACAGTTGAATTTCCTGGTACTATAAAGCATATAGAGGTGAAATAATGAAACTAATAGATGAAAAGGGTAGAATTTTTGGTAAAATAAATATTTTGGATTTTATAGCTATGGTTTTAGCCGTATTTTTAATATTTTTATCGGCTTTAAAAGTATTAAATAAAGACCTTGCAGACTTATCTGTAAAAGATGAAATAGTTAATGTAGAAGTAGAGGCAACTATTGTAATAGATAAAGGATATCTTGACACAATAAAGGTTGGGGACCAACTAGGTGAGATGAAACACTATTTAGATGCTTATGTAGAAGAAGTTGAGATATTGCCTGTAGAGGTGACAAATTTAGATAAAAATGGTAATGTGGTTACATCCATTGATCCAATGATGGAAAAGGCTAGAGTTAAATTTAAAGCAACTACTCCATATAAAAATTATAGCTATAAATTTGGAAAACAGGAATTAAGACAAGGGAAAACAATCTTTATAGAGTCTGATTTATATAGATTAAAAGCCCAAATAGTAAGTTTAAAGGTAGTGGATTAATATGGATATAAGAAAAGCTATTAGGGTAAGTTTTATTTTTAACTTAATACTTAGTCTTAAAAGACTATCAGATAATAGTTTTTTATTTAGGCTGCAAAGTAAAACTAATAATAAGGGAAAGCATAGACAAGAAGAATATAAAACTTGGATGGATATTAGTTTTATTTATATGTTTTTTATGAACTTAGATAAAAAACTTATGAATATGGAAGAATCTATATTTAATTCCCTAATGACTAGTTGGATTTTAAGTCCCTTTATGAAATTCAAAACAAGGAAAATGCCTGTAGAAAGACCTATTAGGGATAGCAGTTATTTATATAAAATAATCAGGAAGATAAAGGGAAATGGTTCGTGGTTAGATTTATTAATATTTATCCCAGCATCTTATTTTGTGTTGGACTTTATAATAAGGAGAACTAGAGGATTAGCAGTTCTAGGTTCCATATGGGATGAATTAGCATTGATTATTTTAACCTTATATATAATCACGAAGAGAATATTATCTGGTGGAAAAATCAAACATAATTTTACCCCAATGGGATTACCAGCAACTATATATATAATTATGGGAATTTGTCATGTACTTATAATTGCTCCTAATTTAGGTATAGCAATAGAAGGATTTAGGGCGGTTTTTCAACATATTCTTTGGTATTTTATTGCTACACAATTTATTAGAAGCATTGAAGATTCAGAGAGGGTAATAAATTTAATGCTTTCCATAGGATTGTTTATGGGAGTTCATGCTGTATATCAATATATAGCAAGAGTTCCTATGCCAGGCAACTGGGTAGATACAACTGAAAATATTAAAACTAGAGCCTTCTCTATAGTTGGTAGCCCTAATATACTAGGAGTTATTTTTGTATTGTTTATACCTATTGCAATTTCAATGTTTATTACTCATAAAAATAAATATATGAAAATGTTTTACCTATGTGCAAGTGGATTTATGACATTAGGATTACTTCTTACGCTTTCAAGAGGTGCATGGTTAGCTTTTGCTTTAGCGATGTTTATCTTTATTATTTCTTTAAATCCAAGGTTGATAGTTCCATTTATGGCGTTTGTAGGTATATTCATTTTATTTGGTGGTTCATTAAGTCAAAGACTGTTATTTATGCTTTCACCAGTATATCTAGTAAAATCTGCTGCTGGAGGTAGATTATATAGATGGGATATAGGACTTAAGATGTGGCGTAGAAATAGATTATTCGGTGTTGGATTAGGAAGATTTGGTGGAGCTGTGGCAATTAATAATCAGTTAGCACCTTTTTATTTAGATAATTATTATTTAAAAACATTAACTGAAATGGGAATATACGGTATAGTAGGATTGGCATTTGTTGTCATATGTTTTATTATTTTTTCAATAAAGATAATAAGATATCAAGATGATATTAGAAAAAGAATAGTGGCTATTGGACTGTTTTCAGGAGCAATAGGAGTATTAGCACAAAACTTTGTTGAAAATATATTTGAAGTACCAGCTATGATTATATATTTTTGGATTGTTATTGCATTAATAAATGCCTTCGCACCAAAGCGGGAGACAATCAATAGAAAGGGGGGCCATTAAATGAAAGTACTTCATCTAATAAGTGGTGGAGATACAGGTGGAGCTAAAACCCATATAATCTCACTTATAAAGGGGATTAACAAATTAATAGATGCGAAAATCGTATGTTTTATTGAGGATACTTTTTACTATGATGCCAAAGATGCAGGTATAGACATTGAAGTATTTAAACAAAAGAATAGATCTGATATGTCAGTAGTTCGTAGACTTAAAGAGGAAATTGAAAATGGTAAATATGATTTAGTTCATTGTCATGGTGCTAGGGCTAACTTTATTGCCATGTTTCTAAAGAATAAAGTAAATAGACCTTTTATTACTACTGTTCATAGTGATTATAAATTAGATTTTAAGGATAATTTCTATAAGAAGCTGGTATTTACAACATTGAATATAATTGCGTTGAAAAAATTTGAATATTATATTGCTATTTCAGATACATTTAAAGAAATGTTAGTAGATAGAGGATTTAGAAGGGATAAAATATTTACTGTATATAATGGAATTGATATGGAACAAAACCTAAAATATGTATCTAAAGATGAGTTCTTTAAAAGATATAAAATCAACTATGAAGGGAAAGTTATAGTTGGGATTGCAGCTAGACTAGATCAAGTAAAAAATCATGAAACCTTTATAAAGTCAGCAGATATTATATTAAACCAACGAAAGGATATAATATTTTTGATAGCAGGGGAAGGTAATGAAAGAAAAAAATTAGAATCTCTAGTCGAAGAATTAAATCTAGGAGAGTATATTCATTTTTTAGGATATGTAAAGGATCCATTTTCATTTTTTAATGCAATAGATATAAATACTTTAACTTCCATAAGTGAAAGTTTCCCCTATGCTATATTAGAGGGAGCTATAATGAAAAAGCCTATTATATCCACAAATGTAGGTGGATTAAGTAAATTAATAGAAGATGATAAAAACGGATACTTAATTGAAGTTGGAGATATTAAAGCTTTAGCCAATAAGATAGATGTCTTAGCCTCTAATAAGCCTAAGATTGAAGAGATGGGTGAAAGGCTATATAAAAAAGTTGAGGAAAACTATTCCTCTGATGCAATGGCTAGAAAGCATGTTGAAATTTATAAAGAAATATTAGGTAATATAAAATGAACTTTATAGTGTTTTTATTTGGAACAGATAGTTTTTGGGAAAAGGAGAATTTTTATGGGATTTAAAAACTCAATTCTTATATCGGGATATTATGGATTTGATAATAGCGGTGATGATGCTATTTTAAAAGCCATGGTAAAAGATATTAAAGAGTATAATAAAGAAATAAATATAACTGTGCTTTCCAAAAACCCCCTAAAGACTGAGAAAATGTATTCGGTAAATGCTATTAATAGGTTTAAATTTAAAGAAGTATTTATATCCATGAAAAATTCATCTTTATTTCTTTCAGGAGGAGGCTCACTACTGCAAGATGTAACAAGTACCCGTTCATTACTATATTATTTAGCTTTAATGAAAATAGCAAAACTATATAATAAACCTGTAATGATATATGCCAATGGCATTGGTCCTATTAGAAAGAAATTAAATAGATTTTTGACAAGAAAGATACTAAATAAAGTGGATTTAATAACTCTTAGAGACGAGGATTCCAAAGATTTTATATATGACCTAGGAGTTAAAAATAAAAATATAATTGTAACAGCAGATCCTGTTTTTACTTTAGAGCCATCATCAGAGGAACGAGTAAAAGAGATATTTAAAAACGAGAAAATACCTACTAATAGAAAACTTATAGGTATTTCAGTTAGACGATGGAAAAATGCTGAGAATTTAACTACGATTTTATCAGATACCATAAGACATATAATAGGAGAGTATGATGTAGATGTAGTTATGATACCAATGCATTATCCAGAGGATTTGGAAATAAGTCTTGAAATTAAGCAAATGGTCAATAAAGAAAATTGTCATGTAATATCAGAAAAATATAATGTTGAAGAAATAATGGGTATAATCAAAGAGATGGAGATTATTGTAGCTATGAGACTCCATTCATTGATTTATGCCGCTACTCAAGAAGTTCCTATGGTAGGTCTATCTTATGATCCTAAAGTAGATGGAATCTTGCGTTCCATTGGAATGGATTATATTTGTGATGTAAATGCTTTAGTTTATAATGATTTATTAGAAAAAATAAATTATGTATGGAATAATAGAATAGAGATTAGAGAGCTATTAATAGATCAAGATAAGGAATTAAAAAATAAAGCTTTATCTAATGTAACTATGGCATTAGATTTATTAAAGGAGTAGATTATTAAATGGATAGCATAGAAATATTTGGAGTAAAAATACATAATATAACATTTGATGAGGCTACTAAAGAAATAGAGAGTTATCTAAAGGGTGATAAACTAAAATCTATTTATACTCCAAATACTGAGATTGTTATGGGAGCCAAAGATGATAGAAGCTTTAAAGAACTAATAAACAGAGGTGATTTAATAACAGCAGATGGCATAGGTTTAATTTATGCCTCTAGAATTAAGAGAAAGCCTTTAAAGGAAAGGGTCACAGGATATTATATGTCTCTTAAGCTTCTTGATATAGCTAATGAACATAATTATAGCCTGTATTTATTAGGAGGAAAGGATGGAGTTGCTAAATTAGCGGCAGAAAACATAAAAAAAACCTATCCAAATATTAGAATAGCAGGTTATCATCATGGATATTTTAAGGGCAGTCAAAATGGATATAAAAATCATGAAGAAGAAATTAAGATTATTAATGATATAAATTCTTCCAATCCAGATATAATTTTTGTTGGGCTAGGATTTCCTAAACAAGAAACTTGGATAGATTCAAATAAGGAGAATATAGTAGGAAAGGTTATAATAGGTAATGGAGGTGTAATGGATATCCTGTCAGGAAATACTAAGAGTGCACCTAAGATATTTGAAAAGTTAGGCTTGGAATGGTTTTATAGATTAATTAAAGAACCTTCTAGAATTAAAAGACAAATAGTATTGCCTAAATTTATGCTTAAGGTATTATTTTCTAAGGATGTAGTCAAATAAGGAAGGGGAATCTTATGGGGAATAATGAAAAATGGTATAAGATAGTATATAGCTATATTTTAATGGGCATTGGCGTATTGTTAATGTCTATATCTTTAGGTTATTTTCTTGCACCAAATACCATAGCACCTGGTGGAGTTACAGGACTTGCTGTAGTTATTAAAAAAATATTTAAAATACCAATATATATTACAAACTTAGCATTGAATATTCCATTATTTGCTTTTGGTGCAAAGACTTTAGGCAAAAACGCAGCTATAAAAACTTTATATGCAACTATATTGTTATCTTTATTTTTAAAGATTTTACCTCCACTAGTATTAACCCATGATTTATTATTATCTGCCATATTTGGGGGAGTATTAAGTGGCATAGGTCTAGGAATAGTATTTAAGTTTGGAGGGACTACAGGAGGAACTGATTTAGCAGGTGCTATATTGAATAATAAGTTTCCTAATTTAAGCATAACTACATTTATGACAATGATTGATTTATTTGTAGTTGTACTTGCAGGAGTAGTGGAAAAGAAGATTGAGACTTCGCTATATTCAATTATTGCTATGTTTGTTATAATGAAAGTAATAGACATGATTTTAGAGGGAATTGGATATCAAAAAGGATTTTTTATTATTTCTGATAATCCTGATGCCATAAGTGAAAAACTTATGATAGAAATAGGCAGAGGAGTAACTTTACTAAAAGGTAAAGGAATGTACTCTAGGAAAGATAAGGATGTTCTTTTATGTGTAGTATCTAGGGCACAATTTGCTATGGTTAAGGATATAGTAAAGGAAATTGATCCCCATGCTTTTGTTATGGTATCTGAAATGTCTGAAGTATTAGGTGAAGGATTTACCTATGAAATAAAACAGTAGGAGGTATATGATGGAGTTAAAAGAAATAGCTCGAAATATTAGAGTGGATATAATCAATATGTTAGAAAAATCTCAGTCTGGTCATCCAGGAGGTTCATTGTCAACAGTGGAAATTCTGACATCTCTTTATTTTAAGGAGATGAGAGTAGATATTAAAAATCCTAGATGGGAAGATAGGGATAGATTTGTATTGTCAAAAGGACATGGTACTCCAGTTTTATATGGAACCTTAGCTGAAAAAGGATTTTTTCCAAAAGAAGAATTAGATAATTTTAGAAAATTGGGTTCCATGTTACAAGGACATCCAGATATGAAGGGTATTCCTGGAGTTGATATGACAACAGGTTCTTTAGGACAAGGATTAGCAGCTGCAAATGGTATGGCATTAGCAGGCAAATTAGATAATAAGGATTATAGAGTATATGCATTAATAGGAGATGGAGAATCTCAGGAAGGATTAATTTGGGAAGCTGCAATGTTGGCTGCCCATTATAAGCTAGATAATTTAACTGTATTTTTAGATCATAATGGACTTCAGATCGATGGTCCAAATAAAGAAGTAATGAATATTGAGCCAATAGATGAAAAGTTTAAAGCCTTTGGTTGGCATGTATTGACTATTAATGGACATTCTTTTGATGAAATACTAAATGCAATAGATGAAGCAAAAAATACAAAAGATAAACCTACTATGATAATAGCTCATACCCATAAGGGAAAAGGAGTATCTTTCATGGAGGACCAAGTAGGCTGGCATGGAAAGGCACCATCAATAGAAGAAGCCAATAAAGCATTAGAAGAATTGGGAGGTGCATTACATGACTAATATGATTGCAACAAGAGATGCTTATGGAGAAGCATTAAAAGAATTAGGCGGAAATAATAAAAATATAGTAGTATTAGATGCAGACCTTTCAGGTTCTACTAAGACATCTGTTTTTGCTAAGGCTTATCCAGATAGATTTTTTAATGTAGGTATAGCAGAACAAAATTTAGTAGGTACAGCAGCAGGATTAGCAGCTGCAGGTAAGATTCCTTTTGCCAGCACTTTTGCTGTTTTTGCTACAGGTCGTGCCTTTGAGATTATAAGAAATTCAGTATGCTATCCAAAACTAAATGTAAAAATTGCGGCAACTCATGCTGGATTAACAGTAGGGGAAGATGGAGCAACTCACCAAGCCTTAGAGGATATTAGTTTAATGAGATCTTTACCAAATATGGTAGTATTAAGTCCTGCAGATGCTACAGAAGCAAAGCAATGTATATTTAAAGCAGCAGAGCATAATGGACCAGTATATATAAGACTGGGTAGAGCAAAAGTTCCTATGATATTTGATGAGAGTTATGAATTTGAAATAGGTAAAGGTGTTGAGCTAAAAGAAGGAACAGATGTAACTATTATAGCTACAGGAGTTGTAGTTGAAAAAGCACTATCTGCATCAGAAAAGTTAGCTAAAGAAGGTATATCTGCAAGAGTTATAAATATGGCTAGTATTAAACCTATAGATGAGGATATTATAATAAAAGCAGCTAAAGAAACAAAAGGAATAGTTACTGTTGAAGAGCATAGCATAATAGGAGGCTTAGGTAGTGCAGTAGCTGAAGTAGTAGCTGAGAAACAACCAACTCGTATTGTTAGAATTGGAACAATGGATACCTTTGGTGAATCAGGAGAAGGATTTGAGTTATTAGAAAAATATGGTCTTGGTGTAGATAATATTATAAATAAAGCAAAAGAATTATTATAGTATGTAAACCTCTGATTATTAATATCAGGGGTTTTTATGTAAGTCAATTTAACTTTATAGATAAGAAACTTCATAGTTTAATTAAATATATTTAAATTCCATCACTTAAAGTTTAGAAATTCTCTAAAAGCATATTTAAATTTGAATCTACTTATCTATAATATAAATTTTATAAGTATCTTAATATTTCAAAGAAAGGCTTTTTTATAAAATATACATAATGGAGTCCTCTAAGGAATATTAATTATATAAGATTAATATTGGGGGGATAGAGTTGAAAAGAAATCAAATTATTGCCTTGGCAATTATTTTAATTATTGGAATCCTGTTCATACCTAGACTTTTAAAGGGAAGAGATGGTCTAATTAAATTCAAAGTAGTACAAGAAGATGAAATACCAGAAAAGATCTCTGAGATGCTGCCTAAATATCTAACTGAGGAAAGAGCATTAACATGTAAATATGAAGATGATATTTATGTTGTAGTTACAAGAGGAGAAAAGAATTCAAAGGGATACTTAGTAGAAATAGTTCAAATTGTAAAAGAAAAATATAATAAAGATGTATTTGATTTAATAGTCTATGCAAAATTTACAGACCCGGATCCTAATGAAATAGTTGAACAAGAATATGATTATCCATATGTTGTAGTAAAAACAAATCTAAAAGATATGCCTGAAGAGGTACATTTAGATATTGAATATGATTAATAGAAGTAATAATAGGGAGATTTATATCTCCTTTTTTATTTTTTGATTATAATGTTGGAAAATATTACATAAAGGATTTCAATAATTTATGGCGAAATAATATAATAGTAACAAAAAGGTTACAAAAACAAATGTAAATTGGAGGAGGAGCATATGAAGAAAACTACAAAAACAGCAATAGGAACAGTAGCATTAACTCTTTGCATTAGTACTACTAGTTTCGCAGTAAATCATACAGTAAATAAGGGAGATACTTTCTGGAAACTTTCTAAAAAATATGGAGTTTCATTAGAAAGTGTATTAAAAGAAAATAAAGCTAATGAAAAAACAAAAATTTATCCCGGACAAGTTATAAAAATTCCAGATAGAGGAGTAAAAAATAATTCTGTAAATAGAGGAACTGTAGATACAAGAGAAATAAATAAAACTATTGAGGCACAGGCTAAAGAAACAAAAGAAAAGGAAAGTCAAAAGCAAGAAGCAACACAGAAAGAGCCAGTTAAAGAAACTACATATGGAGAGTATCTTAAATGGTTTGCTGAAGTAGAAAAAATGGTACCAAGGGAAGCGAAGTTTAAAGTAATAGATTTCTATACGGGAAAATCCTTTATGGTACAAAGGTCAGTAGGATCAAATCATGCGGATTGTGAAACATTAACTAAAGAAGATACTGATATTATGAAATCCATATGGGGAGGGTTTAGCTGGGTAAGAAGACCAGCCATTGTAGAATATAATGGTAGAAGAATAGCAGCAAGTGTAACTTTTATGCCCCATGCAGGTTTAGATAGTGTAAAAGGTGGAATAGTGACTAATAACAGATCTGGTGGATATGGTAGAGGAATTAATTATGACTATGTAAAAGGTAATGGAATAGATGGTCATTTTGATATACATTTTGCAGGTAGTACAAGACATATGGATGGTAAGCAGGATCCAGAACATCAAAAAATGATAAAAATAGCGGCAGGGATAAAATAGAAATAAGGGGTTGTCTCAAAATTAAATTTTGAAACAGCCCCCTTATTTTTATTCAACAAATACAAATTTTGGAATACATTGAAATATAAAATGGTGTATAATTAAATAAGTTATTTATGGAGGTGCTCCAAATGTTAGAAAAATATAAAGTTCCAGTTGAGAAACTAAGAAATCAATGTAATCCAGATATATTTCCACATGATACAACAGAAGACTGGATAGTAAATAGAGAATTAATAGGCCAAGATAGGGCTATGGAAGCATTGAAGTATGGACTTTCTATGAAAAGAAAAGGATATAATATTTATGTATCAGGTTATGCAGGTACAGGAAGGAATTCATATTCATATTTAGTTGCAGATGAATTTGCTAAGGAAAGAACTACACCATGTGATTGGTGCTATGTATATAATTTTAAAAGGTCCAATTGTCCAAGAGCAATAAGTTTAGAAACTGGGAAAGGTATGGATTTTAAGAAGGCAATAGAATCTGCTATAAAAAATATAGATATTGAAATACCTAAGGCGTTAAGTTCAAAGGATTATGAAGACAGTAAAAATGTTATATTTAATGAAAGTAAAGCTATGGCTGAAAGTATATTAGTAGAGTTAAATAATTTTGCAAAGGAATATAATTTTGTATTTAAGCAAACAGAAAGAGGAATATTGAGTATTCCATTAATAGACAATAGGCCTATGACTGATGAAGAACTTGATAAATTATCAGATGAAGAAATGGATAGACTTGGTAATATATCCATAGAATTAACCCAAAAATCCTATGATTATATTAAACGTATAAAGGATATTGAAGTTAAATTAAAAAATGAAATGAAAAAATTAAAGGAAGAACAAGTTTCATTAGTAGTCACCACATTTGTAGGGCCAATTCAGGTAAAATACAGAGAAAATGAAGGAATAATTAAGTTTCTTCTGGATATGAAAGAAGATATTGTAAAAAATTATGAGATGTTTTTAGTTGACGAAGAAAATTATGTAGAAAAAATATTTTTTCAAGATAATAAGAAAGATGAATTCCTAAGAAGGTATTCTGTTAATCTTTTTATAGATAATAGCTATACAAAAGGTGCTCCAGTTATAAAGGAGATGAATCCAAATTATTATAATTTATTTGGAAAAATTGAATATGCCAATGAAATGGGTGTTGCAAAGACTGACCATACTAGGATTAAACCAGGATCTATGCATGAAGCTAATGGAGGATATATATTAATTCAGGCAAAGGATATTTTGAAGGAAAAATTTTCTTGGGATGGACTAAAAAGGGCAATAACTACTGAGGAATTAAAAATTGAAAATATTTATAGTTCCAGTTTAACATCTGAAACATTAAATCCTGAGCCAATCCCCTTAGATATTAAAATAATAATTATTGGGGATTATATGACATATCATATCTTATATTCTTATGATGAGGAATTCAAAAAACTCTTTAGAATAAGGGCTGATTTCGATACTGAGATGGAAAGAAATGATGAAAACATACTAAAGATTGGTTCATTTGTGGCTTATCAGTGCAAAGAACAAGGTTTATTACCATTTAGCAAAGAGGCATTAGGGGCAATAATAGATTTAAGTAGTAGAATGGCAGATGAAAAGAATAAACTTACTGCAAGTTTTAATAATTTAGTCGAAGTAATATATGAAGCAGATGGATGGGCATCAAGTGAAGGCAAAAATATAGTTACGAAAGAAGATGTTGAAAAGGCAATATCTAAAAAACAACACAGAAATAATGCATATGAGGAGAAACTTTTAGAATTAATAAATAATGAGACTATTTTAATAGATACAGAAGGAGAAAAAATCGGGGAGATAAATGGACTTTCTGTTATTGATTTGGGACAATATTCCTTTGGTAGGCCAGTTAAAATAACTGCTAACACTTATTTTGGTGAAGATGGAGTAATAAATATTGAAAAGGAAGCTGAACAAAGTGGAAACATTTATAATAAAGGAGTTCTAATTATGAGTGGGTATTTAGGGGAGAAATATGCTCAAAATATTCAATTATCCATGACGGCTAGTATTACTTTTGAACAGTCCTATGATGGCATAGATGGAGATAGCGCATCAAGTACTGAACTATATGCTATACTTTCTAGTTTAGGAGATATTCCAATAAAACAAGGAATTGCAGTGACTGGTTCTGTAAATCAAAAAGGGATAATTCAACCTATAGGAGGAGTAAATGAAAAAATAGAAGGATTCTACAAGGTATGTAAATTAAAAGGATTTAAAGGCGGAGAAGGAGTTATAATTCCAAATAAAAATATAGAAAACTTGATGTTAGATGAAGAAGTAATAAATGCAGTTAAGGAAAATAAATTTACTATTTATGCTATAGATAATATAGATCAGGGAATGGAAATATTAACAGGTATAGAAGCTGGAGAGTTAAATGGAGATGGAGAATATGAAGAAAATACAATAAATGCTTATGTACAGGAAAAATTAATATATTATTCTATGCTGAATAGAGAATATGAAGAAGAATAGAATACAGCTAGTATATTGAAAGATGACAATTAAAAAAACCTGTGATTTTGTTGAAATAAAAGCTCTTTTCTAGTAATAATCAAAAATGATTTAAACTAGAAAGGAGCATTTTTATGTGAATCAGACCATTAAAATTGCTAAGACAGATAGTTAATTATTTAATTATTTATTTATCCTGACAATATAAATCTAAAGTTATTAAAAATTAAATTTAACTCAATTTAATAATTCCTCTAAGCTAATGATTCATTAATTTACACTATCTTTAACTATTCTGTTGCATAATTATCGAAATATCCCTGAATTAATACTACTGGAGTACCTTTATCTCCACTGCCACTAGTTAAATCGCAAAGGCTTCCTAATAAATCTGTTAATCTTCTAGGGGTTGTCCCTAAAGATTCTTCTTTTTTAACCAAATTATCACCTTTACTATTTATCTTTTGCTTAACAGCTTGTATAACTTCATCTCCACGTAAACTATCTAATTCTGTATCAACAATATATTTTAATTTTAGCTCATTTGGAGTGCCATGTAATCCTTTAGTATATCCTGGAGAAACAACAGGGTCAGCAAGCTCCCAAATCTTTCCTACAGGGTCTTTAAAAGCTCCATCTCCATAAATCATAACTTCAATATTTTTGCCAGTTTTTTCTCTGACTTTTTGTTGTACAGATTCTACAAATACTTGACAATCTCTAGGGAATAGCTTTAGTTCATTTTCGGAAGCAAGATTTGAGCCAAGTACACCATATTCTGGATTATAACCAGAATTATCTATTGATGAATTAAGAATATCATCTAATCCATAGATAATATTAGCTCCAGCTTCTTTAAGAATTTTCTTAGTTCTATTTCTATCATGAATATTAGCTACTAATATATCCTTTGTATAGTCCAATATAGTTCTTGGATTATTAGAGAATATTATTTCTATATTTCCTTTACCTATTTCTTTATACATATTGACATAGTCTACACCTGTAAAAGGATGTACTACTTTTTCACCAAATAGTCTTCTATAATCAGATTCTGTCATTATATCAGTATATGGATTGATTTTTAACTCATCCATTTTATCTATATCCATTAAATGATTTCCTACTTCATCAGAAGGATAAGAAAGTAGCAATACTACTTTTCTTCCACTTGATACTATTCCTTTTAATATAATTGAAAATCTATTTCTACTTAAAATAGGGAACACTAATCCTACAGTTGAAGGAAATTTAAGTTTGATATCCTTAGCTATAGCATCAGCAGTAGCATAGTTCCCTTGAGCTCTAGCTAATAGTGATTCCGTAATACCTAAAACATCCCTATCATTAATAGTGAAGTTTTCAGAGCTAGAGGCTAATAGCAGAGAATCAACTACGATATTAGCCAAATCATCACCTTTTTTAATGATTGGAGTTCTAATACCCCTTGCTGTAGTACCTACTGTTCTTACCATTATAATTCCTCCTAAATAACAAATTAAATACCTCATATATTATACCACTAATAATTCAAATTAAAAGCTTAGATGAAGTTTATTTTTCCAAACAATTTATTATTTCTTTTTCTGTTATTATTAAGTCTACAGGGATATCAAAGGAATCCCTAGGAACTTCATCTACGATTTGTAAATCAAATGCCAATCCAATTGTATTAACTTTTTTGTCTAGTTTAGATAAGAATCTATCATAATAGCCTCCACCATATCCAACTCTATAACCATTTCTAGCAAAGACAACACCAGGAACTAAAATTAGGTCTATAGTATTAGGATCAACGAATCGTGTAAATTCTTTCTTAGGAGTAAGGATATTATAATAACCTAACTCAAGCTCTGAAAAGTCTAAAAGCTTGGAAACTTTCATCTCCTTAGTCTTAGGTATAGTTATAGGTACAACGACTGATTTTCCATTTTTTATAGACTTCTTAATTATTTCGTGAGTATTTACCTCATCACTAAAACTAATAAAGGACATAATAGTTTTTGCTTCTTCATAAGCAGCCATTTCATATAATTTATCTTCCATAATATTGCTATATTTTACAATGTTTTCTGTAGATAATTCTGCCCTTTTTTGCAAAATTTTATCTCTTAAAAATCTTTTATCCAAAATAATCACCTCATTATGGTTTATTTATCTCACATTTTATATTATAATATACAATTAAGGGAAAGTAAAAAAGGATTGGAAATTAATGGGACTTTACTCAAGTTTTAATATATTATATTATAGAAAAAACGGGGTGGTATGATTGATAAAATTTGAAAATGTAAGTAAAGAATATGATAATAATGTTAAAGCTCTTTCAAATATAGATTTGCATATACATAAAGGTGAATTTGTTTTTTTAGTAGGTTCATCAGGTGCAGGAAAATCTACAATGATTAAACTTTTATTAAAGGAAGAACAGCCTACAGATGGTAAGATAATCTTAAAAGATATGGATATAACTAAGGTTAGAAATAGAAGAGTACCATTTATTAGAAGAAATATAGGTGTAGTTTTTCAGGACTTTAGATTATTACCAAATAAGACAGTATATGAAAATGTAGCTTTTGCTATGGAGATAATAGGAGCTCATCCTAAAGAAATAAGAAGAAGTGTACCTATGGTATTAAGCATGGTAGATTTAAGTAGGAAGGCTTCTAGCTTTCCAGATCAATTATCTGGAGGTGAGCGCCAAAGAGTGTCTATTGCAAGAGCTATAGTCAATAGTCCGCCTGTCTTAATAGCAGACGAGCCTACTGGAAATCTAGACCCAGAAACTGCATGGGAAATAATGAAGGTTTTATCTGAAATTAATGGCAGAGGTACTACTATACTTATGGCAACCCATGCAAAAGACATAGTAAATAAAATGAAAAAAAGAGTAATAGAAATCCATAATGGCAAATTAGTTAGGGATGAACAGAAGGGTGGATATGGTGATGCGATTTCGGGTGTTTAAGAATATAGTAAAACAGGGGTTTCAAGGCATGTGGAGAAACCGTGGTATGGGATTAGCATCCATTGGTTCTATATCGGCGGTACTTATTATATTAGGTGTAGTTTTAATTCTGATTTTGAGTATAAATAATTTAGTATTAGAAGTAAAGACGAAGTTTGATGAAGTACAAGTATATTTGGAATTAGATATGGAAGCAAAAGATATGGAATCCATAGAGGAATCTATAAAATCTATAGAAGGTGTATTATCAGCAGTATTTCGTTCAAAGGAACAAGGATTGGAAATTATGAAAGAAGAATGGGAAGGAGATTCTTATCTATTAGATGGATTAGAAGAAAATCCACTTCAAGATTCTTATATAATCCAATTAAAGGACATAAAATATGCAGATAAAGTAGTTAAAGAAATTAAATCCATAAAAGGTGTAGAGGATGTTAAGTATTATAAGGATATAATAGACAAGCTTATGGTAATTGCTAATTATATTAGACTTGGAGGTATAATTGTAATAGGAGTATTAGTATTAGTTTCTGTATTTATAATCTCTAATACTGTAAAGATTACTGTAGCCTCAAGGAGAAGAGAAATAAATATAATGAAATACGTAGGCGCAACCAACGGATATATAAGAGGACCTTTTATTATAGAGGGAGTATTATTTGGGTTTATAGGAGCAGTAGTATCTATAATAATGATAAACTATGGCTATGAATATTTTTTCAAATCAGTAAGTGATAAGCTCTATGTACTTCTTACAGTATATTTGGTTTCACCAGCATTATTAGTTAAAGACGTCACAATAATGTTTACTGTAATAGGTGTTGGAATAGGAGCTTTGGGCAGTATATTATCTTTAAAACGTTTTCTTAATGTATAGGGGGGACAATATGAAAAAAAGAAGAAAAATAGTATATCTAGTATTAGCTTTAATATTTATCTTTAACTTTATTCAAGTATATGCGGCGGATACAGTTGAAGATTTAAAGAAAAAGCAAAATACAATTGATAAGCAGATAAAGGATACTAAGAAAGAGATAAAAGCCATTGATAAAAGAGCCAAAGAAGTATCAAAGCAAATCGATGATTTAGATACGAAGATGTCTAGTGCTACTAATGAATTAGATAAAGTTGAAAAGGAATTGTTAGATTTAGCTTTAAATATTGAAAAAACCACTGGAGAATTAAAAGAAGCAGAGAAAAAAGTTAGTGATAAAAAGGAAGTATTTGGAAAAAGATTAAGAGTAATGTATAAAAATGGAAATGTAGGATATTTAGAAGTACTTCTATCATCTGCAGATGTTAAAGACTTTTTATCTAGACAGGATATGGTAAAAGCTGTGGCAAAACATGATACAGAATTAATAGAGTATATGAAGGAACAAAGAGATATAATTGATACAAAGAAAACTGAATTACAGACACAAAAAAAAGCTGTAGAAACATCTAAAACTAAGTTGGAAGTCAGAAGAAGGGATTTGGCTAAAGCAACTAGAGAAAAAGAAGATTTAATGGATAGACTAGTAAAAGATAAGGAAGCATATGAAAAAGAATATGATAAATTAAATGATTATGCTAAGGAGATTGAATCACAAATAGTTAAATTACAGATAAATACTGGTCCATATTCTGGTGGAACAATGACATGGCCTGTACCTGGATATTCTAGAATTAGTTCTCCATATGGGTATAGAGTTCATCCTGTTTTTAAGACAAAGAAGCTACATACAGGAATAGATATACCAGCACCTACTGGAACAAGTGTTAAGGCTGCATCACCGGGAACTGTAATATATTCAGGAACCTTAGGTGGTTATGGTAAGGCAATAATGATAGATCATGGTGGTGGAATTGTTACACTTTATGGTCATAATTCATCTTTAGTAGCATCTGTAGGTAAAGAGGTAAAACGTGGAGATACTATAGCAAAAGTTGGTAGTACAGGTATATCTACTGGTCCGCATTGTCATTTTGAAGTAAGAAAAAATGGAGCCTATGTAGACCCAATACCATGGCTAAAGGGGAAATAAAATTTATATTTAATAATAGGGAAAGAGAGATAAAGATTAACTTTATCTCTCTTTTAAATTATAAGGGTTAATATGTATTATATAGATTTATTCCTTAATCTATAATTCGTTGGAGTGCAACCATAAGTTTCTTTGAATATTTTATTGAAATAAGAAGTATCAATATATCCTAAATCCAAAGCTATATCTTTAACATAATAATCAGTATTTATCAATAAATAAGCTGCTTTTTTTAATTTTGCATTTTGAACATGTTGTTGGAAAGTCATATTTGTTTCTTTTTTAATTAAATTAGATATATAATTTGGATGATAATTAAAATGCTTAGATAAGCTTTGTAAGGTAACATCATTGTAGTTAACAGAAATATATTTAATCATTGAATTCACTATTGTAGCATTTATTAATGTTGAGAGAGAAGTGAGGACTTCACTATCTTCAGATTTATACAGATATTCAAAAAGAAACAATAAAGCTGCCTCTAGTAAATCAGTATTTTTATTTTTAACCAAAGAGAGCATAATATATAATAACTGTCTTACTGTAAAATTGTTGCATTTAAATAAAGTATGAGCCTTGTTATTTTCTCTTCCCATTAGGCAAAAATTGATGAAGTTATAGAATACTTCATATTCGGAAAGTTTTTTCATAAAACCAGGATGAAAAAATGTTCTTTTAAAATAGAAATTAAAATATATAGTATCACTTGTGTTCGGACTAACTCTTAGTCTAGAATGTGCATTTACAAATAGAAAATGGTCTTTGACTAATATTGTTGATAAATCATTGACATGGACATTTAGGCTGCCATTTGTTACATAAATAACTTTAGTGTAGGGGAAGTTTTCCCCAAGGTCAAGGGAAATATCTGTTAGTATAAAAGCACAATAGGTCTCAGAACTATTTTTGAAATTATCAAAAAGGTTATCTAAACATGCTTTTTCAGATATTGAAAAATTATTATATAAAATATTACAGCTGTTACTACATTTGATGTCTTTTTCCATAATTCATACCACCTTAAAATAAACTGTACATCAGATTAAGCTAACCCATAATGAATTTAATTAAATATGATATTATTTAAAGGAATTCATTATTAAATAATTCATTTATAAACAACATAAGACATAATAACCAAATAATTCCATTAATAATTTTAATTAATACTATTATTAATAATTATACTTATGCAAAATTATTATGTCAAATATATCATTATTAAATTTAGGGTTAGGAGGAAGGCTATATGAACAGAGAACAGAGAATTATGGCAGCATTACGTAATCAAGAAGTAGACAGAGTACCTGTCAGTGCATGGATGCATTTTTCAGAAGTAGACCAAGATCCAATAACATTAGCTCAAACACAAGTTGCATTTAATGAGGAATATGACTTTGACTTTATTAAGCTAATGCCTTTCGGAACATATTCAATTCAGGATTGGGGTGCACAATTAAAGATATATTGTCATAAATATCATGAACCTATAATAATAGCACCTGGTATAAAGGAAGTAAAAGATTATTCAAGACTTGAAGTATTACCTGCTTATTATGGTACTTGGGGAAAACAATTACAATTATCTCAGCAAATATCTAAGATTATTCCTAAACACACACCTTATGTACAAACAATATTCAGCCCAATTTCCACATTGAAAAAATTGGCAGGAGACAGATTATTTAAAGATATTAAGGAAAATCCAGCTGAAGTACACAAAGCATTAGAAGTTATAACTGCAACAACAATTAATTTTGTTAAAGAAAATATAAATGCTGGAGTAAGCGGATTCTTTTTAGCAACTCAAAATGCTAATTATAATTTAATGAATGATGAAGAGTTTAAAGAATTCGGAATGAAATATGATTTAGAAGTAATAAAATCTTATGCAGATCAAACATATTTTAATGTTATACATATTCACGGAGATAATATAATGTTTGATACAATAGCTGAGAATTATCCAGTAAACTGCATTAACTGGCATGATAGACATACATTCCCAAGCCTATCAGAGGCAAGAAAGAAAACAGATAAATGCTTCTTAGGCGGAATACAAGAGGTTCCATACTTTGTTGATGGAGTATTAAATTACGATAGTATAATGGCAAGAAGCAATAAAGAGCAAATATTAGCACATGCTAAAGAAGCTATTGAAGATATAGACGGTAGAGGATTTATTTTAGGACCTGGTTGTGTTGTTGATCCTAAAACAGCAAAGGAAAATTTAAAAGCACTTAGAGAATCTGTAGAAGCACTTAGAAAATCTGTTAACCTAGATTAAGGAGGATAAAAATGGCTGAAAAAACCGTTGATCTGAAAAAAAAGAAGGAATTTCCACATACTCTTATAATCATTAGTTGTATAATTCTTTTGGCAGCATTATTAACTTATATAGTTCCAGCTGGGCAATACGATAGAGTTGAAGACCCAGCTTCAGGAAGAGTTTTGGTTGACCCAAGTTCATATCATGGAACTGAAAAGAATCCAGCTTCTATAATGGATATATTCACAGCTGTACCTAAAGGATTCTTAGGAACAAGCTGGATATGCTTTTTAATTCTAATAGTAGGAGGCACTTTTTCAGTAGTTACTAGTACTGGTGCTATTCAAGCATTTTTAAATAAAGCAATTTCCAAAGCTAAAGGAAAAGATATTTATTTTATACCTGTATTAGTATTTGTTTTCTCATTAATACCCACATTTATTGGAACATTAGAGGCTTACTTAGCTTTCGTTCCATTAGGAGTTTTATTAGCACGTTCCATGGGGTTAGATGCCTTAGTTGGAATTAGTATAGTAGTTGCTGGCGGAGGAGCTGGATTAGCATCTGGTATATTTAATCCATTTACAATTGGTACAGCTCAAGGATTAGTTGGCTTACCATTATTCTCAGCTGCATGGTATAGAGTTATTGCATTTATTGGATTTAACTGTTCAGTTTCTTTTTGGACAGTAAAGTATGCTAAGAGTATTAGAAAAGATCCTAAAAACAGTTATATATATGATGTAGAGCAGGAAGCTAGAAAAGATGCAGAAGAACAAGTAATGCCAGAGTTAAATGCTAGAAATATAGGAATTTTATTAGCAGTATTTGCAGGTATGGCTTTTGTTGTATATACAGCATTAACTGGAGGAGATTTTAAAACAGAGATACCAGCTATCTTTTTAATGATGATGGTAGTAGTTGGAATTATTGCTAGATATTCACCAAACGAATTAATGAAATTATTTGTTAAAGGTGCATCAGGAATGGTTGGCGGAATAATGGTAGTAGGCTTTGCAAAAGCCATTGCTATAATTATGGAAGGCGCAGGAATGATTGATACAATAGTATATGCATTATCTGGAATGTTAACAGGAACATCAAAAATAGTTGGTGCAGTTGTAATGTACTTCATTCAATATATTACAAACTTCTTTATAATCTCAGGTGCCGGACAAGCGGCAGTTACTATACCAATACTATCACCTATAGGAGATATAATTGGTATTACTCAACAGACTGTTTGTGCTGCTTTCCAATACGGTGATGGTATTACTAATCTTTTATTGCCAATGTCTCCATTAACATCAGGAGCAATAGCTATAGCAGGTATTAGTTATCCAAAATATTTTAAATATATTTGGAGGATAATTCTTACAAATACTATAATCGGAGCTATATGTGTAGCATTTGCAGCAGCAATAAATCTAGGGCCATTTTAACAGTTTAAGAAACAAAAGATTAAATAAGGAGTTAATATAAGTGAATATTAAAGAACAAGTTATTGAAATATTGAAAAAAGAAGTAAAGCCTGCAGTTGGCTGTACAGAACCAGTAGCAGTTGCGTTAAATACAGCTTATGCAGTAGATTTATTACCTGCTGATTCTAAAGAAATTTCAAAATTATCAGTGGAAGTAAGTAAAGGTATATATAAAAATGGTATGGATGTTGGAATACCAAATACTAATAAAATAGGATTAGATGTTGCGGCTTCGTTAGGGGCTGCAACTTCCCCTAAATATGGATTAGAAATTTTAGGAAAGATTTCTGATGAAGAACTAAGAAATTCAGAAGAAGCATCAGGAAAATATGAAATAGATGTTAAAGTTGCAAAAGATAATAATAAATCAGTTTATATAAAAACAACTGTTGAAAATACTAAACACATTGCAATTGCTGTTACCGAAGACAAGCATGATAATATAGTTTATTTATCATTAGATGGAAATGAAATATTAAATAAAAAAAGTGAAATAACCGATAAAGCTACTAATGAAAATCTTGATGAGGGATTTTATAATTTATCAATAGATACTATTGTTAAAGAAATTGAAGAGATAGACTATGAAGATATTAAGTTTTTATTAGAAGGTATGGAAATGAATATCCAAGTAGCTGAAGCAGGAATAAAAGCAAAGTATGGACTTGGAACAGGATATAGTTATCATAGAAATATTGAAAGCGGTATTATATCAAAGGACCTTGGAAATCTGGCTTATATGCTAACAGCAGCAGCATCAGATGTTAGAATGTCAGGTCAATCTATGCCAGTTATGAGTTCAAGTGGAAGCGGAAACAATGGTTTGACTGCTATACTTCCAATAGCTGCATATAAAGAAATCAGAGAAGTAAATAATGAAGATTTAGCCAAAGCTTTAGCTATTAGTCATATAATTACATCCTATGTTAAAAAATATATAGGAAGATTATCAAACTTATGTGGATGCAGTTTAGCAGCATCTATAGGATCTGGGTCAGCAATAGCATGGTTATTATCAGGAAGAGATAATATTGCACCGACTATAAATAATATTATTGCAAACCAAGCAGGAGTAATATGTGATGGAGCTAAACCAAGTTGTGCACTTAAGTTAGGAACTGCAGCTTCTACTGCAGTGCAATCGGCTTTATTAGCTATTCAAGGAACTAATATAAAAGACAATAATGGAATAGCTAGTAATAGTGCAGAAAGAAGTATAAGAAATTTAAGAGAAATCAGTTCTAAAGGAATGAAACCTGTTGATGATACAGTTATTGAAATAATGTTAAGTAGAGAGGGATAAAATGGACCCAAATGTTAAAAGCATTATTGATAAAGCTTATGAAATTGAGGATGGTTTAATAGAAACAAGAAGATATATCCATAAAAATGCTGAAGTTGGATATAACACAGTTAAAACTTCTGCTCATATAAAGGAAAAGCTTGAAGAAATAGGAGTTAAATTCCGTGATATTGATGGAACAGGAATAGTTGCAGACATTGGCTTTGGCGAAAAGACAATTTTATTAAGAGCTGATATGGACGCACTACCTATGTATGAGATAAATGATTTGGAGTTTAAATCAAATATAGAATCTTCCCATTGTTGTGGTCATGATTTACATGCAACTATGTTATTAGGTGCCGCAAAGATTCTTAAAGAAAGAGAAGCAGATTTAAAAGGTACAGTAAGACTTATGTTCCAACCAGATGAAGAAGGTGGAGCTGGAGCAAAGAGAATGTTAGATAATGGAGTTCTAAAGGATAGAAATATAGATGCAGCATTGGCTCTACATGTAGATGCAAAGAGTCCATTAGGTACATTAGATTATGGATATGGTAAGACATTTGCATCAAATGACAGCTTTGAAATAACTGTCAATGGTAGAGGAGGACATGGAGCAAGGGCCTATGAAACAATAGATCCAATCAATATAGCTATTAATATATATAATAGTATATATAATGTAATAAACCGAGAAGTAGATCCCTTTAACCATGTACTATTTTCTGTAACTTCCATAGAAGCAAACAGTACATTTAATATTATACCAGACAGTGCAAAGATTAAAGGAACGTTAAGGACATATGATGATAAACAGCGAGAATATCTATTAAAAAGATTTGAAACAGTGACAAAAGCCATATCTCAATCATTTATGTCAAATGCAGAATTTAAAATTGTTAAATCATTGCCGGCACTAACAACATCAAAGGAGTTCACTAATAAGATTTTAAAATTATCACAAAAGCTTGAAGATAAAATAAATATTAATGTAGAACCTGTAGTGAAAAGAGGCTCAGAAGATTTTTCATATATATCTGAGCAAATTAATAATAACGCATATCTATTTATTGGAGCAGGTAAGAGTAATCAAGAAGGATATGAGTTTGGACAACACAATAGTAATGTTATATTTAATGAAGAGGTGTTACCTATAGGGTCTGCTTTATTATCTGCCATTGCATATTTGTGGTTATTATAATCAGAAAATTAATATTTATTTAATCTCTTAATATATAAAAGCAAATAACATAACTCTAGCTAATTTAGCAGGGTTATGTTAAGCTTGTTTAATGGACTTTTTTATTTTTAGGAGGGGATTACAATTAAAAACAATAATTCAGCATTAATAGGAATTATATATGTTTTATTATCTGCATTAACTTTTGCAGCTAGTTCATCTTTTGGAAAAATGGTTACAATGAATTCATCTATGTCAGGTATGGTCAATTCATTTAGTAGATTTTTATTAGGTACAATAGTAATGTTTATTTATATAGTCGCTACTAAAAAATCTTTTAAACCTAATAGGTTTAAGCATATATTTATTAGAAGTGCATTTAACAGTATATCAATAATGCTCTTTTCTCTTGGTTTCCAATATACTACTATAACAAATGCAAATATGTTGCAAATGACATATCCTGTATTTGTTTTAATATTAGCACCAATAATTTATAAAGATAAGGTAAAGAAAAGTAGTTATTTATATTTAGGTATAATTATGTTAGGGTGCTATTTAGTAGCATTTCCAGATTTCAGCAGTATAAATATAGGAGATATTTATTCTATTTTATCATCTGTCGCAGCAGCTATTAGTATATTATCTCTTAAAGAAGCTGGAAAACATGATGAATCTCATATTATAATTTTTTATGTAATGCTTTTAGCAACTATTATTAATTTACCATTTGTAATAAAAGATTTAGCAATGCCTGATACAAAAGTATTATTTGATATAGTTTTATCTGCAGTAACTGGAGTGTTAGGACAGGTATTTATAACTATGGGATACAAATATGTAGATAATGCCACAGGCGCTATTGTATCTGCCAGCAGAATTTTAATAGCAGCAATTTTAGGAATAGCTTTATTCTCAGACCCTTTGAATTCTAGAGTAATGTTAGGAGGTATAATTATTATTTTAGCTTTAATTGGGGTAAGCGGATATTTTGATAGATATAAAAAGACAAATGTATAGTATGTAAGATGAGAAAATGAACTATGATTTAGAGAATGGGTAATAGAAAAAAGTCTGATTTAGTTAGATTAGATAATTTAGAAGAATCAAGAATAATAGAAAATAAGTAAGGAGTTTATAATATGTCCATTAACAAGATTGGCTTCATAGGATTAGGTGCTATGGGATTTCCCATAGCAAAACATCTTTTAAAACATGGATTTGAAGTTCATATAGCAAAACATAGCAACAAAAAAGAATCCATAGATAAAATTAAAGAATTAGAATTACTTGGGGCGAAAAACAAGAAAAGTATTTCTGAAATTCCAGTTGGAGTAGATATGATTATAAGTATTTTACCTTCCGATAAAGAAGTAGAATCTGTATTGTTAGATGAATCCTTTTTTAATAATGTCAAAGATAATACTGTAATCCTTGAAATGACTTCCTGCTCCCCGGAAATCGTAATTAAATTAGAAAAATATTATATGAGTAAAAGGGTAAAGGTAATAGATGCTCCCTTAAGTGGAGGAGTTAAAGGTGCAAATGATGGAAGTTTAACTGTTTTTGGGTCAGGAAATGAAGAAGTTTTCAATGAAATAAAGGAAGTCTTAAATGTATTTGGAAAAAATATTCATTATATAGGAAAGCTTGGAACAGGAAAAACACTTAAATCAATTAATCAAATGATGATTGCTATAAATACTATGGGGTTAATAGAAGCATATACCGTTGCTAGGAATCAAGGAATTGATTTAAACATTATACAAGATGTAATAAGTCAAAGCTCAGGAAATTCATATTCATTAAATAGATACTTGCATAAACTTGGACAAGAAGACTTTGAAGGTGGCTTTAAGTTAAGTTTAATGAGAAAAGATATAAAAACGGCAATAGATTCAGTACATGATATTCCGCTGCCATTTACTAACTTGGTTTATAATTTGTTTTTAATGACTAGAGAATATGATGATATGGACTTTATATCTATAAGTAAATTATATAAATAGGAAGGATTATGGATTTCACATTGGATGGGGTGTTTTTTTAGTCTTTTTAATGTAAAGAATAAATGGTATAATCTTCATATAAAACAAATACAATAACTGTATAACCCAAAAATTATAGAGGTGAGAAAATGTCCAAGAAGCAAGTCATAAGATTGATGGTAGTTTTATTAGTAGTGACAAATATAATTACTTTTGGTCTAACTAATTTAATGAGTGTAACATTTAGTAACAAGGCTTATATTCCACTGGCAGAATACAACAAATTAAAGTCTGTCTATAATGAATTTTCAAAAGTAATGATGGTAGAGGATTATGTTAAGAAGAACTACTTAAGGGATGTAGATGAAAAGAAATTAGTAGATGGACAATTAAAGGGGATGCTTCAAGCTCTTGAAGACCCATATTCTAACTATATGACTAAAGATGAGTTTGCATCTTTTTTACAACAAACTAGCGGAACGTATGCAGGGATTGGAGTTGTAGTTACTCCAGGAGATGATAATTTAATAACTGTAGTATCACCAATAGAAGATACTCCTGGTGAGAGAGCAGGCATAAAAAGTGGAGATAAGATAATAAAAGTAAATGGAGTAGAATATCTTGGGGAAAGTATGGATGAAGCAGTAAAGGTAATGAAAGGTGAGGCTAATACCAAAGTTTCACTTACAATTTTAAGAAAAGATAAAAATGGAAAAAACAAGGTTTTCGATATTGAAATAACTAGAGAGATCATAAGATTGATTACGGTAAAATCAAATATAATAGATGATAATATAGGGTATATAAATATTACATCCTTCGATGAATTAACATATAAAGATTTTAAAAAAGAATTAGATAAGCTAGGAAGTCATAATATTAAGGGTCTGATTATAGATTTAAGAAATAATCCTGGTGGATTATTAAGTGTATGTGCTAATATATCAGATGAATTATTGGGAGAGGGAGATATAGTATATACACAAACTAAAGATGGAAAAAGGGAATACCTAAGGTCAGATAAAAAAATGGTTGATTATCCATTAGTTTTACTAGTTAACAAAGGGTCTGCCTCAGCGTCAGAAATACTTGCAGGTGCAGTTAAAGACCATAATAGGGGTATCTTAATTGGAACAACAACATTTGGAAAAGGAGTAGTACAGAGAATTCAAGATTTAGATGATGGTTCAGGATTAAGATTAACCATATCTGAATACTTTACACCAAATGGAATAAATATTCACGGAGTAGGTATTGAACCAGATATAGTAGTGGAATTACCAGAAGGTGTTGAGGAAATCGGTGTAAATAACTTAAAGGAAGACAATCAATTAAGAAGAGCAATAGAAGAAATAAAATCTAAAATTAAATAATCTTTAAAGAGGAGAATTAAAGTATGTACGGGTTATATCAGATTGTATATTTTACGATAATAGATATTATAAATACTTTAAAATCTCCTTTTTTTATTGCAGTCCTATGTATTATATATTTTCAATATATAAAGATAGGAAAAATAGAAAAGGAGATTTTAGGATATAGAAGGTCTGCATTATTAAAATTATCTATATCAACCATGTTCGGAATATTAGGTGGGATAATTACAACTGTTATGTTTATTTATTTAGGTGTAGTTGCAATACCTCAAGACTTTATGTATATATTAATTGTTGCAATTGTTCTATCCCTTATAAATCCTAGATACATGTGTTTCTCCTATGGAGGTGCTATAGTATCTTTAATAAGTCTAATAACTGGATATCCAAAAATTCAGATTTCCCAGGTAATGTCTGTAGTTGCTGTACTTCATATAGTTGAAAGTATATTAATTCTTCTTGACGGAGGAAGGAGTAAAGTACCAGTTTTCTTTGAAACAAAATCTCAAATAGTTGGTGGTTTTAATATGAATAGGTTTTGGCCTATTCCCTTTGTAATATTTATTGGTGATGGATTAATTCATCCTGTTACTCTCATGGCAATTCTTAGTTATGGAGATTATTCCATAGTATCTTATCCTAGAAAAAAGGTTATAAAAACTGCCATTGTGTTATTTTTATATAGCATTATTTTATTATACATATCAAAGACTGTAGATAATCTTTTTATACCTCCATTATTTGCTTTGGTAGGGCATGAATATATTATTCTTCAAAATAAGATTATTGAGAATAAGAGGATACCTATATTTACATCTTTTGATAAAGGGATGAAAGTATTAGATGTTATTCCAAATACAATTGCCCATAATATAGGAATGGAAACAGGGGATATATTGCTAAAAATAAATGGGATTGAAATAAACAGCAATAAGGATTTAGAAGATGTGATGAATATACAAATAAATAGAATGGAAATTGAATTTTTCAATATAAAATCTGGATTATCTACGAAGGAATACTATGGAAAAAGAAAACCCCTAGGACTTATAATAGTCCCTAGGGATTTTTAATTTAACTTATTTAAATCTAAAGAATAAATCATCTCTGTCTTTTCATTGTCAAATGGTAATATTATATTTAAGTATATAAGTTTTTTTTCTTCGTTGTAATATATTTTATCTCCTATTAAATTGGCTATTGTTTCAATTGTCATCTCTTTCATTGAATATTTACATAGTGTAAAATCGTCATTATTAGTATTTTTCTTTACGTAAATAATATCACCGTTTGGAAGTAGTGAATAATTTGCAATTTTTTCACTTGTAAGCGGTCCATTATCTGATTTATTATTTTTATCCTTATTATAGAATAATAAAGAATTGGTATCATTTTTTTCATCTTTGTGTAAATAAGAGATTATATTTTTAGATATAAACCTTGGATTAAATCCATATCCTATAAGATTAAAATCTTTCCAGTCATTAGTAATAGATATTATTTTATTTGCCATATCATAGTTTTTTTCAGTTAATAAAAATTGATTATCCAAAATCATTATATTTTCAACATTTTTATTCAAAACATTTACAATATCTGTTTTATTATTTTTTATATTATAGGAATATATTGTGGATCTATCGTCATCATTTTCTACTAAATATAAAATACCTGTGCTATCCCATCGCATTGTTTTTGGGCTAAATTTATCTTCAAAGGATATTTTATATGCCCTTTTATCCTCCAATGGAATTATGTATAATCCAGTTCCGTTGTCACTTACTTCTATAAGAGAAACATATTTTAAGTTAGGACTAAATTGTGCATATGATATCTTAAAATCTGAGGAATAAAGCATGGCTTTTTCGCCATTTACATCGTCATACATCCATAGCTGCTCAGTTATTTTGTTAGTATTATTGTCAGATACAGATTTTTTGTATAGAATATGACCTTCATTTACAAAATTTAAAATATGACCATTATCTAAGGAAGAGGAGATAGATACTTTTTCTGAATTTATAATATCTCCTGTATTTGCATTAACCTGAGCATATAGATTTACTAAAGGAGTTTCTGGATTATCTTTGTCAAATATATTATTGTATGATATGTCCCATACTATATTATCATCATCAATTCTAACTAGGTTAAAGCTTGGAGATCCTTTTGTGGATATTTTAAAATGAGATTGAATTTTGTTTAAAGTATCATTAATACCATATTTAACTTTCAATGGGGTATAGTCATCATAGACTATATTAAATTTTAAATCTTCAATTTTTTTAAGTTGTGATTTCTTTATTTCCATGATTACTTGTGGGACTACTAAACGAGAATTTCTTTTATCATAAGTTCCACTAACATGTATATTAACTTCACTGCCCTTTTTAATTATATTGTTAATATTAACGCCTGAACATTCACTTAATCCTAAAGAAGCTAATATTTTTAGCTTATTGTTATTAGTCATGATTTCTACGGAAGGTTCAAGTGATTGAAAGCTTTTAGAAAAAAGTATTTGTTCAATTTCGTATTTAACTTCTTCTTCTTCAAATCTTGCATCATCTGTTGATATGGGCTCTTTTTTATTGGAAACACAGCCAAAAAAGAATAGTGCAATAAGAACTGAGATTATTATTAATAAATTCCGCTTCATGAAATTCGCCTCCTATTGATAGTTTACTATATTAATCTAATTTCTTCAATATAGATTTTATATGATGGTTGTACAACTGTATATATTTTCATAATATGCTTTGACAAAAAGATATTATATTATATAATATATAATATCTGGAACAAATGTTCAAACAATGAGGTGAAAAGTATGAATACATTTAAGATAAAATCAAACTTCAAACCAACTGGTGACCAACCAGAAGCCATAGATAAATTAGAGGAAGGTATAAATAAAAATTTAAAGCATCAGGTATTACTTGGAGTTACTGGTTCTGGAAAGACTTTCACTATGGCAAATATAATTGAAAGAGTTCAAAAACCAACTTTAGTTATAGCACATAATAAAACATTGGCATATCAATTAGCTTCTGAATTTAAAGAGTTTTTTCCTGATAATGCAGTTGAATACTTTGTTAGTTATTATGATTATTATCAGCCAGAGGCTTATGTACCCCAATCAGATACTTATATAGAAAAAGACGCATCAATAAATGACGAGATAGATAAACTTAGACACTCTGCTACAGCAGCATTATTTGAAAGAAAAGATGTAATCATAGTAGCATCTGTATCTTGTATTTATGGTTTAGGAGACCCTATAGATTATGAGAACTTAGTAGTATCCCTAAGACCAGGTATGGAAAAAGATAGAGATGAGATAATGAGAAAATTAATAGATATCCAATACATTAGAAATGATATTAATTTTATTAGGGGAACCTTTAGAGTTAGAGGAGATATATTAGAAATATTTCCAGCTTCTTCTAGTGAAAATACTATTCGTGTTGAATTCTTCGGAGATGAAATAGATAGGATAGTAGAAGTTAATCATCTAACAGGTGAAGTTATTGGAATGAGAAACCATGTATCTATATTTCCAGCTTCTCACTATGCAACTACTGAAGATAAAATAAAAAGAGCAATAAAAACCATAGAAGAAGAACTAGATGAAAGGTTAAAGGAATTAAAGGGCAAGGAAAAATTACTCGAGGCTCAGAGATTAGAGCAAAGAACTAGATATGATCTAGAAATGTTGGAAGAAATGGGATTTTGCCAAGGGATAGAAAACTATTCCAGACATTTAAGTGACAGACCTGCTGGATCTAGACCCTTTACTTTAATAGACTATTTTCCAGATGATTTTTTGATAATAGTAGATGAGTCTCATGTTACAATACCGCAAATAAGGGGTATGTACGAAGGGGATAAGTCTAGAAAGACCAATTTAGTTGAATACGGTTTTAGACTCCCATCTGCATTGGATAATAGGCCTCTTAAGTTTACTGAATTTGAGTCAATGATAAATCAAATATTGTATGTATCTGCAACTCCTGGTCCTTATGAACTTTCACATACTGAAAATACAGTAGAGCAAATTATTAGACCAACAGGATTACTTGACCCTATTATAGAAGTAAGACCTACAGAGCATCAGATAGATGATTTAGTAAATGAAATTAGAAAAGTAGTAGATAGAAAAGAAAGAGTATTGGTAACAACCTTGACTAAAAAAATGGCAGAGGATTTAACTAACTATTTTAAAGAAATTGGAATAAAAGTTACCTATCTTCATTCAGATGTGGAGACAATAGAGAGAATGGAGATAATAAGAGATTTAAGATTAGGTAAATATGATGTTTTAGTAGGTATCAATTTACTTAGGGAAGGATTGGATTTGCCAGAGGTATCTTTAGTTACCATATTAGATGCAGATAAGGAAGGATTTTTAAGATCTGAAACATCTTTAATTCAAACTACAGGTAGGGCTGCAAGAAATGTTTTAGGAAAAGTAATTATGTATGCAGATAGAATAACAAATTCTATGGAAAGAGCAATATCTGAAACCAATAGAAGAAGAATGATACAAGATGAATACAATAAAAAGCATAATATTATACCTAAATCTATAAAGAAAGATATAAGAGAAATAATAGAAGCTACAATAGTAGCTGAAGATGAAGTGAAGTATGAAGAATCATTCTCTAGGGAAGAAATAGAAGGAATATTAGCTGGATTAGAATCTGCAATGCTTACAGCAGCGGAAGAATTAAACTTTGAAAAAGCAGCAGAACTTAGAGATAAAATAATTGAATTGAAAAAGAAGCTAAAGTAGAGGTGAAGTGAATGGCAAAGGATGAAATAATAGTAAGGGGAGCTAAGGAAAATAACTTAAAGGATGTATCCTTAACTCTACCTAGAAATAAATTTATAGTCTTTACAGGACTATCAGGATCAGGAAAGTCTTCTCTAGCTTTTGATACTATATATGCAGAAGGACAAAGAAGATATGTGGAATCTTTATCTAGTTATGCTAGACAATTTTTAGGTCAAATGGATAAGCCAGATGTAGAGTATATAGAAGGGTTATCCCCTTCTATTTCCATAGATCAGAAAACTACATCTAAAAACCCAAGGTCTACTGTAGGAACTGTTACAGAGATATATGACTATTTAAGACTATTATATGCTAGAATAGGTACACCTTATTGTCATAAATGCAGAAAAGAGATTTCTAGCCAGACAGTAGAGCAAATGGTAGATAAGATAATGGGATCTGAAGAAAGAACAAAACTCCAAATATTGGCACCAGTTGTTAGAGGAAAAAAAGGTGAGCATGTAAAGATTTTAGAAAACATAAAAAAAGAGGGATTTGTTAGGGTAGTAGTAGATGGAGAAATGTATGATATTGGAGAGGAAATAAAGTTAGAGAAGAATAAGAAGCATACTATAGAAGTAGTAGTAGATAGAATAGTAGTTAAAGAAGGTATAGAAGGCAGGCTGTCTGACTCTTTAGAGACTGCACTTAAACTTGCAGATGGACTAGTTGTAGTGGATTTTATAGGGAAAGAAAAAGTAATGTTTAGTGAGAAACTTGCTTGCCCCGATTGTAATATAGCTATTGAAGAATTATCACCTAGAATGTTTTCTTTTAATAGCCCATTTGGTATGTGTCCTACCTGTAATGGTCTAGGATTTTATAAAGAAATAGACAAGGATTTAGTTATACCAAATTTAGATTTAAGTATAGATGAAGGTGGAATAGCACCATTTTCTACTTCTAACGAATCAACATATTATTATCAAATATTTAAAACTTTGGCAGATGACAATGGTTTTAGTACAGATAAACCATTAAGAGAGGCACCAGAGAAGTTTATACAAGAACTATTATATGGTACAGATAGAGTGATTTCCTTTAAATTTGTTAGTCATTTTGATGAAGAAGGAATGAGGGATTTTAAAGGAAAGTTTGAGGGGGTAATTCCAAACTTAGAAAGAAGATATGCTGCAACTAATTCTGATTATATGAGAAATAAAATAGATGAATATATGGCAGAAAACCCTTGTCCAACTTGTCATGGAAAGAGATTAAAAGATGAAGTATTAGCAGTAAGAATAAATAAGTTAAATATAGCTCAACTGACGGATTTATCTATTACTAAAGCAATAGAATTCTTTGATAATTTAGTTCTTACAGAAAAGCAGCAAATAATAGGACAGCAAGTATTTAAAGAAATTAAAGAAAGGTTAAATTTCTTAAAGGATGTAGGACTAGATTATTTGACTCTTTCTCGTACAGCAGGTACGTTGTCTGGTGGTGAATCTCAAAGAATTAGATTGGCAACTCAAATAGGTTCCAGTCTTGTAGGAGTAGTTTATGTATTAGACGAACCTAGTATAGGATTGCATCAAAGGGATAATGAAAAATTATTGAAAACATTAAGGAATTTAACTGATTTAGGTAATACATTAATAGTAGTAGAACATGATGAAGATACTATGTATGCAGCAGACCATATTGTGGACATAGGACCTGGAGCTGGTATTCACGGAGGATATATAGTAGGAGAAGGAACAGTTGATGAAATAAAGAATAATCCTGACTCTATAACAGGTTTATATCTTTCAGGTAAGAAAAAAATTGAAGTGCCAAAAGAAAGAAGACAACCTAATGGGAAATGGCTGGAAGTAATTGGAGCAGAGGAGAATAATTTAAAAAATATAGATGTAAAAATTCCTCTAGGATTATTTACTTGTGTCACAGGAGTATCAGGTTCGGGAAAATCTTCTTTAGTTAATCAAATCCTTCATAAAACCTTGGCACAGAAGCTAAACGGTGCAAAGGCAAAGGCTGGAAAATATAAAGAAATAAAAGGAATTGAGTATTTAGATAAGGTAATAGATATAGACCAATCTCCTATCGGAAGGACACCAAGGTCAAATCCTGCTACTTATACGGGAGTATTTGACCATATAAGAGATGTATTTGCCATGACAAATGAAGCAAAGATGAGAGGATATCAAAAAGGTAGATTTAGTTTCAATGTAAAGGGTGGAAGATGCGAAGCATGTAATGGTGATGGAATATTAAAAGTAGAGATGCACTTTCTTCCAGATGTATATGTACCATGTGAAGTATGTAAAGGAAAGAGATATAATAGGGAAACTTTACAAGTAAAATATAAGGGAAAAACTATTTCAGATGTACTGGATATGACAGTGGAAGAAGGCGTAGAGTTTTTCAAGAATATACCTAAAATATCCAGGAAATTAGAAACGCTATTTGATGTAGGACTAGGATATATAAAAATAGGTCAATCATCAACAGAATTATCTGGTGGAGAAGCCCAAAGAGTAAAGTTGGCAACAGAATTATCTAAGAGATCTACAGGAAAGACTATTTATATATTAGACGAACCAACTACAGGACTTCATGTAGCAGATATTCATAAACTAATAAAAGTATTAAACCAACTTGTAGAAGGTGGAAACACCGTAGTAGTTATAGAACATAATTTAGATGTTATAAAGACAGCAGATTATATTATAGACCTAGGACCTGAAGGCGGAGATAAGGGAGGAACCATAGTAACTATAGGAACCCCAGAAGAAGTAGCTAAGGTGAAGAAATCATATACAGGAAAGTTTTTAAAAAACGTGTTGAAGTAAGATTTAGATAATATTGACTAGATACTCTATAATAGCACCTCAAAGGTTAGACGATAAATTTAACTTTTGAGGTGTATTTTTATACTGTAAGAGTGTAGATATATTGATGGATTTGCTATTATAAATATATTACAGAAACTTAATATATATATTTTAAAGTTCAACAAACTTCGATATAACACTTATGCTATAGTGCTAATAAGCTTAGACAAGTAGTAATATATTTAATCTAAAATTTTCATTTTGATATTTGCAATAATATTTATTCGTCTCTAATGGTATTTTGTTAAATAAAAATATATTTATAAAGTCAATGCTTATGGAAATATTAGATAAATGTATAAATAAAAATATAATTAAAGTGTCACAAAATGACTTCTAATTTCGTTATATAATTATAAGGATAATTAAGGTAGAATTGTCTCAGTGAATTTATATGTAATTTCAAATTAATATATGGAGAGATGTCAATAATTAAGTATTTATCATAGATTCAATAGATTTTATATAATGTTTTAGCATAAAGATTAAGTTTTGTTTTAGGCATTTGATAGAAAAGCTATATAGTAATTATTTATGATTAATAATTAAAAGATTATCAATAAGGATATATGGAAGATGTAATGATGTCTTTTAGTGAAGCTTATAACATATTATGTAAGGGAGAGTTGAGTGAAAATTTAATTATTTAATGTTAGATACTATTGTTTATGACTTTAAAAAGGGAGGAAATGAATTATGAAAAAGCCGTTTATTGTTTTTGGATTATTACTAACAATGATTTTTACTTCGATTTCAATTTGGGGAAGTAATTTCATTGTAAAAGACGAGATGAAAATGGATCCTAATGTAAAAAGAGTTGTAACTGTTGGATATAGTGAAAAAGATAAAGAGGAAATATTTGGAGACCTTAGTGATGAAGAAATTAATAAAATTTTACAAGAAAAAACTGAAGAATTAATGAAAAATGGGAAATTAGATTTGCAAAATATAGAAAATGAAGATTCAATAGATTTAGATAAACTAATAATTTCCGTTTCAGATAGAGATTCTAACTGTGATGTTTTAGATTAAATAAAATAATTATCTAATGACCCTTCTCGAGAAGGGTCATTAGATAGCTATATATTATTTTAATTATTGACATAAAAGTATATTTATTACTAACTTAATAATTAGAGCAATATTATGAATTGATAAATATGATATTGTATACATTGCAATATCATAAGTAAACAAGTCTAATATTTGATAATATTTAGAAGGTGCTAAATATGTTAAAAAGGAAATCTATTGTCTTGAGTATAATAGGTGTTTGTCTAATTTTATTTTATAATTACTATAATATATATAGAGCTAAATCTAGAATTTATGAATATGTAGAGAGAACAATAAAACAGGATATTATTGAACTTAAATCTTTCATAGATAACAACAATATATTATTATTGGAAAGCATTGATAATAAAGAATTAAGTTATGAAGATTTAAAGAACTTAGTTTTTAATCATGAAGAAATCAATGTATTATTAACTAAAATCATTGAAAAAATAGATATTCTTAAGTCTGAAAAGTATGGAAAGAAAATAAAACAAGGAAATCAACGACTTAAGTGGAAGGATACACGAGATATCTATAGAGAAATTAGAAAAGAATTTAGCCTAGATATAGAATATATAAAATTAGACGAAAATTCCATTAATGATTTATGTATTATTCAAGAATACTATAAACAAAGTGATAATATTTTGGACAATATTATTACTGACTTTGATAAAGATATAGATATCTGGTCTAAAGAGATAAGTATATTATATCAATAGGAATATTGAATAGATTATAATTATATGAATTTTACTGAAATGTAGTGAGGTTAATTTATATAAGACTGTTAGAAAAGTATAAACAATTAAATATATAATAATTTCAATAACCACTTTTCCAGATTATAATTAAAGAAAGTGGTTATTTTATCTATGGAGGAGATATAATAAAAAGGTATATATGAGAATTATTATCTTTTTTTATCAATAAACAATAGATCAAAAATAAGGAATTAGGATAAAGGTCATTGTAGTTGTAGAAATTACAGCTGATACAATAAAATGATTAATATACTATACAAGACAAGGAGGAATGGAGTTTGCTAAAACTTGAAGGAGTTACTAAATCTTATAATAAGGGTTCAGTAAAAGCAGTAGATAATATTAATTTGGACATTAAGCCCGGGGAAATATTTGGATTTCTAGGACCTAATGGTGCGGGAAAAACTACTACAATAAAGATGATAGTAGGATTACTTAAACCAGATAGTGGCAAGGTAACAGTAGATACAGTAGATGCTTGGAAAGAGCCACTTATAGCTAAGTCTATGATTAGTTATGTACCAGATAATCCTGAAATTTATGATAGATTGAAGGGTATTGAGTATTTAAATTTCATAGCTGATATGTATGGTATTCCTAAAGATAAGAGGGAAGAAAGGATGAATTATTTCCTGGAAATATTCAACATAAAAGATGCTATAGGAGATATAATAGCCAGTTATTCCCATGGTATGAAACAAAAGATAGTTCTTACATCGGCTTTATTAAATGAACCTCAATTATTTATTTTAGATGAACCTATGGTGGGGCTGGATCCAAAATCAGCTTTTAATCTTAAAGAAATCATGAGAAAAATGTGTGATGAAGGAAAGACTGTGTTTTTTTCTACCCATGTATTGGAGGTAGCAGAAAAACTTTGCAATAGAATCGCAATAATAAATAAAGGGAAAATCGTAGCAGTGGGAACAATGGAAGAGTTGAGAGCTCATGCCACTGAAAAAGAATCCTTAGAAAACATATTCTTGGAGTTAACCGAATGATGAATAAAATAATTTCATTAATTAAAACTGATCTTAATACTACATTTGGTCTATCTTCTCTAGCATATAGATTTAAACTTAAGAAAAATAGATGGCAGATAATACTCTTTGGACTAGCTATGTTATCTTTATTACCGACTTATTTTCTTATTGTGAAAAGTTTAAATGGAATATACGATATCTATGATCAAATAGGACAGAAATCTATGTTTTTACTTTCAGGATTTTTAGTTTCGCAGATAATGATATTTCTATTTGGATTGCTTTATGTAATGAGTAAATATTATTTTTCTAATGATTTATCCAATTTAGTACCATTACCAATTAAACCATCGTATATATTAGGTTCTAAGTTCGTAACACTTATAATTAGCGAATATCTGACTTCTTTGCCTATAATACTGCCCTTTGTTTTTATTTATGGAATAAAAAATGTAGAAGGGGCTATTTATTGGATATATTCCATAATTTTAGTGGTCATGCTTCCGATTATACCATTAGTAATAGCATCTATAGTCATAATGTTTTTTATGAAATATACTAATGTTGGAAGAAAGAAGGATTTAATTAGGACAATTAGTGCAGTAGTCTTTCTTATGGCAATGATATATATCCAGATTAAGATTCAAACAATAACTCAAAAAGTCTTAATGCAAGGTGATGATTTTATTATAAATTTAGTGAAGGATTCTAATTTCCTAGTGAAGAAATTAGGTTTAGTATTTCCGCCTTCACAATGGGGAGCATTGGCTCTATCAAATATTTCTAGCGCATTAGGATTGATAAATTTATTATCTTTTATAGTAGTAAGTATCATATCTTTCTTCATTATGATACTTTTATCAGAAGGTTTATTTTTTGATGGCCTAATAGGAAATATTGAAATGTCAGCATCTAAGGGAAAAGGAAAAAACATATCTGTAAAAGACTTGTCTAAAGAAACTAAACCATACTTAGCATTGGCTAAGAAGGAAATTATAATGCTTTTTAAGACTCCTATATATTTACTAAATGCAGTAGGGGGAGTAATTATATTTCCCATAATACTTGTGATGTCAACTATAGCTGGGGGAGATGAATCCTTGTCCCGGATAATAGATATACTAGGAAATAATTCTGGGTTAATTACTTTAGCCAGCATAGGTTTTATTACAGCCTTAGGCATGTTAAACAGTATAGGAGCTACTACTTTTTCTAGGGAGGGTAAATGTTTTTGGATACAAAAGACTTTACCTATAAAAGTAGAGGATCAGATAATAGGTAGAGTATTATCATCTTTGGCTGTTCAAATATTAGGTATAATTGCTTTATTAATCAGTTTGGTTTTTATAGTTAAATTAGATATCCTAAGTATTATATTGATAATATTTTTAGGACTTTTAGGAAGTATTCCAATGACTCAGCTTGGCATGATAATAGATATATTAAGACCAATGTTAGATTGGGATAATCCACAAAAGGCTATGAAGCAAAATCTAAATGTATTAATTGCTATGGGAATAGGCGCTTTATATGTAGGAGGATTAATATTTTTAGTAATTCAAATAATAGATAATGTAGATATATATCTTATATATGGATTATTAACTTTAATATTTAGTATATCATCAGTAATATTATTTTGGGCTTTAAAAAAACTGATAACTAAACAGTTTGAAAGCATTGAGTGATGAATAAAAAAAGCTCTCATTTGAGAGCTTTTTATGTTAGTTTCAGACTATTACATAAGTCTTGAATAATATTCAACAACTAATTGATCATCTATTTCTATGGGAATTTCATTTCTTTCTGGATACTTAATTAGAGTACCAGACATTTTATTTTCATATTTTTCCAAGTAAGGATATTGATTTAAAAAGAAATTATTAAAATTTTCTTTGAAGAGTTCAACATTTTGGGATTTTTCTTTTAACTCAACAGTATCTCCTACTTGTACGATATAAGAAGGTATATCTATCTTTTTTCCATTTACTAAAATATGACCATGAACTACTATTTGTCTAGCTTGCCTAATGGATGAGGCAAAACCTAGTCTATATACTAAATTATCTAATCTCGTTTCTAAGATTTTAACTAAGGCATGACCTGTTTGTTCACTAGATTTCTTGGCTTGTCTAACGTATTTTGCAAATTGCTTTTCCATTACACCATAATATGCACGAAGCCTTTGTTTCTCTAACAATTGTCTTCCGTATTCTGTAAGTTTTTTATCAGCTCGAGAAGTTCCTCTAGCAGCTCTGTCCATTGCCTTAGGATGTCCACAAACATTCAAACCTAATCTTCTAGATTGCTTAAATCTAGGTCCCATCATTTTTGCCAATATTTATCACTCCATCAAAATTATTTGCCGCGATAATTTTGAGCCAATAATATTATAGCATAGAAAAAGAGGAAAGTAAATGATAATCGTTATCATTTACTTTCCTCTTTGATTTATTTTAAATTTTCTGCTCTTTCTCTTATTTTAATATCTTCTTCATCAATAGGGTATTCTAAAACTATGCCATGAGGTATTGTCTTATTATTTTCATCAACAAATACAAAGGTAATGAATCCATCTGATAATATTTCTTTACTATTATTTTTAGTCATTTTCCCATATACAGTAAAGCTGGTTTTTCCAGTTTTAGCTATTCTAGTTTCCAGATTTATTATATCACCTCTATTACCTGGAATTTTGAAGGTTAATCCATGAATATTTACACACACTATACTTTCAGGTTTTTGTGTAACTTTAGCACCACATATAAAACATGCTTCAACAAACCATTCTGCTCCTCTACCAGCAAATAATGTACCATGATGGTTTAAATCTTCTGATTTAACCAATCTAGATATTTTTACTATTTCCATTATCCTTACCTCCTTAGAATTAGATTGACAAAAACATTATAACAGAGCCATAATTAAAAGCAAATTATATTTATTATTCCTAATAGGCATGGTATAGTAGTATTATAGTTCTAAATATAGATATTGACTTGTTTAGAGTATCGAAATATATTATAATAATGAAAGTAGATATTAAAAAAATTAACTGCAAGGGGATATAGAATGGAGGAAAAACTTTTATCTGAAAATAAGGTAATTAGAAATAGAATATTATCTATGATTTTACCAATTACTGGGGAGAATATTTTGCAGATGACTGCAGGAATTGTACTTATGGCAATGGTTGGCAGAATTGATGCATATGCTGTTGGAGCCATAGGTATAGCTACAGTACTTTATAGGATATTATGGGGTATATTTAAAGGTATAGCAACGGGGACTTCTGTTTTGGTAGCTCAGTCCCATGGTGCAGGTAATTATAAGAAGTTAAAATCTATTTCTGAGCAATCATTTACTTTGTCCATATGTATAGCTATTATATTTCAGCAATTACTTTTTTGGTTTGCTGAGCCATTATTGAAAGTATTTAATCCAAATCCTAAATTACTTATGAATGGTGTATTATATCTTAGGATAATTTCTTGGTCATTGCCTTTTGCAGCTATTATACTTTTAGTTTCGGGAATACTTCAAGGAATGGGTAATGCAAGAACTCCCATGATAGCCGTTGCAATATTAAATATAGTTAATATTATTGCAGGATTTATTTTGGTAACTGGAAAAGCAGGCATTCCTTCCTTAGGATTACAAGGAGCAGGATATGCTTATGATACTGCGTATATTGTTGCAGCCATATTTGGCATAATAATGTTATTTGGGAGAAATGGAATCATAGCTAATATGGGGGAAAAATTAAATTTCAAATTTAAACCAGATGAAGCCCTGACGATACTTAGGCTTGGGTTACCAACATCCTTTGAAACATCATTCTGGCAGGCTGCATCTATATTTATTACAAGAGCTATTCTTACATATGGAGAACTGGCTTATTCTGCTTATCAATTGGGTTTACAGGCAGAATCCATATCTTATATGCCAGCAACAGGCTTTGGTGTTGCTGCAACAACATTTGTAGGATATGCTTTAGGAAGTAAAGATGAGGAATCTGGTAAAAAATATCTTAAACATCTGATGAAATATACTATAATAGTAACAATATTTGCTGCAGGTGTACTTATTATTTTTCCAAAACAGATAATGAAGCTTTTAGTAAAGGAAGATGAAGTTATTAGGATGGGAGCCATGTATTTACTTGTAATGGGTTTTGCTCAATTGCCTCAAAATATATCTGGAGTGTTAAACGGAGCTTTGAGGGGGGCAGGTTATGCAATGGTACCTATGATAAATGCAGGAATAGGACTTTGGATTATTAGGGTTCCATTTGTCATGATAATGGCATATATATTCAAAGCGGATATACTATGGATTTGGATAGGCATTGGAATAGATATGTGTTTTAGATTATTCTTTTCATATTGGTATTATAAGAGAAAGGATATCTTTGAAAATAATGCATTAATTATTGAATAAAAATAGGAAGGTGAGTATATGAAAGATTTAGAAATAGCGAGAAAACTTTTGCTAGAGGAAGATCTGGCATTAGTGGCCATAAAAAATGGCGAGGTAGTTTTTAAATCAAAGGATAAAGGTATTAAGCCTATGTATACTTTAGCCACTGAAATGAAGGCAAAGGCCTATGAGGCTTCATTGGCTGACAGAGTAATAGGTAAAGGGGCAGCTGTTTTATGTACTTATATTGGCATCAAAGAAGTATATGGAGAATTAATATCAGAAAGTGGACTGGCAATTTTAGATGAGTATAAAATTCCACATATTATAGATAATTCTTGTCCATATATAAAAAATAGAGATAAAACTGATTATTGTCCTATTGAGAAACTTTCACTAGATACTAAAGATCCTATATTATTATTACAAAGAATAAAGGAATTTTTTGCATCAATAAACAACAATCGATAGTGTTTTGCTATCTTATAGAAAGGAAGAGATTTTATGTACGAAAGAGATAATACTAGAAAATTGGTTATAGCGGGAGTGTTATTAGCTATAGGAATTATTATACCATTGATATTCCATGCTACAGGAATTCCAGGAAATGTATTTTTACCTATGCATATTCCTGTTTTATTGGGAGGATTTTTATTACCGTCTTATTTGGCATTATTATTAGGCATATTAACACCAATACTTAGTTCTTTACTTACAGGTATGCCCCCATTGTTTCCTATGGCAGTGATTATGGTCTTTGAGTTGGGGATTTATGGTCTAGTGGCTTCAATATTATATAGAAAGCTTAAATTGCCTTCTGTAATTTCTTTGGTATTATCTATGGTAGCTGGAAGGATAATGGCAGGTTTAGTAGTATTTATTTTAGCAGCTTTTTTTGCATATCAAATGGATCCTATAACTTTCATTATAGGAGGAGTTACAACTGGTATCCCAGGTATTGTGATCCAATTAATTTTAATACCGAGTTTGGTATATAGTATAATGAAATACACGACTCTAGATTTAGATTAATAATATTAGGGGGAATAGTATGTTAATTAAGAATATTGATTTGGTACCTATTGATGGGAAAAATGAAATAATTAAAAACACCAATATATATATAGAAAATAATACAATTACTCATATTGGTGAAATAAGAGAAGATATACAAGTTGAAAGAGTAATTGATGGAAAAAATAAAATAGCTATGCCGGGATTAATCAATGCACATACACATATAGGAATGTCTTTACTTAGAAATTTTGCAGATGATTTACCATTACATGATTGGCTGACAAAAAAAATCTGGCCTACAGAAGCAAAACTTAGAGAAGATGATGTATATTGGGGTTCTTTGCTAAGTATGGTTGAAATGATTCAAGGAGGTACAACAGCTTTCTGCGATATGTATTTCTTTATGGATGAAGTAGGTAAAGGACTAGAAGAATCAGGTATGAGAGGGGTACTTACTAGGGGATTAATCGAAGATGAAGAAGCTAAAGCTAAAATTAAAGAAACAAGAGAATTATTTAAAAATTGGAATGGAAAAGCAAATAATAGAATTAAAGTTATGGTAGCACCTCATGCACCATATACTTGTAGTCCAGATTTTCTAAAAGAAGCTTTTAATTTAGCTAAAGAATTAAACACAGGTATTCATATACATCTTTCTGAAACTAAAAAAGAAGTAGAGGATAGTTTTAAATTACATGGTAAATCGCCAATTAAACATGTATATGATTTAGGTATACTGGATCTGCATACTATTGCAGCTCATTGTGTTCATGTAAATGATGAGGATATTGACATAATGAAAGAGAAAAATGTGTTTCCAGTAAATAATCCAGGCAGTAATTTTAAATTAGCCAGTGGATTTGCGCCAGTTGATAAAATGCTAAATAAAGGAATTTCAGTGGCATTAGGCACTGATGGTTCTTCATCTAACAATAATTTAAATATGTTTGAAGAAATTAATCTAGCGGCTATTATAAATAAGGCTGTTAATTTAGATGCAGTATCAGTTCCAGCTATGTCAGCTATTGAAATGGCAACTATAAATGGAGCTAAGGCTTTAAATTGGCATAAGGAAATAGGTTCAGTAGAAGTAGGCAAGAAAGCAGATATATTGCTGATAGATACAGACAAGCCACATCTTTATCCACATCATAATATTATTTCATCTTTAGCTTATTCAGTTCAAGCCTCAGACGTAGATACAGTAATAGTAGATGGAAATATAATAATGGAGAAAAGAGAAATAAAAACATTAGATGTGGAAAAGATAAAGTTTATGGCGGAAAAACATGCAAAGAATTTAATTATAAGATAAAAAACATTATGCAGAATAAAAGTTCTGTAGATTTAAATATAATAATCATTAGGAATTTCCTAATGATTATTATATTTTTTGCATTAATAGTCAATAATCTATGGTAGTCGAAAAATTCTGAGGGTGAAAATTATGATTTCAAAGAATTTAGAAAAAAATAAAGATGAGTTAAAAAGAATATTTAAAAATTCCAGTGACCTAATTCTATATGAATTTGACACTTTATGTAATGTTAAGGCAACGGTTGGATATTTAGATGGGTTAATTGATAGGGGAGGATTAAATAATGATTTAATAAAACCATTAATCAAGGATTTGATATCTCCACAGGACGTATTATCTACAGTTTTCATAGCAGGTGCTAAAGAAGTATATGATATGGAAGACATTTTACATCCATTAACAATTGGAAATGTAGTGTTATTTATAGATGGGATAGACTCAGCATATTTATTTGAATTAGGTTACTGGGAAAGAAGAGTAGTAGATGAGCCTGGAAATGAGCGAGTAGTTAGAGGTCCCAAAGAAAGATTTATTGAAGATATTAATGTAAATAAAAGTCTCCTAAGACGAATAGTTAGAAATAACAATATAGTATTTGAAGACTATACTATAGGGTTGCAGACTAATACTCAGATTTCATTGGCTTATATAGATAGTTTAGTGGAGAAAAATATATTAGATGAATTAAGAAGAAGGATAGAAAGTATTAAAGCGGGAGAAATATTAGATGGAGCATATATACAGAGGTATATAGAGGATGCTCCACATACCATGATATGTACAGTTGGATATACGGAAAAGCCTGATGTAGCAGTCGGTAAAATATTGGAAGGGAGAATTGCTATTTTATGTGATGGAAGTCCTGATGTACTAACTGTACCAAAACTATTTATAGAAGACTTGCAAATGGCAGAAGACTATTATTCAAGACCTCAATATGGAACATTTCTTAGAATTTTAAGACTTTTTGCCCTAATTTCCTCCATAGTTTTACCTGGATTCTTTGTAGCATTGAAATCTTTTCATCAAGAAATGTTACCTACAAAACTACTTATGTCCATGGCTAGAAATATACAGGAAGTACCATTTACAGCTTTGATGGAGGCAGTACTTATGCTATTTTTTATTGAATTAATTAAAGAATCAGGTCTCAGAATACCTAATAATATAGGTACAGCAGTAACTGTAGTAAGTGGTATAGTACTGGGGCAGACAGCAGTTCAAGCAGGATTAGTAGGACCTTTAATGGTCATAGTTATTGCAACTACAGGGATATCAGAATTTATAGTTCCACAGCAAAGAGAAATAATAGTTATTTACAGGTTAATATTACTTCTTTTAGGTGGATTTTTAGGATTGTATGGCATAGCTTGTGGAATAGTAGCAATGATAATCCATGCTGTATCTTTGAAATCCTTTGGTGTTCCTTATATGTATCCTATAGTTCCATATGATAGAGAAGGAATGAAAGATTTTATCTTTATGAGTTCCATAAAGAATATGAATTATAGACCTAGAGCCTTAACTAATAAAGATGCCACAAGAAGGAATGGTATAGATGAAAAAAACTAAAAAAAATTTAATTATAGTAATATATTTAGTAATAACTTCTATAGCCCTTGTATCTGGTTCAGAAACCCGTGAATTACAAACTTTAGCTATAGTTACAGCAACAGGAATTGATTTAGAAGGTGATAAGGTGATAATTACCTGTGAAATAGTAGACCCTACATTTGGTGGCAGTCAACCATCAAGTAATTTAGCTCCTACGGAAGAAAATGTAATATTTGTTCAAGGTGTAGGTGAAACTGTATTTGAAGCAATTAGAAATGTAACTTTACATTTTGATAGAAAATTATTTTTTTCTCATGCTAGTGTACTTATATTTGGTGAAGAGTTTGCTAAGAAAGGTCTTAATGAGTGTTTAGATTTCTTTTTAAGAGATTATGAGCCAAGAGAGAGTGCATATATGGTAGTTGCTAAGGGGGCAAAGGCCTATGATGTAATAGGGGTTAGGGGAGAATTAAGTGAATCTTCTGGAGAATATTTAAAAGATATTTTTGATAAATTTGAGTATAGTGGAAAATGTTTTAGTGTAACTATGGCTGAATATTTTAGATATTATTATGAAGTAAGCAATGAACCTGTTATAGGAGTTATACAGAAAGTAGATCAAATGGTAATAGATGAGAAAAAACGCAGACAGATGACTACAAAATCAATAGTAGATGCATCAGGTGGAGCTGTACTTAAAAGGGACTATTTAGTAGGATATTTCGATGGAAATGAAATACTTGGTTATAACTTTATCATAGACCGTATAGGAGAAGGTGTTATTGTATTTAATATCAATGATGAACTAAATAAAGGGAAGCCTATTATTGGAAGTGAGAGAAAACCTAATACAATGGAAATTCTAAATTCAAAAACTAAAAATAGTGTTGAGATAAATGATGGACAAATACATTTAAATATAAACATAAAATTAAGAGTAGGATTAGGTGAAGAAAATAAAGCAGTCGATGTAACTGACTCCGAGGTTCTTAAAGCACTGGAAAAGTCTTGTTCTGAAAGAGTAGAAAGTCTTGTTTCAGCAACTATGGATAAAGGACAAAAGGAATTCAAGCAAGATAATTTCAATATTGGTGCGGTAGTACATCGTCAATATCCAGAAGTATGGAAAAAGATATCTAAAGACTGGCATAATATTTTTCCAGAGATATCTTATAGTGTTAATGTAGAAACGGATATAGTGAAGGTTGGAATAGTTAATGTGCCTAGTAATTTAAGAAAAAGGAGATAATTAAGTATGAGTGAAAAGATTTCATCAAGGCAAGCAATCTTATTTATTACTATTAGTAGAGTAACTACTATACTGACTACTATGCCTATAATCTATATGCCTCCAGCTAATCAAGATATTTGGATGGTTATTATAGTAGCCTTTTTTTATACTACTTTAGTATGTACTCCTTTATTATTTTTATCTAATAGATTTAATGAATTTACAATTATTGAATATACGGAAAAAATACTAGGTAAAGTTTTTGGTAAGGTTGTAGGGGCATTATATGGAATCTTTTTCTTAACGGTGGCAATTCTATTTTCTTATATAGCTATTCAAATGGTAAGGACTTCATTTCTAACAAATACAAAGCCTATTTTAACCATAATATTTTTAATGGGCTGTTGTATGTATGTTGCTTCTAAAGGGGTAGATGTTATACTAAGAGGCTCAGAGTTGCTTGTTCCAATTATTTTAGTTTTCATTATTATTTTTGTTGTTTTAGGATATAGCAGCATAGATTTAAAAATATTATTGCCTATATATAAAGACTCTAGTTTTCTAGATATTAATATAGGTGCAATACAGATGTCTTTCATATTTGTTGATATATTTATAATAAGTATGATTGCTCCCAAACTTGAGAATAAGAAAGATATAAATAAGATTTTTATTAAAGCCGTATTTTGTTCTTCATTATTTATATTGCTTGTAGTAGTAGCAACTCAAGCATCTTTGGGAATAGAGCAAACTAAACATTCCAATTTTCCTTTTCTAAGCTATATAAGACGTATGAAAACATATTCTATTTTTGAAAGAGTAGAGTCTGTTTATATACTTATATGGATAGTAGCTATGATGGGTAAAATTGTAATGTATACATATATTGCCACCGAGACATTTAAAGAAGTATTTAATAAAAAAGATAGAAATTTTATATTATATATTATAGGAACATTTATTATATTGATAACTTATTATTTTGCTGAATATAGACCTATATTAATAGAAATAAAATCAATACCATTATTAGAATATATTTATTATTTTATTTTTGAAACTTTTATACCTTTAGTTTTAGTGATAGTTTATATATTTAGAAGAAAAAAATTTAAAACAGGAGAAACTGAATAACTAGCTGTTTAAAGGAAGAATTATTGTAATTTCAGTGCCTTCTTTATATTTACTATCTACTGTTATTGTTCCTTCATGGGCTTCAACTATGGATTTTACAATAGAGAGCCCGAGTCCAGTTCCACCAGTACTTTTATTTCTTGAATCATCAGATCTATAGAATCTATCAAATATAAATGGCAGATTTTTTTCTTCGATTCCTATTCCATTGTCATTAACCTTAATAATAACACTTTCTTTTTCTTTTGTAAGAGTTACAAAAACTTTACCTTTTTCATTTAGATATTTAATAGAGTTTGAAAGAAGATTATACAGTATTTGCTTAAGTTTATCTATATCCATAGTAATCTCAATATTATTTTCAATATTGGTTTCTATAATAAAGCCTTTCTTTGTATATAGGGGAATAAATGTTGTAATAATATTATGAAGTTCTTTAGACATATTAAATTTAGTTTTATTAATAACAAGCTCTAATTCCTCTGATTTAAAAGAATCTTTAAGGTCATCAACTAAATTAGATAACCTATCTATTTCTTTCATCAAAATTTCTAAATGATCTTCATTAGGTTCCCATATTCCATCTATAATAGCTTCCATATGGGTTTTAAGTGTAGTAAGTGGAGTTCTAATTTCGTGAGAAATATTAGAAGCATATTTTTTTCTAATATTTTCCTGATTGGCTAAAGTCTCGCCTAGATAGTTAATAGAATCTGATAGTTCTAGAATCTCTACTGTATTAGTATTTATATTAGATTTTTTATTAAGATTACCCTTTCGTATTTCAACAGCTGTGTTTCTAATTTCTAATAAAGGACTAGTTAAAGATTTAGATAGTATAGTACTAGTTCCTAATCCAAAAAGGACTGTAAATATAGATGATATAAAGAATGATTTAGTTAAGGTATCTTTAAAAATAATTGCAGATTCAGTTAAATAAGCATTATCAATATATCCTATAATTAATTTCCCTACTTCATTCTCTTCATCAAGTAACGGATAAGATTTCTCAACATACTTCCCTTCAGGAATATTGTGCATTCTCATCATCATTCTTCTATGCATTTCTCCCATTCCGCCCATGCCATTTCCGTTACTGGACGTATATAAAATATTACCATCTAAATCTCTTATTTGAATATATACATCTTCTAAAGAGGCGTAGGAGTTAATTTCCTTTTGATATAATTTATATCCATTTTTATTATATAATTCATTTATTTCATCACATATTTGTTGAAGCTTATTTTGTTGCTCTTCAGCAAGATAAATTTCAAATTTATTATTTATCATTAAATTCGATGTGAAGCTAATGATAATAGTAGAAAGAAGGATTGAAAATAGAAGGCTCAAAGTAAGCTTTTTAGAAAGTTTCATATATATTCCTCCAATAATTGCCAGAAAGTAGTCTAAATCATAAATATTAGATTGTTTTGGCAATATAAAATTTATAATATATATTATAACAGTTAATTTTGAATTCATTATAAAGAAATCTGAGATAATTTCATTTTTCTCCATATTTCCTTCACAATTTGTAGCTATAATAAAGCTATAAATTGAAAGGAGAGATTTATTATGAAGAAATCATTAGTAATAGGGGCAGCAGTATTAAGTTTAGGAATTAGTTCTATAGTTTCATATGCTGATACAGCAAAAACACCAAATATAATTCCTGAAAATAAAAATACAAATTTTAGTACAGAAGATAGAGAAGCATGGTTTAAAGAAAGAAATGAATATAGAAAAGGAGAAATAAAAAATGCTCTGGAAAAGGGATTAATAACTGAGAAAGAAGCAGATGCATGGGAAGAGCATTTTGATTATATGGAAAAATTCCATAGTGAAAATGGACTTGTGCCAGGTGGCTGTCATGGAAATGGTTTTGGCAGAGGTATGGGGATGATGGGAAGAAGTCGTTGAGGAAGATAAGCAAACCGCAATAAATCCGCTTTATTATTACAATAAAGTGGATTTATTGTTTTTCTATTTCAAATTTATATCCTGCACCATAGACTGTATGAATATATTCAGGAAATCTAGGGGTGTTTTCAATTTTTTGCCTAATATTTTTTATATGAGTATCTATAGTTCTATCAAAACCTTCATATCCAAAGCCAAGAGAAAGTTCTATTAACTGATCCCTTGAAAGAACATGGTTTATATTAGATATAAGGGCTAATAAAATTTTAAATTCATTTGTTGTTAAGTTGATATTTTCGCTATTTTTTTTGACTATCATTTTATCCACTTCAATTTCCAAATCTCCATTATTGAAACTAAGCTTTTCTGCTGAAGGCCTAGAATTAGGATAGGCTCTTCTAAGTAATGCTTTTACTCGACTAATTAATTCCCTAGGACTGAAAGGTTTTAGTACATAATCATCAGCGCCTATTGATAAGCCTTCAATCCTATCATCTTCATGAGTTTTCGCAGTTAACATTATAATTGGAACATCTGATATAGACCTTACTCTTTTACATACCTCTTCACCAGAAATCTTGGGTATCATCAAATCTAATATAATTAAATGAATGTCATTATTACTAAATAAATTTAAAGCAGCCTCCCCATCATAAGCTAAAAATACTTTAAATTTTTCTCTAGATAAATATGCATTAATAACATCTGAAATATTCTTTTCATCTTCTACTAATAAAATATTTGTATAATTCAAGTTTAATCACCTCATAATCATATTACCCAAAAGAATAATAAAAAGATAGAAAAAAATAAAAAAATGATATGAGATAATTCAGATATGACAGAAAACAATAATAAAAGAAAGATTTCTGATATAATTTTAGTGAACCAAAGCAAACAAGAATATCGGAGGGATATTTCTTATGAAATTAATTATGATAGAAGAGATAAGGTTTTATCAAAGAGTAGTCAAATATGCTATTAAATATAATAATAACCTTTAGCGTACAAAGATTTTTTTGTTTTTTCTACTATCTACTTGATAGGAGCATGTTCATTTAGGTTCTAGTATTGTGTTTATGAAATAATTAAATATTGACAGAATAAAGAAATTCTTGGATAAAAGAAATTTCACCCAAGGATTTCTTGTTATTGAATCATAATACTTATTTACATAATATTACCATATAAAATTCGAGTATCTCCATAAGGATAATAAAATGGCTTTCAATTTAAACCATAAATTATTGAACTTACGTCAATATACCATATTTAAAATTAAAGGATTCAAAAATCTTCTTAAATATTAATAATTTAATTGACAACGAATATCTGGTAATTAGGAAACTTGTCAATTAAGTTTATCAAATGAAAGCACCATTCAAATTTATTAAATCAAGATAAAAATTTTATAAATTTCATCTAATTTGTAAAATTACCATGTTACTATATTACTAACATGTATAGTACCATAATCAAGTTTTGATCCTAGAGATGTCCCAAATGTAGCATTCAGACGATAATTTCCATAAAATTCTATTGCTTCTCCGCTATTTTTATATGAATATCCTGTTCTAATATTATTAACTTTTATATTCCATGCACTACCAAAGTTAGCATAAACACTTATATTAGGATTACCTTGTGCAGTTAATGTTCCATCAGAATTCTTCATATAAGATACACTCATAGATGTTATCCATTCTTGCGCTCGTCTATTTTCTATATCATATCCATAATAACCAGTTACAAATTCGCGTTTAACATCAGAAGATATATCATAAATCTGATGCTTAATGATTTCTTCGCTATAAACCAAAAATAAATTATTCTCCTTCAATAAATTATTAACTTGACCATATTCACATTCAAATAATTTGTTTTTTATTTCTTCACTATCAACTAAGTCTCCCAAACTATCTACAGCTATTATTTCAGAAATATTTTTATCAGAAATATAATTTTCTAAACTCTTAGTTTCTGAATTAACACCAAAATTTGCAAAAACAATAAAAGCTAAAAATATAATAATAACACTGCATAATAACAAAACAACAATTTTTTTCATAAAATTTCCCTCTTAAATTTTCATTTCAAAAAACTTATTTCTTTCTTATTCTTAATAGAAGAATTAAATTAGGAATATTAAATTTAAAAAATAAAACTATTTCTGCTTCTCTTTCCCCCCCCTTAAGTGTATTAACAATACCATAAACTACAATTTAAGTAAACCTTATTTTAAAGATATTTTTATATATTGATTATAGCCAACCTTCCAGTGGTAATTTTCTACTGGTTATTTTAAATCATCTTCTAAGTCTCCATCCTCATTATAGGTATTAATTAAATTCCATATCATCAAGTTTTAATTTTTGTTGTATTTCTCCTAATTTACTGCCAAAATCAGTAAGCCATCTGTTTACGAATGCTTTATCTAACATAAATACTGTATCATCTATAAGTTTTTCATCAACTTGTTCTTCTCATCTTTTATTGTATATTTATCTACTTCAGCAATTGATTTTTCAATTTATTCTCTTGTTTAAACAGGAAAATTCTACCCACTTTTTATGAGATATATAATAATCTTTATCTGTGAAATATGATTTATTTGTCATGACTTGAACTAGCAAGTAGAAAATCAAAGTTTGAAAAGTATTTAGAAAAAATGAATATAAAGCATAAACGTGTTTGTCCTTACTTACCATGGCAAAATGGTATAGTAGAAAGTCATAGGATAGATAATAAGTTGTTTTACAGTGAGAGACGATTTGCAAGTTACAAACAAATGCTAAAAGTGTTTAGAAGATATATTAAGAGATATAATAATATAGCAAGAAAAGTTCTTAATTTTATGACTCTAAATGAAATGGTTGAGGACCATAACTTTAAAAATGATGATTAAGATAATATTTCTAATAGTTATTTAATCAAGGACCGCTGTCGATTTCCTCCTTGACAAAATAACTATTAGAGATTTAGTGAATTCACAACATTATTAGAATAATTATAAGGTGATATTATCAAAAGTTAATTATAGAAAAATAAAAAAACACTTTATTTTTATGAACTATTATGCTATACTTGAATATAATATTTAAAACATACTAAAATGCTATGAATTGGTAAAGTAAATTATAGAGAGTATCCAAGAGAGGATTCTATTGGTGGGAAGAATCTATACTATATATATTTGAAGTGCACCAAGGAGCATGGAGTCGAAAATGTTAGTAGACTTATACGGTGGTTCCCGTTATAGAACTAGAGTATGAAAGTACTTGAATTGAGCTGGGGATTATTATTTCCTCAAGCAGAGTGGGACCGCGAAATTTACCTTTTGCCTCTGTATATTTATATATACATGGGCAAAAGGTTTTTTTATTTAGTCCCTAAATATATGAAGAAGGTGATAAAAATGTTAGAGGAATTTTACCCATAGATGAGGATAAACTAGTAGTATGCTTTTCTTTATAAGGAACTAAAGACTCCAGTATTTTATGGTTTTAAATTATTAATTATCAAATTATGCATTGAATAAAAAAGGGAGGTATATAAAATGATATTAAACAATATTGGAGAAGCAGTAGGAAAGACACCGATTGTAAGATTGAATAAAATTAAAGAGGAAGGCTCAGCAGAAATACTTGTAAAAATTGAGTCATTTAATCCTTCAGGAAGTGTAAAGGATAGAGCGGCTTTATATATGATAGAAGCAGCAGAAAGAGAAGGAATTTTAACTAAAGGTGGTACTATAATTGAACCTACTAGCGGAAATACAGGTGTTGGTTTGGCTATGATGGGAGCTGCAAAAGGATATAATGTAATTTTAGTTATGCCAGACACTATGAGTATTGAGAGAAGAAAACTAATGCAAGCTTATGGTGCAAAAATTATACTGACGGAAGGAAAATATGGTATGGCAGGTTCAGTGGAATTGGCAAATCAATTAGCTAAAGATAAAAACTATTTTATGCCGAATCAGTTCGCAAATAAAAATAATTTAACAGCTCATTATGAAACAACAGGAGTTGAAATACTTCAAGCTACTGATGGAAACATAGATGCATTTATAGCAGGAGTTGGAACAGGTGGAACTGTATCAGGAACAGGTAAAAGATTGAAAGAGTATAACAAAGATATATTGGTAGTGGCAGTTCAACCAGATAAATCTCCAGTTTTAACAGGAGGTAAACCAAATGGTCATAAAATACAAGGAATAGGTGCAAACTTTATACCAGATATATTTGATAATGACATAGTAGATGAAATACTAGATATTGATGAAGAAACAGCATATTCATATGCTAAAAGATTAGCAGCAGAAGAGGGAATCCTAGTTGGAATTTCAGCAGGGGCAAATGTTGCTGCTGCAAATATAATAGCAAAAAGACTAGGTGAAGGTAAAAAGGTGTTGACTATTCTTCCAGATACTGGAGAAAGGTATTTATCTATAGACTTATTTAATGGAGAGTGATTCTATGTTTAAGTATCTCATAGAAGAAGCAAATAATATATTAGAAAAAGATCCTGCAGCTAAAAATCTTTTTACAGCTATGTTTTTCTATCCAAGTCTAAAGGCAATAATTTATCATAAGATTGCATATAAACTGTATGAGAGAAAAAGATTCGTACTTTCTTGGATGATATCACAACGAGCTAGAAGAATAACTGGAATTGAGATACATCCAGGAGCTAAAATTGGAAAAAAATTATTTATAGATCATGGAATGGGTGTAGTAATAGGTGAAACTGCAGAAGTAGGAGATAATGTGTTGATGTATCATGGTGTAACACTTGGCGGAATAGGCGGTGAAAAAGGTACTAAAAGACATCCTACTATAGAAGATGATGTTATAATTGGTGCAGGCGCTAAGATATTAGGTCCTATAACTATTGGGAGAGGAGCTAAAATTGGTGCAAATTCCGTAGTCTTAGACGATGTGCCACCATATTCTACAGCAGTTGGTGCTCCAGCAAGAGTAGTTCGAAAAAAATATAATGCCTATATTTACGTTGTATAAATCTGATTAAATATATTTTCTGTTTACAATATAAAAATCTAGAGTATAATATATAATAAGAGCAATGAACAAGAGTAGTAATCATAAAAAAGGTCTAAAGCGAACTAGGAATAGTGAGAGCCTAGTGATACTGTTATGATGAATGGACTTGTGAGTTTATATCTGAAATAAGTAAGATATAGGATTTATCCACCTTACAGGATTAAAGCCGGCTTTTAGCAAGAAGAGTGGTACCGCGGAATTATCCTTTCGTCTCTTTAATCAGAGATGAAAGGTTTTTTTTATGACCTAACTTAGCGAACGTAGTGAGCTTTAGTAGGTCAAACGCAACGAACGCCAAATTCATGCGAATGATAATGAGCAAATGAATTTGTGCAGTGAGACTGCGGGAAATGACCTAACTTAGCGAACGTAGTGAGCTTTAGTAGGTCAAACGCAACGAACGCCAAATTCATGCGAATGATAATGAGCAAATGAATTTGTGCAGTGAGACTGCGGGAAATGACCTAACTTAGCGAACGTAGTGAGCTTTAGTAGGTCAAACGCAATGAGCACCAACCTTAATGTAGAATTTATCATTGGGAGTGTCCGTTAGGACCAAATCTATACGAGCGTAGCGAGTAAATAGATTTGAGTTGCGAAACTGCGAGAAGCTATTTAAATTATAAATTAGTGAAAGGAGATATTTATATGGAAAAGAAAACTGTATTTAGTGGAGTGCAACCATCAGGAGCATTGACTATTGGAAATTATATAGGAGCTATAAAAAATTGGGTAGACTTACAAGAAGAATATGATTGCTACTATTGTATTGTTGATATGCATGCTATTACAGTACCTCAAGTACCAAAGGATCTTAGAAAAAATACATTAGAGGTATTGGCATTATATTTAGCTTGTGGAATGGACCCAGAAAAATCCACGATATTTATTCAGTCCCATGTGCCAGCTCATGCAGAATTAACCTGGGTATTAAATAGTATATCATATATGGGGCAACTAAATAGAATGACTCAATATAAAGAAAAATCTAGAAGATCAGAGGAAAATTTAAATGCTGCTTTATTTACTTATCCAGTTTTGATGGCAGCAGATATACTTTTATATCAGGCTGATTTAGTACCAGTAGGGGAAGATCAAAAGCAACATTTAGAGTTAGCTAGAGATTTGGCTGTTAGGTTTAATAATAAATATAGTGATACTTTTAAAGTTCCAGAACCTTTAATCAAGGAATTCGGAGCAAAAATAATGAGTCTTCAAAATCCAGAAGCAAAAATGAGTAAATCAGATTCAGATGAAAATGGATATATATTGATTTTAGATAATAAAGATGCCATAAGAAGGAAGATAAAAAGAGCAGTTACAGATTCCTTAGGTGTAATGTCTTATAATGATGACCAATCTGGATTAAAAAATTTATTAACAATTTATAGCATATTTTCAAAGGAAGAAATATCAGAAATAGTAAACCGCTATGAAGGGCAAGGCTATGGAAAATTCAAAGATGATTTAGCTGAAGTAGTTGTAGAAGGTCTTTCACCAGTTCATGATAAATTTGAATATTTAGTGAAGAATAAGGATTATTTAGAGAAGGTATATAAAGAAGGAGCCGAAAAAGCTGAATATCAAGCCATGAAGACACTTAGAAAGGTATATAAAAAGGTAGGATTTATACCAAGATAGGAGTGGATTTATGAAAGGATTAAAATACTTTTTTAGAGGAAGTCCAGATGGTTATGTGTTTCCAATATGGAGTTTAACACATCTTATAATTATTATAATAGCATTTTTAGGAGTCCAATATATATTATTAAATAAGAGAAAGTTTAAAATACCCCTAATCAGGACGAAATTTAAACGTTTGATAATTGCTGTTTTATCCTTACAGCAGATAATATTGTATCTTTGGTATGGATTTTCAGGATATGGCAATATAAGGGAAAGCTTACCATTATATAATTGTAGGATTGCTATTATTTTTACAGTTTTAAGTTTATTGACAGATAAAGATATATTTAAAAATATAGCCTGTTATTGGGGATTAGCAGGCTCAATATTAGTTATAATGATACCTACTGATGTTTATCCCTTTTCATTTCCCCATTATACCAATGTTTCTTATTTTATAGGGCATATTGGATTATTATGGTCTACTGTTTATTTTTTAATAGTTGATGAATATAGGATAAATAAAAGTAGTCTCAAGACAATATTATACTTTACCAATATTTATCATTTATTGGTTTATATATTTAATATATTTACTAATTCTAACTATTGTTATTTGAATAAGTCACCTTTTGCCAATATATTTTTTACAAGATTTATGTCGCCAATGGTCTATAGTTTAATGGTGTTTCTTATATTTAATATATTTATGATTTTAATATATTTAATAGCTAAAACCATATATAAAGTAGTAGGTGTAAATGAAGAACTAGTTGAATTTGCATCATAGATACTTATATATAAAGAATCAAGCTAATTTTATAGCTTGATTTTTATATATGAGTATCTAACTTAGTTTTTTAAATCTTTCAATTATATCTTCAGCTGTTGAAATAGCATTATCGTTAAAAAATACTTTGCTATATTGTCTTCCTTTATTTTCATATAATGGGTCATAATATTTGACAATTAACTCTTCTATTATTTGTTTATATTCATGTTGGCCAATTAATTCTATATACCTATTAATATTTTTATCGCCTAAATATTTTCTCAAATCATTTAATGAAGATATAAGCTCAGTATCTGTATCGTGAACATATTCCTTTAAAAGATTATCAATTCTTTTTTCCATACTAGTTTCAATTTTTATATTTATTCCATCATTCATTGCATCATATAGATAAGAAGGTATTATATCTCTGCCTATTTTTTTACTTTCTCCTTCTACAAATACAAGATTTGTTTTTCTATTTCTTAAGGATTCATATATTAGACTTTCGAACATCTTTTGTGTATTTTGTTCACCAAGTCCAACACTTCCAAGAACAGAGCCTCTATGATTAGCACATCCTTCAAGGTCGAGAACATCCATTCCTTCTTTTTTAAGATATTTTAGAATATCAGTCTTTCCAGTTCCAGTATTTCCATAAAGGACTACAAACTGTATCTTTTCAATTACTGTTGGAAGATGTTCGTTTATATATTTTCTATAGCCTTTATATCCGCTATCAAGTTTAATGGCATTTATTCCAATGGATCTAAAAAGAGAAACTAATGAACTACTTCTAAAACCTCCTCTAGCACAAAAAAATACAAGATTCTTATATTTTTTATCAAACTCTAATACTTTGTTATAAATATCTGGAAGATGTTTTGACGCAACCTCTATACCAATTATTTTAGCTTTTTCAATACTTTCTTGTTTATAGACTGTACCTATTAATTCTCTTTCTTCATCATTGAAAATAGGAATATTGAAAGCCCCTGGTATAGTCTGAGATTTATATTCACGAGGGGATCTAACATCTATTAGTACATGATTTGCATCTATTCTTTCTTGGTCTATATTTTCGTAATTAACAATTTCAAACATAAAATTCCCTTCTTCTATTAAGATTAAAATATACATATGCTATTATATCATAAGCTTTATCTATAACAAGTAAAACTATATAAAAATTAATAATAGAGTAGATAGCAATTTGCCATCTACTCTATATATAGTTAAGATATTTCTTGGCTAAGGAAACTTTCCATACATCTGGACCTTCTTGAATATATTCCCATTCAAATTTTCCAGTTCTTTTTTCCTCTAACTGGTGGAATACATGGGATGGGTCTGAATCATTTATTAATACCATTTTTTCTCCTACAGGAAGTGAATCAAAAGTACGTAAAACAACACTATTTACATCATTTATTTCGTAGCCACTAGTATCTAATTCCATAGTAGACATGTTATCTCCTCCTAATGATTTTAAATTATTATGTCCAAAATATAGAATATTATTTCATTAGGAAAATAGTTACAATATCTATATTAAATAGGGTATAATGTAAATAGCTATTAAATTATGAAAGGGAGTGGATATACATGAGTTATCAGATACTTCATACTTGTATAAGAGTAATGGATTTAGAGAAATCTTTAAAATTTTATAAAGAGGCTTTAGGATTAATAGAGACTAGAAGAAAAGACTTTCCAGAAGACGAATTCACTTTAGTTTTTCTATCCGATAAATCAGGACAACATGAAATTGAATTAACATATAATTACAATCAAGAAAAACCTTATGTAATTGGAGAGGGATTTAGTCATATGGCATTTGGTGTAAAAGACTTAGAAGCTTCAAGACAAAAACATGAACAAATGGGTTATGGAGTTACAGAATTAATGGGACTCCCAGGTGAAAAACCAAGATATTATTTTGTGATGGACCCAGATGGATATGATGTTGAAATCATAAGAACTAAATAATGGAAATAGATAAAATTGCCTCTATATTTTAGAGGTAATTTTTTTATAAATGTTTTATAAAAGGACTCTAAATCAATTAATATAATCATTTTATTATAATTGTCATACAATCGTAATTTGAAAATACTGTCAAAGTATAATATAATTTTAAAAAATGGTACAAATTTATTTGATTGGAGTTGAATGGAAGATGAAAAAGAAAATGTTTAAGTTTATAACTATAGGAACTACAGTTCTAACTATAACCTTAAATACTATTACTGTTAGTGCAAGTTCTAGCAGTATGGCAATGCAATTTTTGAAAAAATTTAATTCAAATGAAACAATTTTGTTGAATAATAAACCAATACAAATACCTGTATATGTAAAAGAACAAGAAGAACAACTGAGAGGGGTGTGGGTGTCTACAGTATTTAATTTGGATTTTCCAGCTAAAAAAGCATCAACTGAATTAGAATATAAAAATGAATACATAAAACTTTTAAATAATTTAGAAGCTTTAAATATGAATGCCGTTATATTTCAAGTCAGACCTAAATTAGATGCGTTTTATAAATCAAATATCAATCCTTGGTCTGAGTATTTAACAGGTAAACAAGGGTTAAATTCTACTTGGGATCCATTGGAGTGGATGATAGAAGAAACTCATAAACGTGGAATGGAGTTTCACGCTTGGTTTAATCCCTATAGGGTAACAACAGGAACAGAAAAATTATCAGATTTAGCTCCTAATAACTGGGCAAGACAAAATCCTCAATATGTTTTTAGTTTTAATGGTAAGCTTCAATTAAATCCAGGAGAACCAGAAGTAATTAAATATATTAATGATAGTGTAATGGAAGTAGTAGAGAACTATGATATAGATGCAGTTCATTTTGATGATTATTTTTATCCTTTCAAAAATGGTAATAATTGGTATGCAAAAGAGGAGGAAAATTCATTTAATAAATATGGAAGTGGATTTAAAAATAGGGATGAGTGGAGAAGAAATAATGTGGACAAGCTTATAGAAACCATTCATACTTCTATAGCATCTTATAATACTCAGAATGAAAAATCTGTACAATTTGGTATTAGTCCCTTTGGAATATGGGGACATAAAGAATTTCATCCAGAGGGAAGTATAGAAGGAACAGGCTCTCAAACACCTAAGACTTCTAGAGCTTCTTATGATGATCAATTTGCAGATACGAGAAAATGGGTTAAAAACAATTGGATTGATTATATAGCACCACAGATTTATTGGAGTTTTGATGAAAAGGCAGCACCTTATGGAGAATTAGTTAATTGGTGGGCAGATGTAGTACAAGGTACTAATGTTAATTTGTATATTGGACATGCTAATTATAGAAAGGCAGATATAAACAATAAGAATGTGAGCTGGAAAAATCCTGAAGAAATATCAAATCAACTTAAATTTAACAGCTTATACGATGAAGTAAAAGGAAGTATATTTTTTAGATATAAATCATTATTAGAAAATGAGAAAAATCCTCTTGCAAATAATCAATTTATTAAGATCTTAAAAGAACAACATTTTAGCAAAAAAGCATTGTTGCCAGCTAAAAGTTTGTTAGATAATGATAATAAGATGTAAATATTTATATAAGTAAAATTAAACTCTCCTAGATAATATTTATAAAAGGAAATAAAAGTTAATGATAGTTTCTAATATTTTAATATTAACTGCAAATACTAATTTAGAAAAATGATTTAAAGGAGAGATAATTTTATGACAGTAATGACAAAACTAGAAACAGCTTTGGCAAGTGCTAAAGGATTAGCTGCAGATTTGAAAAGTTTTTCTTTAGATACAGATAATCAAGAAGCAAAGCAAATGTTTAGTACATTATCTTCAAGTGCTGAGAATATGGCTCAAATGTTACAAAATAGAGTAAACACTATTAAAAGTGAGGAACCTCAATATAATCAGCAACAATAAATAAAGAGCGTCTGTGATTTTTAGTCACAGACGCTCTTTATTTATTGTTCTTTTATCTCTATATACAAGCACGTTAAGTTTTCAAATACATAATATGTATTACTTAATGTCTTTTTAAGTATAGGGAGGGAAAATATGAGGATATCAGTATTAGGTGGAGATGATAGAAGTATTAAACTAGCCAATTTACTTCAAAAGGACAGCCATAATATTAAACTGTTTGGTTTTGATAAATTGGAAAATAACTTATTTGAGATAAGTGAAAATTTAGATTCAGCCATTGAAAAATCAGATATAGTTATAGGACCATTACCATGTTCCAATGACAATATTTTATTAAATACACCTTTATATTCTAAGGAAATAAAAATGGAAGAAATATTCAGCAATATGAATAAAGATCAGATATTTATAGGAGGCAAGATATCAAAGGAGATATCTGATATGGCAAAGAATTACAATATTGATACTATTGATTTACTCAAGAGAGAGGAAATGGCAGTATTAAATGCTATTCCTACAGCGGAAGGTGCGATTCAAGTTGCTATGGAGGAAACAGAAACTACCATTCATGGAGCCAATATTATGATTTTAGGCTTTGGAAGGATAGGAAAAATTTTAGCTAAAATGCTTCAAGGAATAGGAGCTAATGTATATATAGAGGCAAGGAGTTATTCTGATTTAGCAGGGATTCAGAGTTATGGATATAATCCAATACATTTAAGAGAAATAGAATTTTATCTTCAAGAGATGGATTTAATATTTAATACTATACCATCTATGATTTTAGATGAAGAAATGCTATTAAAACTAAAAAGGGAATGTTTAGTAGTTGATCTTGCATCTATACCTGGTGGTGTTGATTTTGAAACAGCTAAGGAATTAGGTATAAATACAATTTGGGCATTAGGCTTGCCAGGAAAAGCAGCACCTATGACTGCAGCAAAAATTATGAAAGATACTATTTATAATATTATTGAAGAATTGGGGGGGACTGTATGTTATTAGATGGAGTAAAAGTTGGTATAGCTATTACAGGTTCATTTTGTACATTTGAAACCATTTTAGTTGAAATAGAAAGATTAGCTGCTGAAGGAGCAGATGTATATCCAATTATGTCCTATAATGCTAATGAGTTTGATACTAGATTTGGCTTATCTGAAGAATGGAAAGAAAAGATAAAAAAAGCAACAGGTAAGGAAATCATAGCTACAATACAGGATGCAGAGCCAATAGGGCCGAAGGGATATCTCGACATACTTGTTGTAGCACCATGTACGGGAAACACACTTTCAAAATTAGCAAATGCAATTACTGATACACCAGTATCTATGGCATGGAAGGCTCATTTAAGAAACAACAAGCCTGTTGTAGTTGCAATCTCCACAAATGATGGATTAAGTGGAAGTGCAAAGAATTTAGGTATATTATTAGATAAAAAGAATGTATATTTTGTTCCATTTGGGCAGGATGATCCTTTTAAAAAGGCAAACTCATTAATTGCTCACTATGATATGATAGTACCAACTATAATAGAAGCATTACAGGGTAAGCAAATTCAGCCATTGCTAGTATAATAAAAAGTTTGCAAATAAGTATCATTTTTGGTGCCAGGCACCAAAAATGATACTTATTTGTTTACTATGATTATTATATAGTATCCAGTTAATTAAAGAAATGCCAAATAAAACCTAATATAAAAAGCCTTCGATTATAGTATAATTAAGATATGATAATGGATAAGATATTAAGACAATTTAAAATGGAGGCTTAGAAATGAGGATAGATGTTGAGGAAATTTTAAGGAGTTTAGAGGCGAAGGCTAATACAATCTATTTCGATAAGGATAGATTAAAAAATCTGCTTAATGCAACTAAAGAAAAGATTGAAAAAAATAAAACCCTAATGGAAATTTGGGATGATATAAAGTTATTTATAGATTTAATAAGAGATTGGATGAAGGGAGATTATAAAGAGATATCTCAAGGTACTATAATAATGATAATAATATCCTTGTTATATTTAGTAAATCCATTGGATATAATACCAGATTTTTTAGTTGGAGGATTTATCGACGATTTGGCTGTAATTGCATACGTAATCAAAAGAACGTCTGAAGAATTAAAGGCATATGAAAAATGGAGAAATGAAAAAGATTCTGATAATATGGATAAAACTAGTGATGAAAATATAATAGATATGGAAGATGAAATAAATGTAGAATATGGAGATATAGAAGATTAAACATCTTAAATTAAATAAATTATCGAAAGGTAAAAATGATACCATTAATGCTATAAAGTTATATTTAATAATTACAAAGAGAAAAAGAGAGGGGGTCTCTCTTTTTGTTTTTGGAATAAATACTGCACAATAAGAGTGAATATTCAATATAATTAAATAAAAGAAACAATATATAAAAAAACTTGCAAAAAATGAAATAAAAACATTGTAATAATTAGTAGAACATAGTATAATTAAAAAATGTTTGATATAACTTTATGTCGTTGATGCAATATTACAAAATTAAAATATCATTTTTAGGGGGGAGAGTATGTTACATTATATTGAAAAAATTATTTCTGTTTTGAACAATTGGCTTTATTCTTATATTTTAGTAGTTCTATTAATTGGGCTTGGACTATATTTTACTTTTAGAAGTAAATTTGTTCAATTTAGACTGTTAGGTCATAGTATAAAACTACTAACTGAGGAAACGGAAAAAAGAGATGGAAAAAGAGGAATTTCTTCATTTCAAGCTTTTTGTATATCTGCAGCTTCTAGAATAGGAACTGGAAATATTGCTGGAGTTGCTATTGCCATAGCAACAGGTGGACCCGGTGCTGTGTTCTGGATGTGGCTCATTGCTTTAATTGGTGCAGGTTCAAGTTTAGTTGAAAGTACATTAGGTCAAATATATAAAGTAAAAGATGGGGATACTTTTAGAGGTGGACCGGCGTATTATATAAAACAAGGTCTCAACAATAAGTGGCTGGGAGTATTATTTTCAGTACTAATTACAATAACATTTGGATTTGTATTTAATACTGTACAATCCAATACTATAGCAGGAGCATTTAGCGAAGCTTTTGGTATTAGGGAAACAGTTACTGGAATTATATTGGTGATTATTACTGGATATATAATATTTGGTGGGGTTAGGAGAATAGCTTCCGTATCAGCCACTATAGTGCCTATTATGGCTACTCTTTATATAGGTGTTGCTGTATTTATTATGGTAAAAAATATAAATTTAATTCCATATATGTTTAAGATGATATTTGAAAATGCCTTTGGGATTACACAAATAGTAGGAGGTACTTTAGGTGCTACAATAATGAATGGTGTTAGAAGAGGATTATTTTCAAACGAAGCAGGAATGGGTAGTGTTCCAAATGCAGCTGCAACAGCAGATACATCACATCCAATAAAACAAGGATTTATACAAAGCTTAGGAGTTTTTGTAGATACGATTTTAGTATGTAGTGCGACTGCATTTATAATATTATTATCAGGAGTTCTGGAAACTACGTCAAATCTTAAAGGAGTACAAATTACCCAAGCCGCTGTAGCTTCTCAAGTAGGTTCTTGGGGCAGTACATTTATTGCAGTTTGTGTGTTTTTATTTGCTTATAGTTCAATAATTGGAAATTATTATTATGGAGAAACCAATATTGAATTTTTAGAACTAAACCCAATATTTTTAACAGGCTATAGAATATTAGCTTTAGTTATGGTATTTATTGGTTCAATAAGCAGTTTTTCATTAGTATGGGATACTGCAGATGTGTTCATGGGTATATTGGCAATTATCAACCTATTGGTAATAGTTAAACTATCCCCTATTGTATTTTTAGCATTAGATGATTATGGTGGACAATTGAAGGAAGGAAAAAATCCAATATTTAAATCTAAAAATATTCCCCAATTAGGGAAATTAAGTTGGTGGAATGAGGAATAAATATAAGAAAGATCTTCTTAGTGAAATAAGAAGGTCTTTTTTATGTTTATATATTGACATTAATAGTGAAAAGGAATAGAATATATTTAATATTAGTAAATATATTTTAACAATAGTAAAAATAAGGGGGAATTGAAATGAAAAAAGAGGTATCAATGATGGTAGGTCCAACGGCAGTTCCAGATAGAGTTTTAAATGCAATGAATAGAAAATCCATATCTCATAGGTCAAAAGAGTATTGTGAAATACATGAAAGAGTAAGATTAGGATTGAAAAAACTTTTTAAAACAGAGAATGAAGTTTATATATTAACATCATCTGGAACAGGAGCTATGGAAGCAGCTATACAGAACTGTTTTTCCTTTGGTGATGAAGTAGTAGTGCCAGTTTTGGGAACTTTCAGTAAGCAATTTGCAGATATGGCAGAAGCATATAATTTGAAAGTTATTAGGGTAGAGTTTGATTTAGGAGAAGCGGCAGATGTAAGTAGAGTAATGGAGCATCTAACTCCAAATACAAAAGGAGTATTTGTAATCCACAATGAAAGTGCAACAGGAGTATCTAATGATTTAAAAGTTTTTGGAAATGCTTTAAAAGACAGTGAGATACTATTAATAACGGATTCTGTAAGTGGTGCAGGCGGCTTAGAAATGAAAATGGACGAATGGAATATAGATGTAGTATTGTCTAGTTCACAAAAAGCACTTATGGTACCAGCAGGGCTATCATTTATATCTTTAAGTAATAAGGCTTGGAAAGCAGTAGAGAACTCTAATATTCCGAAATTCTACTTTGACTTAAAAAAGGCAAAAAAATTCCAGGAAAAAAACCAGACACCAAATACTCCAGCTGTATATAATGTATTTGCAGTAGATGAGGCTTTGAAGATAATATTTGAAGAGGGATTAGATAATGTTTATAAAAGACATATTGAAAATACTAAGAGAATAATAGAAGGGGTTAAAGAATTAGGATATACTATATTTCCAAAGGATGAAAGATATGCCTCTAAAACATTAACTGCAGTATATGCACCGGGTAAGGCTAAAGCAATAGTTCAAGCTTTAAGAGAACAAAATATAATTGTAAATGGGGGCTTAGAACCTATTGCAGAAGATATGTTCAGAGTAGGCACTATGGGATATGTATATAAAGAAGATGTAGAAACATTTCTTGAAGGACTATCAAAAATAAAATAAAAATAGATTAAATCAAGATACTTTTTTTAGTGATGTTTAGTACTAAGAAAAGTATCTTTTTTAATGTTTATGTATTTTAAGTAGTAAATAATTCTTTAAAATGATATAATAATTTACCAATGGTAAATAAATACTAAATATAATTATTAAAATAGTAGGAGGATAGTATGGCTAATGAAACAGATGAGAAGCAAAAGAAAATAATAAAGTCAGTTGTTAAGGCTTTTGATGTTATAGAACATATTGCATTATCCAATAAGGAGCTAGGTGTTACGGAGATAAGTGAAGCATTAAACTATGGAGTCAGTGCAACATATCATCTATTAAATACTCTAAAGGAATGTAATATTATTGAACAAAATGAAGTAACTAAAAAGTTTAAACTAAGCCTTAAATTATGGCAAATTGGGATGTTAGCCTATGGACAAAATGATATTTCTTTATTACTTAGACCATATTTAAAAAAGTTAAAAGAATCAACAGGAGAAACTTCTAACCTGACGATTTTGGATAATAATCAAATCGTATATATAGCTCAAGAAGAAAGTAATAGATTATTAAAGATGTTTACTAAAATAGGTGCTTCAGCACCATTACATTGTACTGGTGCAGGGAAGGTTCTATTAACATATCAGTCAAAGGCTAAACAAGAGCATATAATAAATAATATGGAACTAATAGAATATACAAATAAAACCATTACTGATAAAGCCAAATTAATAGAAGAAATGGATATAATAAGGAAACAAGGATATGGTTTAGATGATGAAGAAAGGGAATTAGGAGTTAGTTGTATAGGAGCTCCAATATTCGGAATAAATGATGAAATTATTGCATGTATTTCTATATCAGGTCCAAAGTCCAGGTTTACAAAAGAAAATAAAGACAAATGGATAAAGACAATTTTAGAAATATCTAAAGAGGCTACAGATTATATTAGGAGCATAAATTAAAAGATAAAATAAAAAATCTACTTATCCAAATAAGCGGATTTTTTTATTTTAGTACTACTAATATAATTTATATTTGATATAATAAAAAAGTATTATTTTGGGTATAGATTTATCATTAAAATTATTATAAAAGGAGTTAATAAATGAATACTAATGAAACAAAGAAATCAATATCAGGTGGAATTAAAGAGATAGTTATTAAAATATTATCTATAGTAATTGGTAATTTATTATGTTCTTTAGCATTTAACTTATTTTTTGTTCCCAATGGATTATTAAGTGGAGGCGTTGGAGGAATTGCTATAATGATACAATACTTGAAGGAAATACCAACTGGTTTAACAGTATTTTTAATAAACCTTCCTCTATTTGTAGTAGGTGTTAGAATGTTAGATAAAAAATTTATTACTTATGCATTTATATCTATGATTATTTTTTCGTCTTGGCTTACTATAACTAAGGATTTTGCGAGATATTTTATATTGGAAGATGTGTTTTTAGCATCAATTTTTGGGGCGCTATTAAATGGTCTTGGTATGGGAGTTATGTTTAGAAATGGAACTTGCCAAGGAGGCTTCGATGTTGTAGCGGCTATTCTTAAAAGAAAATTTAATGTAAATATTGGAACAGGTTTGATGATGGTTAATACTATTATAATAACATTATCATCCTTATTATTTGGATATAAATCAGCAATGTATACTTTAATTGCCATGTATATAGGATATCATATATTAGATAAAGTACAGACTGGATTTAATATACAAAAGAATGTAATAATAGTATCAGAAAAATCCAAAGAATTATCAATTGCTATTATAGAACAAATGAATAGGGGAGTTACATTTTTAAAGGGGCAAGGCGGATATACCCATGAAAATAAGGATATTATATATTGTACTCTTACATCAAGAGAAATTGCAAAATTAAAGGAAATTGTAAATGTAGTGGATCCAAAAGCATTCTTCACAATAACAGATGTAGTTGAAGTAAAAGGAAAAGGTTTTAAGTCTGCAGAAATATAATTAAATAAATTGATTAATTTTAAATATTTTAGGGTAAATGAACTGGGAAGATAAGTATATTAGATGATATCGGGAGGAGAAATAGATTATGGAAAAGAGAAAAGGTCTAATAACTATGGGAGGAAACCCAGTTACATTATTAGGAAAAGAAATAAAGGTAGGGGATAAAGCACAAGAATTTACTGTATTAAAAAGCGATTTAACACCATTTACTTTAAAAGATGCGGGCAACGGAGTAAAGATAATATCTGTAGTGCCTTCTTTAGACACTGGTGTATGTGAACTTCAGACTATAAACTTCAATGAAACAGCTACTGAATTTGAAGATGTAACTATCTTAACTATTTCAGTAGATTTACCTTTTGCACAGAAAAGATTTTGTTCTGCCAACAATATAGATAGAGTAATAACTTTATCTGACCATAAGGATTTATCATTTGGAATGAATTATGGATTTGTAATGGAGGAACTTAGACTTCTAAGTAGAGGTATAGTAATTCTTGATAAAGATAATGTAGTAAGATATGTAGAATATGTAAAGGAAGTAACAAATCATCCAGATTATGATAAAGCATTAGAAGAAGTTAAAAAGTTAATATAGTTATACTATTGACTAGCCTATTGGCTAGTCTTTTATATATTCTTGATTTATAAATAATCTATAGTTGAATTTTTGTATTTTATCACATAATCAACACATTAAGTATTTATAATATACTTATATAATGATATTTAGTACCCAAAAACTTTATAGGAGGAATTATATGTTTAGGATACTAGTTGTAGATGATGAAGAAAAAATTCGAGAAGTCATTAGGGAATATGGAGAATTCGAAGGTCATACAGTATTAGAAGCTAAAGATGGAATGGAAGCCGTAAGTATCTGTAAAGAACAAGATTTTGATGTCATAGTAATGGATATAATGATGCCAAGATTAGATGGGTTTTCTGCATATAAAGAAATTAAAAAAATAAAAGATATACCAGTGTTAATGCTTTCAGCAAGAGGAGAGGAATACGATAAGTTATTTGGATTTGAAATAGGAATTGATGATTATGTGGTAAAACCTTTTTCGCCTAAGGAAGTTATGGCTAGGTTAAATGTAATCGTTAACCGTCATAGAAAAATGCAAGATAATTTTGATTTCAATGAGAAATATAAATTTGAAGGTCTTGAAATAGATATGGTAGGCAGAAATGTAATTGTAGATGGGGTAAAAGTAGAAATGACCCCAAAGGAATATGATTTACTATTTTATTTAGTTAAAAATAAAAATGTAGCATTAACTAGAGATAAGCTATTAAATGAAGTTTGGGGTTATGATTTCTTTGGTGATGATAGGACTGTTGATACCCATATAAAAATGCTTAGAAATAGTATAGGAATATATAGAGATTTTATTGTAACCTTAAGAGGTTTAGGATATAAATTTGAATATATAAAATAATATAGAAGTGGTGGTAAATTTGAAAAGTAAACTAGATACTAAAAGTCTTAAGTTTAAAATATGGACATATTTTATTTTATTTGCAGCTACAATCATGACTATATTATGGCTTCTTCAAATTGTATTTTTAAACACTTATTATAAATCTATGAAGACCAATGAAATTAAGAAAATCGGAGATAATTTAGTATTAGAATATGGAAAAGAAGATTTTGAAGATATTATCTATAAAGTTTCCTTTAGTAAAGGAATAATTATTCAGATTTTAAATGAGGATGGTGTTCCTATATTTCCTTTAAATACATTTGGAGAGAATAGACCACCTAAATTTGACCCTGTAAATTCTACAAAGGGATTTATAGATAAATTAATAAATGATAGTCAAGGAAAAATTTTATATACTATTGAAGATTCTAGACTTAGAAGACCAACTATAGTCTATGGTGCTGTATTACATGATAATAATGGAGAAGATTTATATTTATATATTAATGGATTGTTGGATCCAATGGATTCTACTATTTCAGTTTTGAAAAACCAGTTAATTATAGTAACTATAATATCTTTGCTCTTAGCATTAGGATTATCATTTATTATTGCATCAAAAATATCTAAACCTATTACTCAAGTAACTGATTCAGCTTCAGTTTTGGCAAAAGGAAACTATAATATTGTATTTGAAAAAGGTGATTATACAGAAATAGATAATTTAGTAGCTACTCTTAATTATACTACCATGGAGCTATCTAAAACTGAGGAATTGAGAAGGGATTTAATAGCAAATGTTTCCCATGATTTAAGAACTCCCCTTACATTAATCAAATCCTATGCTGAAATGATAAAAGATATATCAGGTAATAATCCTGAGAAACGACAATCCCATGTAAATGTAATTATAGATGAAACTGATAGACTTACTAGACTTGTTAATGATATCTTGGATTTATCTAAGATTGAATCAGGTCTTAGTCAGATTAATTATGAAAAATTTAATATAGTTGAGACTACGGAAAATATTTTAAAGAAATTTCTAATTCTTGAAGAAAAAGATGGATTTGTTTTTCACTTAAGTTGCGATGATGAAATGAAGGTATTAGGCGATGAGAAAAAAATAGAGCAAGTAATCTATAATCTTGTTAGTAATGCTGTAAATTTTACTGGAGAAGATAAGCTAATATCTATCAATATAAAAAGCTCAGGTGATTTTATTAAATATGAAATAAGAGATACAGGAAAAGGTATACCTAAAGAAGAGCTAAATCATATATGGGATAGATATTATATGGTAGGTAAAACCCATAAACGAGCAGTAATAGGAACTGGATTAGGGCTTTCTATTGTCAAAGATATATTAATAGCTCATGAGTCAGATTTTGGAGTAGAAAGCTCTGTTAATCAAGGGACTACATTTTGGTTTCAACTAAAAACTATATAGATTTATTGACTAAATTGGATACTTATATTTTTATACTTTTTTTAAGATTTAATTATGCTGAGAGAATTTTCTCAGCATTTTTAAATTTTCACTAGTATTTCTATTAATTATCATCTAGATTTCACAAAAGAAGTATATCCTTAGTATAAATCTAAAGCTTGGAGGTGAGAAATATGGACAATATCAAATATAGACATGAGCATAAAATTTACATCAATTTAGGAGATTATTATATACTTAAATCTCGACTTAAAAAGATAATGAAATTAGATAAGAACTCTAAGGAAAATGATGGATATTTTATTAGAAGTATATATTTTGATGATATAAATGACAAAGCTTTATTTGAAAAGATATCTGGTATTAATCATAGGGAGAAGTATAGGATTAGATTTTATAATAATGATACTTCTGTTATTAAATTGGAGAAGAAAATAAAAGATAATGGACTTACAAAAAAGTTTAGTAGCCTAATCTCCAAGGAAGAATGTGAAAAAATCTTAGAGGGAGATATTGAATGGATTAAATTTACTAACCGCAGCTTATTAAAAGAATTTTATACCAGAATGAAAAGTGATTTGTTTAAGCCAAGGACCATAGTTGATTATAATCGTGAGGCATATATTTATCCTGTAGGTAATGTTCGGGTGACGTTTGATAAATTAATAAGCTCTGGATTGTTTTCAAAGGAGATATTTAATGAAAATCTGCCGACTATGGATTCTTTAGATCCTCAATTAATAATTTTAGAGATAAAATATGATGAATTTCTGCCTAGTGTTATAGCGGATATTATACAAATCGGAGACAGAAGAATTACAGCAGTTTCAAAATATGCTCTTTGCAGAAAATGGGGATAAAATTAAAAAAGTTAGGAGATAGAAAATGAATACAACAAAGACGTTAAACTTTAGTGATATTTTCAAATCTAGTTTTTTAGATAAAGTAGGCTCTATATCAGCATTTGATATGATTATTGCCCTTGGACTAGCTTTTGTTCTAGGACTTTTTATAATGACAGTCTATAAGAAGACTTTTAAGGGTGTACTATATTCTTCAAGTTTTGGTGTAGCTCTTATGTCTTTAACACTTATTACAACTTTAATTATTTTAGCTGTTACTTCAAATGTAGTATTATCCTTAGGTATGGTTGGTGCATTGTCAATCGTTCGATTTAGGTCTGCTATAAAGGAGCCTATTGAGATAGCCTTTTTATTTTGGGCAATTTCTGCTGGAATAGTTTTAGGCGCAGGTCTTATTCCCTTGGCAATATTTGGGTCCATATTCATAGGTATTGTAATGGTATTATTTATAAATAAGAAATCCAATGAAGTACCATATATAATGGTAGTTAATTGTGAAGATGATCAATGTGAACAAAATGTTTTATCAGTAATAAATAATAAAGTAAAAAAATATTTGATAAAGTCCAAGACTGCCTCAAAAAATAGTGGAATTGAACTTACTGTTGAAATTAGATTAAGGGAAATTACTACTGAATTTATCAATGAAGTATCTAAGCTTGAAGGAGTTTCTAATGTAGTCATGGTTAGCTATAATGGAGACTATATGGGGTAATAAAAGCTTCTTAAGGAAGGAGGTGTTTAAGTGATAAAAGAAAGGTTTGTTACAGTTATATCTTTAATATCTATTACTCTAGTTGCAGTTATATTAATAGCTTCAACGGCAGTATTAAAAAAAGATGAAGATGTAACCAGTACTAGGATTAGTCAACCGGATTATGTGAGTAAGATATTTAATAAGGATATAGTATCGGAAATAGATATTAAAATTGATGAAAATTCGTGGAAAGATCTATTGGAGAATGCTTTAAAAGAAGAATATTATAACTGTGACATTATAATAAATGGAGAAACTTTCTCTAATGTAGGGATTAGAGCTAAAGGAAATTCAAGTTTAACCATGGTGGCAAATGATAGTACTACAGATAGATATAGCTTTAAAATCAATTTTGGTAAATATATTAAAGGGCAAAGTTATTATGGCTTGGATAAATTAGCTCTTAATAATAATATATCGGATGCTACGAATATGAAAGAATATTTATCTTATGAAATATTTAATGAAATGGGAGTTGCAACACCGGGATTTGCGTATACTAGTATTAAGATAAATGGTGAGCCATGGGGATTATATTTAGCAGTGGAGGTAATGGAAGAAAGTTTTATTGAAAGATATTTTGGAACTATAGATGGAAACCTATATAAACCAGAAGGAATGGAAATGGGTGCCAGAGGTATGGATATGGAAAAACCAAATATGAAGAATGTGAAAGTCCCTATGGAGGAAAATCCTAGAGATATGGATATAGAGAAAAATGAGAACGGTAATCCGAAAAATTTTGGTGGTTTTGGTAGAGGGAATAGCGGAACAAATTTAGTATATACAGGAGATGATATTTCCAATTATTCAGGGATTTTTGATAATGCCATATTTAAGACCACTAGTAAAAAAGATTATAATACTGTAGTTAATATGATGAAGAGTTTAAACGCAGGTACTAATTTAGAAGAATATCTTGATGTGGATGAAATATTAAGGTATTTTGCAGTAAATACTTTTCTTGTAAATTTAGATAGTTATGCTGGAAGCTTGAAACATAATTACTATTTATATGAAAAGGATAGTAAATTTCAAATACTTCCTTGGGATTTTAATTTGTCTTTTGCAGGTCATGAAGTCAAAGATGGAGCGTCTGCTATAAATTTTCCCATAGATAATCCAGTTAGTGACACTATGGAAAATAGTCCTCTAATATCTAAATTATTAGAAAAAGATGAATATAAAAAGATTTATCATGAGTATCTTGAAGAACTAGTCGTAAAATATATTAAGTCTGGAAAATATAAAGCTTCTATTAGCAAAGTTAATGAATTAATAAAGGAATATGTTAAGAATGATCCTACAGGATTTTTTACTTATGAGCAATATGAAAAATCTTTACCTATATTACTTCAGTTTGGAAAAGACAGGGCTGAAAGTATTATAGCTCAGTTAAATGGTCAGCAGTCAAGTACTACTTATGGAAATATTGCCACTACTATGGATTTATCAGCATTAGGTACTATGGGTAGAGGCTTTGGAGGCAATATGCCGGCAATGAATCAAGGCGAAAGACCAAATATGTTTGGAAATATTGAAGATAGAGAGAATATGATGAAGGTAATGGAAGTTATTGGGAATTTCTCTGGGGATGAATTAACTGAAGAAGAAAGAGGAAAGCTAAGAGAATTAGGATTAAATGATACTCAAATAGAAGAGATGATAAATATGAGAAATGGTATGCCTTCTGGTAATAAAGGAATAAATCCATCAAATAATAATTCTAAGCCAGATGATAATAAAAATAGGATGCCACAAAGAGTAGATATGACTCAGAGTGGCATGGTCCAACAAAATAAGAATATATTAATAGCGACAGGTATATGTGTACTATCCTTAATATTTGCCCTAATATATGTAAGTAAATTTAAGCGAAGAAAGTATATTACTTGTAAACCTCCATATTAATATAAGTAGAAGCATTCCAAGAATTAAATAATGTTCGAGGAATGCTTTTGTAATTAACTTTAATCTCTTAAGTATAGACAAATCAATCAATAGCCAATAGAATATAAATAACATCAGAAGTCTATTTTACCATTATAGATATTATAGAATTTTAAACTTATAGAAATATAACTTGAGATTTATGTTATAAGATTTAATGGATAAGAATAATGTACTTATTCTTATTAAAATATAAATATTTTGCTGTTACTTTAATAGGTTTATTTTCGTGTTAAGGTTATTTCTACATATTAAAAATATAAAAAGAGTAGCTTCTTTTTTAAAGTACTTTCCTTAAATAGCTAAAAATTATATTTTTATCACTTGTGATATAGATTGTCAAATACTTATATGTTAACATATAAATTTGGGTTAAAGGTATGATAAAAATTTTGCTTTTAAATCTATTTATTTTCTTTATCTTATTTTGGAAGAATTTAAAGTGTTCATCAAAATCAGTATTATATTTATATTCTGAATCATTATCTATTTCATGTAGAATATATATTATATTACTGCTTAAATTTTTAACTTTTTTGAGAATTTTATAAGATAACTTGTTTTCAGTGTTTATAAAATATTGTATTTATTTTATTATAATGGAATATTAGTTAGATTTAGACTGGATTTGAAAAGACTCAATAATTTAATGATTAAGTATAATTAAATAATAAGATTAAGATAAAAGCTAATTAGGATTTGAAAATATAATACTGATTGGCTTTTTATTTTGGCAGAATATAATATGATATGTAGAAATATGCTGGAAAATAGTGGGCTAAATTCCTTGATTATGTTCTAAATAAACCATATAATTTAGATAATTAGGAATGCTAGTATTAAAAATAATAATTAAAATATCTTTTCTGGAGATTAAAGTAATAAGAAGAAGAGATATTTTGATTTCAGTTAATGTTTCACTGTTTTGAGATTTTATATAAAAATATTAACAAATTGATGTCTGTTAAGGTGTGAATTTAAAATCTATGTTGAAACTTAGAGGCAGTATATAAGTATTAAAAACTTATAATAAAATTTTAATATGATTTTGCTTTTAAAAGTCAAATACATTAATATCCAACTGAATTCAAGAATATGTGGTAGCAAAAATTTGTATTCTATTCTTGATGAGGATAAAAATTAATGTACTATAAATCAAGGACAAATAAAATATTATGATGAATGAAATACTTGTGAGATTTGTCCAAAACCAATGGGGCAATCCTATGCAAGATGTATATATCTAATGTATAAGAGTATCTAAAATGTTAAGATCAAAAATATTTAATAATTAAACTTATAGAACTAAAAGAGGATGGTATTTTATCATAATTTCATTATCTTGCATATAAGAGAGTCAATTATTTAATTTTAAATATGTTAAAAAGGGGGGGGAAAAGCAAGAGTCCAAAATATTATTCTGAATCTACCCTTTGGTTTATTATGATTTATAAAATTTATTGAAGTCAAAAAAGTATTATGTATTTAAATGAGAAATTTTTATATTACCTTTGCAAATCAAAAAAATTTAAGGAGGATTTATTATGAAAATAATAAAAAAAATAATAGTGATAGTTATTATGCTCACTATACTACCTTTTAACAATGTGTACGCAAAAGAGAATTTTATGGAAGCAACAATAGCTATTGACAATGTAAATGGTATTGAGTCTTCTAATATAGAAGAATTGTTTAATGAGATAGCTAGGGATGATTCTTCATGTTGAGATCGAATCTTTAGACAGGCCTTTGGATATGCATAAAGAAAATAAAATCATGGATAATGAGCTAGAAGAAGTTTCATTAAATGGATATAAAGAACTTCCACTTAGAGAAGATGAGCTTGAAGTTAAAGCATATGTTGCTACTAAGGATGGTAAAGAGAAGACTGGGAATACTGATCAGATTTCTATTAGAACTTCAACAAGATTTCGTGACTGGGATACCTTTTTTTCAGACTTAGAAAAAGATGGTGAAGTAAAGTTAAGTGATTATCATGTTGAGAAAAAAATTTTTAATTACAGCGGTTGGGAAAATCTACAGGGTGATGGTTTTGAGATTTCTGCGTATACTACAAGAAATGGTCCAGATGAACTATTAATTCATATTGGTTTTATGGATTTTGTAGCACACGAAACAAAAATTTATGGAAATATTCAAGTGGAAATAGTTAATGGAATGATTTTATCATATGATAAATATACGGACATAGTTTCTGTAATGAATTATAATTGGGCGCCGCAATATTCCAATGTAGAGCTTGGCTTAGGAAAATTAAAAAATGAATCTGTGTTTATAAGAAGACTTACGAGTGGCTCTATGGGGAGACGACCAAGATACTTAGATGCAATGAGTGCAATGGTTCACTACTTATCAACACCTAATGATATATGGAATGCTTTAAATACACATGAAACCCAAGATTATGAGAGTGCATTTATTTATGTAAATTCTTATAACGGGCAAAAAGAAAAGTATAATAATAAAGTTGTTCGAGCTATTTCAATAAACTCTGGATCTGGATATTTAACTATGAAGGGTGAGTATTTCTTACTTGAAGGACAAATTTATAATCACACTTATGATTGGAGATGGGTATATAGAGCAAAAATTAGACATAGCTTATAGTGTTTTTTTGTTGATATCATATTTATATTTTACTTAAATACAATAATAGAAAGGCCACTAAACTTGATACGATAGTGGTCTTTTTGCTTTAATGTTTATTAATATATTACAATAGTTGCTAAAAATACTATTATATGTTAATATTCCTATAAAATATAAATGGAGGAGGGTATTAATGAAAGATAAAAAAAATTTATTTTGTTTATTTGTAATACTGGTGCTAATATTTTCTTTGAGACTTAATATAAAAAATTTTAGAAATCAAAAAAGGGCGAGAAAAATAGTAATAAATAATGTTTATTCTAATCTTTATTCTTCATTAAGTATTTTAGATAAGATAATATTGAATAATGATATTAATCTAGATGAAGAAAAGAGTAAATTATTAACTAATTTAGCTATAGAGTTATTTAAGCTAAATACTATAATTCATCAAAATGGTATTTATTTTGAAAAACCTATTTATTATCCAGGTATTACATCATTTGATTTTATTGCTGAGACTTTATTGGATACAGAGATAGGGGTCAATGGTGTGCAGATATATGGAGTGTTAAATGATAAATTTGTTTCAGAAAATGAAATTGAATATTTAGAACAATTGAGAGATGATATAAAGATTGTAGTAGAAAATATGGTCTCATCAGAAAATCCACCACAGCCAAATGATAACTTATCGATTGTAGAAGTAAATCGAATATTAGAAAACTTTTTTAAAAAATGGAGAAATACAAAAGAAGATAGTCCATATATGTTATTAACAGACTAATAAAGTGAAGTGAAAAATGAAATTTGCAATATATTTTAATTGTAGAATTAAGGATGATAGTATACTAACCTCTTAATATAAGTAGAAGCATTCCAAGAATTAAATAATATTCGAGGAATGCTTTTGTAATTAACTTTAATATCTATAAGTATAGACAAATCAATTAATAACCAATAAAATATAATCAACTGATAAAAATTAAATTAAATATAGAGGTGATTTTATGGATTATAGAGAAAAATACAATTATTGGCTAGAAAATGATTATTTTGATGAAGATACTAAAATGGAGCTAAAAAGTATTACTGATAATAAGGAAATTGAGGATAGATTTTATGCTGATTTATCTTTTGGTACAGCTGGATTAAGAGGAAAAATAGGTGCTGGAACTAATAGAATGAATAGATATACTGTTTCACTAGCTACCCAAGGATTAGCTAAAACCATAGTAAATAGAGGTAAGGAAGCTATGAATAAGGGAGTAGCTATTGCCTATGATGTTAGGCATTATTCAGATAAATTTGCTGAAATGGCCGCTAGGGTATTAGCTGCTAATGGAGTTAAAGTCTATCTTTTTAAAGACATTAGGCCAACACCAGTATTATCTTATACTATAAGAAATCTGAAAACTATATCAGGAATAGTGATTACAGCTAGTCATAATCCAAAAGATTATAATGGATATAAGGTATATTGGGAAGAAGGTTCTCAAATATTAGATGATATTGCAGATGAAATCCTTATGGAAATAAAAAACATAAAAAACTTTTCAGAGATAAAGCTTATGGATTTAGATGAAGCCCAAAGTAAGGGATTGATCGAATATATAGGTAAGGAAATCGATGATGATTATGATAAGGACTTGCTTAGTCTAACTCTCAATGACGATATAGATAAGGATATAAGAATTATATATACACCTCTTAATGGTACTGGAAATATTCCGGTGAGAAGAATACTAGAGAAAAGAGGATTTACTAATATAATTGTAGTGCCAGAGCAGGAAAATCCAGATCCTAATTTTACAACTGTAGGATATCCAAATCCAGAAGATGTAAAGGCATTTGATTATGCTAAAATATTGGGAAAAAAAGAAGATGCAGAATTAATTATAGCAACTGATCCAGATTGTGACAGGGTAGCCATGATGGTAAGGGATGAGGATGGAGAATTTAAATTTATTAACGGCAATCAAGCAGGAGTACTATTAGTAAACTATATATTATCCCAAAGATATAGATTAAATAGTATTCCTAAAAATGGTGTTATAGTTAAATCTATAGTTACTGGAGATTTAAGCAAAGTCATAGCTAAAAAATATAATGTGGAAACTATAGAAACTTTAACTGGATTTAAAAATATTTGTGGTAAGGCTAATGAATTTGATAATACAGGAGAGCATACTTTTATTTTTGGATATGAAGAAAGTATAGGATATGTATATGGAACTATGGTAAGGGATAAGGATGCAGTAAACACCTCTATGTTTATAGCAGAAATGGCAGGATTTTATAAAAAACAAGGAAAATCTCTATTAGATGTATTGGAAGATCTCTATGAAGAACACGGATATTATAAGGAAAAACTTATTTCTATAGTATTAGAGGGATTAGAAGGTAGTCAAAGAATAGGCAGAATGATGGAAGAGTTTAGAAAAGAGCCTATAACAGACTTTAATGGTATAAAACTTACTAAAACTATAGATTATTTATTAGATGATACTAGTAATCCTAAATCAAATGTTTTAAAATATTATTTAGATGATGGCTCCTGGTATGCCATAAGGCCTTCAGGGACAGAACCTAAGATAAAATTATATATTTATTCCAAAGATATGGATATGGTTAGATCAAAAGAGAAGGTAGAATTAATAGAATCTATGGTTAGAAGTAGAATGAACTCTATTAAATAATAATCTTGGTAAAAAACTGTCGAAATATATAGAATTTTGACAGTTTTTTAATATTAAATTTCCTTAAAACATATTGACAAGCTTTTAACAATAGTGATACCATATATACATAGCTACATATTAAATATGAAGGTAAGTGAAATTAATGCTAAAGAATAATGGGAAAAGGCGATTATTATTAGCACTTTCATTAATGATGATACTATCAATTTTTTCACTTATTAATGCTTTTGCAGAAGAAAACAAGCCAAATAATGCTCTAAGAGCTATTACATGTGGAAGATGTGAGTATGGATATTTAACCTATATTGAGAGAGAGTACAGAGAAAATGCTGGGACTACAAGATGTGATTGTGATATACAAGAGGCATATAGATATAATCATAAAAACTATACTATAATAAATGAAACTGGATATCGATGCAGTTATTGTTCCTTCACTGACATAAGACAGCGAAGTGTGGGTTTCAGGATATGAGCATATACTAAGATAGTAAATGGGGACTCAAAAGAGTCCCCATTTCGCTATTATAAGATAATCAAGATATAAGGAAAGAGGAGATACATATGATTAATAAAAATAGAAGGTTTACATTTATATTTTTAATTTCAATTATTTTAGTTTATTTAATTACTTCTTGTTCTTATACTGATACCTCTAATTCATCAAAAGATTCATCAATAAAATCAGTGCTAGAATTTTTGACTTCTGATGAATGTGATGGTAGATTACCGGGAACACAGGGAAATAAAGTTGCTCAAGATTATATAAAGGATAAATTTGAGGAAATGGGATTAGAAACCTATGGAGATAATTATTCCTTTGAATATTTGCATTCAGGAAATAAAGTTAAAAAAGAAAACTACAATATGATTATCAAATTTACAGATGGAGAAATATTAAATTGCCAGTATGGAAAGGATTTCCTAGAAAATGATAGAACCAATATAAATTTCAAGGGAAAAATAGCTTTAGATAATAACGATGAGGATATAGAAAATAAATTTTTGCTGTTAGAGGATGAAGATGGCCTAGTATATGAAGAGCATAAAGCTGGAGGACTTCTAATTCCTCATAAGTCTTTTAAAAGAAACGTCTTTGCCACAGGGGGGAAGTCAATTCCAAAGATTCAAATAAGCCACAATATATACAATAAAGTTAAGGAAAAAGAAGTGGAAGAAATAGATATAAAGTTTGAAATAGAATCCCTTGAAGAAGAGTTTTCGGAGCATAATGTAGTGGGAATTATACCAGGTGAAAATAGAGAAAATGCCATAGTTATAACAGCTCATTTTGATCATGTAGGTAGCAAGGAAGATCTCATATGGAGAGGTGCCATAGATAATGGGACAGGAGTATCTGCTTTATTAGATATAGCAGAAAAACTAAAGGAACATTCTAAAAGTGAAAACTTCAAACAGGATATAATTATATGTGCATTTAATGGAGAAGACTCTGGATTTCAAGGGAGTATACCATTTGTTAAGGAGATAGCAGATAAATATAATAATTTATATAATATAAATATAGACTGTGTAGGGATAAAAGATGGTGGTAGATTATTAATAGATGGATATAGTGAAGAAAATGAGCTTGTAGAGGAACTATCTAAAGACTTTAAAGATAATGAATTTGACATATCAGTAGATAAGAAACTTACTGTAAGTGGAAGTGATCATATAATATTTTTAAATAATAATATAAATGCAATAGGGCTATCACAAGAAGGGCTTAATTCAATAATCCATAGTTTAGAAGATGATATTGATAAGGTGCATATAGGGTATATAGAGAAGCTATCTGATACTATAGTAAAATTCATAATAGAAAATTCACATAAAAATTATGATCTTCCTAAAGATGATGTAGAAAACACAGAAATATCAGATGATATACCTGAGATTATGAAAAAGATAGATGAAGCAAGAAATGAAGCAAGAAATAAGGAAAAATTAGAATTTAATCAATATAAATATATGGAAATTGAAGATCAAGAAGTATTAGTAAGAAATGATTGTATATCATTTTATAAATCACATGAAGGTGATAATTTTGAAGATCTTTATACCATCTATCCAGAGTTTTCATCAATATATAATTTAGGGCAATATGAATTAGGGAATATAGATGTAAGAGATAGTTTGATATCTTATGTTGACAACCCTGAATTAGATAAGATTTATACAATAGAGCCTAAATTAGAGAATATAAGCGATATAGATTTTACATTCTTTAATACCTATGGAAAAAAGATGAAAATAATGTTTGGTATAGAAGAAAAAGTTGAGAATTTAGAAAAATCTATAATATTAGAATATCAATATGAAGATTATAATCATATTCAAAATGAGGAAGTAGAAATAAAAGATGAATTATATAGGGTTATGTATAGTAAAGAAAATAATAACTTTAACGGATTCTATAGAGAAATAAATGGAGTTAAGAGAAACTATAAGGTGGCAATTACAAGCTATGATGAAGAAAGCTGGGAATATAAAACCCTTGAATCTGGAATAGAAGCATATAATGAACTTAAAATTAAGGAATTTATTGAAAATATATTAAATACTTTTGAAAATAATTTATAAATAATAGTTTTCAAAGATAAAATCATATATATAATTTATTTCAATATAATCTTATATTTAAATTTTAAAGTATTTGATTGTATTAAGCATCTTAATATGTTAATATTTTATTGAAACGAATTTATATTAATCTAGTATAAAGTAACAAAATAAAACTAAATAATTATATTATAGGGGGGAAATACAATTGTATAAAATTGTAGAAAAAGAAATTCTTGCTCCAAATATTTTCTCAATGGATATTTTGGCACCAAGAGTAGCGAGTTCTGCTAATCCAGGACAATTTGTTATTGTAATCGCTGATGAAACAGGTGAAAGAGTACCTCTAACAATCTGTGACTATGATAAGGAAAAGGGAACAGTACAAATAGTTGTTCAATCTATGGGTAGTTCCACTAAGAAACTTGCTTTATTAGAAAAAGGTGATTCCGTAAAGGACTTTGTTGGACCTTTAGGAGTTCCATCAGAATATGTAAATGAAAACATAGAAGATTTAAAGAAAAAGAAAATGTTATTTGTAGCTGGTGGAGTTGGTACAGCTCCTGTTTACCCTCAAGTAAAATGGTTACATGAGCGTGGCATAGAAGCTGATGTTATCATGGGAGCAAAGAATAAAGACTTAATTATCTTAGAGGATAAATTACGCTCTGTTGCTGGAAATTTATATGTTGCAACTGATGATGGTTCATATGGATTTCACGGTCTAGTTACTAATTACATAGAGGAATTAGTGAATAATCAAGGTAAAGAATACGATGTATGTATTGCCATTGGACCTATGATAATGATGAAATTTGTTGCATTAACAACTAAAAAATTAGATATTCCTACTATAGTATCACTTAATCCTATAATGGTAGATGGTACAGGTATGTGTGGTGCTTGTAGAGTTACAGTAGGTAATGAAACTAAGTTCGCTTGTGTTCATGGACCAGAATTTGACGGACATCTTGTTGACTTTGATGAAGCTTTAAAAAGACAAGGTCAATATAAGACTGAAGAAGCAGAAAAAGATGAAGCTTATAAATGTAAATGTAAATTAGAGGAGGGACGAAAATAATGGATAGATTTAAGAGAACTCCTATTGCTGAACAAGATCCACAAGTAAGAAATCACAATTTTGAAGAAGTATGTCTAGGATATACAGAAGAAGAAGCTGTAATGGAGGCAAAAAGATGTTTACAATGTAAAAAGCCTGCATGTAGAGGAAATTGTCCAGTTTCTATAGATATACCAGGATTTATTAAACATATAGCAGAAGGAAACTTTGGAGAAGCTGCTCAAGTTTTAGCAGAATATTCAGCTCTTCCAGCAGTTTGCGGTAGAGTTTGTCCACAAGAAACACAATGTGAACAAAAATGTGTCTTAGGAAATAAGGGAGATGCAGTTTCAATAGGTAAACTAGAGAGATTTGCAGCTGACTGGGCTAGAGAAAATAATGTTGAAGTTGGTAAAGCTAAACCAAGTAATGGACATAGAGTAGCTGTTATAGGTTCAGGCCCTGCAGGTGTTACTTGTGCAGGACAGCTAGCTAAAGAAGGTTATGATGTAACTATTTTTGAAGCTCTTCATGAACCAGGAGGAGTATTAGTATATGGTATTCCAGAATTTAGACTTCCAAAAGATACTGTAGTTAAAAATGAAATAAATAATTTAAAGAAATTAGGCGTTAAAATTGAAACTAATGTTATAGTTGGTAGAACTATTACTATAGATGAAATCTTTGAAGAAGGTTTTGAAGCAGTATTTATAGGTTCAGGTGCTGGACTTCCTAAATTTATGAATATTCCAGGTGAAAACCTTAATGGAGTATTCTCAGCTAATGAGTTTTTAACTAGAAATAATCTAATGAAAGCATTTAAAGAAGAATTTGAGACTCCAATTAAAGTTGGTAAAAAAGTAGCTGTAGTTGGTGGCGGAAACGTTGCTATGGATGCTGCTAGAACTGCTAAGAGACTTGGAGCAGAAGTATATGTAGTATATAGAAGAACAGAAGCTGAATTACCAGCAAGAGCTGAAGAAGTTCATCATGCTAAAGAAGAAGGAATTATATTTGAACTTCTTACAAATCCAATAGAAGTAATTGGAGATGAAAAAGGCTGGGTAAAATCTCTTAAATGTGTAAGAATGGAATTAGGAGAACCAGATGCATCAGGTAGAAGAAGACCTAGAGAAATTGCAGGTTCAGAATTCGAATTTGAAGTAGATACTGTTATTATGTCATTAGGTACATCACCAAATCCACTAATTTCTTCAACTACAGATGGCTTAGAAGTAAATAACCGTCTATGTATAGTAGCTGATGAGAATGGACAAACATCAAGAGAAGGTGTATTTGCCGGAGGAGATGCTGTAACAGGAGCAGCTACTGTAATTTTAGCTATGGGTGCTGGTAAAGATGCAGCTAAAGCTATAGATGAATATATAAAATCAAAGAGCAAATAATATGACAATAAAAAAATAAACTCTATTTAATAGAGTTTATTTTTTTATTGTATCAATCATTAGGCATAAACTAGTTGATATGTTCCCTTTGTAGTAGAAAGTTAAAACAATAAAAATTGTCTAAGACAAGGAGGAGTATATTTTTATGTCAAGATTAATTAAAATATAGTAACTATTATGAGAGATATATTATTGAATACTTACATCAGATAAACTTTTTACATAAACCTTATAAATTCTTTATATTTAGATGTTAAATTATATATAGAAATTATCCAACGATTTATGATTGCCTTCGGATAATATCAGTTGGAGTTTTATTTATAAGGAGGAAGTAAAATGATTATAGAAGACAGTAAAAAAGATTTAGGAGGACTTACAGGATTTCAAATTAAATTTTTGGCCCTTATATTTATGCTATTGGACCATATTCATTACTTTTTTAAATTTACAGGCAAAGTTCCTGTTGTATTTTCATGGATTGGTAGATTATCAGGAGATTTGTTTTTATTTACTATGATAGAAGGATATATTCACACTTCAAATAGGAAAAAGTACTTTACAAGGATATATTTTATGTCTGTATTTATGGCAGTTATAAAGAGTTTAATGCAGATATTTCAGTCACTTCAAAGAGGAGATGGATTCTATGCTGAAAATGGCATATTTTCTACCTTTGTAATTTTAATTATAATGTTTAAGGGAATAGATTATATAAGAGAGAAAAAGATATTAAAAGGTATTGGACTATTATTATCTCCATTTTTAATAAGCTATGCTTTAGTTATTATTTTCCAAGTAATAATTATTCCAATTATGGGAATATATACAGCTAATTGCGTGTATTTACTAGTATGCTCTTTTATTCCTTCTCCATTTTGGGTTGAAGGTGGATTATATGTAATTTTAACTGGACTTATATTATATGTATTTCATGAAAATAAGAAATTACAATTTACATCTTATATAATGTTTACATTAGTTTGGATGATTGGTATACCATTGGCATATATTAGGCCTATTAGTTTAAAACTTATGTTTACAAATTATTATGAATGGATGAGTGTCTTTGCAGTAATCTTCATGTTTTTATATAATGGAGAAAGGGGTAAATCTATGAAAAAATTATTTTATATATTCTACCCAGCTCATGTTTATATATTGTATGTATTATCTATTTTGCTTTATAATTTTAAATATTAATTTAGGGGAGATATTATGGAGACTATCCTTATAATAGATGATGAAGAGGATTTAGTTAGGATTATTACTGATATCCTAGAGGTAAATGGATATAATGTTTTAACTGCCTACAATGGATTTGATGGAATTGAAATGTCTAGAAAGAAACCAGATTTAATTATTCTAGATATTATGATGCCTGATATAGATGGATTTAGTGTTTGCAATCTTATAAGAGATAATGTAGGTTGTCCTATATTATTTCTATCTGCAAAGGATAGCGAAAAGGATAAGATAAAAGGATTTGCTATTGGCGGCGATGACTATATAACTAAACCCTTTAGTTTAAAGGAATTAGTCTCCAGAGTTAAAGCTCATTTAAGGCGTGAAAAGAGAAAGCTAAAAAAAGAGGACACTACATTTTTAAATTTCAAGAACTTAGATATTGATCTAAAGGGGTTAAATGTAAGAGTCAATAATGAAAATATAAATCTAACTAAAAAAGAATTTGAAATAGTAGAATTATTAGCTTTAAACACTGGTCAAGTGTTTTCAAAGGATCAAATATATGATAAGATATGGGGCTATAATGGATTGGGAGATACTTCTACAGTAACAGAGCATATTAAAAATATTAGGTTTAAGATAGGTTCCCTTGATAAAGAAAACAAATATATTGAAACTGTTTGGGGACTAGGATATAAATGGGAGAAATAAATTATGAAAAATAAAAGCTTTAAAGAGCAATTCATAATAACCTTTGTAAAGATATTAGCTTTAAGTTTAATTTGTTCCCTAATTTCTCTTTTTATATGGATTGTAACATTTACTTATGTCAGATATCCAGCTAATCACTATGAAAAACAGATTGGAGATATAATAGGGAAAATAGATGAAAATCATGAGATTGTTTTAGATAAAAGTTTTGAAAGGGAAATGAACAAAATAGTACCTCATAATGGAATAACCTATCAAGTCTTAGATATAGATGGGAATATATTATATGGAACATTAGATAAAAAGATAATAGAAGGTAAAAGAGACGTAATTATTAGTATAAACTCTGCTAAATCCTTTAATGGAAAATTTTTTACTAGAACAATTCCGATTTTAGATAGAAATAGTGATATTAAAGGGGCCGTTGTATTAGGATACAGAATAGTAAGTACGCAAAAAACTCATAGTAATCTTTTGTTCCTATTGTATAACTCAATGATATTCTGGCCTTTTGTATTTATAATCATATTTACTTTTGTATATGCCAAAAAATTAAGTAAGGATTTAAATAGGCCAGTAAATATATTATTAAATGCATCAGAAAAAATAAAAAATCAGGACCTAGATTTTACTATTGAATATAGTGAAAATAATGAATTCACAAAACTTTGCAGTGCTTTTGAAGATATGAGGATAAATCTTAAAGATTCTCTTATAAGACAATGGGATTTAGAAGAGAGGAGAAAGGAAAATATATCAAGTATTGCTCATGATCTAAAGACTCCTATTACAATTATTAATACTTATTCTGAAGCATTAATAGATGGTACAATCAAGGAGAATAAGTTTAATGATTATATAAAAGTAATCAAAAGAAATTGTGAAAGGGCCTTGATTCTTATACAGGATATGAATAAAGTGTCTAGTATTGAAAATCCCAATTTTACCTTGGATTATATGGAGATTAATATTGCAGAATTTTTAAAGTTGAAAGAAAAAGATTATAAGATATTGTGTAAAAAAAGAGAGATTAATTTTATAATAGATATTATAGATTCAAGAAAAAGTAATTTTATAGATAAATTTGATATTAAATCTATAGAAGAAGTATTGGATAATTGTATATCTAATAGTATTAGATATACAGAGAAAGGCGGATATGTTAAATTAGTTGTTTTGTGTAAAGATGATGACATAGAGTTTTCTATTATAGATACAGGAAAGGGATTTAGTAATGAGGATTTAAAAAATCTATTTAATAAATTCTATAAGGGAGATAAATCTCGTTCCTTTGAAAAGGGATATTCTGGTTTAGGCATGTATATATCTAAGAATATTGTTGAAAAACATGGTGGAAATATTAAAGGTGAAAATAATAATCCAAAGGGAGCTATTATTAGATTTAATATAAGACCAAAAGAAGATAGATGAATTTATTTTAATATAATCTAAATTTTGAGAAAGACATTGAAAAAAGATTTGATAAGTTATCATGTCATCATTATAATAAAGGGAATATATTATAAACTAAATGTCTGTAATGTAAAGAGTAGTTCTTATGAATATATAACATCAAAGAGCAAATAATAGCATAAGTAGAAAAGTAAACTCTCTTTTGTAGAGTTTATTTTTTTTATTGTTTATGTTATAATGTTTAGGGTATCGAATTAATGGAGAGAAAGTAAAGGTGATTTATGGATGGAGTCTAATCTTGACAAAAAACATCTAAAAGATGAAATAGTAAAAATAGCAGGACCTGTATTTATAGAATTACTTATGGGTACCCTTTTTGGAATGGTGGATATGATGATGCTAGGCAGATCTGGCGATAATGCTACTACTGCTGCATCAATAGCTGCTATAGGTGTTACAAATCAATTGGTATTTATAGGATTATCTTTAGTGCAATCCTTAAATACTGGGGGAACAACTATGGTCGCCCGTTATATTGGAGCAAAACGCGAAGATAGAATAGAATCTGTCGTAAAACATGTTATGATATTAACTCAATTACTTTTGGTAATCCCTATATTATTTATAGGATTAGGTATGACAGATAGTACCATGAGATTTTTAGGAGCTGGGCACGATACCCTTGCCATAGGTAGAGGATATTTTAGGGTAATTGCCTTAGGATTTATATTTCAAGCTTTTAACTTCTCAATATTTGCAGCTTTAAGAGGTGCTGGAGATACTAAAACACCTATGAAAATCAATATAAAGGTAAATTTACTTAATGTAGTTGGAAATGCAATTTTAATTTATGGATTATTTGGTTTTCCTAAGCTTGGGGTATTAGGAGCAGGTATATCTACATCTTTATCCCATGTAATAGCAAGTATTATGTTGACGAGAATAATATTTAATGAGAAGAATTTAGTTCATATAAATTTAAAGCATAGATTTAAATTAGATAATGATATTGTATATAATTTAGTTAAAATAGGACTGCCAGCATCCTTAGAGCAAATTGCCATGAGAGCAGGACTGTTAGCATTTACAAAGATAGTGGCTAGGTTAGGTACAACTGCATATGCAACTCATCAAATTTGTATTAGTATACTTAATCTATCCTTTACACCTGGTCAGGCATTTGGTATATCAGCATCAACACTGACAGGCCGAAGCTTAGGGGAGCAAGAACCAGATAAGGCAGAAGCCTATATAAAGATATGTGGTAAAATAGGCGCTGTAATAGCGGCTACAATGGGAATTCTATTTTTCTTCTTTGGCACGTTTATAGCAAGCCTTTATACTAATAATGAAGAAGTAGTCAGGGAAGCGGGACAGGTGCTAAAACTAATGGCGTTTATTCAGCCTTTTCAATGTTCGCAATTGATTATTTCGGGAGGTTTACGAGGTGCAGGGGATACAGTATGGACTTTAGTATCTACTTTTATTGGGATTTTAGTTATTAGAGTAGCTCTAGCTTATATATTTGTATTGAATATGGATATGGGGCTTATGGGAGCTTGGTTAGCTGTACTTATAGATCAATCCATTAGATGGGGACTTATTTTGATTAGGTTGAAAACAAATAAATGGAAATACATTACAATAAGATAAGAGCCTTGAATTTTCAAAGCTCTTATCTTATTTAATATTAAGTTTCTTTTTTAAACATTGTCCTGTTGGAGTAGTAGCAACTCCACCTAATGCAGTTTCTCTCAATGATTCTGGTAACAATTTTCCTACCTTATACATAGCTTCAACTACTTCATCAAAAGGAACTAAAGATTTAATTCCAGCCAATGCTAAGTCAGCAGAAATAAGGGCATTTACCACACCAGATGCATTACGAAGTGCACAAGGATATTCTACTAAACCGCCTATGGGGTCACATACAAGACCCATTATATTAACCAATGCAAAGGATGCAGCATTGAAAGAAGCCTCTGGACTTCCACCAGCCATTTCCACAATAGCAGCAGCAGCCATAGCAGAGGCAACACCACATTCTGCCTGACAACCACCTTCTGCTCCAGAAACAGTTGCGTTCTTGGCTACAATCTCACCAATGCCAGCAGCTGTAAAAAGACCCATGATAACTTGGTCGTCTGTTAGGTTTAGCTTTTCTTGGGCAGATAATACAGCTGATGGCAAAATGCCAGAAGCGCCAGCTGTTGGAGCTGCAACTATTCTTCCCATAGATGCGTTTACTTCTGAAGTAGATAGAGCCTTAGCCATAGCAGAGACTATTATACTACCAGTTAATGTATTTCCTGAATTCTTATATTCTTCAACCTTTTTAGAATCTCCACCTGTTAATCCACTAACTGATTTTACTTCCTTATTCAGTGCAGATGTAGCAGAACGTTTCATTACAGATAAGTTATCTTTCATTTTATGAATCAATTCATCATATGAGATATCAGTATTTTTAATTTCTTTTTCAATTACTATTTCAGATATTCTTTTATTATTTTCGTTACACAAATTCAATAGTTCTTCAGCTTTGTTGAACATAAAATCACCTCTTGATTGGATTTATCCCTTTAACATATATTATTTCGTTTAACTTATGGATTTCATTTATAATTTCTTCTTTAATATCTGAATCTGTTTCTACAACCATAGTTGCTATATCTTCTTCTCTTGTTACCTTCATAGTTGCAATATTTATTCCATTAGTTGATAAAATTGAACTAATACGAGATATAACACCTTTTTGATCTATATATTTAATAATCATAGTTGGATAATCCCCACTAAATTCTACTTTGTTTCCATTAATATCTGTAATCAATATATTTCCTCCACCAATGGATGAACCTGTAATATAAATATCCTCCTGATTTTCAAACTTAAAAACTATCTTTACAGTATTTGGATGTTGATAGCCTAAGTCGGCTTCTATAAATTCAAATTCTATATTCCTAGATTTTGCTATTTCAAAAGAATCTCTAAGTTTTTCGTCAGAGGGATCCATTCCAAGAATACCTGCTACTAAAGCTTTATCAGTGCCATGACCTTTAAAGGTTTTACCGAATGAACCATGTAAATAAAAAATTACCTTATGAAAATCAGTACCTACAATATCCTTGGCAATTTTACCTAATCTGGCAGCACCAGCAGTATGTGAGCTTGAAGGACCAATCATAACTGGACCTAATATATCAAAAACTCCATAATCTTTCATTGTATTACCCCCTAATTTTATAGTCTATTAATTTTATCACTTAATTAGGAATTTGGCAATAAAATTAACCCCCGAGAGTAATATCTTGACTGTTATACCATTCTAATGCATTATAAAAATGTTCTGGTTGAAAATCTGGCCAGAATTCATCAATTATATAAAAATCTGAATATACAGATTGTAAAGGTAAAAATCCACTTAATCTTCTGCGACCTCCCCATCTTATGATCAGATCCACTCTAGATATATCCCTGGATTTAATATTTCCTAATAAATCGACTTTTCCATCATTGTTAGAGAAATAATGTTTTAAATCCCATTGCCAGCCATAGTTTACTAGGAAATTAACTTTAATTCCCCCAGTTCCAAACTTTTGTCTTTTAATAGCAAAGGGCAAAAGAGCCTTTGGAAACATATCTGATTCAGTATTGCCCAATACTAAGAGGTCGGCATTTTCTTTGGACAACATATCTACTGCATCAATACATGCCTTTGTAAATGCTAGTCTTTGAAACTTAGGTCTTTTAGTATTATCTACTGTAAAACCATAATAAGTGATTTCTTTTATCCCAACCTTTTCACAGAGCTTAAATAATTCTAAACCAGGATTTAATCCGCTATTATAACCTTTTTCTTTGGTTAATCCCTGATTTACAGCCCAACGTCTATTTCCATCTGGAATTACACCTATATGATTTGGAATTCTCATAACTAATATTACCTCCTAAGTTTTGTTAAATTTAGTATTCCATATAAATCTAAAAGAATTCATAAAAGCTTTTAAAATAGTTTAGGCCTGTTTATTAAGTTATATGTAAATTAAAAAAGATAAGTAACAACTTATAGACATATAAATTCAAAAAGTTAATAATTTGGTAACATCCTTAACCTAGTTTGTAATAACCTTGTGCTAAGATATGAACTAGGGGGGATGGGAGATGAATAAAAAGATAATCTTAATGATAACAATTCTAGGCATAACTATAGGGCTGACTGGGTGTAAAGAGAAGAAACAAGATAATGTGAAAAGGGTCATAATTGAAGACGATGTAAACGTGGAAGATAAAGAAAAGGAAAAAAGTAATTTAATAAGCTTTCAAAATAATAAGACAGTAAAAAATGTAAAAGTATCTAAACCAATAAAAATATTAGATGATAGGTATAATTATGAGTTGCCTTATTTTAGCCCGTTTTTTTACTATGAAGGAGAGATATATGGAAGTGTTTCAGAGGATAAAAGAATGAATTATGACTCAGAGGGAGAAGTTGAAATCACATATTTATATAAAATAGATAAACATAATAATTTAATAAAGACCTCTAAGGAGTATCATAATTACTTTCAAGGAGATGGGGGATTTGTTTTAATTGGAAATAATCCTACTGGAACAAAATTTATTAATTTTGTGAAAGATAAAGTATATGTTGTAGATTATACACAAGAGGATAAACCTAAACCATCAATAGAATTAACGGAGATGGTTAATAAATTAAAAGGAGATAGTACTGATAAATTATATTTTATAGAGTATCTTTCGGAAAATGAAAATTATTTAATTATTAATGAACGGATCAATACAAAAGAAGAATTTAAGAAAAAAAGACCATATATATATGATAGAGAAAATAAGAAGCTTTATACTATGAAAAATGGGGAAAGAAGCGGTAGTATATATTATACAGATGTTTTACAGTCATTAATTTGGGTGGATCATAATGATTTTAAATTATATAAGATAGTTTTGAATGAAGGATATTATGATTTAGAAGAATATATTGATTTAAATATATATGGTAAAGGAAATAAGATAAGTACGGTAATGAAGAACAATGACGAAATGCTATTATTTATGGATATGGATATAAGTGAAAATCGTCCAGATATAGATATGTTTCTTGGAAAGACCAGTTATATTGGTAAATTTAATTTTAGGACAAATCAATATAACCTATTATTTGAAGCACCTAATGAGATTAATATACATTCTAACTATATAGGCAATGATATATTGTTAATTGAGGAATTTAAAGTAGATGAGGATAGTTATATTAAGAAACCTATAAAAAGATATTTAAAGCAAATAAGAGATAATGAAATAAATACCATATTTGAGGAAGAGTTTGAAGGTGAATCAGTAGAGTTATATCCAAATTATCAGTTATTAATTAGTGAAGATGGAAAAGAAATATTTTCTGTTAGATTTATAATCGAAAAGGAAAAATCTATGATATTGGATATAGAAATGACAAAGGATAAGGCAATTTATCAAAAATACTATATTAAATATTAGTTAAGGGTATAAAGAGTATTCTCTTGAAAGAGTATCAGTGATTGTTCATAGTTATAAAAATAAAGAGAGTTGATAACTTAGCCATCTTTAACTTACTTTGTAATAACTTTATACTAAAATGGAGGTGCTTAGATGAATAAAAAGATAATTTTAATAACCTTAATTCTAGGCTTAACTATAGGATTAGTTGGTTGTAAAGAAGATAATGTAAAAAGAGTTGTAATTGAAGATGATGTAAAAAGAGTTGTAATTGAAGATGATGTAAATATAAACAATAAGGAAGATAGTAGTTCTAAGAATTATGAAAATAGTAAGACTGTGAACTCTAAGACTATAGAAGGTATAACATCAAAATCAATAGAGTTTCCATTAGATGAGGGATACTATTTTTATCCATCTTTCTATTATCAAGGAGAAGTATATGGGTGTGTTTGGGAAGGAAGTGGAATTAAGGAATATGTGAGTAATAGGAGAGAAGAGGCTCAAATGGAATATCTATATAAAATAGATAAGGATAATAATCTAATAAAGACTTCTAAGATGTATCATGATTATATTCAGGTGAATTCACAAGCTTATCCACGGGATACAAAATTCATTCAGTTAGTGGAAGATGTAGTATTTACTGTAGACTACAAAAGTGAGGACATTCCTAAGCCTTGGCCAGAATTAACAGATGTAGTAAATAAGTTAAAAGGTGATAGTGATTATAAGCTTTACTTTATAAAATCGGTTCCAGAGAATGAAAATTACTTAGTTATTAGAGAGACAATAATTAATAATGAAAGTGAAAAGTATATAAATGAAAAGAATGAAAGCATATATTGGAGTGATTGGAAAGAAAAAAAGTATATATATGATATAGAAAATAAGAAAATATATAAAATGAAAAATGAGGAGAAAGATGGTGAAATTTATTATGTGAATGCCTTGCAATCATTAGTTTGGGTAGATAATAAAGATTTTAAGATATATAAGATCATTTTTAAAAATGGATATTATTCTTTAGAAGAATATATTGATTTAAACAGATATGGAAAAGCAGATAAAATAAGAGCGGAAATGAAAAGTGATGACGAGATGATATTATTTATGGATGTAAATATAAATGGAATCTATTTTGAGACTAAATATATTGGTAAATTAAATTTTAGGACTAATCAATATAATCCATTATTTGAAGTACCTGATGAAGTTAATATATCATCTGAGTATATAGGTAATGATATATTGTTGATTGAAGAGCTTAAAAAAGAGGAAGATAGCAATATAGAAATGTCTGTAAAAAGATATTTTAAGCAAATAAGAAATAATGAAATGAATACCATATTTGAGGAGGAGATTAAAGAAGAATCAGGGCAGAGGTATTTAAATAATTGGATTGTAATCAGTGGAGATGGAGAAGAGATATTTGATGCTATGGAAATAAATAGGATAAAAGACAGAGTAGTGACGACGGAAAAAATGATTTATAAAAAATACTATATTAAATATAGTGAGAATTGATTTAATATATGTATAGACATTGATGGTGGGATAAATTTAAGATACAATTAAAATGAGTATAATAAATATAGTTATACTCATTTTAACGTGTTTATAATCATTATAAGGATTAGGGTGAATATAATGAGTAAAAAAATTTTAGTAGTTGAAGATGAATATTCAATCAATGATATTTTAACTATAGCATTAATAGATGAAGGATATGAGGTTAAAAGTGTATTTAATGGCAAGTCTGCATTAGAGGCAATAAAAAGTTTTAACCCAGAGTTGGTCTTATTAGACCTTATGCTGCCAGATATAGATGGTTTTGAAATATGTAGGGAAATATCAAATAATTATTTGGTGATTATGATCACAGCTAGAGATAATATCTTTGATAGAATTGTTGGATTAGAATTAGGAGCAGATGACTATATTGTAAAGCCATTTGAAATAAGAGAAGTTATAGTCAGAGTAAAAGCATTATTTAGAAGCTTAGAAAAAGATAAATCCTCATTTATTGAACAAGTAATTAGATTAAAAGGAGATATAGATGTAGATATAGTTGGGGAAAGAGTATTTAAAAGTGGAAAAGAAATACAACTAAAGAGACAAGAGTCTAAATTGTTTTTCTATCTACTTAAACATAGAAATCAAGTGTTTTCTCGTCCAGAACTTTTAGATAAAGTTTGGGGGTATGATTACTATGGAGATGCTAGAACAGTAGATGTACATATTAGAAGAATTAGAGCTAAATTAAAAATGCCTGGGGACAGTATTATAGAAACTGTATTTGGGACAGGCTATGTTATGAGGTAAGAAATGTTAAGAACTATTAAAGGTAAAATTACAGTAGGTATTGTATCTATTAGTATAATTGTACTTGTTATAATTAATCTAATCATATGGGGAATATTCGAAAGAAATTTACAAAATTTTATTATAAACGATATGGAAAAGATAAGGGATATTGTTTTTTCTGAAATTAAGAGACAATATCCTATTAGTAATGGAAAAAATAATTTAGTTAATAAAAATGAAATATGGTCTGTCCTAAACACTGTAAGTAATCAATATAATACATATTTATCTATGAATTATATTAAAAATAATTTTCGACAATTTGCTGGCGAATTATTGGATAGTGAACGTATGGATAATATAATTATAGATAGTAATAAAAAATCATCATTATTATATATTCACAATACAAAAATAAAATTCTATGCTACTTATTCTTATCCTGTTTATATAGATAATGACTATATAGGTGTCTTTGTGTTTCAAAAGGATTATTTAAATGAATATAATAATTATGTTAATCTAATGATGAAGATTATATTGATACAGTTCAATTTATTTATCCTTATGATTTTCGTCAATTATATATGGCTAAGAAAAATAACAGACCCTTTAAATGACTTATCAATGGCTATGACTTTTGTAGGAGAAGGCAAATTTTTTAATAAATTAAAATATAAGAATAATGATGAGATAGGTATATTAATTGAACATTTCAATAAAATGGAAGAACAAATAATAGAGCAGATGAGATATCTGCAATCAGAAAAGAAAAAGATAGAAGAGTTAGAGAAAGAATCTAGAGACTTTTTTAATTATGCAACTCATGAAATGAAAACGCCTATTACTTCAATTTTAGGATATACTCAATTATTGCAGAAAGGAAACTTGGACAGTGAAGTAATTGAAAGAGCTTATACTAGAATTATAGCTGAATCTGAAAGAATGTATAAACTCGTTCAAAATATGTTAGCCGTTGCCAGGTGTAGACAATTAGAAGAATATAAGGCAGAAAATTTTAATGTTAAAGAATTATTATCTAAGATAGTCTATGATTTTGAATTGACCTTTAATAAGCAAAAGGTTGATATTTATTTTGATTGTGATGATGCTGTTATATTTGCTGTAAAAGAAGAAATAAGAACTATAATTCGAAATCTAATTGATAATGGGATTAAATATAGTCAAGATGGAAATATAATTATTAAATGTAAATCAGAAGATGGTGTTTGTATTACGATAGAGAATAAAATTTTACCTATTCCACAAGAAATTAGAGAAAATCTTTTAGAGCCATTTATTAAGTATAATTATGAAGAATATACCCACACAAGTTCAGGGCTAGGACTATTCATCTGTAAAGAATTAGCTGAAAAGAACAATGCATATATGGATTATGAGGTCTATGAAGATAAAATTTGTTTTATGGTCAAGTTTGTAGAAATGTAATTATAATATATTGATTATTTTATGATAAATAATAGGGGGAATACATGTATTTTCCCTATTATTTATTTTATTATTTTCTTGTCCGAGACCTAGTAATATCAATATAATTATAACAACTGAAAAGTTTCTTTAACATCATTTTTTGCTGCAATCAGTTTTAAATCTAATAAGTTTTCAGATTGAGTCATTTCATAATCTTTATTAAGTACAATTAATGATATGCAATTTAGTTTGCTGTGCTAATGAAAATTATGGAAATCACAAAACCAATTTTTACTTTTCGGTTAATAGATTATTTTATTGATTTTATTATAAAATAGAATGAACTTATGTCGATATTTGACCGAAGGTATGGGGTCAAATTCCTTTATTAATTTTCTGATATGTGATAAAATTATGAAAAGTCAATATTTAATCTTGGTAGTAATTATAAAAACTAAAGCTATGTATTCAAGTGATAGAATAATTTAATGAAAATATTTTACTTCTCGCGAGGGCAACCTCTATTTTTGTTACAAAATGATTTTTCCATTCGTTGTATAATATAGAAATATTTTTAATTGAAAAGGTGATTAGGGGATGCTTATAAATTGAATACAGTACAATTTAGCCTTACTTATACCAATACTAAGATTTGAGAGGGGGATAAACTATGCAACCATTTATTCATCTTTTTGACACACCTAAAAATTTTTATTTTTATGATGTAAATAAAAATGAAAATGTAAGAATTGAACAGGATTTATATAAGTATTTGCATAATATGTTGCATAATCCAGATAATTTTATTGTAAATGATTTATTAGAAGAAAAATTAAAAGATCTAAAAGATGGGGGATATCTATCTAATAACACAGTCAGAAGAATTTAGGAGTGCTTCTAATTATACAAAATTTTTATCATATTTACATTATTTCGGAGAAATAGACATGGAGAACAATAAATTTTATACTAATGTATTTTTTCCATCAATAAAAAAAGCATGTGGGAAATTAGCTAGACATGTAACTTTAGGTAGTATAAATTGTCCATCAGGGCCATGTATCCCAGGTAATAATAGACTAATGGTAAGCGTAGATGGATTATTACTTCCTTGTGAAAGAGTCAGCGAAAATATAGACTCTAATTGTATTGGTAGTATAGATAGCGGATTTAATATAGAAAATGCAGAAAAAATACTAAACATTGCACAGTCTGTCATTGAAAATTGCAAGGAATGTTTTGCATTTAGGCATTGTACTTTGTGTGTAAAAGAACATGAATGTAAACTTATTGATGAAGATAGGATAAGAAGCAAATGTAAGGATGTACGATATAATTTTCATAGTGAATTAGTAGGAAGAGAAATAATAAATGAAATAACCATAAATTGAGGTGTGAGATATGACCAATAGAAAAAATATTTATTCTATCCTTATAGTGATGAAAGCTATGGATTAGTTAAAGGATTATTACTAAATAATGAAGCTATAGATATCTTAGCGCCTATAGGGACAGGACTTGTAGGTGAAGATATAGCTTATGCAGTTAATCGAAATGAAATAAAGCAGATAGTCAAGTCTACTAAAGAAATAGATTATAAAAACTACGATACCCTAATTATCTCTTCTCATATTAGTTATAAACTATGTAAAAATGAGATATCAGATATTATTAATCAATCCAAAAAAGAAAATATGGAGATTGTTTATCTAGGAGAAGATGAAGAAATAAATAAGCTATTAGAATCATATAAAAAATACTCATTAGGGGAGTTAGAAAAGATAAAAGAGATTCGAACTGCTATAAAGAGATATAATGAACTAAATCTACCATTATATAAACCCAAAACACCAATAGTCTATATTGGAGGATTATTAGAAACTATAGATAGTTTTGATATAGCATTACAGATTAAATTGAGAATGGAAAAGTTAGGGTATAACGCATCTTTGATAACAAGGGAAATAGACGGAAGAATATTTGGTGCTATAAATTATCCAAAAGAATTTATGAAAGAGAATGAATCCATAGAAAGACAGATAGTCTAAGTTAATAGATTTGTACAAGCTATTGATTATGCAGAAAAGCCAGATATTATACTAATGGATATACCAAAGGGAATGATTCAATATAGTGATAGCTTCCATAATACCTTTGGCATTTACACTTATATGATTGCCCAAACTCTGCCGCCAGATTATTTAATATTAACAGTATTACCTACAATCACTATTAAAGAATACATAGAGGATATAGACAAGCATTTTAAGAATATCATAGGAAAGAGCATTGATATGCGTAATGTGACAAATGCAATATATGATATTACTGCTGAAGTAACTGATATAATTGATAAGCCTTTGTATATGTTAGAAGAAGAAATTGATGAAATGATATTAGACAAAAAAACTAACTGTGATTTAAATCTAATTAATTTGAATAAAAAAGAAAGTATAGATATAGTGATAAATAATATAATTGAAAGGTTCTCATAAGGGGGGAATGACTTGGATGGATTAAAAATAAAACTATGCGATGATATTGCTAGAATTTATAAAAAAGATATAAATTTGGTATTAAAAAACACGGATAAATCCCTGTTCTGCGATCCATTTTATTTAACTGCAGAGCAAGTATTATATCTATATTTTCACATAAAGAAGAACTACAATTTGTCGATTTTAGAAGAAAAAATTATTGAAGGCCACTTTCAAAGTATAGATAAGATATATTCGGTATTATACTAATGTTTTATATAGATCTTATATATAAGAAAATATCTAAAGGGGGTTAGATATTCATGTTTACACTAATAAAAATGGATTTAAAACAAAGAGTAAAGCATCCATTGACTTGGTTTATTATATTGATACTATGCATAATGTCCATGTTAAATATTATAGAAACAAAAAATGCTAGGTTTAATCGTAGATTTAGTGGGCATGATGTTTATTCCTTAGGAAATAGAGGATTTACTGATTGGACTTTTGGATGGGGTAAAGTATATGGTGATCGTGAGATGAAATTATATCCAAAGGCATATTATTCAGATTCTATGCTTAATAAAGTACAAGAAGATTTACTTAAAGCAAATGAAGAAAATAATATAAAAGAAATAACTAGATTGATGAGTTTCTATGATCTTTTATTTGCTAAAGCATCTTCAATAACTAATGACCCTATAATGAACGAAATTTTTCAAAAAAAAGTCATAAATATATGGATGGATGTCAGCGGAGGGATACCTTATGAGGACATAGGATTTATCATTAGAGAAGATTCGGATGCAGGCAATTGGTTTTTGCTATCTGCAAAATATTATTATCAGCTATATTTAAATAATTTGGAGCCTATTTATTCAGATGATGTGAACAATATTACATATTTATATGAGTATTTCTTTAATATCCTGCCAAAGTTTATTATTATCATTCCAATACTTTTTATTTACAATATTATCAATAAAGAAAAGAATATAGGAAGTTTAAAGCTAGTTCTTACTCAATCTATTAGTAGATGTAAATATTATATAAGTAAATGGTTAAGTGGGGTTATCCATATAATATTTATTCTATTTTTCCCGTCAGTGGTTATAAGTATATTGTTAGGATTAAAAAAAGGATTTGTACCCTTAAACTATCCTACATTTTACCTAATGAATCTACCTTTAGTTATTTCGCCCCAAAATATGATTATATGAATCATATTAATATTGTTGATCCACACGATAAGATAGAAGTTATTCCTTTTTTCAACTATCTATTAATGGTAATATTATCAACTATTCTATTTATAGCCTTTACTGTAGCACTAACACAGCTTATATCTGCAATTATTAATAAAGAGATAATAAGTTTTGTTGCAATATCAATAGTATTTGCCATAGGTATATTAATAAGTAGCCCTTTTAAATATGGTAAGCATTTAAATTTAAGCCCCTTTACTATGAAACACGCATCAAGAATTGTTATAGGAACCTATAATGTTACAGCATTAACCAGTACGCTTATTTTATTGGCATCTACGATAGTTTTGTTGATAGCAGGGACCATCTATTTCAAGAGAAAAGAAATCTAATAGGAGGTATTAGTTATGAATGAGAACTATGTAGTTGTTGTGGAAGGTTTAAATAAAACCTATGGGAAAAAGAAAGTACTAGATGATGTATCTCTTTACTTAAGATCAAATGAAATCGTAGGCTTTATTGGTCCGAATGGAGCAGGAAAATCTACCACAATGAAATGCATATGTAATCTAATTTATCCAGATAGTGGTAGAGTAACAATCAATGGATATGATTTATTTAAAGACAGAGAAAAGGCATTGGATGCTCAAGCAGCATTAATAGAAAGTCCAGGGCTATATCAAGATATGACGGGAAAAGAAAATATAAACTTAATAGCCAAGCTAAGAAATATATCAAAAGAAAGGGTAAAAGAAATATATGATTTTACAGAAATCGGAGATGCATTAGATAGAAATGTATCAGGATATTCAATGGGAATGAAACAAAGACTAGGTCTGGGAATTTCCATTATGAGTAAGCCAAAACTTCTTATATTAGATGAACCTACTAATGGATTAGATCCAACAGGGATTATACATTTAAGAAATACATTACAAATGTTAATAAAAGAAGAGGATATATCCATACTATTTTCTTCTCATCAATTAGGAGAAGTAGAAAAATTAGCTAATAGGATCATTTGCATAAATAAAGGAAAAATCATAGAAACACCTAAGTCAATGGAGCAAAAATATAGATATATTTTGCAGGTAAATCATAATGAGGAAGTTTATAAGATAATAAAAGAAGAGATAAAAATAGAAAAGGTAGAAAAGATTTCTCATGATTCTATCCGAGTGGAATTAGATAACCAAGAAGAATTAGGAAGAACCCTTAAATATCTTATAGAAAAAGACATAAATATATTGGATATATATAAGGATAGTATAGATGTGGAGTCCGTCTATAAGGAAGTATATGGTGATGGAAATGACAAAAACAATTAAAAATGAAATATATAAGTTTTTTAAAAGCAAGAAAAACATTATTGTTATAATCCTATTTTTCGCTTATCTACTATGTATCAATTTCTATAATTTAAAAGAATACAAAATATATATGAAGGAAATCAAACAAGAATATTTGAATAATTATGCTCAAGCAGATGGATTTTTTATGGGAAACGCCAGATTACTGGTAAGTAGAAGTGATATATTAACCGATGAAGAGATTGAAGAAATAGAGAAACAAATGGAGTTTTATAAGGTAGAGAGAAGTAAATTAAAATTGATTGAAGGAAAATACGTAAATAATAGGCCAGAGTACTATAGAGATATATTAATATATAAAAATGAAAGATATGAGAATATTATTAAGGGATTAAATGATGGTGTAATTAAAGAAGATTTCTTATTAGGTAAAAATTCCAATATAGAAGAAATACAAAAGGAAGTGGCATTAAATCAATACATATTAGATAACGAAATAGAGCCAGTTATAAATCCCTATACAATGACAGGAGCAAATTCACTAGTTATGTTTTTAAAAGGAAACAATCTAATAATACTAGTATTTCTTATAGCACTTTTATCCATTGACATATATCTTTCGGAAGTAGAAGAAGGAAGCTATAAATTGTCCTATACTCAACCCTTTGAAAGAAAAGATATCTTTCTAGGGAAGGTAATTACAATCTTAATTATATCAATGTTACTTATTGTATTAGGAGCAATATTGAACTTTGGAGCCATAAGCAGTATCTATGAAGTAGGAAATATGAATTATCCATTTATAGCAAATGAAAATATAAATCAAATAGTATTTAATAACAATAATACAGAATATACCATAATGCCTCTATGGAAATACGTTTTACTGGGATTTGGTCTGTTACTGTCAATTGTTATTTTTACGATAACTTTAATTATATGTATATCCATATTTACGGATTCCAGTAAAAAAACAATGGGAACTTCCATTATGTTATTAATTCTAGCATTTATCTTTGATAATTTTCTTACAAAACAGTCTATAGTAAACCTAATTTATCCATACTCTTATATATACATTAGAAATGCAATAGAAGTAAATAAACGTTCCAATTATTTATTTGGAATATTATTAAATAGCTTGATGTCCATCGGGTTGTTTATAATGAGTTATTATAAATTTATTCAAAAGGATTTTCTAGGGACAAAGGAATAAGTATATGGAGGGATTGGTTGATGAGAAAGATAGATTTTATATTGATTATATTAGTAATTATTATTGTATTAGGTGGTTGCAAGAATGATGCTGGAAAGATAATAAATGGCTATACACAAATAGGTAATTTGAAATTGGAGCAAGTTCAAATACCTAAAGTGGGAGAAGAAATAGCTGTTATCACAACCAATATGGGTGAAATAAAGATGAGATTATTTCCAGAAATAGCACCAAAAGCAGTTGGGAATTTTAAGACCTTAGTCAAAAAAGGATTTTATGATGGAATTAAATTTACAAGAATAGAAGATAATTTTCTAATACAAATTGGAGATAATCCAGAATATCCAGAGGGGAAAAGTATATTTGGAGAATTTTTTGAAGATGAATATGATTTAAACTATAGACATATAACAGGTTCAGTTGGGCTAGCTAAAAAAGAAGCAAATAAAAACCATAGTAATTTTAATATTATAGTGCAAGATGGAATAGATGAAGAATATGTGGAAGCTATGAAAGAATTAGATGAAGAAGGATATCCAAAGGATGTCATAAAAGCCTATGAAATACTAGGTGGTGTACCAAGATTAGATTTAAGATATACAATATTTGCACAAGTATTTTATGGTATGGATACAGTGATGGCAATAAATAAAGTAACTACAAACCCTGTAACTAAGGAGCCAATAGAGGATATAATTATAGAAAAAGCTGAAATAGTACTCTATGAAGGGAAATAATATTATTAGGAGAAAATAGCATGAAAGAAAATGAATACAGAAGAATGAGAAATTCTATAAAGAGAATAATGAAATATATTTATGAAATTTCTCCGAAATACTTTATTGTCAGTCTATTATTTACAATACTAGTAGGTTTTACATCCGCTATGTCAATCTGGGCAACTAGATTATTGATTAATGGAATAGTTAAAACTACTCTAAATAAAGGCAGTAACTTTATAAGAATATTGATTATTTATGGGATAACCAATATTCTCATACAATTTATTCAATCTATAGATAGCTATGTAAGTTCAAATCATCAATTAAAGATAAATTATAAAATGAATATGGATGTATTGAAGAAATGTAAAGAGTTAAGGTTACAGGATTTTGAAGACTCAGAAGTCTATAATATCCTGGGCAGAGCCGAGATGGAAGGGCAAATAAAAGGCTATATAGCATATAAAAACATACTCTCAATAATAACACAGATAGCTTCAATAGTGTCTATTTCAGTAATAATCCTTTCCTGGGATTCTTATGTTTTTCTACTAGTATTAATAACACCAATTATATCAACTGTAGTAAATACAAGAATAGGATATAGGAACTATAAAATGCGGATGGAAAGGATGAAAGAAGTTCGTCAAACTTCATATATAAACTATCTACTTACTAATGATATAGCATGTAAAGAAGTAAAAGTATATAATATAGGATCATATCTAATCGATACATTTTCGAGGATAAAGAAAAAGATACTAAACCAAGACTCACATATCATTAGAATAAATACACTTTGTTCCATAGGATTAAGTTTAGTGGAGGAATTAATCAGCTTATTTATAGTATTTAGAGTTGTAGAGATGGCGACAATAGGGAAAATCCTAGTAGGAGATACAGTGGCTTATATAGATAGTCTAAGCACAATACAATCAAATGTAGGTAAATTTTTAAAGAGTTTGTCTGAGATTTACAACGATATTTTATATGTAGAACAATTTTATAAACTATTGGATTTAGAGATATTGGGAAATGAAGATAGGATAATAGAAATAGATGAAATCAAGGAAATTGAGTTTAAAGAAGTAAGTTATGCTTATGAAGGTTGCAATAACAATACTCTTTTCAATATAAATATTAAGATTGAGAAAGGTGATCTTATAGGTATAGTAGGGGAGAATGGATCAGGTAAGACTACTTTTATAAAACTTCTATGTGGATTTTATGATAATTATCGGGGAGAAATATTGATAAATGGAATAGAGTTAAAGAAAATAAATTCCAATAGCCTAAGGAAAAGAATGGGAATAATATTTCAAGATTTCAATAAATATGAAATGACATTAAGGGAAAATATCGGATTTGGAGATATTAATGAAATAAACAATGATGAAAAAATACTAAGGGCTTTAGAAGAAGTAAATTTAAAAGATAAAATCAATAGATTTGCAGAAAAGATAGATACTCAAATGGGTAAATGGTTCGGAGGAGAGGAGCTATCCAAAGGGCAATGGCAAAGAATAGCATTAGGAAGAGCATTTATAAGAGATGCAGATGTATATATATTAGATGAGCCAACTTCTTCTTTAGATCCAATATCTGAGAAAGAAATTTTTAATTTAATGATAGATAAAAGCAAAGAAAAAACAAGTTTCTTTATTACCCATAGATTGGAAAATATAATAGAAATAGATCCTAGGATTATTGTATTTTCTGATGGAGAAATTGTTGGAGATGGAAAGCATAAAACCTTGAAAGATAATTGTGCAAGTTATGAAAAGCTATTAGGAAATATTGTTTATAGTAAATGATAGACTATAAATAAAAGCCTAGGGACATATTAGTGTCCCTGTTTTAAATTAATTTGACAACTCTTATATAAAAAAATATTATATAGTTAATATACTAAGGTGAGGTGGATAATTTGGTTACAAAGGTATATGAAAATATATATATGATTGAAGTAGTATTACCTAACAATCCTTTAAAGGCATTAAATGCCTATGTAATAAAAGGGGAAGACAAGTCTTTGATAATCGATACTGGGTTTAACAGAGAAGAATGTATTGATGCTCTTTTTCAGGGATTGAGAGAGCTTAATATAGATATAAAAGATACAGAATTATTTATAACCCATTTACATGCAGACCATTCAGGAATGGCATCTATTTTTAAGAATGCAGGAGTAAAAATCTATGCAGGAGAAGTAGATGGAAGATTAATCAATGAAATGACATCAATGTCATACTGGGAAAGATTTGAAGAGTTTAAAGTTTTATTTGATTTAGAGAAAGATGGAGTAAATTTTTCTGAGCATCCAGGATATAAATATTGTTTAAAAGAACCTGTGGAGTTCATATACATGAAAGAAGGCAAGGGTATACAGGTGGGAGATTATTTCTTTGAAGTAATTGATATTCCAGGTCATACTCCTGGACATATTGGATTATATGAAAGAAATCATAAGTTGTTTTTCTGCGGTGACCATATATTAGATAGGATTACTCCAAATATTGCTTTTTGGGGATTTGAGGAGAATATTTTGGCTACATATTTTAATAGTTTAGCTAAGGTATACTCTTATGATATAGAGTATTTATTTTCAGCTCATAGAAATATAATTAGGGACCATACTAGACGAATTAATGAGTTAATGGCTCATCACAAGGAAAGACTTGGGGAGGTACTTGATATCCTAGAGGAAGGAGAATTATCTGTAAGAGATGTGGCTGCAAGAATGCATTGGAGTATAAGAGCTAAAGATTGGGATGACTTTCCTATTCCACAGAAATGGTTTGCAACTGGAGAAGCCATGTCACATCTGGAGCATTTATATTATACTGGTAAACTTAGTAAAGAAATGAGAGATGGAAAATTGTTTTATAAATTAAAATAGTTTTATTTGGGTATAAATAACAGGAAAAAGATTATGGAGGGGATGATCACATGCTTAATTTCAATTATAATATTCCTACAAAGGTGTTCTTCGGAAAAGGGAAAATAGAAGTATTAGGTAAGCAGATAAAGAAATATGGTTCTCGAGTACTTTTAGCTTATGGTGGAGGAAGTATTAAAAAAAATGGTGTATATGATGATGTAGTTAAGGCTCTAAGAGAAAATAATATTCCGTATTATGAGCTTTCAGGGATTGAGCCAAATCCAAGGGTAGAATCAGTAGCAGAAGGTGTAAGAATATGCAGGGACAATAATATTGATTTTATTTTGGCAGTAGGTGGGGGAAGTACTATAGATTGCTCTAAAGCCATAGCTGCGTCTTATTATTATGAAGGGAATCCATGGGATTTAGTTATTGGTAAAGCTAGAATTGAAAAAGTTTTACCTATAGGTAGTGTACTTACATTATCAGCTACTGGTTCGGAAATGGATGCAGGTGCTGTAATAACTAATATGGAAACTAATCAAAAATATGGTTTTGGACATCCGGAGTTTTTTCCTAAGTTTTCAATTTTAGATCCAGCATATACTTACACTGTATCGAAATATCAAACAGCATCAGGTGTGGCTGATATTATGAGTCATACTTTCGAAGTATATTTTAGTAATGAAAAGGGAGCATATCTACAGGATAGATTGGCAGAGTCCATACTAAAAACTTGTATTAAATATGGTAAAATTGCCATAGATGAACCAGAGAATTATGAAGCAAGGGCAAATCTTATGTGGTCTTCATCCTTAGCTATTAATGGATTATTAGCATATGGCAAGAATTCTAGTTGGTCAGTTCATCCATTAGAGCATGAATTGTCAGCATATTATGATATTACACATGGTGTAGGATTAGCTATATTGACACCTCATTGGATGGAACATGTATTAGATGAGAGTAATCTTTGGAAATTTGTTGAATATGGAGTAAATGTATGGGATATAGATTCTAGTCTTGATCATATGGATATAGCTAAGCAGGCTATTGAGAAAACAAGTCAGTTCTTTAAATCCATGGATATTCCAATGACCCTAAAAGAAGTTGGTATAGATGATAAGAAACTTGAAATAATGGCAAGAGCTTTGATAGAATATAAAGAAGGACCTGTTGGAAACTTCAAGGCATTAGATTATGAGGATGTACTAAGTATTTATAAAAAGTCACTGTAAAGATAGTGAATAGTTTTAAAAAAGATAATAAAAATCTCTGATACTCTCAACTATTAGCTTCTGCTATTAACTATTCATTATAAAGAGGGGAGACAAGGATATTAGATGATTTTAAATATAGATTTAAACCCTACTTTAGATAGAAATTACATTTTAGATAATGTGCATTTAGGTAAGGATAATAAACCTAAAGCTTTTGAATGTATTCCTGGAGGAAAAGCTTTTACTGCATCGGTTCTATTAGATACTTTCAATGAAAAGTTTTTTATTACTGGATTTCTTGGCGGCATAAATGGAGAATATTTTCATAGAAAATTATCGGAGATGAAAATGGCTCATGAGTTTATACCTATAAAAGAAGAAACTAGAACAGTTATTAGATTGCAAGATGAAAAGAATAATACTATTATTTCTGAGGAAGGTCCAAGGATTACTCGGGAAGAAGTAGTAAGTTTTTATGAATTATATGCTAATCTAATGGAACGTACCGATATTATTTGTGGTTTAAGTTCTTCTTTGCCTCAAGGTGTACCAAAGGAGATTTTCTTTGATTTAATAACATTAGCTAATAAAAAAGGTAAAAAATTTATTTTAGATGTAGGAATAGATGAACTACCTCATGGAATAGATGCTGTTCCATATATGGTATTATTTAATCAGAGAGAGTTAGAAGATTTCATGAAAGTAAGTTTACATTTTGAAAATGAAATAATTAAGGCAGGAAGATATATCCTAGATAGAGGTGTAGAATTTGTAGTTATAGATCTGCAGAATAGAGGAAGTTTAGTATTAGGTCAAGAAAAAGGCTACAGAGTAGAGATTCCTTATTTAGGTAATAGGATCAGAGATTATAATGGAATGTCTGCTGGATTTGCTTTAGGAATTAATAGAAATTATGATATTGAAATGACCATAAGATTAGGGCAGGCCTTTGGACTTATATCTAATTTAGAGCATAATATAATAAAAGTTGAAGTAAGTGATATAAAAAAACTTATGGGACAAGTAGAGATTTATCCTATTAATTATTAGATGAAGGAGTGGCATAATGGGGAAATATACATTAAATAAAGAGAATACAATATTATTTGTTATTGATATTCAAGAAAAATTAACTTCAGTAATGAAATATAAGGACCAGATAATTAATAATACAAATATATTAGTCACTGCAGCTAGAGAAATGGATCTTCCTATAATAATTACAGAGCAATATCCTAAAGGAATAGGTCCCACAGTAACGGATATAAAAGAAACAATTGATAATAATAATGCAAAAATATTTGAAAAAAATAGTTTTACTGCATATATAGATGGTGTTAAAGAAGCATTAGAGGCAACTGGCAGAAAAAAAGTAATCATAGTAGGTATGGAAGCACATATATGTGTTTTCCAAACTGCTAGGGATTTAATAGATAATGGTTATGAAGTATTTATCCCAAGGGATGCTGTATGCTCAAGAACTAAGGAAAACTTTGAGAATGGACTAGAACTAATGAAAGATGTAGGTGCAGTTATATCAAATACTGAATCCGTTGTATTTGATCTTTTAAAAGTATCGGGAACTCCAGAGTTTAAGGTATTATCAAAATTAATTAAATAGAAATGAAGAATACTCCTCTCTTAAAGCCATATATATTTATTATAACGCTTTAGGAGAGGGTTTTTGTGAAGATTAATATCGAAGGAATTAAATTGCTTGAAGAAATATTAGAAGATAGTTATATTGATTATAATAAATTAATTTTATTTACAAAATCAAAAGGAATAAAAGGTTTCATAGAACATGAAAGAAGCTTTAATAGAAATATTAGTAACTCACTAATAATAGAAGAATTAATAAAATTAAAAAGAGATAAAGATTATAAGGATAAATATGATTTTTATATATTGAGGGAAAACATATCTATATTAAAAAAAGAAATATTATATATAGAAGAAAATGAGGATAAGATCATAAGAGAGGCATTGGAGAAGGTGTATAAATTTATACCAAAGGATATAAAGATTCAACCTAATATTTATATCTATGTAGGTGGAATAGATGGGGGATTTACAGTATATAGAAAAAATATATTTATTAACTATATAAAATACATAAATAAGCCACAGGAATTCGTTAAGATAATCAGTCATGAATTATTTCACTGTAGAGCCTTTTCTCTAAGTAATAAATTTAAAAGTTTATTTACTGATAATTTTAGTAATCCATATATTTATGAAGTGTTAGGAAAGATTTTCGAGGAAGGAATTGCATGTCTCATACAGCATGGAAATAATTTGGAAGAAGATGACCCAGCAGGGACCCTTACAAAAGAAAAAATAAGCATAATAGATAAGAAACTTCGAGACTTAGATTATCTCTTATTAGGAATAAAACAAGGTAATATAAACTACTTTAGAATGGAAATATTGGATATTTATGCTATAGGGTATTATATAACTAATTCATTATATGATTTCTATGGTAAGGAAGCACTATTGCCTTGGATAGAAAACTGTGATTATAAAAATTTAATAAGGTCATATATTAAAGCTTCCAAAGAAATTAGAAAAAATTCAGGATTTACTGAGGAAATTGAGAAATGGCTGTTAGAATTATAAAAATTATCACTAACTCCTTTATATTGCATATTTTATAGTAATAAATACAAAGGAGTGAAGGCTATGGCTGAAAATATATTCCCCATTGAAATTAAAACTTTAAAACTAGAGATGAATAGATTGGAAATATATTATCCTCAAGTATATGGACTAGAAGATATATATGTAGAGGATATGATTAATAATTCAATACTAGAAGCGATATATAATCAAATAGTTCAGCAAGGATATTATGAAAATCCTGAAATGCAAATAAGTGGCACATGGGAACTTAAAAACAATGACAAGGGAATACTTTCTCTAACTTTAATAAATTATGAATTTTCTGGGGGAGCCCATGGATTAACATTAGTTAAAGGATTAACTTTTGATATAAAGACTGGAAGGTTATATGAATTAAAGGACCTTTTTAAACCAGGGTCTGACTATGTAAAGGTTTTATCTGAGGAAGTTGAGGAACAAATTGAAGACAGGAAAATTCAAACTTTGGGAGAGTTTAAAGGTATAAGACCTAATCAGGATTTTTATATATCTGATTTATCCTTAACCATATTTTTCCAAGAATATGAAATAGCACCTTATGTATATGGAATACTCTATTTTCCTATTTCCATATATGAAATACAGGATATCATAGATGAAAATGGTCCACTAGGAATAATGATATCTTAGATATTAAGCTAGCTTGTAAGCTGGCTTTTCTTTTTATTAGTATTTACTTATAATTATATGATATAATTTTAATACCATGATTTGGAGGTGAAATACTTTGATTAAATTTATCCATACAGGAGATTTGCACCTTGGTCTAAAGTTTAGAAATGTTTCTTTTAAGCAAGAGAAAGCCATAGAGAGAAGAAGAGAATTATGGTCTACTTTTGAGAGAATAGTGAATTATGCTAGAGATAAAGAAGTAGATTTTCTGCTAATTGCTGGTGATTTATTTGAAGAAACTTATTTTACCATAAGTGATATTACTAGAGTGAGAGATACCTTTAGGGCTATTGAAAATATAAACGTTATCATATCAGCTGGAAATCATGATTTTAATGGAAGAAGCTCCTTATATAATAGAATAGAATGGACTGATAATGTTACTATCTTTCATAATGATGGAATTCAGAGAAAAGAATTCGAGAACTTAAACACTGTAATATATGGTTATAGTTGGGATTCCGTTGAAATTCGTGAAAATAAATTATTTAATCCTTTAGAGGAAGTAGATAATACAAAAAATAATATATTA